>JAZSNE010000038.1:0-7122 GCA_045536245.1 Acutalibacteraceae bacterium | reverse complement strand
GATGGTATTGTTATAAATCCAGGCGCATATACCCATACAAGTATTGCGATTTTAGATGCAGTAAAATCGGTTAATATCCCAACTGTTGAAGTGCATATTTCAAAGGTTGAAGAAAGAGAAGATTTCAGGCAGATAAGCTACGTTCGCCTTGCCTGCGTTAAAACCATAACCGGCCACGGCACTGACGGCTATCTTGAAGCAATTGATTTTCTGGCAGAAGGTAAATGATATGAAGGCAATTATTAAACCCTGCACGCTGTGCGGCAGTATTGATGCTCCGCCGTCAAAAAGTATGGCGCACAGGCTGCTTATCGGTGCAGCTTTATCAAATAAAAAATGTGTTGTTTCGGGCGTTGATTACAGCGAAGATATTCTTGCCACCATTGACTGCCTCAAAGCTTTGGGCGCAGAAATCAACACTGAAAACGGCACCGTTACGGTAAATGCCGAAAGGTTTATGAACCCTGTTTCAACCGTTCTTAATTGCAGAGAAAGCGGAAGTACCTTAAGATTTTTTGTTCCGCTTGCACTGTGCCTCGGCAAAAAAGTAACTCTGTGCGGCAGCTCAAGGCTTTTTGAAAGACCGCTTGGCGTTTATGAAAAGCTGTGCGCCGAAAACGGCTTTGATTTTATTAAATCCGATAATTCACTAACGGTTTGCGGTAAGCTTGAAGGCGGTGAATATGAAATCAGCGGCGGCATGAGCAGCCAGTTTATAACAGGTCTGATTTTTGCCCTTGTTTATCTCGGCAAGGAGTCCTCAATCCGCATTGTTCCGCCGTTTGAGAGCAGGGCTTATATAAATCTCACCCTGTCGGCTCTCAAATCTTACGGCGCAGATATTGAGTTTGAAGATGAGCTGAATATCAGAATCGGAAGCTCAGAGCTGCATTCTTTTTCAGGCTCGGTTGAGGGCGATTATTCAAACGCCGCATTTCTTGATGCGTTTAATTATATCGGCTCTGATATTGAAATCAATAATCTCAACGGCAGCAGTCTGCAGGGAGATAAGGTTTATAAAGATTATTTTGAAGCTATTTCCGAAGGCAAACCCACGCTGGATATTTCCGATTGTCCCGACCTCGGACCCGTACTGATTGCTCTTGCAGCTCTTAAAAACGGAGCAGTTCTCACAGGCACAGACCGCCTGAAGATTAAGGAAAGTGACCGTGGTCAGGCAATGCACGAAGAACTCCGAAAACTCGGCGGCGGACTTGTTTTCGGCGAAAACTCGATAACTGTTCCCAAACAGGAATTCATAAAAGCAGCCGAACTTGACGGACATAATGATCACCGCATTGTTATGGCACTGACGCTTATTCTTTCAAAGTGCGGCGGTGCAATCGAAGGTGCGCAGGCTGTCAGAAAAAGTTATCCCGGTTTCTTTGAAAATCTGAAGCAGCTCGGAGCAGAGGTGATTCTGGAATGATAGTAAATATAAACAAACGAATACTTATAGTCGGTTTGGGTCTTTTGGGCGGCAGCTATGCAAGAGTGCTCAAAAGGTTCGGCTTTAATATAAGTGCAATCACGAAGGAGCAAAGCTCAATTGATTTTGCGCTCAAGGAAGGGCTGATTGACGAAGGTTCAACCGAACTTGACGAAAAGCTTATCGGCGAAGCTGATATCGTTATTTTTGCTTTATACCCTCACATTTTTGTTGAGTGGATTGAGCAGAATCAGCAGCTTCTCAAAAGCGGAGCGCTGATTACAGACGTAACGGGTGTTAAATGCAGCGTAGTCTATAAGGTGCAGAATATGCTTCGCCCCGACGTTGAGTTTATTGCGGCTCACCCGATGGCTGGCCGTGAGGTTTCAGGCGTTGAAAACAGCACAGACAAACTCTTTGCAGGCGCCAACTATATTGTGACCCCCACAGATAAAAACACGCCCGAAGCAATCAACACCTGTATGGAGCTCGGCAGGCTTCTCGGCTTTTCAAACGTGACGGCTCTTTCGCCCGAAGAACACGATGAAATGGTCGGCTTTCTTTCGCAGCTTACTCACTGCATCGCCATAACGCTGATGACCTGCAACGATAAAGAAAATATGGAAAAGTATACGGGCGACTCTTTCCGTGACCTCACACGCATCGCGCGGATAAACGATTTGATGTGGAGCGAGCTTTTCATTGAAAATAAAGCAGCACTTCTTGAACAGATGAATCTGTTCATAACCAAATTCAACGAACTTAAATCAATGCTTGAAAACGAAGACGTTGAAGAAATGCGCAAAATGATGCGCCATTCAACCGAACGCAGAGCGTTGTTTGATAAAAAATAACCCTTGGAGGCAGAATAATTATGAATATGGTATTCAAAAGAAAATTACCCATTCCTATGGAAATTAAAGAGCAGTATCCGCTCACATATAAGCTTGAGCAGATGAAGGAAAAGCGTGACGAAGAAATCAAAGCGATTTTTGAGGGCAGAGATGACAGATTTATTCTTATCATCGGTCCTTGCTCGGCTGATAATGACGACAGCGTGATTGATTATATCTCACGCCTCAGAGGTGTTCAGGATAAGGTTGAGGATAAAATCCTTATTATCCCGAGAATTTACACCAATAAACCCAGAACTACCGGTGACGGATATAAGGGAATGCTTCACCAGCCCGACCCTCACAAGGGCGAGGATATGCTCAAGGGTGTTGTTGCAATCAGAAACCTGCATATCAGAGCGATGGCTGAAACAGGCTTCACCTGCGCCGACGAAATGCTCTATCCCGAAAACTACAGATATCTTTCCGACGTTCTTTCTTACGTTGCAATCGGTGCAAGGTCTGTTGAGAACCAGCAGCACCGTCTGACCTCAAGCGGTTTTGATATTCCCGTTGGTATGAAGAACCCCACTTCGGGCGATATTTCTGTTATGATGAATTCAATAACAGCCGCCCAGCATCCTCACACCTTCATTTACAGAGGCTGGGAGGTTGAAAGCAAGGGCAACCCTCTTTCTCACGCAATTTTAAGAGGTTACGTCAATAAACACGGTCAGTCAATGCCCAACTATCATTATGAGGACCTGATAAATCTTGCTGAAATTTACAGTAAAACGGCGTTGAGCAACCCTGCGGTTATCATTGACACAAACCACGCAAATTCAGGCAAAAAATGGTTGGAGCAGCCGAGAATTGCAAAAGAGATTCTTCACAGCTGCCGTCATTCGGCTGAAGTTAAGAAGCTTGTCAAGGGCCTGATGATTGAAAGCTACATTGAAGACGGAGCTCAGAAGCCCGAAGAAAGCGTTTACGGCAAATCAATAACCGACCCGTGCCTCGGCTGGGAAAAAACCGAAAAGCTCATCCTCGACCTTGCTGACGTACTTTGATTGAGTAATCCGCAGCATACAAAAAAATAACAACAGGCTTGCATCGAAATAAACGGTGCGAGCCTGTTATTTATTAATCATATTTATGATAGCTTTTAACTGATGAAAGCTTAACTGATTTTCTGGCCGGACATTTCATAAATCATCAGCCAGAAAGGTTTCATTATCGCTGCAATTAATTCATAAAACTGATTCATTTCACAATTGATTGTGCAGGTTGCGCTTATAACCTCACCGTCAGGGTTGGTTATCTCCGCCTTAATGACTGCCTTACCCGAGCCGATTATCCGCAAGTATCCGTTTTTGTTAAGCAAAATAACATCTTTATTCTGTTCGCAGCTCCATATAATGCTTTCGTATTGCGCATTTGCAGGGTAAATCATATAATTGAGCGAAATAATATCAAACAATTCAGGTTCGGCAACGGAAGATGAAATAACAAGAGTCTGAACGCCGTTGGTTTTCAGGTTAGCTATGGCGTCATAAATCGCCTGCGTTTGAGCGTCAACAAAATCCTGTTCGCAGGAATATCTGTCAGAAACGTCAACGGCAAGTGCATCTTCAAGAATTTCGGCATTTGAATATTTGCTCTTATCAATTGCCTGCGCAGCTTTGACGGCTTCGTTATATGCCGAATAATCGGCAGGCGTTGAATCCTTCGTGATAATATCGCTGTAAATCACAACGTCTTTATCGTAATCACGATGAGTGATTTTGCAGTAATAATAAGGCGCCGTGTCATCTTGCGTAAAGGTGTAAGAGCTTTGCGTTGCTCCGCTTATCGGAGTGCCGCCGTCAGTGGACTTTTCACCGTTCCAATACCATTGATATTCAAGGTCAAAGCCTATGGCAAAAATTGTTACCGTTTCACTGTTTTCGGTTATATATTCGGGGAGTTCATTATAAATCAGCGGTATACCGACAAAGGTGTAGCCCTTAAGCCCGCAGTATCTTTCAATGTGAGTTCCCGGGGTGCCGTAAACCGTCAGATTTTCTGCTTTGTTTGCAGATTCCATAAAGGCGTTTGACAGAATAATTCCGCTGTCAGAGGGCAGATTGCTTGTTGAAACAAGGCTTCTTGCATCAACAGCCGTAATCGAGCCGCTGCCGAAAGCGTTGGTTTTTATATTTTCAACGCTTCTTATATCAACATAAAACAGTGATTTGCAGCCGTTAAACGTGTTAACACCGAGCTCTGTTGCACTGCTCAAAATCGCTTCATAAAGCTTTGAGCAGTTGCCGAACATACGGTTTGGTGTTCTTTTAAGATTCGGCGCATTGAAGGTGAGCAGGTTTTTGGGCAGGGGAGGAACAGCGTTTGAGGTGTAAGCTTCAGCCTCAAACTCCGTCAAGCTCTCAAGATTCAGAGTGTTTAATGAATCGCAGCCCGTAAAAGCATCAGAATAAACGGTTTTTGCTTTTGGTATTTCAATCTGAAATAAGCTTGCGCAGTTTTCAAATGCGCAGGAATCAACAAATTCTGCATCGGGCAGATTGATATACATAAGGGAATCGCAGCCGCTGAAAGCTTTTTCGGGTATATAATCAAGTTTTGATATATTAACCTTATTTAACGATTTCAGTCCGTAAAAAGCTTCGGCTTCAAGATGAGTCAATTCATCAAAATCAACGTTAACAAGCCCGTGGCAATCGGCAAATGCATCCTTACCCAGTGAAAGAGGAACGTTAATTTTTGCTTCGGAAATTGCGCTGTTCATAAATGCACCTTCGGGAACACAGGCGAGGTTTTCAATATTCAGCGCAAAGGTGTTTTCTCGGATTTCAAACGCCTTGCTGCCCACGTTATAAAATGAGTATTCACCGACGCTCTCTATTGTACCCAATAAAACGTTTTTGAGGTTGATGCAGTTGTAAAAAGCTTTTTCGTCAACAATGCTGACGCCCCTTGCCATAATTGTTTTTAAGTCAGGGTTATCGGCAACGCTTTCTTTGCCGATTGAAGTTACGCTATCAGCAAGAATCAGCTCTTTTAAGCCTCTGTTTTTCATCACACCGTCGCCAAGCTTTTTAACGGTAATTCCGTTAATCTTTTCGGGAACTGAAAGGCTCGTGAGCGAACCTGTGTAAGCGGTAATAACGCCGTTTGAGTCAATCACAAGCTCATTTTCGGCAGGGTACGGAGCTATAATAGCAGAAAAGTCGGCAATATCCGAGCGGTAGCAACCCTCTGCATATGCAACGGCAAGAATTTTTGAAGTGGTGCTAATTTCAATGGGTTGTGTATATAAAACTGCGTTGGGATTGGTTTTTGAGGGCACTGATTCGTCAATAGTGTAATATATTTCAGCTCCTTGCGTTTCGCAGGTCAAAACCAGAGAAAACGCTTGAGTGTAAACACCTGTGGAAACCGAAAAAACAGGTGTTTCCGTTTTTGCTGCTGCGGTAAAATGCTCGATAGTCGGCGCTGTCAGAACGCCTGCTCCGTAATATTTTTCCGCATCCGGCTCAAAAGGACTGACAGCAAGGCTCTTAATCATATTTTCAACGTCTTCCGAAGAAGCGTCGGTGTCAACGCCGAGAATGGTTGCCGCAACAGCTGCAACAAAAGGAGAGGCAAGCGAAGTGCCGTCAGCTGAAATATATCCGCCGTTAAGAGTGGTTGTGAGAATTGAAAAACCGGGTGCTGCAACGTCAATGCCGCCGTAATTGCTGAAGTTTGCAACAACGTTTTGGTCAGTAACTGCCGCAACTCTGATAACACTCTCATAGCTTGAAGGATACATCGGTTCATCCGTGTTGTTGTTACCTGCAGCAGAAACAACAACAATATCATTTTCCTGTGCATTTTCAACAGCAGCTTTAAGAACGGGAGAATCTTCATAAAATCCTGCGCTTACGTTGATAACGTCAACGCCGTCTTTAACTGCGCAGTTTATGCCTGCAGCAAGCGATATAACGGTTCCGTTGCCGTGCATGTCAAGCACCTTATAGGGTTTGATTATAACGTTTTCAAGCGTTGAATCCGCAATAACGCCGGCAACCTGCGTGCCGTGGCCGTTATCGTCAGCCGAGCTGTTTCTTGTGCCCGAACCGCTTGTGTTGATTCGGGTCGGTTCAACTCTGCCCTCAAAAAACGGGTGGCTTGCATCAACGCCCGTGTCCACAACCGCCACGTAAACTTTGGCACGCTCGGGATAATGAATTTTCAGGCGGTTATTGAGTGTTTTGATTCCGATGTGGCTCGGTCCCCACGATATGTATTTTGCAGCCGCAGTCTGAAGCTCGCTTTCGCCTGCGCTTGCAGAAGTAACAGCTTTATCTGCTTCAACAAACTCAATTCTGCCGTCAGATTCAAATCTTTCAAACGCTGCAGCAGCATCGTCGGGCGAAGCAAACTGAATAACCCATAAACCGTCAAAACTGCCGATAACGCTGATTGCTCCCTCAACGTTGATATTGTCACAAGATTTAACAATAAGTCTTGCCGTGGCAAAAGCGGAATTATCTTTGTCACAGTTGTGGCGGGTGCTGCCGAATTCCTCAATCATTTCGGCAACCTTCAAGGCAAATTCCTCCGCGCTGATTTCGTTGACAACGGCAATGTTGCCGCCGGAAACTGAATATAACTCAGCTTCAGCGTTAATGCCGCCAACAGCGCAGGTGCAGAAAATTATGCCGAGGCATAATATTAATGCAATAATTTTTTTCATTATACAACCCTCTTATTTTCAGAATAAAATTCTAATTAAAAATATTATAATATATTATAGAACAATAATCAAGTATTCTATACATTTTTATTAAAATATAATTTTAAATTAGAAAATTT
>JAZSNE010000024.1:0-157426 GCA_045536245.1 Acutalibacteraceae bacterium | reverse complement strand
ATAATCCCTGGGAAATCCTTAAGAAGAACTATCCCGAAGGCACAGTTATTGAAACCGAAATCGTTGGTCTTACAACCTTCGGCGCATTCGCAAAGGTTATCCCCGGCATTGACGGTCTTATCCACATCTCACAGATTGCTGACAGACACATCAGCAAGCCTCAGGATGTTCTTAAGGCAGGCGATAAGGTTACCGCAAAAATCACAGGTATCGACTTTGATAAGAAGCGCGTAAGCCTTTCAATCCGTGCTCTCATCGAGCCCGAAGCAGCTGAAGAAGTTGCTGAAGAAGCAGCAGAAGCAGTTGAAGCTGTTGCAGAAGAAGCTGCAGAATAATTTCGTCTTTCACCGCCCGCAGTTTTTCTCTGTGGGCGGTTGTTCGTTTTGGAGTGATTTGTTATTAAAAAGGATAAGATTCTCGGACCTTTCTATTGTATCCTCGCCGCAGTTGTGTGGGGCCTTTCGTTTGTGGCACAAAGTGAGGGCGCATCAATCGGCACGTTCACTTTCAACGGTTTAAGAACCGTTCTCGGCGGCATTGTTCTTCTTCCGCTTGTTGCTTTCAGGTTTAAAAAGGAAAATTCAAAGCTTCCCGCAAAAGAAAAGCAGAGCTTTCCGCTCAAAGACGTTGTTATCGGCGGCATTTGCTGCGGTATACCGCTTTTCATCGGCGGCAATCTCCAGCAGGAAGCGTTCAAATATCTCTATGTCGGCAAGGTCGGTTTCATAACCGCTCTTTATATGGTTATAGTTCCGCTTTTCGGCATCTTTCTCAAGCGCAAGCTTAAAATCAACATCTGGGTCGGTGTTGCTCTGGGTGTAATCGGTCTTTATTTCCTGAGCATCAAACCCGGCGATTTCAGCGTGGGCAAGGGCGAGTTCGTAACAATTCTCTGCTCGTTTGCTTTTGCTGCGCATATTCTTGTTATAGACCATTTCTGCGCAAAGGTTGACAGTATGGCGCTCTCTTGTGCGCAGTTTTTCTTTGCAGGCGCACTTTCCGTTGTTTGTATGTTTATTTTTGAAGAGCCGAAGCTTGCGGAAATTGCAAGTGCATGGCTTCCGCTTGTTTATGCAGGTGTCGGCAGCTGCGGTATTGCTTTTACGGCGCAGATTTTCGGCCAGAAATATACAAACCCCACGGTTGCTTCTGTTCTGCTTTGCCTTGAATCCGTTTTTTCGGTTATTTTCGGCTGGCTTCTCCTGGGTCAGAAGCTCGATTCAAGAGGTTTCCTCGGTTGTGCAATTATGTTTACTGCAGTTATTCTTACGCAGCTTCCGCAGGAATGGTTTGATTTCAAAAGAAATAAGGGAAAAGAAAAATAAAAGAATCAAGGAGTTGTATGTATGCTTAATCACATCATTGCGTTTCTGATGTCGGTTCTTATGTCAATTACGGGCACGCTTTACGGCACGCTCAATTCGCTTATTGATAACCTTTATGCAAGCCTTTACGGCATACCTTACACCGCACAGGCAATAAAGGACGATTTCCTTAATGAAATAGAGGCGGCGGATATCGGTTTTATTGACGATGAAACAGGTTACGTCAAAGATACTCTTGCGGTTTTTCTTGACGGCGGACTGTCGTTCAAGGAAAAATCAAAGGCACTGGGCACTTGCAACGGTACTGTTATCGGCTGGTGCACACCTATTGAGCTTTACGTTGTCAGAACGTTCAATATGTCACACGAGCAGGCGCTTGATGCAAGCAAAAAGCTTGAAGCTGTTGACGGCGTGGCTCTGGCGATGCCGCTTTATCTGAGCAAACTTGAAACGCAGACAACACCTGATGACCCGTTTGATTACGTTGTTCAGGATGATTTTTATGCTTCGGAAAACCCCGTAATATGGAATGAAATCAGCCCTAACGGCAGAAACTGGTGGCTTGAAGCCATTAACGCAAGGCAGGCGTGGGACTATGAGGCATATTATCAGCCTATTAGCCTCGGCGTGCTTGACAGCGGCTTTGAGCTTGACCACCCCGAGCTTGAGGGCAAAATCTCTTTCCCCAACGATAGACGTGAGCGTAAAAACCGTCCCGATGACCACGGAACTCACGTTGCAGGCATAATTGCCGCCGAGCGAAACAACGCAACGGGTATTTCGGGTATCTGCGACCACGCTGACCTCATTTGCGTTGACTGGAATCCCGATATTTTAAGTTTGCAGTTCTGGTTTACGGAAATTGCAATTTACTTTGGCTTCACTGAACTTGTTCAGGCAGGGGCAAAGGTCATCAATATGTCGTTCGGTATTTCAACTTCAGTCAGCGGCACAAAAGCCGGCTTTTATGACACCCGGTTAAAACCCAGAGCAATTTCGCTCACAATGGCTTCGCTTCTTAATAAGGGCTATGATTTCCTCGTTGTTCAGTCGGCAGGCAACGGCAATGCTGACGGCCAACCCATCAACTCATCAAACAACGGCCATTTTACGGCAATCACGCCCGACAACGTTTATACGGGCAGATATGATATTCCCAAAGAAGAAATACTCGGCAGAATAATTGCTGTTTCTGCAGCAGATAACGGCGTTAACGGCAACTATGTTCAGGCAGCTTATTCAAACGTAGGGCCTGATATTGATATTGCGGCTCCCGGCTCCGGTATTTTCAGCTGCGGTTACACGGCCATTGATGATTATACCTATAAATCAGGTACTTCTATGGCTGCACCGTGTGTAACGGGTGTTGCGGGTCTTGTGTGGTCAATCAACCCCTCTTTCAAGGCTACGGAGGTTAAGGATATTCTTGTTTCTTCAACAGATAAAGTTGCAAAGGTTAACAACGGCGCTGCATATCTTGACGGAGTTCAGACAATGGATTACCCGATGCTTAACGCAAAGCTTGCCGTTGAAGAAGCAATCAGAAGAACCGACTCAACCGTCGGCACTGTCAGCGGCAAACTGCCGGCAAGATTGGCAGCAACGGTTGAGTTTGGCGGAACAGAATACACTGTTTTGCCTGACGGCAGCTTTTCGTTTGTTGCAAAAGAGAGCAGCGGCACTGCCGTTGTCAGAAATGCTGCAGGTGAAGAAATCGGCACGTTTGAGCTTGCTGTTACCGCAGGCGAAACAGTTGATTTAGGTAATATTATTATTTAATATGCGAAAGGAAGATTGCAATGGCAGAAATCAAAAAGCATTGGTATAAAGAAATGTCCGTTTACCAGGTGTGGCCCAGAAGCTTTTATGACGGCAACGGCGACGGCATCGGCGATATTAAGGGCGTTATGGAAAAGCTCGATTATATCAAGAGCATCGGCGTTGATGCAATCTGGTTTTCACCACTTTATAAATCGCCGCAGCACGATTACGGTTATGACATTGCCGACTATAAATCAATCGCCCCCGAATACGGCACGGTTGAAGAATTCAAAGAGCTTCTCGATGCTGCACACAGCAAGGGTCTGAAAATCATAATGGACCTTGTTATCAACCACACTTCCGACGAGCATCAGTGGTTCATAGAGAGCAAAAAGGGTAAGGATAACCCCTACCACGATTATTATTTCTGGCGCAAGGGCAAGAAGCCGAACGGCAAAAAACCGCCCAATAACTGGCTTTCAACCTTTGCAGGTCCGGGCTGGCATTATAACGAAAACCTTGACGAATGGTATCTGACTCTTTTTGCCAAGGAACAGCCTGACCTTAATATGGATAACCCCAAGGTGCGTGAAGAAATCAAGGATATCATCCGTTTCTGGCTCGATATGGGCGTTGACGGCTTCCGTGAGGACGTTATCACCTTTATTTCCAAAAAAGAGGGTCTGCCCAACGGATTCCCCATTCCCGTTGCCTGCGGTATGGAGCATTATAAATGCGGACCGCACCTTGACGAATATCTTACCGAATTCAGAAAAGTTACCGATAACTATGACTGTATGACCGTTGGCGAAGCGCCGATGATGACGCCGAAGCTTGCTCTGCGCTTTATCAAGGAAGGCCCCAAGCAGACTCTCAATATGATGTTCAACTTCCAGCATATGGAAGCCGACAGCTTTATGGTCAGCTGGGTGCCGATGCCTTTCAGCCTCAAAAAGCTCAAGAATGCCTATAACAGATGGCAAAATAAGCTTTACGGCATTGCGTGGAACGCAAACTATATCGAAAACCACGACCAGCCCCGAATCATCAACCGTTACGGCGACGTAAATTACAGAGTTGAAAGCGGCAAGATGCTTGCAACAATGTATATCTGCCAGAGCGGCACACCTTTTATCTATCAGGGTCAGGAAATCGGTATGCTCAACATAAAGTTCGACAGCGTTGACGATTACACCGATACACAGGTCAAGAGCACTTATCAGCTTTTCAAAAAGCTTGGCTTCAGCGATAAGATGTTCCTTAAAATCGCAAACCGTGCTTCCCGTGATAACTCAAGAACTCCCGTTCAGTGGACGGCTGAAAAGAACGCAGGCTTCACAACGGCAGATAAACCGTGGTTCACCGTTAATCCCAACTATACTGAGATTAACGTTGAAGCGGCGGAAAAGGACGAAAACTCAATCCTCAATTATTACCGTAAGCTGCTCAAATTCCGCAAAGAAAACGAAATTTGCATTTACGGCGATTTCAAGTTGCATTATAAGAACAGCCGCAATCTCTTTGTTTATGAAAGAAACTATGAGGGCAAGCGTATGCTTGTTATCAACTCGTTCACCGATAAGCCTGTCAGCTTCACTGCACCCGACGGATTTAACCTGAGCAAGGGCAAGCTTATGCTTTCAAACTATGACGTTGTTGACAATACCCTTAACACCTTTGTGACAAAGCCTTATGAAACAAGAGTGTATCTCTTTGGCTGATGCCGGATAAACTGAATAACAGACAATATAAGCCCTCGGCCTGTGCCGGGGGCTGCTTTTTTTATCACGGCCAGAGTTTGGCATATTTGAATTTATGAAATAATCTCAACTGACTGAAACCCGTCAGTAAAAAAGAGCTCCCGAAGGAGCTCTTTAGAACATCATATTAATACCAAAGAAAACCGAGAAGCAGAATGCGTATAATCCACTGCCACCAGGTATATTCAACGGTAACGTTGAAATCGGTTGTGAAGCCTTCGTATTCAACGGTAATCTTCTGTGTGCCGACCTTTTTGGGGTCATAGCCGGTGACTTTCATTTTGCTTGTGTCGGTCACTTCAACAGTGTTGCCGCCGTCATCGGTAATAATAAGTGTCAGTCCGCTGATATCAAGTGAATCTTTGTAAGCATAGCTTGTCTTTGCAGGCAGAGTTGCAATGCCTAAATCTGCTTTCACATAAATTTCAAATTTGCTGAACCTTGTGGCGGTGAAAACCAGATATCCGTCAACAGGTGTAACAACAAAAGTTTCATAGTCTTCTACATTTTCGTGGCGGTGGCAAATGAGGAATTCTTCGCAATATTCATAACCCTTGGGAACGGGGATGCGCAGTTCAACGCTCTTGCCTGCCCGCGGCTGAATTTCTTCGCCTGCCGATTCAAAGGCAATGTCAAGCAGTCTGACCGCTTTATGGGGAGTGTTGTTTTCTTTGAAAAGAATTGCGCCCTGTTCTGTATTGCTGCTTACCTCGTCAACAACAAGGTCAACGTCATAGCCTTCAGCAAAGCAATCCTCGTCAAACTTAACGGACACCCTGTAAATGTTGTCTTTCATCAGCTTTTCAAAGAAGGGAACGAGAACAAGGTTTTTATCGGGCATAACGTCGATTTCAACCTTGCTGCCGTCATATGCATCAACCCAAGCGGCAAACTCAAGACCCTCTTTTACGGGTGTTACGGGATAAGCAAGCTTATCGCCGGGGTTAAGGATATAAACACTGTCCATACTTGCGTCGTCATAAGCAAACACCGCATATCTTGCACCCTCGGGAATGGGTTCATCATAGGTGTGAGAGCAATCATTGCAGGCGTAGCTCACTTTTGTGTCTGAAACCGAAACATCAAAATCGTGGCCAAGCTTTGCGCTGTCTACGACGAGATAAACCTTTTCACACTCAGAGCAACCGTACGTATTATAATTTTTGGTTGTGCAGTCGGGCTCGTTGCTTTCAAAGCATTCAAAGTTTATGCCGTAACAATAAGATTTACTTATAGCATAATGCCAATCCTTTGTTACGCTTTTACCGCAGGAGCAGGTGAAACTCTTCTGACCCATTTTATCGCAGGTGGGGGTTATGGTGATTTCCTGTGCATAATCGTGAACGTGGTCGGTATCCTTATGGTTGAAATGAACGGATATGCTCTTGAGTGCTTCGTCATCTGCAACCTGCATGGCGTTCCACTGTTCTTCTGTTCCTTCATAATAGATGTCGCAGATATTATAGCTGTCAAAGGCGTTATCTCTTATTGCTGTAACACTTGCAGGAATAACAATGCTCGCAAGATTCTGTGCGCTTATGAATGCGGATTTCTGAATATAATCAACAGAGTCGGGCACAACAAAAACAGAGCCTGCTCTTGCTGCGGGGTAATACATAACGGTTCTGTCTGTTGCAGTATAAACAACACCGTCATCGCCTGTTTTGTATTTGGTGTTTGCAGGGTCAACGTTAACGGTTTCAAGAGCAATGCAGCTTATAAAAGAATCGCCGTTCATGCTGTTGAGCGATGAAGGAATATTAATGGATTTAAGAGCTCTGCAATCCATAAAAGCTTCGGTGTCAATCTCATATGCGTTCGGCGAAAGTGTTACGCTTTCAAGACCGTAGCACTGACGAAGAACCTGAGAGTTGACGTACCTGACTTTTGTGGGGAAGGTGATTTCCTTGAGAGAATAGCACTGATAAAAAGCGGTGCTGCCAATCTGCTTTATGTTTTCGTGCAGGTTGATTTCTTCAAGAGCAAAGCACCAAGAAAATGCGTTGGGGCCGATGAATTCAAGTGAATCGTTGAGAACAACCTTTTTGAGGCTGTAGCATTCTCTGAAGGAGTTTGAGGTTACCTCATAGAGATTTGCGGGCATTGTGAATTCCGTAAGAGCCGTGCACCAGTGGAAAACACCTGCGCCGAAAGATTCAATGCTGTCAGGCAGGTTAACTTCGGCCAGGCTGAAACAGGCATTGAATATCCAGTCTGAAAGATGAACTGTACCCTCGGGCACAGTTGCACGGTAAAGGTTTGTGCAGTAAGAGAATGCGCTGAGGCCGAAACTTGTGTAGGGGTTAAGCCAGGAGATGTCTTCAAGGTATATCGCACCCATAAACGCTCTGTCTTCAACCTTTGTTATGTAAGCGGGGATTGTGTAAACGGGGCGTTTGCTGCCTGCAGGGTAAACAACGATAGCTGTTTTATCCTTGTTATAAAGGATACCCCAGTGGTCTGTTGAGAAGTTTGCATTTGCCGGATCAACCTTGAAATTTTCAAGAGCCACGCAATGGACAAAAGCACCGTCGCCGATGGTTGCAACGTTTTTGGTGATTGTTATGTCTTTGAGGCTTGAGCAGCCTTCAAAAGCTGTTGCACCGATATTTTTAACGCTGTCAGGAAAAATGATTGTTTCAAGTGCAGTGCAACCCCAAAAAGCCGATTCGCCGATAGACTCCAGCGCGCTGTTGCTGCCGAAATTAATTGTTTTAAGGCTTCTGTTGTTATTGAAAACTGTTTTGGGCAGCTCCTTAACGGGGCTGTTATCCGCAAATGTTACGCTTTCAAGTGCTATGCAGGCGTTGAAAGCCGATTCCTCAATTGTTTTAACGCTTGCAGGAATAAAGACGCTGCGTAAGCTGCTCAGCTCTCTGAATGAAAGCTTGCCGATTGTTGTTACGGGGTAACCGCCAAGGGTGGAGGGAACTGTAACGTCTGCATCTGAGTTCAGAGCTCTTGTTATTGTTGCTTCACCGTTTGCAACGGTGTATTGATAATGGGTTCCTTCATATGTGGCATCATCTGCCGAGGCAGAGCCGATGCCTGCTGCTGCAACTGCAAAGAGCATCATCGACACAAGAAGTATCGAAATTGCTGATTTTATTTTTTTCATTATATACACTCCGAGTTTTTATTTTTAATACCACAGGAAGCCGAGAAGCAGGATGCGGATAATCCACTGCCACCAGGCGTATTTAACGCTAACGTTAAAATTAACAGATGTGCCGTCATACTCAACGGTCAGGGTCTGTGTTCCTGTCTTTCTGGGGTTGTAGTTGTTGACTGTCATAAGGCTTGTATCGTCAATAACTTTTTTGTTGCCGTTTTCGTCAACAACCTCAAGGGTAAGGCCGCTTAAATTAAGAGCTTCTCTGTAGATATAGCTTGTTTTGGGCAGAGTAAGAATAACTGTTGCGCTCTTGACGCAAATTTCAAACTCGCCAAGCTTGTTTACTTCAAATTCAAGCTTTTCGCCTGACTTGGTTACGGTTATATATTCTGTTGCGCCGTTGCTCAGGCGGTTGATAACAAGGAATGTTGTGCCGTCTGCATAAGCTGCAGGAACAGGAATACTTACCTTAACCTTGTTGCTGCCTGAGGGCTGAACGTCAGAGCTGCCGTGCTTGAAGCTGATGTCATAAAGAGCAAGCTGCTTATAGTTTTCATCGTTGAAATAAATGCCGCCGTTCGCTTTTGAAAGGTTCTTGTTTTTAACCTCAAGAGCAAGTTCGTCGCCTTCATAATCGAAGCAGTCGCCTTCGTAGCCGACTGTTATGCCGTAGGGGTTGTCACTGAAGTTATAGCGGATTTTTGCGGTGAATACAAGGTCGTTTTCGGGCATAACGTCAGGAATTGTTGCTTCGTTGCCGTTTGCATCAAGCCAGCCGATGATTTCTATGCTCGGCTTGTCGCTCATATCAGGCTGGGGAACTGCCTGGCCGGGAACAACGTCAAAGCTGAAGGTTTCGCTGCCTACGGTGTAGGTAACGGTGTTGCTGTTCAGAAGCCAAACAGCAGTTAAGGTGACGTCGCCTGCAGGCATTGTGAAGCTTTGGCCTGCGGCGTATGCTGTGCCGTCAAATTCCCAATGTGCGAAATTATAGCCTGCCTTTGATGCTGCAGGGAGAGTGAAACTTACGCCGCACTTGACCTTAAGCGGATTAAGTGCTTCGCCGCCGTCAGTGTTGAAATTAACCGTGTATTCGTTTGCGCTCCACGTTGCCATAATTTCTACGTTTTCTGCAGGCATTGTGAAGGGGAAGGAAACAATTCTGCCCGTGTTTTTATAAACCCAATTTTCAAAGCGGTAGCCGTCTTTTGAAGGTGTACCTGCGCCGTTGACGCTTGCACCGTAGAGATATTTGGTTTCTTCAAAGATCTCGTTGTCGGCATAGGCTATAAAGGTATATTTGTTTCTGTCGTAATAAAGGTTAAAGTTTGATGAGCCGTTAGCGTTTATCGTGCCCTCAATTCTGCTGGCTGAAGAGTTGAAAGTGAAGCCTTCAACTGCGGAGGGTGTAATTTTGATAACCTCACCTGTTGTGCCACTGCGTTCCTCGCTTGTCAAATCATAACCCTTGCCGTCAGCTTTCATAAAGTAACGGTTTACTATGTAAGCGGTATTGTTTGAGGGAGTCCACTCCGCTTTAAGAGTTACGTTGTTTGCGGGCATATAGAAATCGCCGTCAATTGTTTCTCCGTTGCAGCTCCAACCTGCAAATTCATAACCTGTTCTGGTTAAAACGGGCAGAGAAACAACCTCACCAAATAAATATGTTTCGGGGCTGACGGTTTCTCCGTTGCCTGTTTCAAACGTTACCGTGTATTCGGTTGCAACCCACGTTGCTTCAAGTTCAACGTTTTCTGCAGGCATAGTGAATGGGAAATCCACTTTTTCTGTTGTGCCTTTATAAACCCAACCGTCAAACGTGCAGCCTTCCTTGGTTAAGGGGTCTGCGCTTTCAATAACCTTTCCGTAGGGATAGCTGTGCTTTTCGATGAACGCACCGTCAGAATAGGTTGTGAAATTATATTTGTTTCTCTGGTAGTAAACGTAAAGAACGGTTGAGCCGTCGCCTGCAACGGGAGCATCAACAAACGATATACCCGGGTTGAAGGAGAAGCCTTCAATGCTGTTATTGACAGCGTAAGGCGGGATTTCGCCCGTTGTGCCGTCAGTATATTCTTCTGTGTGAGAGAGTTCGTATTCGCCGTTAAGGTTCTGTTTATAGATTTCTACGGCGTATGCAACGTTACCGCTCGGAGCAAAAACGGCGTAAACGTTGGTGTTGCCTTCAACTGTGCCGAGGTCGCCGGGTACGGTTGCGTTTTTATCAAGACTCCAACCGATAAATTCGTAGCCTGCAGGGATTCTGTCTGCAGACGGAGTTACGTTTGCATTGACGGGCTTGCCGTATGTTACGGGACTAATCATTTTGTCAATGGTGTTGCCCACATAGTAGCTGACTGTGTAGGAATTCTTTGTCCATGTGATTGAAACTGTTTTTTCAAGTTCATCCATAGGCTGACCTACAAGGTCCATATCCCATGCCTTGAAGGTGTGTCCCTTATATTCGGGAACCTCAGGGTACATATCGGCGGTTATTTCTTCGTCATATTTAAGGATAACCTCAACTGTTTCTTCGCCGTTTGCAAACGTTGCGCCGTTGGCGTCAAAAATGAGCTTTGCATCCATAGCGGTGAAAACGCCTTCAATTTCAACGTCACCTGTTACGGTTATTTCGGTTAATTCTTCGCCGTTAATTGCCCAGTAATCAAAGGTGTAGTAGTCACCGTTGTCAGCGAGCATTTCGTCCACATATTCCTTATCATAAAGGTCATCAGCGGTTACGGTTTCGCCATAGAAAGCAATCCACTCGTCAACAACGTCGCCGTAAAGACCGTAAACGGTAACGATATATTCAATGGGAGTATAGGTGGGGAAAACTTCAAGGTCTTCCGTTAATTCCATACCTTCGGGTTCTGACCACGCATCAAATATATAGCCGGGGAGTGAGGGGTCATCGGGGTAAATCAGCTCACTGCCGAGAGCGAAGGTGTCAGAAAAATGAACAGCTGTGCCTTCTTCATCGAGCCAGAACGTAACGTCAACGCCGGGCACCCACTGCGCAACAAGCTCAATATTATCGTATTCTACTTCAACAGGAGAATCAACCTCTGTGCCGTCCTGATATGCCCAGCCTGCAAAAGCAAAGCCGCCTCTGACAGACTCGGGGGCATTGGCGGTGTCAAATTCCGAGCCGATTTCTGCTGTAAGAGTAAGTTCGTTTGCGTTGTTTGCTTCAAAATATCCGCCGTTTGCATCGAGCACGATGTTGCTGTTTGTTGAAACGTGGTTAACGGGAGCTTCAATATCAACGTAAACGGCAAAAAGACCGGCGGTGTCTTCCATCATTTCGCCTTGCTTGCCGTAAGGAATATCGCTGAATGCATCAACGTTTTCGGGTGACTGGAAAACAGAGGGCAGAGTGAAGACGCTTCCTTCTGTCAGGTCGGTGCTTTCTTTGACTGTCAGGTCAAATTCAACCAGCCATTCGTCATTTGTGAGTCTTTGATTATACTGAATACCGTTGAGCAAATACATAATGCCAACGCAGGTGTGTGTTTGGGCAAATTCTTCGCTGAAAGCTCCGCTTGCAATCATTCTGTCAATAGCTTTGCTGCCCTTTTCAAAAAACATAAGCTGGGTTGACATCTGGCAAAGATTCTTGTAATAGGGGTTTGGCGTAACGTTAAGAACCTCGTTGCGCTCATGGTTTTCAGTGAAAAATTCATCGTCATAGAATACCAAGAGCTTACCGGATGAGGTGTAATAATCTGTGTCAACGTAAACCCTTGCTTTGAGGGTTTCGCCTTTTTTGGCTCTGTCGGTTTCAAGCCATTCGCCTGTAACATTGTCAAGCCTGAAAAATTTTGCCTGAACGCTGACAGTGCCGACGGGATCGGTTGAAAGAGCACTGAGAGCAACGGCGCAGGAGCCTATAACGATAAGCGCCGCAAAAATGAGTGCAAGGGATTTTTTGATTTTGGTTTTCATAGCTGAACTCCTTTTTCTTTATGTGTCTGCTGATGCTTCGTATGTTTTACCCGATTCTGCCGCTTCACCAAAATTGAAGCCGTTGGCAAAAACGCCTATCCACGGGTCATAGCCTTCCTGAGTAACAAGAGAATAAACGTAATCCTCCGTTATTTCCATACCTGCAGGCACGTTTCTTGTGATTGTTGTAACAGGTGTGCCTGAGCCGTCATTAACCGTAATAATCAGCGTTGCAGGTACTTGCGTTTCAGGCACCGTGGTTGTCGGTTTTGCTGTGGTCGTCGTTGTTGGTTTTTTGGTAGTCGGCTTGGTTGTGGTGGGCTTGGTGGTAGTCGGTTTTGCTGTGGTGGGCTTGGTTGTGGTGGGCTTTTGGGTGGTTGGCTGTGTTGTGGTAGGTTTGGTTGTGGTAGGTTTAGTTGTTGTTGGTTTCGTCGTGGTCGGCTTGGTCGTAGTCGGTTTCGTTGTAGTCGGCTTGGTTGTTGACTTTGCCGTGGTCGGCTTTGTAGTGGATTTGGCAGTGGTTGCCTTGGTTGTTGACTTACCTGCCGTTGTTGCGGATGTAGCTGCAGTTGTATCTGTCAACGAAACGGAGGGCGGTTCTGTTATTTCAAGCATAACATTTTCGGTAACGGGTTGAGTGAAAAATGCCGTTGTAACCTCTTCCGTTATGGGTACGGTAGTTTTTGTTCCTTCTTCCTCTGCTTTGTTGCGGTTTTTGATTATTGCCGCAACGCCGACACCGGAGCCGGATACAATTGCAACCGTTGCCACGCCTGCAACAACTTTTTGAACAAGAGTCATTGCCGCTACCTTGGAGGCAAGGCCGGTACCCGTTGCAACGCCTGTGCTTGCCGTGACCGCCGTGCCTGTTGCTGCTGCGGCACCCGTTGCACCGGCTGTGGCCGCTGCGCCGGAACCTGAAGCCGAAAGAGCCGCAAGAATCTTGGGTGAGGCGGGGCTTTGAATAAAGCCTTTTGCAACAGTTTCCGAAGCTCTGCGCATTGCCCAAAGCACAACGCCGATGGGTGCAACGCTGTAAGCCGAGGTGATGCCTCTCTTTGAAAATTTGCCCTGCAGGTCTTTTCTTGCCGTGAAAAGCCTGTTTTTGACTGTGCTCACAGGCACGTCGAGCGCCTGCGCAATGTCGTTAACGCTGCATTCCTCAAAGTAATACATCAGCACGCAGGTTCGCTTATCTTCGCTCAGCTCATCAAGAACGCTCATAACGATTTGCTGAAGCTCCGATTTGTCAACGCTTTCTTCGGGGATAAAGTCGGTATCCTCGTCGGCTATAACCTCAAATGCTTCGTTTTCGTCACAAGTAAAAAGTGACGGCTTTTTCTTTTTTAACGAATCCTTGCTCTTGTTGGCAACGATTCTGTGAAACCAACCCACAAAGCTTTCAGGCTTATCGAGGGTTGAGATTTTATCAAGCGCGGTTATATAGCTTTCCTGCAGAATATCTTCTGCGTCCTGTTCGTTTTTTGTTATTTCAAAAGCAACGTAAAACGCCTTGGGACTTGTAAGCTTATAAATCTCGCTGAATGCGCTTTGGTCGCCGCTCTGAAGCTGCGTAACGAGCTGCGCCAATCTCTCTTTATTATCCATAAACTCACCACATATAATGATTTTGCTTATAATACATTATTATAACATTATAATTCTGTAAATTCAACCTTAATACATACAAAAACATTCTCTTTTTAAGAGAGTTTTGCTATGAAAGCCAAGGGCTTTTGTGTTTATCGGGTTTTGGCTTTTCGTGCGGTTCGATGCGCCCGTCGAGGTAAAGGATTCCCCGTTTTATTGCGGTTTTAAGGTAATTGCACGGCTCATCGAATTTTTCGGCATAAATAAGCTCTGGCGGCTCGTCAGGCATAACGAGCTCCGTCACAATTGTTCTTTTGGTTTTGCACACACGGATATCAAGTGAATGCAGTCCGTCAAGATTAACTCTTACTTTTTCTTCCATTAAATGTCTCCTTTCCGGCTGCTGCCGCTATCAAACGGCAGCTGTGTTTATGATTTCGGGCATACTTCATCTCCTTTCACCTTAATGACGATTTAAAAACGGTTCCGGTCTATTGTTTTTTTAAAAATTAAAAAAACTTCAAAAATCTTGACCTTATTGTTATTATTTGATATTATATTTCCGTATGTAATCTGAAACATTGTTTGCGATTGGAGGTTTTTCAGTGGGTATCGGCAATAAAATCAAAGATGCCGTGGGCATTGAGGGTAACACCGGCGAATACTTAAGACCGATTATCGGTTATAACGTTATGTGTATAACAACAGGCGGCGTAACGAACCCCATCAGTATGTATCATCAGCAGTTCCTCAACTTTGTTGAGGGTATGAGCACGGGTATGGCGGGCGTTATCAGCACCGTTGGCGGTGTTATTGATGCCGTAACCGACCTTGCAATGGGCTTCATCACAGACAGAACAAAATCACGCTTCGGCAAGCACCGTGTGTGGTTTATTGCAGGTCTTCCGGTGCTTTTAATCGGTTATTTTATGAAATGGTATTCCTTCGGAATTTCGGGAACAGGCAACACGGCAGCGCTGTTTATTTATTATCTTTTTGCTTCGCTTATTTACAGCTCGGGCTACACAATGCTTAACATTCCTCACCTTGCAATGCTTCCGACTGTTGCGCCCAAGTATTTTCAAAGGTCGCAGTATAAAATAATGGAATATATCTTCAATATGTTTGGTATGTTCCCTTCGTTCATCTTTATGAGCATTGTTCTGGGCGGCGCAAATATGGATAACCCTTCGCCTGCAGACAAAAATAAATATCTCCTTTGCGGCATTGTTTTTGTAATTTATTTCTGCTGGGCGCCCCTTGTTACTTTCTTCACAACAAAAGAAAAAAGCTCCGTTGACCTCGAAAATCCGCCCATTGATTATAAATATTTCTTCAGAGAATATATTCAGGTTTTCAAGAACAAAGCTTTCAGACAGTATTTCCTCATCAACCTTTTCTACGGTTTTTCAAAGAGTTTTTACAGTTATGCAGACCAGTTCTATATCAGAAGCATAGCTGATAAATACAGCCATTTCAGTGTGCTGAATACCGTTGGCGGTGCGGCTGAAATTGCAGGCGGACCTTTCAACTATTTCCTCACACGCTATATGGATAAGCGTATGTGCGGCATCGTTATGGCTCCGATGATGATTTTAGGTCTGTTGCTCAACGGTTTCGTAACCCCGGGCACACCCGTGTTTATAATCTACATTGCAACAATTCTTTATAATTTCGGCTTCTCGGGCCCCGGTTTTGTTATCAGTACCATTCAGCCCGACGTTACCGACGTTGACGAGCTTATCACCGGCAGAAGGCGTGAGGGCGTTATCACAACGTTCTATTCCTTTGTCAGAAAAACAATTAACAGCTTCGTTACCGGTTTCCTCGGCATCTTTCTTCAGGTTATCGGTTATGACACAACAAACCTTGATAAAATCGAATATGCCGCCCTCAGCGGCAAAACGGAATTCGGCTTAAGGCTCATCGTAAGCTGGCTTCCCGTAATATTTGCAATCACTTCGCTTATTCTTATCTTCCGTTTCAGAATGAAGAAACGTGACCACGAAATCATTCAGGCGGTTATTGCGCAGAAGCACGAAACAGGCGCCTGTGACATCTCGGCTGATGATAAAAAACGCCTTGAACAAATCGCAGGCCACCGCTGGGAAGATATGTGGATAGGTCAGAGCGGTGTTAACAGAAAGCTTGAAGAAGCTTTAGACAGATAATTAGGAGAATACAAATTGGCAGTTTCAAAAGACAAAATCAGAAATTTTTGCATTATTGCACACATTGACCACGGCAAGTCAACACTTGCCGACAGGTTGCTTGAAAAAACAAAATCCGTGGCTCTGCGTGATATGACGGCGCAGCTTCTTGACAAAATGGACCTTGAAAGAGAAAGAGGTATCACCATCAAGGCTCACGCAGTTAAGCTCAACTACCTTGCCGAGGACGGCGAGGAGTATATCCTCAACCTTATCGACACCCCCGGTCACGTTGACTTTAACTATGAGGTTTCACGTTCGCTTGCAGCTTGTGAGGGCGCAGTGCTTATTGTTGACGCATCGCAAGGTGTTGAAGCGCAGACACTTGCAAACACCTACCTTGCGCTTGACCATAACCTTGAAATAGTGCCCGTTATCAACAAAATCGACCTGCCCTCTGCTGAGCCTGACAGAGTTGCTGCCGAGGTTGAAGAAGTTATCGGTCTTGACTGCTCCGAAGCTCCCAGAGTTTCGGCAAAAACAGGTATCAACATCGAGCAGGTGCTTGAAAGCATCGTCAAAAATATTCCTGCCCCCGAAGCAAACGATAATATGCCCCCCAGAGCGCTGATTTTTGACTCGGTTTATGACAGCTATAAGGGCGTTATCGTTTACGTAAGAGTCAAAGAGGGTAAAATCAAACCCGGCGACACAATGCGTATGATGGCAACGGGCGCAGAGTTCACCATTGTTGAAACAGGCTATATGCGTGCAACGCTGCCCGAACCCTGCGCAGAACTGACTGCAGGCGAGGTTGGTTACATCACCGCTTCAATCAAAACCGTAAGCGATGCAAGAGTGGGCGACACGGTAACAATTGCCGAAAACCCTGCCGCCGAGCCTCTGCCCGGCTACAGAAAGGTTAATCCGATGGTTTTCTGCGGTGTATATCCTGCTGACGGCGCTGACTACGAAAATCTGCGTGACGCTCTTGAAAAGCTCCAGCTCAACGATGCCGCACTCACCTATGAACCTGAAACTTCGGGTGCTCTCGGCTTTGGTTTCCGCTGCGGATTCCTGGGTCTGCTCCATCTTGAAATCATTCAGGAGCGCCTTGAAAGAGAATACGATCTCGACCTTGTAACCACCGTTCCGAGCGTTATTTATAAAATCTATCTCAACGACGGTTCAATGGTTGAAATTGATAACCCCACCCATTATCCCGACCCTGCGCATATTAACTACTGCGAAGAACCCTTTACCGATGCTCACATCTATTCTCCTGCAGAATACGTCGGTGCAATTATGGACCTTTGCCAGGAACGCAGAGGTATTTTCAAAAATATGGACTATATCACTCCCGACAGAGTTGATATTCACTACGAGCTGCCGCTTAACGAAATCATCTACGATTTCTTTGATTCACTCAAATCAAGAACAAGAGGCTATGCTTCGTTTGACTATGAGATTTCCGATTACCGCCGTTCAAACCTTGTGAAGCTTGACGTGCTTCTCAACGGCGACCTGATTGACGCTCTTTCATTCATCATTCACACCGATAAAGCAAGGAGCAAATCAAGAAAAATTGCCGAAAAGCTCAAGGATAACATTCCCAGACAGATGTTTGAAATTCCGATTCAGGTTGCAATCGGCGGCAAGGTTATAGCCAGAGAAACCGTTAAGGCAATGCGCAAGGACGTTCTTGCAAAATGCTACGGCGGCGACATCACAAGAAAGAAAAAGCTGCTTGAAAAGCAGAAGGAAGGCAAAAAGAGAATGCGCCACTTCGGTACGGTTGAAGTTCCGCAGGAAGCATTTATGGCAGTTCTCAAGCTCGATGACAATGACTGACAGATCACAAAACCCAATCGGATTATATCTTCATATCCCGTTCTGTAACGGCAAATGCCCTTACTGCGATTTTTATTCCGTAGCTCCCCGAAAGGGAGTTACGGATTCTTACGTTGCGGCACTTTGCAGGCAAATTGATAAAGAAAACCGCATTTACGACACCGTTTATTTTGGCGGCGGCACACCGTCTTTGCTCGGAGCGGATAACGTTGCGTTGATTCTTTCTCATATAAAAAGAACGCCCGGCTGTGAGGTTACGCTCGAATGCAATCCTTCCGACACGGGCGGAATCAATTCCGTTTTTGATTTTGGAGAAGCGGCGAAGGGTGGCGTCAACCGCATTTCGCTCGGCTTGCAGAGCGCAGATGATACTGAAAGAAAGGCTCTCGGCAGGCGAGGAGGGTGCGACGACGTTGCAAGAGCGATTGCCAAAGCAAAAGCGGCAGGCATAGAGAACATTTCGCTCGACCTGATGCTCGGCATACCTAACCAGACAAAAGAAAGCCTGCTCAAATCGGTTGAATTCTGCAAAAACAGCGGTGCAACTCACGTCAGCGCCTATATCCTTAAAATTGAAGAAGGCACGTTCTTCCACAAAAAGAGAGAGAGCTTGACTTTGCCCGATGAAGACGAAACAACCGAGCTTTATCTGGCGGCGGTTGATGCTCTTGAAGAAGCGGGCTTTGCACAGTATGAAATTTCAAATTTTGCCAAAAGCGGCTATGAAAGCAGACACAACCTCAAATATTGGCGCTGCGAAGAATATCTCGGCATTGGTGCGGCGGCGCATTCGTTTGCAGACGGCAAAAGATTTTATTATGAGCGCAGCATTGATGATTTCATAAACGGCAAACCGCCTGTTGACGACGGCTTCGGCGGTGATGAAGAAGAATATATTATGCTTGCGCTGCGGTTAACCGAAGGTCTGGTTTTTGAAAAATTTGAAAAGCGATATGGCAAAAGACTGCCCGATTGCATCATCGAAAAAGCGGAATTTCTGCAAAAACACGGTCTTGTTACCGTTGACGGCAAAAGGCTTGCACTTACTAAACAAGGATTTCTGCTTTCAAATTCCGTTATCTGCGAACTGCTTGCAGATTTTGAATAAATATGGTATAATAATTCCGTTAAAGGCTTGCCAAAAAATAAAACGGAGGAATTACAATGAAAAAATTTTTAAGTGCTATTCTTGCTGCGGTTATGTTGATATCCTGCTTTTGCATAAATGCATTTGCAGAAACACCCAAGGCTGATGCCCTGCTTGACAAACTCGAAACCGAAGACGAGGTTCTGGTAACAATCAATTCGGGCAGCACAATGCTTTTTGGCTTTTTCCCGTCTGATATCAAAAACACCGTTGCTGTCAAGGGCAACACAATTGCTTATGAATACACAGCAGGCTTCCTTAAGGTGAGAGTTATTGCTTCCGAGGACGGCGTTTATGCTTTTATGCCCTCACTGCCGTTTTTCTATGTCAAGCTTGATAAAAACCCTCTTGCAGGTGCTGACGTGTGGGATCTTGTTAAAAATGCGGCAAACCTTACACAGGGCTTCATCAGATATATTGACAGCTATAACGAAACTGTTGACGGCAAGGAATATTATGTTGAAAAATATGATGACAGAGAGTTTGTGACCAGCGAATTCTATTTTGACGGCGACGAGCTCAAAATGCTCAAGGTTGAAGATTCGTCAACGCATTCAGTTCAGTATACATATTTTGATGATATCACCTTTGAAGTTGATGACAGCTTCTTTGAAGTGCCCAAGGGCGCATTTGACCTTTCACCCATTCTCACGGGTCTGATGCTTTCAATCATTGCTGCGGCATAACATATAATGCACAAGATCACCCCCCGAAACCGTAAACTTTGGTTTCGGGGGATTTTTTATGCTGCTTCCTGTTGAGCTGCGTTGCTCAGAGCATCTGCAGCTTCGACCATACGCTGTGCAAAAATCCCGTATCCCTGCGCAGGGTCGTTAACAAAAACGTGAGTTACTGCACCCACAAGCATCGAATCCTGAATTATCGGACTGCCGCTCATTCCCTGAAGAATTCCGCCCGTTTTGGCAAGCAATTCCTCGTCGGTTATTTTGACGATAAGGTTTCGCTCCTCGTTGCCTGATGCAGGATAAATTTTGGTTATCTGCGCATCATAGTATTGCGGACCGTTACCGTCAACGGTTGCAATAATCTGAGCATATCCCTCTTTCACTTCGCTCTCAAGTGCAACGGGCATCAGCTTTGCTTCAGATTCACTGTTCATAATGCCGTAAACACCGGCAGCTGAGTTTGTTTTAAGAGGTCCGATAACCTGCTGTGAAAAAACACCGCACAGTTCACCGGGGTCGCCGGGTGAGCTTTTGTAAAATCCGTTTACCGTTGCCTTGACAGCTTCGCCGCCCGAAAGCGGCATCAGTTTGCCGGTATCAACGTCGCAAACACCGTGGCCGAGACCTGCAAAAATTCCGCTTGAGTTATCGCAAAAAGTCAGTGTGCCGATACCTGCGGAGCTGTCTCTGACCCAGATGCCTGCACGGTATTTTCCGCTCTCGGAAAGGTAGGGCTGCAGTTTAACGTCAAGCTTTTCGCCGCCTCTTTCAACCGTCAGCGCAAGCTCCTTGCCGCCCGAACTGTTGACGGCGGCAATAAAATCGTCTGCACCAATCAGAACAGAGCCGTCTGCATGGGTGATGCAGTCACCGCATCTGATGCCTGCAAGCTGTGCAGGGCTCTGGCCGCCCGTGACGGCATTGAGCGAATCAATCTTAACTACCATAACACCTTTTGTATAAAGCTTTATGCCGAAAACCTCGCCCGAAACATTAACATATCTGCGCTTTGTAACGTTCAATGTTACAGGTTTGACAGGGATAACGTCAAACGCCATAAGTGTAGCTTTGTGTCCGCTGTCCGAACTTGTAAAGCTCGAAGCCTTTACAGCGTAACCGTTATCGACAGAAAAGAATCCGTCAGCCAAACCTCGCGGTGCATATAAAACGTCGATATTATCGGGCATATAACCCTGACCGTAAACCACGGCAGAAAAAACAAAAACGCAGGCGGCAGTCAGTGTTGCGCTCAATGATTTAAAAAAACGCTTCATTTTTCACCTCCGTGTTTCCGATTGCTCCGTATCAAACTTTGATGAACCAAAAAGATTTTCAACAAATAATCTTCGCCCGTAAGCGTTTTTATATTGTTTGCGTCATTCTGTGCAAAGCAGCAACGGAGCACTATTAATTTAACCGCCGCCGCAACAAAAAAACGGCGGATAATTCCGCCGTAAATAGTTTTCAAAAATTCAAAATTTATGTTTGAATTGAGTTTAAGTTGTTCAGTCAACTTTTTTCAGCAGCCACAGATAGTTGCCTGTTTCTTCCGTGCTTTTATGATAGTCGCTGTATATGTTGATAACCTCAAAGCCGCAGAGTTCGGCTAAATATAAGAATTCCTGCTTATATGTCTGACGCATTTTTAACGGTCTGATTCTTTCTGCAATTATGTTGCCGGCTTCGTCATAGGTTTCAAACTTCCAGTTGCCTGCCATAATCTGGGTCAGTGGGTCATATGAAATTGCGTTATATATCTTTTCAAGCTTGCCGTCTTTGTTAACATATTCAAGGCGAAAAGAGAAATCGGTGTCCTTTGTTTTCATCTGCTCTGCCTGAACAAGAGGATGAGGCGCAAATGTGTTGAGCGTCAGCACACCTCCGTCTGTCAGATTTTCACGAATGTTCAGAAGTGCCGCTCTCTGAAGCTCAGGTGTGGGCAGATGCATAAAGCCGCTTCTTGCAATAATTGCCAGCGAATATTTTCTGTTACTTCTGAAATCAGTCATATCGGCGGGGAAAATATTAAGGTAGAGTCCCATACTTTCAGCTTTGCTTTTTGCCACTTCACACATAGCCTCGGATAAATCCGTGCCGTCAATGTCAATGCCTGCCTTTGCAAGCGGCAAAAGAATTGCGCCTGTTCCGCAAGCAATGTCAATAACGCCGCCGGAGCCATATTTTTGGGCTAAATCATAATAAAATTCAACAAAGCCTCCCACAAGGTTGTTGTTTGCAAACATAACGTCAAGATAAAGGTCATAGTTTTCTGCAACGTCTTTATAATCGTGTAAGTCCATATTTTCTCCTCCAAAATTCTTTTAGGTAATTATATCGCATTTCAAATTGAAAAGTCAACGGCCGGAGCTGTTTTTTTGCACCGTCTTTTTATATGGCAGTTTGCACTGCTTCTGTTTTATATTGAATGGTTTATACCGATTTAATATGATAACCGGATAGGTTCACATAAAATTAACAGATTTTAACAAAGTGTTTACAATTGTGATATTGACAAATTCCGGTAAGTGGGGTATAGTAATAACTGCAGTTAGCACTCTTTTGCTTTGAGTGCTAAAATTAGCACTCTGTGAAATCTGCAGAAAGGCGGTGAGGTTATGGCAGAGCTCAGTGAAAGAAAAAAAGCCATATTGGCAGCCGTTGTTGAGCAATATATCAAAACAGGTGAGCCTGTCGGTTCAAAAGAGCTTCTTGCGCTCACGGGTATGTCGGTTTCGTCGGCAACAATCCGTAACGAGATGAGCGAGCTTGCTTCACTCGGTTATCTTGAGCAGCCCCACACCTCCGCAGGCAGAATTCCCTCACAGACGGGTTACAGATATTACGTTGATAACCTAATGAAAAACCGTGAGATTGATGAACTAAACAAACGCTTGATTGAGGCAGGTATCTCCTCCGCTGCAGGCGACCCGGAGCGGCTCATAACAAGGGCAGGCGAGGTGCTGGCGGATTTAACAAAATGCGCCTGTGTTTCAACCGCACCCGGCGGCGATTCAACCGTTATCCGCAAAATCGAGCTTGTGCCTGTCAGCCCTCACACGGCGATGCTTGTGCTCCTGACCTCAAACGGTATCCTCAAAAGCCGCCTTTGCAGGCTGGACAGCGAGCTTAACGTTAAAATTGTTGAGGAGTTTTATAATGTTGTTGAATCGGCGATAATCGGCAAATCGGCTTCTGACATAAGCGTTGCTTCAATGCAGACGGTTGCCGCTTCTGTTGACAGCGACCCTCTCGCAATGCTTCCGCTGATTGCTGCGGTCTGCGAGCTTGCAGGCAGCACGGCAAGCTCAAGGGTTATGCTTGGCGGCAGTTCAAACCTTTTTTCGCATAAGGATTACGGCTCGGGTGCTGTTGAATTGCTTGAATTTCTTAACAAAAAAGAGCCTCTCACAGAGGTTATGACCCGCTCAAAAGACCCGTTTAACATAAAAATCGGCAAAGAAAATATTTACAGACAGCTTGAAAATTCAAGCGTTATCGTGGCAAAATATTCCGTGGGCGGCAACGATTCCGGAACGTTCGGAATTATCGGCCCGACCCGTATGGATTATGAAAATATAATACCAAGTGTCAAATATCTGACCAATCTTGTCGGCAGCCTCATAACTCAGGCGCTGGAGGACTGACAGAAAGGAAACAGCTATGAAAAAAGATAAAACCAACAAACAGGCAGAAGAAATTAACGAAGCAGCCGCAGAAGAAACGGTTGCAGAAGAAACCAAAGCGGAGCTTACCAAAGAAGAAGAGCTTCAGAAAGAGCTTGACGAAAAGAACGATCAGTTTCTTCGCATCTGCGCTGAATATGATAACTTCCGCAAGCGTTCGCAAAAAGAAAAGCAGGATATCTATTCTTCTTCAAGGGCAGACGTGTTCAAGGATTTGCTTCCCGTTCTTGATAATTTTGACAGAGCGGCGCAAAACAAGGGTGCAGGCCTTGAGGATTATTCAAAGGGAATTGACCTCATCTTTCAGCAGTTTGCCGATATTCTCAAAAAGAACGGCGTTGAAGCTTTCGGCGCTCCCGGTGATGAGTTTGACCCCAACATTCACAACGCAGTTATGAGTGTTGAAGATGAAAGTTTCGGCGAAAACACCGTTGCCGAAGTGTTCTCAAAGGGCTATAAGCTCGGCGATAAGGTTATCCGTGAAGCCGTTGTAAAGGTAGCCAATTCATAATTTTGTTTTAAATTATCTTTTCAATATCAGGAGGAAAACAGTATGTCAAAGGTAATCGGTATCGACTTAGGTACAACAAACTCATGCGTTGCAGTTATTGAAGGCGGCGAACCCATAGTTATTGCAAACGCAGAAGGCGCAAGAACAACTCCCTCTGTTGTTGCTTTCGGCAAAACAGGTGAAAGAATGGTTGGTCAGGTAGCAAAAAGACAGGCTATCACAAACCCCGATAAGACAGTTGCTTCCATCAAAAGACAGATGGGTACTGATTATAAGGTAGCTATCGACGATAAGAAGTATACTCCCCAGGAAATTTCAGCAATGATTCTTCAGAAGCTTAAGGCTGATGCAGAAGCTTATCTCGGCGAAAAGGTAACAGAGGCAGTTATCACCGTTCCTGCATATTTCACCGACGCACAGCGTCAGGCAACAAAGGATGCAGGTAAAATTGCAGGTCTTGACGTTAAGAGAATCATCAACGAACCCACAGCTGCAGCTCTTGCTTACGGCATTGATAAAGAAACCGACCAGAAGATTATGGTTTATGACCTTGGCGGCGGTACTTTCGACGTTTCAATCATCGAAATGGGCGACGGCGTTCAGGAAGTTCTTGCAACAGCAGGTAACAACCGTCTCGGCGGTGACGATTTTGACCAGAGAGTTATCGACTGGCTTGCTGACGGCTTCAAGGCTGACCAGGGCATCGACCTCAGAGGCGACAAAATGGCTATGCAGCGCCTTAAGGAAGCTGCAGAAAAGGCAAAGATTGAGCTTTCAGGCGTAACAACCTCAAACATCAGCCTTCCCTTCATCACAGCTGATGCAACAGGTCCCAAGCACCTTGAAATGACTCTCACAAGAGCAAAGTTCAACGAACTCACAGCAGACCTTGTTGAAGCAACAATGGGTCCCGTTCGTCAGGCAATGAGCGACTCAGGTCTTAAAACAAGCGAAATTAACAAGGTTCTTATGGTTGGCGGTTCTTCAAGAATCCCTGCCGTTCAGGAAGCTATCAAAAAGTATCTCGGCGCTGAACCCTTCAAGGGCACCAACCCCGATGAATGCGTTGCTATCGGTGCTGCAATTCAGGGCGGCGTTCTCGGCGGCGAAGTTAAGGGTCTCCTTCTTCTCGACGTTACTCCTCTTTCACTCGGCATTGAAACAATGGGCGGCATCAACACAAAGATTATTGACAGAAACACAACTATCCCCGTTAAGAAGAGCCAGATTTTCTCAACTGCAGCCGATAACCAGCCTTCAGTTGAAGTTCACGTTCTTCAGGGCGAAAGAGAATTTGCAAGAGATAACAAAACTCTCGGCGTGTTCCACCTTGACGGCATTATGCCCGCACGCAGAGGTGTTCCCCAGATTGAAGTAACCTTCGATATCGATGCAAACGGCATCGTTCACGTTTCCGCAAAGGACCTCGGCACACAGAAGGAGCAGTCAATCTCCATCACAGCTTCAACCAATATGTCCAAGGAAGATATTGAAAAGGCTGTTCAGGAAGCTGAAAGATTTGCTCAGGAAGATAAGCAGCGCCGTGAAGAAGTTGATACACGCAACAACGCTGACCAGATGGTTTATCAGTGCGAAAAGCTCCTCAGCGAAGACGGCGATAAGTTCAGCGATGACGAAAAAGCAGCTCTCAACGAGAAGATTGACGCTCTTAAAGAAGCTCTCAAGGGTGAAGATATCAACCTTATCAAGAGCCGTCAGGAAGAACTTACACAGAAATTCTATGAGGTTTCCGAGAAGCTTTATAAGGCAGCTCAGGAAGCAGCTCAGGCTCAGGGCGGTGCAGATGCAGGCTATACGGATGCAGGCTACACCGAAGCAAACTACACCGAATATGATGATAACAATCAGTAATTATTAATACAAAGCATAAGGGCGGATATTATCCGCCCGTTGCCTGTTGATAAAGTCGCTGAAACATAAACGAAATTAACGTAGGGGTCGGCGACCCGACGACCCGAATGCACCGCAGGTGCATCAAAAAGCAACGAGTCTGATGCAGAAAGAAGACTTTCGTTTATTTGACGTTTTTTTCTCCCATCGACGTACCTTTGTGCGCCTTCAGTTGAAGATTAACCCCTCCGCTTCACTTTCGTTCAGCACCTCCACTGTAGAGGGGAGGCAACCGTTCAGCTTACTTTCTCAACAGCCACATTTAAACATTCTTAAAGGAGCTACTCCCTTGGAAGATAAAAGAGATTATTATGAAGTCCTCGGCGTGCAGAAAGGCGCAAGCGAGGACGAAATAAAAAAAGCATACAGAAAAAAAGCAAAGGAATATCACCCTGACCTTAACCCCGGCGACGCCAAGGCGGAGGCAATGTTCAAGGAAGCCAACGAGGCTTACGAGGTTCTTTCCGATAACCAGAAAAGAGCACGCTATGACCAGTTCGGCCACGCAGGCGTTGACCCCAATTACGGTGCAGGCGGCGGAGGTTTCGGCGGAGGATTCGGCGGAGGATTCGGCGGTGGCGGTTTCGACTTTGACTTGGGCGATATCTTCGGCTCATTCTTCGGCGGCGGTTTCGGCGGCGGAAGACAGTCTAACCCCAATGCACCCAGAAAAGGTGAGGATATCCAGACAAGGGTCACCGTTTCTTTTGAAGAAGCGGCAAAGGGTTGCAAAAGAACCGTTGAGGTTAACCGTGTTGACGCTTGCCCCGACTGTAACGGTTCGGGTGCAAAGGCAGGCACAAGCCCCAAATCCTGCCCCGAATGCGGCGGCAGAGGCCACGTTACCATTGACCAGCGCACACCTTTCGGCGTTATGCAGACCCAAAAAACCTGTCCCCGTTGCTCGGGTAAGGGCAAAATCATTACTGACCCCTGTGACAAATGCCACGGAGCAGGCAAGGTTTCAAACAAAACCTCAATAGATATCAACATACCCGCAGGTATTGATGACAGACAGGTGTTTACCGTCAGAGGTGCAGGCAATGCCGGATCAAACGGCGGCCCCAAAGGCAACCTTAAGGTTGCAGTGTTTGTCAGACCTCACGCGCAGTTTGAACGTGACGGCTATAACATCTGGCTTGAGCAGAGGGTAAGCTTTACACAGGCGGCACTCGGCGACAGCCTGAGAATACCCACTCTTGACGGCGACGTTAAATTTGATTTGCCTGCAGGCACACAGTCTGATACGGTTTTCAGCCTTAAGGGTAAGGGAATTCAGATTCTTAACGGTAAGGGCAGAGGCGAACAGCTTGTTAAGATTGTTGTTGACGTGCCCAAAAACCTCACCCAGCGCCAGAAGGAGCTTATGCTGGAGCTTGAAAAAGAGCTTGGCGTTAAAAGGGGAGCACCTTTGAGCAACAAAAAGGGCGGCTTCTTTGATAAATTCAAGAATTAAAATTTGCCGTGTCGTTGGAAAAAATGACACGGCTTTTTAAGGTGATAATATGAAATACGAAGCAATAGTTTTTGACCTTGACGGAACATTGATTGATACCCTTGAGGATTTAATGGACAGCGTGAATTTTGCGCTTGAAAAGTTCGGCTTTCCCTCAAGAAATCTTGATGAAATCCGTTCGTTTGTTGGTAACGGAGTCAAAAGACTTGTTTATTTAAGCGTACCTAACGGCACAGATGAAGCAACAAGCGAAAAATGCCTTGAAATCTTCAAGGAGCATTATAAGGGCAATTCGCAGAATAAAACCGCACCCTACGCAGGCATTCAGGAAATGCTTTCGGCGGTCAAGGCGGCAGGCTTCAAAACTGCAGTTGTAACAAACAAAATTCAGGATGCGGCAATTGAAATTATCCGCAATTTCTTCGGTGATAAGATTGACGTTATCATCGGTCAGATTGACGGCGTTGCCCAGAAACCCGAGCCCGACGGCGTATGGCTTGCGCTTGAAAAACTCGGCGCAGACAGAGCGAATGCCGTTTACATCGGCGATTCCGAGGTTGACTGTATGACGGCGCATAACGCAGGTCTGCCCTGCATCGGCGTAACGTGGGGATTCCGCAGCAGAGCCGTGCTTGAGGAAAATAATGCCGAATTTATTGTTGATTTGCCCGAAAAAATCCTTGATTGCGTTCAATAATTCTACATCTGAACGCTTCGGGCGGTGTTGACAAAATACGCATACCGTTATATAATTTATGTTGTCAATAGAATATGTCCTTATTAAGAGTGGCTGAGGGACAGGCCCTTTGAAGCCCGGCAACCTGTGTTAAGCAAGGTGCTAATTCCTGCGGAGTATACTCCGGAAAATAAGGTGTTTTCAACCGCTGAAGATACCTTCGGCGGTTTTATTTTTCAGGACTTTTGTTGATAGTTAAAAAGAGAAAGGTAAATCATCATGGCAAATTATTTCTTCACATCCGAGTCCGTAACAGGCGGACATCCCGATAAGATCTGCGACCAGATTTCCGATGCAGTTCTTGACGCTATTCTTGCAAAGGACCCCATGGGCAGAGTTGCTTGCGAAACCTGCTGCACAACGGGTATGGTTCTTGTTATGGGTGAAATCACAACAACCGCTGATATTGATATTCCCAAAATCGTCAGAGAAACCGTTGACGAAATCGGCTATAACAATGCCGAATATGGCTTTGACTGCAACACCTGCGCGGTTATGACTGCTCTTGATAAGCAGTCGGGCGACATTGCAATGGGCGTTGACAGGCTCGGTGCAGGCGACCAGGGTATGATGTTCGGCTTTGCCTGCGACGAAACACCCGAGCTTATGCCTCTTCCCATTTCACTTGCTCACAAGCTTTGCGCAAAGCTCACAGAGGTTCGCAGAAACGGAACTCTCGGCTATCTTCGCCCCGACGGCAAGAGTCAGGTTACAATCGAATATGACGAAAATAACAACCCCGTCAGAGTTGACACCGTTGTTATTTCTTCGCAGCACGCTGCCGACGTTACTCTTGAACAGATAAGAGCAGACATCACCGAAAAAGTAATTAAGGCAACAATTCCTGCCGATATGATGGACGAAAACACAATCTTCCACATCAACCCCACAGGCAGATTCGTAACGGGCGGACCTATGGGCGACAGCGGTCTTACAGGCAGAAAGATTATTGTTGATACATACGGCGGTTATGCACGTCACGGCGGCGGCGCATTCAGCGGTAAGGACCCCACAAAGGTTGACCGTTCCGCAGCTTATGCAGCACGCTACGTTGCAAAGAACATTGTTGCCGCAGGTCTTGCAAAGAAGTGCGAAGTTGAGCTTGCATACGCTATCGGCGTTGAGCAGCCCGTATCCGTTTTTGTTGATACCTTCGGCACAGGCAAGCTTGCAGATACTGACATTGCAGAAATTGTTAAGAAGCTCTTTGACCTGAGCCCTGCAGGCATCATCAAGGCTCTTGACCTGAGAAGACCCATCTATAAGCAGATTGCCGCTCTCGGTCATATCGGCAGAACAGACGTTGACCTTCCTTGGGAAAAGACAGACAGAGTTGATGACATCAAAGCTGCCGCAAACATCTGAAAAGTGTCGGTTGGTTCATAAAGCTGACAACTGAAAAAATGTATGTAGGGACAACCCTTGAGGTTGTCCGTGAAAAAACCAACAGGCTCGCATCGAAAATAATCGGTGCGAGCCTGTTGTTGTGTATCGGCGAATGCGTTTAGCATTCGGACAGCCGCAAGGGCTGTCCCTACGCAGTTAATTAAGTAATGCGTAATTTATAAAATTAAAAACATTGCACAAATATAAATCTGAAAGGAAAATTATCTGTTCTTTCTCTCCAGAAACTCCTTGTAAAGCTTCTCTTTATATTCATCAGTGTATTCATAGCACCACAGGTTGAATATTCCGTTGAAATCCTCAAACGTTTCGTCGGGCCAGATCTTTGTCTGACCGAATTTATAGGGCAGGGGAATTTCTGCCGTGCCGTTTGAAGCAATGTGATATTCTTTGGCAATTTCAATGGCAACCCTGTTGGATTCCTGATTGGGCAGTTCTTCGTCAAACTTGATTTCGGTTATCGGGAAAAGCAGACATTCTGCAGCCGAGCGGCGGTAAAATTCGGGCGACGTGCCCGTGTGACCGTGGTGCGACATCTGCATAACGTCACACTTGAGCGTTTCTGCCGAATAGCGTCTGATAAGCACCTTGTCACTCTCTCCCATACTGTCGCCGGGGAAAGAAACCTTGCAGTTGCCGACCTTCATCATCAGCGAAATTGTGGTGTCATTGAAGTTTTCGAGGCTTTGCGGAAAAACGTCCTCGTGGGTGCAAAGCACGGTGAACTCAAGGTTATCAATGTAAAACCTCTGACCTGTGTGCATTTTATGTTTTTGATTTCAGGGCTATTGGCAAGCTCCGCTTCAAAATCTTTCATAAAGTTTATGCACGGCGTACTCCAATAACCGCTGTCCTTGTGGTCAAGCGCAGGCAGGTTATAATAAACCGCCCTAATTTCAACCTCGTTTTTGTGGTATCGAAGAATATCCGTCAGCTTGCAGATATGGTCGTCGTGGCCGTGAGAAATAAACCAGCCTTCAACAACGGGCTTTTTGCCGCCTGAAAGTTTTTTCAGGAATTCGCAGATTCTGAAATCGTCACGCACCGAATAGGGGTGTGCGCTGTCAACAACAAAAAATCTGCCGTTTGCCGTTTTAACAACATAGCACATTCCGCAGTCAATCAGCGAATGGTCAACCTCAAACTGCCAGAGAGTGGCGTTTTCTGACGTGCTTGAGGGTGAAACGGCATATTTTTCAAACTTTTCGCAGGCGATAACACGCAGTGAATTTTCATTTTCACAAAAATTCAGATGCACCATTCTGCCCGAAACATAGGTTTTGTGGCAGTTTTTTTCAATTTCGGTTGCACTGTAAAGCTCGAAGCCTTTACACTCCAGATCGGCGCAAAGCTTGTCGAAAACAGCTTTGTCAACGTCTGAATAAAGGAGCATATGCGTATTGTTGCCGCAGTCATATTCTCTGCAGTGGAGTGCAGGCAGGGGGAGTGAATTGAAAACCGAATTCATTTGAGCACCTCTTTTATAGTGAATAGTGAAGAATGAATAGTGAATAGTTATGGGTGGGCGTTGCCCACACCCGATTATAAGTGGATAGCTAATAGTGAAGAATGAATAGTTAAGGAAAGGTTTTGCCCTTACCCGAATTCAATTCGTAGGGATGGCCCTTGCGGCTGTCCGTAATAGAATGAATATGTGGAAGTTGACAGAATCAGATGTAGGGCGGGATGCCCACATCCCGCCGTGTTTACGGTGAATTGAAATCATCGGCGGCTTGAGGGCAAGCCGCCCTACGCGGAATGTTTTATTATACTACTTTGCAAACGGGCTGATATTATTTGCCTCTGCACCGACGGGATACAGATGAATTATATCACGCTCAACCTCAATCAGCAATATTTCAATGAAAAATAGTTGAAATATATCGGTTGTTGTGATAAAATTAATTAGTTAAAAAAGAAAGGAAAATTTTTATGTATTATAAAATAGAAAACGAGTTTTTTACTTGCGAAATCGACGATATGGGCGCACAGCTTCACTCGCTCAAATCAAAAGAAAACGGCAAAGAGTATATCTGGTACGGCAAAACAGAAATCTGGTACGGTCAGGCACCCGTTCTTTTTCCGATAATCGGTCAGCTTATCAATGATAAATATTTCTATAACGGCAAGGAATATTCAATGCCCAAGCACGGCCTTGCAAGAAAACTGCTTTTCAACGTTAAGGAGTGTGCAGGCGCAAAGGCTGTTTTCAGCCTTGAAAGCAGTGCGGAAACGCTCAAAAGCTATCCTTTTGACTTTGAATTGCTCGTTACTTTTGAACTCAACGGCAAATCGCTCAAAAACACAATGACGGTTGTTAACAAGACTGACGGTGAGATGTATTTTTCAATCGGCGCTCATCCCGGCTTCAACTGTGCTGTCGGCGATGTCATTGAGTTTGAACAGCCTGAAACCCTTGCAACGGAACGCATTGACAGCGATAATCTCATAATTGATAAAAAATTCCCTCTGCTTGAAAACGGCAGAGAGATTGAGATTACAGAGGATATTTTCAAAGCCGATGCGCTTATTCTTTCGGGCATAAAGTCCGAAAAGCTTCGTATCAAGGGTGAAAATGAGCTTGAATTCACCTTTGGCAAATGCCCCTTCCTCGGCATATGGGCAAAGCCCGGTGCACCTTACGTTTGCCTTGAACCGTGGTATGGCGTGAATGACGGCAGAGACGTCAAAAACGATATCTCCGAAAAGAGAGGCATCGAAAAGCTTGAAAAGGGCGAAACCTTTGAATTCTTCTGGAGCGCGGAGGTTATCAGATAAATTCAGCTTTTGAATTGGGGAAAACCAATTTTAAAAAAATTTTTTGGAGGTTTAAGTAATGAAAAAGTTAAAAAGAATTTTCGCACTTTCTCTCACTCTTATGATGGCAGTAACGTTTTTTGCCTGCAACAGTAAAGAATCAGATGAGGATGATAACGGCAAAGCAGACAAATCCATAAGCGTGAATGTTCCCGAGGACGCCGTTAAAGCGTATTACAAAGCTATTGAAAAGGAAGATGCTGATTCCTATATAGAGCTTATGCCTGAAATAAATAAGGCTGATTATGAAAAATCAAAGCTTGAAGAAGAAATTGAATTCGGACTTTCGGAACTTATTAAATTCTATGAGGACGATTACGGCGATGATATAAAATTTGAAGTCGCAATTGTAAAAGTAAAAGATTTGTCAAACAAAAAAGTTAAAGCGATAAAAGAGAAGTATGAAGAAAACTATGATTTTGTAGACGTTGAAATTGATGAAGCCAAAGATATTGATTATGAAATCACCATTAAAGGCAGTGATGATGAATTAACCGGCGACGGAACAGCATACGTTATCAAAGAAAACGGCGAGTGGAAGGTTTATTCTGTTGAAGATGATATCTGACAGTAAGCTGAAAGGCGAAACGTTTGAAGTTTTTTCGCAATGCCGGAATCGGCAGGCAAACTAAGCTCACGGCAAATATTAAGAACCCGTGTATATCAAATCAATCTGAATTGCGTAGGTCTGTATTATGAAAACTGTTAAAAGAATTTTTACGCTTTTTCTTGCACTTGCGATGGCAGCCATCTTTTTTGCCTGCGGCAATAAAGATGATAAAAAAGAAACCGACGGTGTAACAGCCGCAAACACCGCAGAAAACACCGGTGCAGACGATACTTTCGCTTCAAACGGTGCGGCGCAGGCGGTTATAGCATATTTCGGTTCAATTGAAACCGTTGATACGGCTGAATTCATCGCTCTGATGCCGGCGTTTGACAAGCAGCTTTATGGCAGCGTTACTGACGCTGAATTTGAAGGTGAAATCAAGGATTCTCTTAATGCAAAGCTTGCCCGTTTTGAGGCAGACTGCGGCAGCGGTGTGAAGTTTGAAATCAAAATCACTGCAGTCGGAGGGGTGACCGAAAAGGTGCTTGATTCAATGGAAAAATTATATGCAGAGGATGAAAACCTCAACTCAACGAAAATAGGCGAGGGAGCTGAGGTTGAGTTTGAAATTTCCGTTAAAGGCAGTGACGGTGAAATCACAGGCAACGGTATGGCTCACGTTATTCAGGAAAACGGCGAGTGGAAAATCCATAATATGAATCTTGACATCTGATAAAGTTAATCGCTTACTTGCTGAACAAATCAAAACACCCGTCGGATTTCCGGCGGGTGTTACTGCTATTTATTGACTTTTCTGACCGTTGTTCTGTTACCGAATGAAACAACGTAGCTCTCAGCCGTGTTATCTGTTCTGGGAGGAAAATCGGTTGAGATTATATGGGCCGGACTTGCCAGGGCAAGTTCAAGGTTTTCTCCGGTGATATTTGTAAATTTATCTGAACGAGTGCGTGCTATAATTCTTTCTTCAATCACATAGTCTTTGTTTCTGAGCAATTCATTGGGGTCATTAACAATGACGAATGACGTGCAGTCGCGATTTATATCTTTGAAGCGAAGCATCGGAAACATTGCCTGCGATTTGATTGACGGTTCAAGTGATATATAGTCCTCGGTTGTTTCGCATTCATGCAGCAGAATCAATACCTTGCCAAGCATATCGCTGACCTTGCACCAATCATCTGCGGCTCTCATTTCGCCGAATGAAGAATAGTTACGCAGCATATCTGCAGGCGTAAAAAGCTTATCTCCGAGGGAGTTTCTTAATATGGCGTCAAATTCATCAGCATAATCTATGCTGAATTTTTTCATATCTTTCATAGGAATGAAAGAATCTTTGGGTTCTATTATGACCGTAATCGGTAAGTGCTCCGGATTATTGTCAGACCACATTGCAATTTCTTTCATTGCAAGCTCAAAATCGTAGCAAGTGGTGGTCATTTCAATATGCGGGGCATGCATACAGGTGAACGAAATATCTCCGCCGCGGTCAAAAACCTCAATATCAATTTCAAAGCTTCTTATGCCGCAGTTAAGCTGATTTGTCAGAGTTTCGCTTTCAAAATCTGCTTTGGTTGCAGCAACAAGTCCAAAGGTAATGTCATTAAGGGCGCGGTAGAGCTTTTTGGTGGTTTCGGTGGATTCCGATTGATAGCTGTTGTGCGTTGCAAGAAAGCATATTTCGTTGAATTTGATGCCGGATTCAAGTTCCGCCTGAAGGTCACCCGAAAAGAACGACGATTCATCAACAGGCGTAATTTCTCCGCTTTCATATTGTTCTTCAAGCGTTTGTATACGCTGAACCTGCTCAACTATTTCTTCGCCGAGCCTTATCTCACTAACAGAAAAAACAGAGAAAAATGCAATGGCAGCCGAAAATAAAGCGGGTATAAATTTAATAAGATGGGTTAAAAATTCAATCATTTATATCACCCTTATCAGTTTATAAATCAATTATATCACCGTTTTAATGCTTTTCAACAATTGCAATCAAAGTTATACAATTGCGGCGGATATTGTTTGATTTAAAACATAATTTTCCACGCTTCAACAAGCTTTTCAATGCTCCAGGCGGCGTTGGCAGGGCTTGTTGAGGGCAGACAGATTGCCTTTATGCCTGTTTTGGGGTAGGTATATTTGTTATAATATTTCTCAGCGGTTTTTCCGTTGACGATGATTCTGTCAACCTTGCTGTTTTCGAGGATAACCGAAAGATCGTTGGCGGTAACGTTTTTTATTGTGCTGTCAGCGCTGCCTTCAATTTCGCAGGACGCAATAACGTCCCACATTGCAAGATGATTCTCAAGAATCATCTTCTTTTTTTCTTCAACGGTTTCGGGCTTCGGGCAGCCGATGACTGCCGCTGCAACCGCCCAGAATCTGTTTTGGGGGTGACCGTAGAAAAATGCGGCTTCTCTTGATTTAACAGAGGGAAAAGAACCGAGAATAAGTGTTTTTGATTCGCTGTTAAACAGCGGAGGAATAGGATGAATAATCATATCTTCGTGTATTTCTTAAGTACCTGTGAAATCGGCGTGAAAACCGCAAACGTAACAACGGCGTTGATGGCTGCTTTTGCCAGATTAAAGGGGATAATTGCAGGGATAAGCATTGAAACAACAGCTTTAACGCCTGTGCCCATAAATATTCCCGTAAACACAAGATTGAGCGGAATCATAACGGCGGTCATACCGATAACGCCGAGAATAAGTCCGACTATAAGACTTGCGATGCTCTTTTTGTGCCTATAGATAAGCGACGGAATAAGAATGAGAACAGACGAAGCAATAAAGTGCATAAAAAAGCCGATTATGCCGCTACTTGCGCTGACTGTGAGTGCCTGAATAAGGCAGACTGCAAGCAGAATTATCAGACCCGAAACGGGGCCGAGCATCAACGAACCTATAAGCACGGGGATATCGGCAGGGTCATATTCAAGAAAAGCAACGCCGGGTATCAGCGGCAGGTGGATGAAATAGACCAAAACAATTGAAACTGCGGTGAGCATTGCCATAATGGCGGTTCTGATGACTGCCTGATTTTTTTTCATAATAAAACTCCATTCCCTCGGAGTGCCGAAAAAACAAAAATCGCCCTGCAAAAAACAGGGCGAAAAAGTCAGAATAACGGCAATCTCTTTCATCCGGACTTTAACCGTCGGTTGCGGAATTTCGCCGCATCAGCCGCCATAAGCGGGTCGTGGACTATACCACCGGTGGGGAATCGCACCCCGCCCCGAGAATTGTTACTTTCATTATATGCCGACAGATTATTTTGTCAATAGATTTGCCGTAAAAATATATTCCGAAAAGTCATCTTATTTTTGAATTTGGGTTTGTATTTTTATATTATATATGTTACAATAAATTTAACTGTAAACAATTACTCTGTTTTGGAGGAAAAACATATGAATTTCACACCAATCGGCGCAGGTCAGTCGCACGAGGGCTTTTGCCTGATAAAATCTGTTGATAAAAAGATGACGGCAAAGGGTGTGCCTTATCTTGACCTTGTTCTTGCCGATAATGACGGCGAAATCAGCGCAAAACTCTGGGACTATAAAGAATCACCATCAAACACGTTTGAAAAATTTGATTTTGTTAAGGTCAGAGGCAGCTACGTACCTTTTAATGATACCATTCAGTTCAGGGTTGAGCGTATTCGCTGCGTTCTGCCTGAGGATAACGTTAAGATTGAGGATTACGTGCCTTCAGCCTGCCTTTCGGGTGAGGCGATGCTTGCTGAGATTGAAGCGGTTATTGACGGCTTTGACGATGCAGAGCTTAAACTTCTTGTCACAAAGGTGATTGAGGTTTACAAAGAAAGGCTGCTTTATTGGCCTGCTGCCAAAAACCTTCATCACGCAGTCAGAAGCGGTCTGCTTATGCACACGCTCTCGATTCTCCGCCTTGCAAAGAGCGTTTGTTCAATTTACCGCTATGTAAATTACGATTTGCTCTGCGCAGGTGCAATTCTTCACGATATTGCAAAAATAGAAGAGCTTGACGTGGCTTCAACGGGGATTGCAGGCGAATACACCGTCAAGGGTAACCTGCTCGGCCACCTTGTTATGGGGGCTGTTAACGTTGACAGAATCGGCAGAGAAAACGGAATTTCCGACGAAACGCTCACCCTTGTTGAGCATATGCTCATTTCCCACCACGGCACGCCCGAATTCGGAGCAGCCAAAATGCCGATGTTTATTGAAGCGGAGCTTCTTTCTCAGCTTGACTTGCTTGATGCAAGACTCTATGAAATGAACCACGCAGTCAGCGAGGTTGAGGTTGGCGCATTCACACCCCGTCAGTGGGCGCTTGAAAACCGTAACCTCTATAACCACGGCAGAGCCTCGGGCGAAGGCGTAAATCTTATCGAATAATAATATACAGGAGGAAAGTAATATGAGAAACCACGAAGTAACAAAGGTGCAGCCCTTACTTAAAGAAGACGGCAGCCTCAGAGAGCCCGGCTGGTCAAAACAGCTTTATCAGGTTTATGACCGCAATGCAATCAAAGCTCCCAAGTTCAGAATCAAGGAATGGGACTATTATCTTGTTTTGTCTGAAAAGAATAATTTCGGCGTAGCTTTCACTATTTCTGATGACGGCTATATCGGTCTGCAGTCAGTCAGCCTTCTTGATTTTTCAAAGCCCTGGGAGCATACGGAAACAATTCTCAACGCTCTGCCCATGGGCAAGCTTAAGCTTCCCTCAACAAGCGAAAAGGGTGACACCGTTTATCACGATAAGCGCCTTGATATGGAATTCAGAGTGTCAGAGGGCCAGCGCAGAATTGTTTGCAACTTCAAGAATTTCCTTGACGGCAAAACCTTCTCCTGCGATATCACCCTTGCACAGCCCGAAATGGACACAATGGTTATCGCAACCCCTTGGAAAGAAAAGAAAACCGCTTTCTACTATAACCAGAAAATTAACTGTATGAGAGCAAGCGGCAAAGTTAATTTTGACGGCAAGGAATATGTTTTTGACCCCTCAACAGACTTCGGCACTCTTGACTGGGGCAGAGGTGTATGGACTTACGATAACACCTGGTACTGGGGTTCGGGCAATATGGATATTGACGGTCACTCATTCGGCTTCAACATCGGCTACGGCTTTGGTGACACAACCGCCGCAAGCGAAAACATTCTTTTCTTTGACGGCGTTGCTCACAAGCTTGACGACGTTAAGTTCCACATTCCCGAAAGCGGATATACAGACCCGTGGAAATTCACCTCAAACAACGGCAGATTTGAAATGGAATTTGTGCCGATTATCGACAGAGCTGCAAAGATTGATGTTAAGGTTATCATAACTGACCAGCATCAGGTTTTCGGCAGACTCAGCGGCAAGGCTGTGCTTGATGACGGCAAGGTTATTGAGGTTAAGGATATGCTTTGCTTTGCTGAAGACGTTCACAATAAATATTAATTGGAGATTACGATGGATTGGACAGAGATTAAAATAACCGTCAACGCCGATGACGTTGACAGGGCAGGGGATATCGCTCATATGGCGGTTCCCTACGGAATTTACATAGAGGACTACAGAACCCTTGAGGAAGAAGCCTGGCAGATAGCAAGAATTGACCTGATTGACGAGGACTTGCTTGCCAAGGACAGAACAAAGGGTATTGTTCATATTTACATTTCGCCCGAAGAAAATCCTGCCGAAGCGGTATCCTTCCTTTCAGAAAGGCTCACTGCAGAGGGTATTGCTCACGAGCTTGATGAGGCGGTCTGCAAGAATGCGGATTGGGAAAATAACTGGAAAAAATATTTCAAGCCTATGCCCGTGGGCAACCGTCTGCTTATCCGCCCCATCTGGGAGCAGGAATTTGATGCAGGCAACAGAGCCGTTCTTCACCTTGAACCGGGTCTTGCTTTCGGCTCAGGCACTCACGATACAACAAGGCTCTGCCTTGAAAGCATTGAGAATTATGCCGAAAAAGGCAAAACAATGCTTGATATCGGCTGTGGCAGCGGTATTCTCTCGGTTGCAGGTCTGCTCCTCGGTGCGGATTCCGCAGTTGGTGTTGATATTGATGCTCTTGCCGTAAAAACAGCAAAAGAAAACGGCGCAACAAACGGCTTCGGTGAGCCTGAGTTTACCGTGCTTCAAGGCTCAATGACCGATAAGGTCAGCGGCAAATTTGATATCATTGCAGCAAACATTGTTGCTGATATCATTGTTATGCTTTGTGATAACATCAAAGACTATATGAATCCCGGTGCGGTTTTCATCACCTCGGGCATCATTGTGCCCCGTGAGGATGACGTTGTTGCAGCTTTTGAAAAGAATGGTCTTGAAATAATTGCACGCCACGAAAGCGGCGGTTGGCTCTGCTTTGAAACGAAGGTGAAAAGCTGATGAGCATTCAGACCGAGCTTCGTGAGTTTCTGCTTGAAAAAGGTGTTTCCGACGTCGGCTTTTTTGCTGCCGATGACGGTCCGCTTCCTTTTGGCGTGAGTATTGCCGTCAGACTTTCCGAAGAAATAATTGACGAAATTGAGGACGAACCGACCCACACATATTTCAACCATTACCGCAACGTGAATGCCTTTATTGATGCAATGCTTCTGCAGGCAGGCCTTTTTCTGCAAAGAAAAGGTTACCGCTACATAACCGTCGCCGCTTCGCAGAGCATCAACAAAGACGGCTGGAATTATAAAGGCAGATATTCTCATAAAAAAGCTGCCTGCCTTGCAGGCCTCGGCTCAATCGGCAGAAATTCGCTGTTTCTGCATTATGAATACGGCAGTTTTGTGCGTTTGGGAACAATTTTCACAAACTGTGAATTTGATGTTGCCGACGTTGAAATCAAAGACGTTTGCAACGGCTGCGACCTGTGCGTAAATGCCTGCCCTGCAAAGGCAATCAAGGGTGTTGACTGGTATCCGGGTATTCCCCGTGAAGAAATCTTTGACCCCGAAGCCTGCAGCACATATATGAAAACAAAATTCCAAAAAATCGGCAGAGGCTCCGTGTGCGGAATATGTATGAGTGTCTGCCCGATGAATAAAAGCAAGTGAATAATTTATGGTGAAGAGTGAATAGTTTCGGGTGGGCTTTGCCCACACCCATTTTTATATCAATCGGTTACAGGCGGAGCCTGTCCTTAACTGTTCACTATTCATTATTCGCTTTTCACTAATTTATCCCCCGAAAGAAGAAAGAAAGTTATGCTTACGGAAAAACAAGTTGAGCGAATGCTCAAAAAACTAAAAAGATTTGAAGATACCCTTAACCCTATGCTTTTCAAAAAGGTTGCAGGAATTGACGAGCTTCTTGCCTATGAAACAGTTGACAGGCTCTATGATATCCCTGATGACAGCCTGATGGCTCCCGTCAAAAGCGGTTGGGTCTGGGGTGCGGAGGAATCCTTCTGCTGGTTCAAAACGTCGTTCACCGTGCCCGAAGAGCTTGACGGCAAGGATTTGTTTGCAATGCCTCACACAGAGGGTTATGAAACTTTGCTGTGGGTCAACGGCAAACCTTTCGGCACCTTCTGCACCAAAATTGTTTTCACGGGTCACGGCAACCATTACTGCGACTTGCTTAAAAAGAACGTCAGCGCAGGCGAAAGAATTGATATTGCCCTTGAAGTTTACGCCGGCCATACTCACCTCGGCACACAGCCTTTTGAAACAAACCGACTTATCAAAGAATACCGTTATAATTTCGGCGGCATTGATATCTGTGTTAAAGACGAATTTATCAACGATTTCTATTTTGACCTCAAGGTTATCAATGAGCTTGTTAAATCGCTCCCTGAAAGCTCGTTCAGACGGGGCGATTTGATTAACGCCCTCTATGAGGTTCATAAGAGAGTTTACTATGCTCCCGACGATGTTGATGAAGAAACGTTCAGAGCTGCTCTCAGAGCGGCGCAGCCTTTCCTCAAAGAAATGCTTGCCGTTAAGAACGGCCCCGAAGCGGCAGAGGCGTGCATTATAGGTCACTCGCACCTTGATACTGCCTGGCTCTGGAAAAAAACAGAAACCATCAAAAAGTGCGCAAGAACATATTCAAACGCTATCTCAATGATGGAGCAATACCCCGAATTCCTTTTTGTTCAGAGTTCAGCCTGCCACGGTGATATGATTCGCAAGCATTACCCCGAACTTTTCAAGGATATTCAGGCAAGGGTTGCCGAGGGCAGATACGAGCCAAACGGCGGCGTCTGGGTTGAATGCGACTGTAACATAACTTCAGGCGAAGCGATGGTCAGACAGTTTCTCTGGGGACAACGCTTCACAAGAAAGTATTTTAACTATACTTCAAACTGCTTCTGGCTGCCCGATACATTCGGCTACAGTGCTGCCATTCCGCAGATTATGAAGGGCTGCAAGGTTGATTATTTCCTCACAACAAAAATCGACTGGAACGACGTTAACCGTTTCCCTTATGATACTTTTTATTGGAAAGGAATTGACGGCACTACCGTTTTTACTCATTTCAACCGAATCCCTGCGTGGCCCGCTCCGCTGGATATGCACTATTCGGTAACGGGTGATTGGAAAGACGGCCACCACACCCTCAGCGAAAGAAGCGTCACAAGAAAGCGTATCTGCGCATTCGGTCACGGTGACGGCGGCGGCGGACCGCAGTTTGAAATGATGGAAACGGCGCGCAGAATCAAAGACCTTAACGGCTGCGCAAAGGCTGATTATTCGCTTGTCGGCGACTATATGAAAAAGATTGAAGCCGATGCACAAAATGCAGGCACTTATTCGGGCGAGCTTTATCTTGAGCTGCACAGAGGCACGCTCACAAACCAGCATAACATAAAGCATAATAACCGCAAAGCGGAGTTTAAACTGCGTGACCTTGAATATCTCACCGTCAGCAACGCTGTTAAATCGGGCGAGGTTGCAAGCGACGAAAAGATTCGTCCGCTTTACGAAAAGCTTCTTATAAACCAGTTTCACGATATTCTGCCCGGCACGTGCATTCCGTCGGCGCATAAGCTTGCGCTCTCCGAAACAAACGAGGTGCTTGAAAAATCGGCGGAATATATTGCTGATTTTGTCGGTGGCAGAGGGGAGTGCGTAAGTGTTACAAACACCCTTTCGTTTGAAAGAAGCGATGCAATCTTCCTTGAATGCGAAGAAGGTCTTGTTGCCGATATTCCCTGCAAGCAGCAGGCGTATAAAAATCTTGACGGCAAAAACGTTCTTATCATAAGCGGTGTTAAAATCCCTGCGTTCTCAACCGTTAAATTCAATCTTATAAAGGGTACGCCTGATTCCGCAAGTGTTATTGAGCTTAAAGAAAACGGCGTTTCAACTCCCTTTGCGGAAATAACCTTTAATGAAAAGGGATATATTGATTCGTTTATAGACAAACAGGCAAACAGACAGCTCAGGGGCGACGGCTATGCACTCGGCACTCTGCTTGTGGCTGAGGATTTGCCCACAGCCTGGGATAACTGGGATATTGACGCAGACCTTGAGGTTAAGTTTGAGGATTGCTCTGAACTTATCAGCCGTGAGGTTGTTTCTCACGGTGCGGCAGCTCTTGTTATCAGAAGCAAATATCAGATTACCGATAAATCAACCGTAACTCAGGACGTAATTTATTTTGCCGATTCACCCGAAATCAGGTTTGACACCGTTATGGATTGGCAGGATAACCACCGCTTCCTCAAAGCGGCGTTTGACACATCCGTACAAAATAACTATGCACGCTTCGAGATTCAGTACGGTAACGTCATAAGACCCACAACCCGTAACGATTCCGTTGAAAAAGCGAAGTTTGAGGTTGTTAACCACAAATATACAGACCTTTCCGAAACACGTTTCGGCGCAGCAATTCTCAATGACAGCAAATACGGCATTTCCGTTAACGGCGGTCAGATGCGCCTTTCACTCCATAAGGGAGGCACAAGACCTGACTTTGAGGGTGACAAGGGCAGACACACAACCGTTTATTCGTTCCTGCCACACAACGGCGGCTTCAGCGCAGATAACGTTATCAAGCCTGCCTATGAGCTTAATGTTCCCGTTGTTGCAGGCAAGGGTGATTTTGAAGCAATGCCGCTTGTTGTTCCCAAAGCTGAAAACATTATTGTTGAAGCAATCAAGCCTTGCGAGGATAATGAAAAGGCGTTCATTGCCCGTCTTTATGAGGCGGAGGGTACGTTCACAAACTGTCCTGTTGAATTCTTTGAAGGCGCAAAGAAGGTTGAAATCACAAATATGCTCGAAGAGGTTGAACAGACGTTTGACGGCAGCTGCCTTTCATTCAGACCCTTTGAAATCAAAACACTTAAAGTAACTTATTAAGGTGATACTATGAGAGTTTTTACACAGAATCTTACGGATGACGGCGTAACGCTCACCGCTTATTTGCCGGATTATTCCGATGAAATGAAGCATATGGCAAAACGCCCGTCAATGCTCGTTCTGCCCGGCGGAGCTTATATATTTTGCTCTGACCGTGAAGCGGAGCCTGTTGCGTTTGCTTATAACGCACAGGGATATAATACCTTTATTCTGCGTTATTCCGTGGGCAAAGAAAAAGGCGTTTTTCCAAGACCTCTTGAAGATGCAGACCTTGCAATGAAAGCAATTGTTGACAATGCAGAAGAGTGGGGCGTTGATACAAACAAAATCGCTGCAATCGGCTTTTCTGCAGGCGGCCATCTTTGCGCCGCACTTGCAACAATGGGCAAAATAAGGCCTGCTGCAATTGTTCTCGGTTATCCCTGTATTCTTGAGTCAATCAGCCATATTCTTGCAGGCCCCGTGCCGTCGCTCGATGAAAAGGTTGATGCAAGCATACCGCCTGCGTTTATCTTCCACGCCGCGCAGGATGACTGCGTGCCTGTTGAGCATTCGCTCGCTTTTGCAACATCTCTTGCAAAAGCCGGCGTACCGTTTGAGTTGCATATTTTTGAAAAAGGCTATCACGGCTTTTCAACCTCAAACAACTGGGTTTATGATAAGCAGGAGCACGTTGATTACCTTGCCCACACAAAATGCTGGGTTGATATGAGTATACGCTGGCTTGACCAAAGATTTAATTATTAAAATTATATTTTTAAGACGTACCGCAAAAACGGTGCGTCTTTTTCTTTTGCCGTGAATTATCGTTGAATATTATGTGCATAATAATATCAACTCTGACGATAAATTACGGAGGTATTTTTATGAAAAAAAGAATATTTGCAATCTTAATTGCCGTTACTGTTGCAACAGGTTTGTTTAGCGGCTGCACACGAACGAAAAATGCAGATAACGGTGAGGTCAAAGAAATCCGCTATCTTAACTTCAAACCCGAGGTTGCTCAGGCTTATGAAAAAATTTCGCAGGAGTATGAAAAAGAAACAGGTGTGAAACTTGTTGTTGAAACCGCTGCTTCGGGCACCTATGAATCAACTCTGACCGCCCGGATGGCAACCGACGAAGCACCCACGATTTTTCAGATTAACGGCCCTATCGGTTATGCTTCTTGGTCCGATTATTGCGCAGATATTAAAGACACCAAGCTTTATGAGCATCTGACGGATAAATCTCTCGCTGTCAGAAAGGGCAACGGAGTTTACGGCATTCCCTACGTTGTTGAGGGCTACGGCATAATTTATAACAAAGCGATTCTTTCTGAATATTTTGCTTTGCCGAACAGAGCGACTTCCTATAATTCCGTTGACGAAATAACAAATTTTGCAGCGCTCAAAGCAGTTGTTGAGGATATGCAGGCACGCAAAGCAGAGCTCGGCATTCAGGGCGTTTTTGCCTCAACCTCTCTTAAAACAGGTGAGGATTGGCGCTGGCAGACCCACCTTATGAATATCCCCGTAACTCTTGAGTTTATGGACAAAGGCGTTGACTTGACGGGGGATAATTATAAGAGTATCGACTTCACTTATGCGGGTAATTTCAAAAATATTTTTGATTTGTATATCAACAATTCCACTGCGGATAAAACAAGGCTCGGCACCGTTGACGTCACGGCTTCAATGGCGGAGTTTGCGCTTGGCAGATGTGCTATGGTTCAAAACGGCAACTGGGGCGCTTCGCAGATTCTTGGCGTTTCGGGTAACACGGTCAAGGCTGATGATATAGGCTTTATGCCGATTTATACAGGCACACCCGGCGAAGAAAAGCTCGGTATCTGCATCGGCACGGAAAACTTCATCTGTATCAATTCAAAGGCAAGCGAAGCGGAGCAAAAGGCAGCTGCGGATTTTCTCTGGTGGCTTTTCGGCTCTGAAACAGGCAAAAAACTTGTGACAGATGAGCTTGGTTTCATTGCCCCGTTTGATACCTTTGCGATTGACGAAACGCCCGAAGATCCGCTTGCAAAAGAGGTTGTTCGCTGGCTGAACAAAACAGATGTTACCAATATTCCGTGGAATTTTACCGTTTTTCCGAGCCAGACCTATAAAGAGGGCTTCGGTGCGGCGCTGCTCAATTACGCAAAGGGCACAATGACCTGGGAACAGGTTAAAAAGTATGCCGTTGACGAATGGAAAAAAGAATTCGGCGCATAATAATTTCGGAATCGGAGCCGCTCCGCTTTTGTGAGCGGTTTCCTTCATCTTACCCTCGGAGATGATTGAATGCAAAAATCGCTTAAAAAATATTTTCCCGTTTTTATTCTGCCCGTTCTTTCGGCGTTTGCGGTGTCGTTTATTATTCCGTTTGCAACAGGAGTATATCTTTCGTTCACCCACTTCAAAACAGTTGAAACGAGCGAGTGGGTGGGCCTTGAAAATTACATCAGCATTATTACAGAAGATGAAACGTTTCTTTCTTCCCTTGCTCTCACGCTCCGCTTCACGATAGTGTCAATCATAACAATCAATGTTCTTGCCTTTGCCCTTGCTTTGCTTTTAACACGCAAGCTGAAGGGTACAAACTTTTTCAGAACGGTTTTCTTTATGCCTAACCTTATCGGCGGCATTGTTCTGGGTCACATCTGGAGCATTATCATCAACGGAGTGCTCGGCTTTATGGGCGTTGATATCACTTATGACCCGAGCTACGGCTTCTGGGGTCTTGTGCTTGTTATGAACTGGCAGATGATAGGATATATGATGATAATATACATTGCAGGTTTGCAAAATATCCCCGATCATATCAACGAAGCAGCGGCGATTGACGGAGCTTCGCCTGCACGCAAGCTCTTCAGCATAACAATTCCAATGGTTATGCCGTCAGTCACAATCTGCACGTTTTTAACCCTCACCAATTCTTTCAAGCTCTTTGACCAGAACCTCGCTCTCAACGGCAAAGCTGCTGACACGTCGCTGCTGGCGCTTGATATTTACAAAACGTTTTATGACCACACGGGTCTGCGTCTTGCCGAATGGCACGGAATCGGTCAGGCAAAGGCTGTTATTTTCTTTTTGCTTGTTGCGGCAATAGCTTTTGTTCAGCTTCGTGCAACAAGCGGCAGGGAGGTTGAAAGCTGATGAAAACAAAACGCACTTTTGCCAATATCTCAACCTATGCCGTTTTGCTTTTGCTTGCGGCGGCTTTTCTTGCACCCGTGTTTATTGTTGTAATGAACTCGTTCAAGGGCAACTTCTATATTTCGGATGAACCTTTTACGTTGCCGAGAGATGAAAAATTTGTCGGCACCGAAAACTATGTCAAAGGTTTCACGCAGTCCGACTTTTTGCAGGCGTTCATCAATTCCGCAGCCATAACAGTCCTTTCTGTTGCGGGCATTGTTTTGCTCACTGCAATGGCGGCGTGGTATATAGTCAGGGTCAGGAACCGCTTCACAAGGATTCTTTATTATCTTTTCACTTTCAGTATGATAGTGCCGTTTCAGATGGTTATGTATACAATGACCTATCTTGCCTTTGAGCTTGATTTAAGCAGTATTCCGGGTATTGTTTTTATTTATCTCGGCTTCGGGTCGGGGCTGTCGGTGTTTATGTTCAGCGGTTTTATCAAAAGCATACCCACGGAAATTGAAGAAGCAGCCGTCATTGACGGCTGTGACCCGATAAGAGCGTTTTTTATGATAATTTTTCCGATATTGAAGCCCACGGCAATTACCGTTGCCATTCTCAATGCAATGTGGGTCTGGAACGATTATCTTTTGCCCTATCTTGTGCTCGGCTCGGGCAAAAAAAGAACTTTGCCTGTTGCCGTTCAGATGGCTCTTACCGGAGGCTACGGAAACAAGGATATGGGCGCACTTATGGCAATGCTTGTGCTGGCGATAGTGCCGATAATCGTTTTTTATCTTTTCTGTCAGAAATATATCATCAAAGGCGTTGTTGCAGGCGCAGTTAAGGGGTAATCAGATGGCGTCAATTGAATTCAGAAACGTTACCAAAAGCTTTGATAACGGCAAGGTAACGGTTATACCCGATTTATCTTTTGAAATAAACGATAAGGAATTTGTGGTGCTCGTCGGACCTTCGGGCTGCGGCAAATCAACCACTCTGCGTATGATTGCAGGGCTCGAAGAAGCTTCACGGGGTGAAATCCTTATTGATAACAAGCTTGTCAACGGTGTTGCACCCAAAGACAGGGATATTGCAATGGTTTTTCAAAGCTATGCTCTCTATCCGCATATGAGTGTCTATAAAAATATGGCGTTTGCGCTCAAACTGCGCAAAATGCCGAAAAAAGAAATTGATGAGAAGGTGCACGCTGCGGCAAAAATGCTCGGCATTGAGCAATATCTTGACCGCAAACCCGGTGCACTTTCAGGCGGTCAACGCCAGAGAGTGGCATTAGGCAGAGCTATGGTGCGCAATCCCAAGGTGTTTTTGCTTGACGAACCTCTCTCAAACCTTGATGCCAAGCTCCGAACAGAAATGCGCAGCCGCATTGCTTTGCTCCATAAGCACCTGCAGACCACCTTTGTTTACGTTACCCACGATCAGACCGAGGCAATGACAATGGCAGACAGAATCATCGTTATGGATAAAGGCATAATCAGGCAATACGATACGCCGCAGAAGCTTTATTCGGAGCCTGCCGATATGTTTGTGGCAGGTTTTATCGGTTCGCCGTCAATGAATTTTATTGATTGCACCGTGTGCAACAAAAACGGCGTTCTTACGGCAGATTTCGCAGGCTGCTCTTTGCCCATACCCGAGCAAAAAGCAAAAAAGCTTGCCTCTTACATTGACCGCACCGTTGTTATGGGCATTAGACCCGAAAATATATATGCTTATGAAAAGAATCAAAGCGTGCGTGACGGCTGCATAATAACAGCGCAGGCAGAAATCGCCGAGAACACAGGCGGCGAGGTTAACATTTATTTTAATCTCGCAGACAGCCGCTGCATTGCCGCTGTCAGAACGGAGCGGAAAATTTCTTCGGGTGATACGGTCAGGCTTTTTATTGACTGCAAATCGGTGTATTTCTTTGATAAAGAAACCACAATGGCGATAGGTGATGTATGAGGGGCAGCGGAATCCTTCTGCATATAACGTCACTCCCGTCACCTTACGGCGTGGGCACTCTCGGCAAAGCAGCGTATGATTTTGTTGACTTTCTTGAAAAATCAGGGCAGAAATACTGGCAGATTCTGCCGATTGGCCACACGGGGTTCGGCGATTCACCCTATCAGGCGTTTTCTGCGTTTGCAGGCAACCCATATATGATTGACCTTGATTTTTTGCGAGATGAGGGACTGCTCAGAAGCGAAGAATACCGCCACGCTGATTGGGGCAAAAACGGCAGGAAGGTTGATTACGGCAAGCTTTCGCAAAGCCGCATACAGGTACTCAAAAACGTTATGAGCCGCTTCAGAAAAACTGAAGAATATGAGCTTTTCTGCGCCGAAAATGCTTTCTGGCTGGAGGATTATTCCGTTTTTGCTTCGCTCAAAGAGCAGTTTTCGGGAGCACCGTTTTTTGAATGGAAAAAACCTTTGCCCGAGGCAGATAAAAAAGACTGTGAATTTCGCAAAATTCTGCAATTTTTGTTTTTCTCTCAATGGAAAAAGCTTAAAAGCTACGCCAACTCAAAGGGCATAAAAATAATCGGCGATTTGCCGATTTATGTTGCATATGACAGCGCCGACGTTATGGGCAACCCAAAGCTTTTTGAGCTTGATTTAAACGGCAGACCGGTTAATGTTGCAGGTGTGCCGCCCGATGCTTTCAGCCCGTCGGGTCAGCTGTGGGGCAACCCTGTTTTTGATTGGGAATATATGCGCAGCGACGGCTTCGGTTGGTGGATAAAAAGAATCCGCCACTCTCTGACCTTGTTTGACGTGTTGCGCATTGACCATTTCAGAGGTTTTTCGAGCTTTTATTCAGTGCCTTTCGGCAGCAAAGATGCCGTCAACGGCTCGTGGCGTGCGGCATACGGCGCAGAGCTTTTTGAAGCTGTTGAAAAGGTAATCGGCAAGCCTGCGATTATAGCAGAGGATTTGGGGTTTATTGACAACGGGGTGCGTGAGCTTATAAGAAAAACAGGTTTCCCCGGTATGAAAATACTGCAATTTGCCTTTGACAGCCGTGACGGCGGCGATTATCTGCCGCATAATTACGGCAGAAACTGCGTTGCTTATATCGGCACGCACGATAATGATACACTTGCAGGCTGGCTTGCAGCTGCGCCCGAAAAAGACGTTGCCTATGCCGCCGAATATCTGCGTTTGAGCAAAGCGGAGGGTTATGTTGAGGGCTTCATAAAATCCGCCCTTGCGAGTGTTGCGGATACGGTTATCTTAACGATGCAGGATTTACTCTCGCTCGGAACAAAGGCAAGAATGAACACGCCCTCAACTGTCAGCGGCAACTGGCAGTGGCGCGCGCTGAAAAGCGATTTTTCACCCGACCTTGCGAAAAAACTGAAAGAATGGACACTGCTTTACGGAAGATAAAAACGGTTGACTCACACCGAGCCAACCGTTTTTTATATACTCTTATTATCCGTCAGATTTTTAATCCATTTTTTGCTCCTGAAGCGCAGCAGGCTCAGGATTGATTTAAGCAGGTCCTCGCCCAGATACATTGCAATCAGCAGATAATGGAATTCAACCTTTGCAACCATTCCGAGATAGATTATCAGCGGCACGGCGATGAAATACATAGAAACACAGTCATAAACAATGCCGATTTTTGTGTCGCCGCCTGCTCTGAACGTGCCGACTATCAGCGTGTACGGAATATTTCTTATCGGCAGCCAGAGGCAATAAATCAGAATCAGCTTTGATGCAAGGTCAAACGCACCCTGAGTTTCAATGTTGAGCAGTGAGAGCAGAGGCTCTCTGCAAACGGCAAGTATGCTGCCTGTTACAACACCGACAATGGGGGTCATAATGACAAATTTTTTGGCAAGCTTATAGGCTTCGCTTTCTTTGCCTTCGCCGATGGTTTTGCCCGTCATAATCGAGCAGGCGTGGCAAACACCCACAAAGAAAACAAACGCAACCTGTTCAACTGAGCTGAAAATGGTGTATCCTGCGTAGTTTTCGCTTCCCTGCCTTGCAAAAACCATTGCATAAATGTTTGTGCCGATTGCCCACATACCCTCGTTAAGAACAACAGGCAGGCAGACAGCGCAGAATTTTTTAACAAAATCACGGCTGAGCGTGAGGAATTCTTTTACAGGAGCCTTGAAAACTTCTTTTGAAGAGCTCAAAACAAAAATCAGAATAACCGACTGAACTGCCGTCGAAATCAGCGAAGCGAGAGCCGCACCTCTTATGCCGAGCATCGGAAAACCGAGTTTGCCGTTTATCAGAATATAGTTGAGCGATGTGTTGATGGCAACCGCCGCAATTGATGAAAAGAGGGGAGGGTTAACCTTTTCCGTTGCTCTCAGAACCGTGCAGGCAATCTGGTTGAATGCGCTGAAAATTCCCATAAACGCCACGATGCGCAGGTATTTAGCCGCTTCTTTTACAACAGCTTCTTCGTTTGAGAATACTCTTGCAAGCTGTTCCGGCATAAGAGCCATTGCAAGGCAGAAGATAACTGCCACACCGAGACAGAAAACCATTGCTGCACCGCAGGTCTTGCGTATGTTTGTTTTTTCTTTTGCTCCCCAGTATTGAGAAATCAGGGCAGCAGAACCCGACGAGGTTCCGAAATAAAAAAGATTCATCAGAAATATCCACCGTGACGAAACACCCACGGCAGAAACGGTGATGTTGCCAAGCCCCGTAACCATTGCCGTGTCCACAAGCTGCGCGCACGAAACAAGAAGCTGCTGCATGGCAATCGGCAGGGCTAACCTGAGCATATTTACAATGAAATTGTTGCTTTTTTCTTTCATTTTTCTCTCCGTATGATAAATGTGTCGCAACTATTTTATTGTAAAAGCCGTTTAAAGTCAATAGAAAGTAAAAAATAAGAAAAATTTAGAATATTATTAATAATATTGTTATTGATTTTTATAAACAAGGGGTATATAATGCAAGATGAAATAAAATGCAAATAATTAAACGGAAGGTGTTTTATTATGTCAAATTTCAATGAATTTTCAGGTGTTTATTCGCTTCTTTTAACTCCCTTTAAGTGGGACAGAAGCGTTGACTATAAGGCTTATGAAGAATACGTTGCCTGGCAGGCAGCTTTCAAACCCCAGCATCTTTTTGCTGTTTGCGGTTCTTCAGAAATGACCGAGCTTACTCCCGAAGAAAGAGTTAAGTGCGCAGGTCTTGCCGTCAAGAATTCAAACGGTGTTCCCGTATTTGCAACAGCTAACCTTCAGGTTGGTTTTGATGACCAGGTTGAAGAAATGAAGCGCCTTGAGCAGCAGGGCGTCAGCGGCCTTGTTTTTGTAACAAAGGGTATGTGCGACAAGCCTGCAACACAGTATGATTACCTCACAGACCTTGCTTCTCACACAGAGCTGCCCATCATTCTTTATGAGTTCCCCGGCCTCCAGCCTCACCTTATGGATTCCGTAACCTACGGCAAGCTTGTTGAAACAGGCAAGTTCAAGGGCATCAAGGACACAACCTGCAAAATGCCCGAAATCCAGGCAAAGATTGCAGTTCAGGGCGATTCAAACGTTCTTCAGGCAAACATTCCCTTCCTTTATGATGCTTATGTAGCAGGCGCAAGAGGCGTTATCGCAACCCCCACTTCCTGCGGCGCAGGTCTTTTTGTCAAGATGTGGGACGAATTCGTTAAGGGCGACCTTGAAGCAGCAAAGAAAACACATCAGCATATCATTCTGCTTGATAACGCCATTGATTCAGGCTTCAACGCAAGCGCAAAATACCTCTGCAAGCTTCAGGGTGTTAATATGGAATGGCACACAAGAGGTTCTCATAATCTCGGTCCTGCAAGACTTCGTTCAATTGAAGTATTCTATGATTGGGCAAAATCAGAGGGTATTCTCGACTAATCAACATTTTTTCGGGGGAGAAGTATGAAAAAAATCAAAGCCAACGTGTGCGCCGTAACGCACGCGGGGCGCATCAGAAAAGAAAACGAAGATAACTACAGCCTTAACGGCAGACTCACCTCAACCGGTGACCTCAAAAAAGGCTCTGCCTTTGTGCAGACAATGAAAGAGCCGTTTCACCTTGCCGTTTGTGACGGTATGGGCGGTGAAAGCTACGGCGATATTGCTTCGGGTTTTGCAACAGAAACAATCGCTTCCCATGCGGCTAACGTTTATGAAAGCGGCGAAGATTTCAGCTTTGCAATTTCCAACAGTCTTGTTGAGGCAAACAGCCGTATCTGCGAAGAAATCCAGGCAAGGGGTAAAAGAATGGGTACCACTCTGGCGGCAGTTTATGCCGTCAAGGGTAAGCTTTACTGCGTCAATATCGGCGACACAAGAATTTACCACTATTCAAAGGGCATTCTTGAGCAGATTAGCTTTGATCACACTCACGCCCAGACTATTATTGATGCCGGTGCTGCAATGATGGATGAAATCGGCAGAATTCCCGATGCCAAGAAGCTTACCCGCCATCTTGGCGTGTTCCCGAATGAGGCAAATCTTTCCCCAAACATCAGTGTTATTGATGACGTTGATGACGGCGACGTGCTTCTGCTTTGCAGTGACGGTCTGACCGATATGCTCACAGACGATGAGATTACCGCCGTGCTTTCAACGGCAGAGAATTCGCAGAGCTGCGCAAGCAAGCTTGTGCGTCTTGCTCTTGAAAAGGGCGGCAAGGATAACATAACGGCAATTGCTGCTTTTATTAACGTTGAAGAAACAGCAATTTTTGCTCCCATTGCTGCAGCAATGGTTGGCGGCGCAGACACGAGCTATGAGGAAGAATACCGCCACAGCTACGGCGGCAACCAGTTTGTTGACGAAGAAAACGCTCCCTCTCCCTATGCAAATGCCGACGCAAGAGCCCACATTAAGCCTGTTGACAAAGCAAAGATAGCCAAAATAGTGGGCATCATTTTACTTATTGCGCTTGTTCTTGTTGCGGCGGCGCTTATTATCAAAGCCGTTATTGACAGCAACGCCGATGACGATGATAAAGACCGCAAGAAAAACAAAACCACAACCAGCGAAGGCTCAACCTATGACCTTGGCGCTTATGTGACGGATTATATAACAGAGCCGTGGGCAACAATTCCCGTGGAATCCACAACCGAAGAGGAGTCAACCACGGAAGAATCAACAACCGAAAGAACAACAAGAAAGCCCACCAAGCCAAAGCCCTCAACAACTAAACCCAAGCCCTCAACAACCAAGCCTAAACCCTCAACAACTAAACCTGCAACAACGGAAACTGTAACAGAAGAAAACACAACAGTTCCTTCAACAGAAGAGAACACAACAGTTCCTGTAACAGAGCCGTCAGGCGATCAGGGCAACCAGGATAACCAAGGCGATCAGGGCAGTCAGGATAACCAGGGTAACCAGGATAACCAAGGCGATCAGGGCAACCAAGAAAACCAGGGTGAACAGAACAATCAGGAAAATCAGGGTGATCAGGGCGAACAAAACAATCAGGAAAATCAGAACCCTGATGCATAACTAAAATTAAAGCACCGTTCCAACCAATCGGAAGGAACGGTGCTTTTTGTATGTGTTGTTTAGCTTATTTAACCTTGCTCAGCGCCCAGGCGGCAACATCCTCATAAACAGTTTTGTTTTTTCTTTCGTTAAGGATTTCGTGGCGCAGTCCGAGATAAAGCTTGAGAACAACGTCATTAACGCCTGCAAGCTTGAGGTCGTTATAAACCTGTTTGACGCCCTTGCCGTAGTTGCCGACGGGGTCATCTTCACCGGAGATAACAAGCAGCGGGAGAGCTTTGGGCATATTTTTGAACCATTCTTTGCCTGAAACAGCAGTCAGAACAGTGAAAAGGTCTTTGTAGCCTGCGGCAGTGAAAAGATAGCCGCAATATTTATCCTTTATGTATTTGTCAACCTGCTCCTTATCGCTTGAAAGCCAGTCAAAAGCGGTTGCACCCTCAAACTTCTTATTATATGCACCGAATGCGATTTTGTTGATGAATTCGCTTTTGTGGCGGCTTCCTTTTGATTTGGCAATTGCGTCTGCAAGCTTGATTGCAATTGCAGAAGCCGGGTTTTTGCCGCTCGTGCCGCAGATAATACCGCCCTTGATTGATTCATCATCGCCGTAACGGCGCAGATATTCTCTTGCGATGAATGAACCCATACTGTGACCGAAGAAGATGATGGGGGTGTTGGGGTATTCCTTTTTGATGAGTTCGGTTATGGTTCTTTCGTCCTCAACAAAGGCGTTCCAACCGCCGTTTTCTCCGAAATAGCCGAGGTCACCGTCGCTTTTAACCGATTTGCCGTGGCCGATATGGTCGTTTGCGAAAACCGCAAAGCCTTTTGAGCAAAGGTATGCGGCAAAATCGGAGTAGCGTTCGCCGTGCTCCGCCATACCGTGAGATATCTGGAAAATTGCTTTAGGGTCAGTGTCGGACGGAGCCCAGCATCTGACAAAAACATCTGCAAGACCTGTTTTTGAGGGAACGCTGTATTCTGTGCGCAGAACTGCCATTTATATCACCTTTCTCTTATTTGATTTTAATATCATCAATATCATATTAGCATATATGGTATGCATATTCAATATTTGTTTAGTATTTTTGCAAGTCTCGGCTTAAGAGCAATGCTGATAACGCTTGCTGCGGTGATTTTAATAATATCGCCAAAAACAAACGGCAAAACGCACGTTGCCATAGCCGTAGCAAGGGAGCATTTTGTTTGCAGAATGTACCACGTTGCTCCGCACACGTAGCAGATTAGCGTGCCTGCAAGCATTGAGAGGGGAAAAACATATTTTTTGCCGCCGTATTTGCTGCAAAGCAGGCCGATGAGCAGCGCACACGGGATATAGCCGATGATGTAGCCGCCCGTTATGCCTGTGACTGCTTGCAGACCTCCCGAAAAACCCGAAAAAACAGGTAATCCGATTGCACCGAGCAGAATATATATAAATATTGCGGGTATGCTGAATTTCAGTTCCATACAGGCGGAAACGATAAAAATAATAAATGAAGCAAGAGTAACGGGTATTGCACCTGCAGGCAAAGCAAACGGCGCAATAACACAGATGGTTGCAGCAACAGCTGCACGCAGTGTCAGGTTTATGATGTGTTTCATAAGCAAGAATTCAAAATGTGTTTACAAATATGTAACTGTTTTTTCTTATCGGGTCTATAATCGGGTGTTAACATATGTTTGTGATAAGAAATATTACTTCAATTTTCATAAATAAATTCAACGAAAGGAATGAATGCTATGAGCAAAAACGGCAAACAACCCTGCATTGTTGTGTGTGTTACTCCGCAGGAATCCTGCACAAGGCTTATTGAAGCAGGCGCAAGAATAGCTGCCGAGGAGCAACTGCCGCTTGTAGTGCTGAGTGTTTTCAGGGAAAGCAGCGGCCTCAACGCCAATGAGGGCGGAGCTCTTGAAAATCTTTTTGAATGTGCCAAAAAGTTTGATGCAAGAATGAACGTTTATTTTAATAACAGCCCTGCTCTTGTGGTGGCTGTTGCGGCCAAAAAGCTTGGCGCAGTCAACCTTGTAACAGGCTTCCCTGAAGAAGGCAGCAGCGGATTTATCGGCAGAGTTCACGATATTTTGCCCGAGCTTGTAATCACAATGGTTGACAAGGAGTCAAACGAATACAGAATTATGCCGGTGAACAAACGGGAGCTTGAAGCTGCAAAGCTTCAGTCAGTTCATTGAGCCGCCTGCGAAAAGGCGGTTGACCGCATCACGCAGCATTTTAAATTCCTCGCCCGCAAGGGCGGGGTTATTTTTCAGCAATTTTTCGGCGGCTTCACGGGTTTCTTTAATCGCTTCGCCGTCTGTCATCATATTTGCAATCTTCATTTCGGGCAAACCGTGTTGCCTTGAGCCGAAGAAGTCGCCGGGGCCTCGCAGCCTAAGGTCCTCATCGGCAATCTTGAAGCCGTCTGTGGTTGAAGCGAGCACGTTCAGCCTGCGTGTTTCGTCGGCTTCGGAAATAAGAATACAGGTTGATTTTTCGCTTCCTCTGCCTATTCTGCCCCTGAGCTGGTGCAGCTGTGACAGACCGAAGCGTTCTGCGTTTTCAATCACCATAATCACGGCATTCGGCACGTCGATGCCGACCTCAATAACCGTTGTTGCCACAAGAAGCTGGGTTTCGCCGCTTGAGAAGGAGTCCATAACCGCCTTTTTCTCTGCGGCTTTCATTTTGCCGTGAAGCAGACCGAGCCTGAAACCTTTGAAAAAGCCGTCGGAAAGCTCTTTGAAAAGCTCGTTTGCGGCGGTCAGCTCCGCTGTTTCACCCTCCTCAACGAGCGAGCATACAATGTATCCCTGTTTGCCGTCGCAAAGGTGTTTTTTGACGTAGCCGTAAGCACGCTCTCTGATATCGGGCGTAACAAGATACGTTTCTGTTTTTTGCCTGCCCTTGGGCATCTCGTCAAGAATACTCAGGTCAAGGTCGCCGTAAATTATCAGAGCAAGAGTTCTGGGTATCGGCGTTGCCGACATAACGAGAGTGTGCGGATTGTTGCCTTTTGAATGCAGAGAATTGCGCTGGTTAACGCCGAAACGGTGCTGCTCATCCGTAACCGCAAGCGCAAGGTTATAAAACTCAACGTCTTTCTGGATAAGAGCGTGAGTGCCGATAACCAGCTTTGTTTCGCCGCTTTTTAAAGCGGCTTTTATTTTTTTCTTTTCTGCGGCAGGGGTTGAGCCTGTCAGCAGAGCAATGGTGATATCAGTGTTTTCAAAGAATTTTGCAAGCGTCTTATAATGCTGCATTGCAAGCACCTCTGTGGGTGCCATAAGAGCACTTTGGTAGCCGTTGCGTATGCAGTTATAAATAAGTGCGGCGCACACTGCGGTTTTGCCTGAACCTACGTCGCCCTGAACAAGTCTGTTCATCGGCACGCCAAGAAGCATATCCTGCGCAGCTTCGGCGATTGCCCTTTTTTGTGCGCCCGTCAGTTCAAACGGCAAAAGTGCAGAAAATTCATCCGTGTAGTCCTTCGCCATACTCAACGCAGTTGACTGCCTTGCTTTTGTTTTCATTCTCAGCAGACCGAGTTCAAGCAGAAACAGCTCTTCAAAAATCAGCCTTCTGCGTGCTTCGCTGAGCAAATCCTCGCTTTGCGGAAAATGTATGTTTTGCAGAGCATCGAAAAGACCCATCAGGCAATAACTGTTGCGTATGCTTTCGGGTATCGGGTCAACAGGCTTTGCAGCATATTGAAAAGCCGTTTTAATGAGTTTTTCGATAGCTCTTGAATTCATTCCCGCCGTCTGCGGATAAATCGGTCTTATGCCGCCCGTGCCGTCTGTTTCAACAAATTCGGGCGAATTCATTGAGCGGAAATATCCCTTGCCCGTAATCTTGCCGAAGAACAGGTATTCTTTGCCCATCTCAAGCTTTTTGGCGGAATAGGGATTGTTGAAAAAGGTTATATCCAGCAGCATTTCGCCGTCGGTTACCTCTGTTTTGTAAAGGGTCATACCTTTACGGATTCTTGCCTCTCGGCAGGGCGCGCCGACTATTGCTTTGATGCACACCGTTTCGTTCATCGGAGCATCTTTTATTGAGGTGATTTTGCTCCAATCCTCATATGTACGGGGATAAAAGGTCAGCAAGTCCCAAAGGGTAAAAATGCCGAGCTTTGCCAGCATAGCGGCTCGTTTTTCACCCACACCTTTAAGATATTTGATGCTTGCGTTAAGTTCCATTTTATCTCCTTAAAGCTTATCTGCCCGAAGCTGTTGATTGCAGCCTCATATTGTCAATTTTGATTTTGCTCAGTTCGCCGTATTCAAGACCTTTTTGCAGCGCAAGATGCGGCGAATGCGTGTGAACGTGTATCTTGATTATTCCGGAATGTTCTGCCGCAGCAGGGCAGTCACCGATTTCACCCAGAAAACGGCGGATTTCCGCAACGTTGCGGTCATTGCTTTTGGTTATAATGAATTCCGTGCAATAGATATTGCCTGAAGAAAAATCTGCTTGTTGCATTTTCAGAGGCTTGTGCGGTTTTGCTTCCTCTGTTTGCGAGGTGTTAACCATACCTTCCATAATATGCACCAGACCTTGTGCTCCTGCGTCAACGATGCCTCGCTTTTTAAGTATGGGTAACAGGTTGGCTGTTGATTTAAGCGCAGCTTTTGCACCTGCCATTGCCGCATCAAACGTTTGGTTTAAGTCAGCGCCCTTTTCTGCTGCGCAGAGTGCTTTCGATGCCGCCATTCTGATAACCGTCAGCATCGTGCCCTCCGTCGGCTTGTCGATTGCCGCATACGCCTCCTCGCAGCCCTTTTCAAGCCCTTTTGCCAGCGAGAGAGCGTCAATTTCATAAAGTCCCTCAACGCTTTTGGCAAAGCCGCCGAAAATCAGCGAGAATATAACGCCCGAGTTGCCCCTTGCGCATTTCAAGAGCTCGCCTGCAACAAAATCTGCCGTTTTGCCTGCACTTTTGTTTGAAAAACCCTCAAGCTCCTGCACACAGCCGCCCAGAGTAAGGCACAGGTTTGTGCCCGTGTCGCCGTCAGGCACGGGAAAAACATTGATTGCATCAACATTTTCGCAGTGCTTGGCAATTTCACGTGCTCCGCCGATGATTGCGTTTTTCAGCATTGTGCCGTCTATCATTCTGCCACCGTCTTTCATTTGAAATACGGATATATTATGGCAAAGAAACGGCCAATAATTCACTTTATTTGAAACTCCAGGTTTCTATATCGGCATATACGTCGCCGTCACAGCAGGCAAAGGATGCCTGAATTGAGTTTGTGTAAGATGCAGCGGCGTTTCTGTAGCAAAGCGGAATAACGGGCAAATCTTCATTGAACGTGTTGATGAAGTCCATTATTTCGCAGTCACCGGAAAGGAGTTGTGAATACCGCTTTGAGGTGCTGCTTATGTTGCTGATACCAAAGGATGCAACGCCGCCCATTAATATGGAAGAAAGGTCCATATTGGGCGTCAGCTTGGCTTCGCCCAGATAGATGTCATAATCACCCTCATTGAGAGCATAAACGATTTCGGCTGATTTCAGCTTTTTCAGGTTAACCTCAAAACCGAGAGCTTCAAGGTAACCGACAACCAGTTCGCCTGTTTCAAGCTTGAACGGGTTTTCCGAGTTTATGATAAAAGTAATTTCTCTTTCTGTAACGTCTGTGCCCGACTGTGCAATAAGCTCTGCGGCACCTTGTATATCTTGGGTTACAATCAAATCTTTTGATGCAACCATATACCAATCGGGGTTAAAGGGCGAATAAGCTTCTCTTGCGTGGCCCTGGAATGCGGTGGTAACAATCTCTGCCCTGTCAACACTCAGGTTGACCGCCTGACGCACAAGCTCGTTTGAAAAAACATCACTTGCGCTGTTGAATGCAAGATAAACGAAATTGTTTATGCCCATTTCAACGCTGTGTGCGTTGAGCCTTGAATATATACCGCTGCTCAGGTCGTTATAGTTAAAGCAGGTGTTGCCTACCTCGAGGCTCGTTATAATTGCGCTTTCATCTTTGATGGGCAGAAGCTTTATTGTTTTGAGGTTCGGGTCAAAGCCCGGCTTTGAGGCGTTGGCAGTCAGAATAATTTCCTCACCAGATTTTTTGGGAACGTATCTGCCGCTGCCGTGAGCAAGGTCAGCCACGTCACCGCTTTTGATAACGGGAAAATCAAGGCAAGAAAGGGCGTAGGGGTCATTGTTCTTAAGCTCAAAAACAACAATGTTTCCTTCATATGCTCCTGCTGACTCAAAGTTTGCAAGCCTTGCTGCATAAGCAGGTGAAGCCTTTGCGCTTTCAAACGACGCTTTTACGTCTGTAACGGTAACGGGCGAACCGTCACTGAAACTGAATGAGCCGAGGTTGACCTTTACGGTGTTGCCTTCAATGCTGCCGTCAATTGCAAGGTTCGGCACGGGATTATAAGCGGCATCAAGCTTGAAAAGTCCGTCATAAACAAGGCGAAGAATCTGCAGGTTTGCGGAGGTTTTGCAGGTGAATGGGTTGAATGTGTCAGCGCTTGAATAAGCAAGGCTGAGCGTGCCGTCATGCACCGCGTGTATCGGCGGTTCGGTTGTTGTTTCGGGTTCCGGTTTTCTTTCTGCCGTGCAGGCAGTGCACAAAATAAGCACGGCGCACAGCAACATAGCAATTATCTTTTTCATATCATTAATCCTTATCAACCAAATCTTTAATTATTTTGCTTGCCATAATCAGTCCGGCAGCACCCGGCACAAAAGGCAGTGAGCCGGGAGTTTGTCTTTTGCCGTCAGTTTCATCGCCGAAAAGCGGTTTGGCAGGTTCTTCGGGCGACCAGACAACGCAGAGCTTTTTGATACCTCTGATTTTAAGTTCACGGCGCATAACTCTGCAAAGGGGGCAGACGGATGTTTTTGAAATGTCGTCAATTCTGAAAAGTGTGGGGTCGGATTTGTTGCCTGTTCCCATACAAGCAATAATCGGAATTCCAAGCTCCTGTGCTTTTTCGGCAAGGTTGATTTTTGCGCTTACCGTGTCAATCGCATCGGCAATATAGTCATACTTTTCAAGCTCAAATTCCTCGGCATTATCGGGCAGATAGAATTTTTGAAGAGCCGTAACCTTGCAGTCCGGATTGATGTCAAGAATTCTTTCTTTTACAACCTCAACCTTCGGCTTGTCTACGGTTGAAACAAGGGCGCAGAGCTGGCGGTTGATGTTTGATTCGGCAACGCAGTCGCTGTCAACAATTGTTAAGCTGCCCACGCCTGCTCTTGCAAGAGCTTCTGCCGTGTATGAACCGACGCCGCCCAGACCAAAAAGTATAACGTTGCTTTTTGCAAGCTTTTGGGTTGAATCAACGCCCAGAATCATCTCGCTGCGCAGAAACCTGGCATTATCCATCAAACTGCACCCTTTCTGAATATAATAACCTATTATATATAATACAACAAACATCTGCCCGATGTAAACCATATTTTGAAAATTAATATTGTATTTTTCAGAATGATATTATATAATATACGGGTTGAATAATAACCGAAAGGATTTTTGATAAAATGAAACTTGGTATAGTCGGTCTGCCCAACGTCGGCAAAAGTACACTTTTCAATGCAATCACCAACGCAGGCGCTCAGTCTGCAAACTATGCTTTCTGCACAATCGAGCCCAACGTCGGTGTTGTTTCCGTGCCGGATGAAAGGCTTGATAAGCTTGCAGAGCTTTATAATCCCGTTAAAATTACTCCTGCGTTCATCGAGTTTGTTGATATTGCAGGTCTTGTAAGAGGCGCATCAAAAGGTGAGGGTCTTGGTAACAAATTCCTCTCACATATCCGTGAGGTTGATGCTGTTATCCACGTTGTGCGTTGCTTTGAAGACGATGATATCGTTCACGTTGATGCAACAATCGACCCTGAAAGAGATATTGAAACAATCAATCTTGAACTTATTCTTTCCGATATGGAAATGGTTGAGCGCAGAATTGACAGAGTTACAAAGGCTCTCAAGGGTGATAAATCTCTTGCAGGCGAGCTTGAATTCCTCAAACGCCTGCTTGCAGAGCTTGAAAATAACGTGCCTGCAAGAAACGTTGAATGCGACGATAACGAAAAGGCTTGGCTTTCAGAAGTAGCTTTACTCACGGCAAAACCCGTTATCTATGCCTGCAATATGAGCGAGAGTGACTTTGCAGGCGGTCTTGAAAATAACGCTCACTATAAAAAGGTCTGCGAAATCGCATCGGCAGAGGGCAGCGAGGTGCTTCCCATCTGCGCAGAGCTTGAAGCTGAAATCGCTTCACTCGATAAGGAAGAAAAAGAGATTTTCCTTGCAGAGCTCGGCGTTGAAACAGGCGGTCTTGACCTTCTCGTTAAAAAGAGCTATGCTCTCCTCGGTCTTATCTCTTATCTCACTGCAGGTCAGCCCGAAGTCAGAGCTTGGACAATCACCAAGGGCACAAAGGCACCCCAGGCTGCAGGCAAAATCCACAGCGATTTTGAAAGAGGCTTTATCAGAGCAGAGGTTATTGCTTATGAAGACCTCATCGAGCTCGGCTCGGTAGCTGCCGCAAAAGAAAAAGGCCTTATGCGCAGTGAGGGCAAGGAATATGTTATGAAAGACGGCGACGTTGTTCTTTTCAGATTCAATGTATAATGTATAATAAATAATTGTCACTCCCCGTGGAAAGATATCCGTGGGGAGTGATTTTTTTGAAAAGCAGAGCAATAACCGTGTTTTTTTTGCTTGCGGCGATGTTTGCCGGTATCACCGCAAGAGTTCTGAATGTTGCAAACAGTACGCAGGCGGCGGCTTCTTCGGGCGCAGGCTTGAGGTTTGATATTGCTTATCTTCGCGGAACAATTTATGACTGCAACCTGAAACCGATGACAAATGCTGACGTCAGCTTTAAAGCAATTGCAAAGCCTACTCAAAAGGCTCTTGCTGCCCTTGAAGCTGAACTTGATGCGGCGCAGTTCCTTTTTGTCAAAGAAAAAATGCTTGCAGGTGAAGCTGTTTGCGTAGATGTCGGGTCAACCGCTTGCAACGGCAAGGATATTCTTGTAACATCTTGTCCTGTTCGTTACGGCTCGCTTGCCTGCCACGTCATAGGCTATTGCGGTTATGACGGTTCGGGTGTCAGCGGCGTGGAAAAAGCTTTTGATTCTTTGCTCGCTTCGGGCGATAAAACCGTCACTGCAAGAATTCCGACTGATGCAAACGGCAGAGTTCTTCTCGGCGAAAAAACAGAAGTTTCCGATATCTCTGCTCCTGCCTGCGGAGTCGTGCTGACAATTGACTCCGATATCCAGAAAATCGTTGAAAATGCGATGGATTCTTCCGGCGGTAAATGCTCTGCAGCGCTGGTTACCGATATTAACACCGGCGCAATCAAGGCGTGCGTCTCAAGACCCGGCTTCGACCCTTATGACATTGCATCCGCCCTTGACAGTCCGGATTCACCGCTTATTAACAGGGCTTTTTTGCCGTTCAGCGTCGGTTCGGTTTTTAAACCCGTTGTTGCCGCTTCTGCGCTTGAAAACGGCGTGAGTTCAGGCTTTTCTTACACTTGTACAGGCTCCGTAACTCATAACGGCGTAACTTTTAACTGCCATAAAAAAGACGGTCACGGCGAGCTCGATATGCAGAGTGCAGTTGCCGTATCGTGCAACACGTATTTCATTGCCCTTGCACTTGAAACGGGGGCGGATAATATTATCCAAACCGCTAAAAGCTTCGGCTTCGGCAGAGAAACGGTTTTGGCAAACGGAATGAAATCAAAAGGCGGCAACCTGCCGAAAACGGTTGATTCAGCTGCTGCAACGGCAAATCTTTCTTTCGGCCAAGGTGAGCTGACGGCAACGCCGTTGCAGATTTGCGCAATGATGGCAGCAATTGCCAACGGCGGATATTATGTTGAGCCGTATCTTGTTGAGGGTGAGGTTGATGCTGACGGCGTTTTTGTTAAAAAATATAATTATTCAGAACGCAAGCAGATTATATCTGATGTAACAGCAGAGCAGCTTCAAAGCTTTCTTGAAGCGGTAGTGGAGCAGGGGAGCGGTAAAAGAGCAAAATCGAATTCCGTAACCTGCGCAGGCAAAACGGCAACGGCGCAGACCGGCAGAAGCGAAAACGGCGAAGAAATCTATAACGCCTGGTTTGCAGGTTATTTCCCTGCCGATAATCCGCAGTATGCTGTTGTTATCCTTAAAGAAAACGGCGGCGAAGGCGCAATCAGCTGCGCTCCGGTGTTCAAGGAGATAGCGGAGAGGGTGACTGTTTTGATTTAAGCCTAAGTACAAATATGTAAAATTGATTATGTCTTAATAAAAATCCTGTTGTAAATTTCTGAAAACGTCTTATAATGAAAAAGCCAAACTAACTTAATATGTGAAAATTGGGTGTGATTTCTTTTGCAAGAATATTATGCCTGTTTATGTCACAACAATATTATGGAATTTGATAAAAATGCAAGCTCCATTTATGTTGTTGTGGTGTGCTATACCCATTTTCACATGAAGTTAGTTTGGCGACTATCGGAGTTTGCGTTTTTTGTGCGTCTGCTTCGGTAGGCGCACTTTTTATTTTAGAGTAAAACTACAATTACGGAAAGCTTTGCTAAAAGAGTATAATGGAGTTAATGAAATTCAGGAGGTAATTTTATGAAAGCTATGATATGTCCGCAGTGCTCCGCAAACCTTACGCTTGACGATAGCAGGGAGTTCGGTTTCTGCAACTATTGCGGTGCAAAAATTCAGATTAATGAAACGATTATTCACAAGGCACACATCAATTTGGAGGGTGTTGCCGGCGTTAACTCTTTATGTCGTAAGGGCTTTATGGAGATTGATGCTGGGGAATATGCTCTTGCCGAATCCACTTTTGATAAAGCATTGAGCATTGACCCGTCGAGCATTCTTGCTATTTTTGGTGCGTTTCTTACAAAAGAAAAAAATGAACACTATTATAAGTTGTTAAAGCGAAACAGCGTAACGATTTCGAGCGTGGAAGCAAGTGTTATCAATGAGTTTAATTGCGAACATATTGCAAAAATGTATTGTGATTTTGATGATTTGGAAAGATTGACCTATGTTGCTCATAACTTTAAATCCGCAATTACAGCGAATTTGATAGATAAAACATCGTTCAATAATGAAAATATTGATATGATTCAATTTTTGTTTGATAATGGTGTAGATATTAAAGATATATTCCTTGCGTACTTTAGTCTCGCTTATCGTATATCTGTGCTGCAAACGATGTTTTCGGCGTTCTATCTGCCGGAAGAATATTTAGTAAAAATGATCAACTTGGGTTTATCTTTGGATACAAAAGTGAGATTCGGACAGTTTTTTAGCATATCATTTGATGACGATGAATGTCGCACCAGAGACGTTACGATATCAGAATTTTTTAAACAATCTCTTTTACTTTCTAAAAAAGATGGACAAAGCTCAATATTTAACAAGTATATATTTACTTATGAACCCTATGCTCATTATAATGACAATTTCAAAAAAGGAGTTGTGAACACACATAATTTAGAACGGTATATAGCAAAAGTTGATGCTTGTTTACCTGATGATAAAAAAATAATCAAACCTGTAAAGGGGTGCTATGTTGCAACCTGTGTTTACGGCTCATATGATTGCCCACAGGTATGGATTCTCCGCCGCTTCCGCGATGAAACACTTGATAAAACCTGGTACGGTAGAACCTTTATAAAAATATATTACGCCATTAGTCCGAAAATAATAAAGCTTTTCGGTGAAACACAGTGGTTCAAATCTTTCTGGAAACACAGACTTGATAAAATGGTTGCAGAATTAAAATATAAGGGTGTTGAAGATACACCATATAAAGACAGGTATTAATCTGCAACAAAACTTGTTGATTAATGTTGCGAGAATTTGTTTTACGGCTTTAAGAAATTTTTAATGTATTTTAAGGTTTTCTTAATCCGTTCTTAATTGATTTTTAATAATTGATTTTGTAGAATTAAGACAACTTAAAAATTGAGAAGGGGTTTTGATAATGTATTGCAAACGTTGCGGCGCATACTTTGAAGAAAAAACAGTTTTTTGTCCTGAGTGCGGAGCGGCAGTGATTACCGATGAGGATAAAACCGTTGCAGCAGTGTTCGAAGAAAAAACAGAAAAAGAAAGAACCTGCAGTCCGACTGTTCTCGGTGCAGACACAACTCTTGTTGCAGACAGGGAGGAAGCTACGGCAGTCGGTTCAGATAAAACACTTGTTGCGGACAGTGAGGAGTTTACTGCTGCCGGCAGTTTAGTAACTCCGGCTGAAGATGTTGACAGAACTCTGATATCGTCCGAACTTTGCGGAACAGGCGTTAACAGAGCACGCACAAACGAAAACAAAAAGAAAAATACTGCAGTTATTGCAGTTGCGATTATTGCAGTTGTAATTGCTGCTGTTGCCGCAGTGCTGCTGATATTTAAATCGAAATCCGATTCAAAGGATTCAACAGCCGAATCGGTGACAGGTATTTCAACCGAGGCAATAACCGATGATGCAACGAAGCAGTCAATTCCCGAAAACGTTGTTGTTATGGATGTTCCCGAGCTTAACGGAAAGAATGTTGAAGAAGCTGAACAAATACTCATCAGCGGTAATGTTACATATGAGATAATCGAAGCTTTCAGCGATGAGGTTGAAAAAGGTAAAATTATTTCTCAGTTTCCCGAAGGCGGCAGCCAGGTTACTCCCGAAACGCTCGTCCATATTACGGTAAGCATCGGCAAAGAAGAACCTGTTTCCGGTCAGAACTCAGCTCAGCAAGAGCAGAAAGTCATTCCTGCGGAATATGCTGTTATCACTCCTTCTTCAGTAACACTTTTACCCAGTCAGACTGCAAAAATCAAGGTTAAAATCTATCCCGAAAACGCAACATCAAAAGATTACATAATTGCATCTGATAATTATATTGTTGCATCAATTGATGACGATAACAACGTTATGGCAATTTCAAGCGGTTCAACAACACTCAAAGTGCTTGCTCCTGACGGAACACAGCTTGCAGCAATGAAGGTTACGGTTAAAGAGCCTGCAACTCAGCCTCCTGCGCCTGCACCCACAAAGGCTCCTGCTGCGCAGACACCCGTTCAAACACCTGCGGCAACAAAAGCTCCCGTTGTAACCCAAGCTCCCAGATATAAGATTTCTCTTGATGCAAATGGCGGCAGTCTGAATACAGCAAGCGTAACCGTTAAGCATAACGGAACTTATGAAAATCTTCCTACGCCCACAAGAAGCGGCTACACCTTTGACGGTTGGTATACCACCGGCGGTGCAAGAGTAACGTCATCAAGCGAAATTGCATATAACTATGACCACACCCTGAAAGCACAGTGGACAGCTTCAAGCTGCACTCTGACCCTTGATGCAAACGGCGGCTATGTATCAACAAGTTCGTTAAAAGTTAATTACGGCTCATCAGTCACCCTTCCCACACCTCAAAGAGATTATTATACGTTCAAAGGCTGGTATACAGACAGAAGCGGAGGCACACAGGTAACTTCAAGCACAAAGGTTTATTCGTCAGACACTCTTTATGCCCGCTGGTCTGAAAATTCATATACAGCTTGGTCAACCTCCGCACCTCCTGCAAATATTTCTTCATCACAGATTAAAACCAGAACCCTTTACAGCTACAGAGATAAAGAAACAACCACCTCAAGCAGCGCATCTTTAGGCAACGGCTGGATTCTTGAGGATACCACGTCTTCAACAGGCTCATGGAGTTCCTGGAGCAAAACAAAGCCTGCCGACAACGCAAACAGAGAAATTGAAAGCAAAAAGGTTGAAGATAAAACAACCAAAACACAGTATGCATATAAGCGCTATAAATACTATAACAAGTCAGAGGGTAAGTATTATCTGACTTATGGTGAAACCTGGGCAAAGAATCAAGGCTATTCAGGCTCATGGGAATACAAGGTTGTGGATAGCGAACTTTCTTATGTTGAGTCGCATGACGGCAAAAAGGCTTACGGCAAAAAAGGTGATTTCTGGTATAAGGCAGACGTCAATACCAAGCAAGGCACAAAATATACCACGTTCAAAATCACCTCAACCGTTGTCAGCGGTTCACACACCGAATACAGATACAGAGACACAACCTACACGTATTATTACTATCGCTGGAGCAACTGGAGTGACTGGAGCACATCGAGCTACTCAAAGAGCTCCACAAGAGACGTAAAAACCCAGACGCAGTACTCATACAGACCTATCTGATTCTGTTACAGAGCTTTGCAATCTTAACCCCAATAATATTGTTAAGCAAACAGGGCGGCTGCACATTGGTGTGCGCCGTCCTAGCTCAATATTTCGGCGGACAAATTGAATGTCAAACTAACTCTAAACCGCTGTTTATATTGCTTATCCGGAACTAAAAATAAAATTAAAAAAATTATTAAAAAACTTTCAAAAAACACTTGACAACGGCGGAACGGTTTGCTATAATAGGCAACGTTCCGAGTGAACAGAAGATATGCGAGAGTGGCGGAATCGGCAGACGCGCACGTTTGAGGGGCGTGTGTTTACGACGTACGGGTTCAAGTCCCGTCTCTCGCACCAGGAGAGGATTCCTTCATCGGAATCCTCTTTTCACATCACGGAGAAAAAGCGTAAAGCTCTCCCTCGGTGGCTTGCACCGAGTAAAAACGAACAAGCAGCGGATCAAGCTGAACAGTAAGTCGCAGACTGAAGAGTAAGCTCCGCCTCGGATGCCCGTGCCGTGTAAAATTTAACGGGTAACAGAATATGCGGATATGGCGGAATTGGCAGACGCGTTAGATTCAGGTTCTAATGGGCGCAAGTTCGTGCAGGTTCAAGTCCTGTTATCCGCACCATACAGTATAAATCCGAACCTTATGCCAATCGGCGAAGGGTTCGGATTTGTTCTTTTTCCGAATAATTTTCGATTGCAAAAAATGAGCGTAGCTTGCGGCTACCCTCATTTTGTTTTAATGGTCAGTGACCATATCCAATGATAATGAAACAAAAGGTAATGCAAATTTAGAAAAATTATAATGCACTTCTAAATAAAAGCCCTTGAAATGTTAATGAAATATATGTTAAAATTGATTTATAAAATTAATTTAATTTTTTTATTTTAAAAGGTGTTTATGTACGAATTCAAAACAAAATTACTGCCTTTTCACAGGGGCTATCTTAACAGTGAAAGCACTTATAAAGGAAAGAGAATTGCTGATGGATTACTGCTTGCGGCAAGGGAAACCGATTTTGAAATCAATCTTGAAACAGGGCTTTGCAGCGGTGCGATAGAAGGCTTCTCTTTTGGCAGCGGTGTTTATGCTCCTGACTACGATGAATTGCTTGAAGCTTATCCGCAGGACAGGGAAGATATTGATTATATCAGAGAAGCGTTGAAACCTCATCTGCTTCATCTTTCCCCCGAAATGAGTTATAATGCTGCTCAGAAAGCATCAGCAGACGAAGCCTATATCTGGGGCGGCAGCTGGATGGGTCACGCCGTGCCCGATATTATCAATCTCTGCAAATACGGTACTTCTGCTATGCGAGAAAAGATTGCCGATTACCGCAAAATCAATGCGGGCAGAGAGGAGTTTTATGACTCTCTCGATATTACCGTTGATGCGATTGAAGCAATAGGTGAGCGCATATTTAAAATAGCAGAAGAAAAAATCAAAAACGAAAAAAATCCCGACCATACAGAAAAACTCGAAAGAATAAGGGACACCTTCTCTCACGCACCGAAACAGCCTTGCAGAGATTTTGCTGAGGCATGCATTGTTTATGTTACATATTTCAGTTTTGACGGTGTTGACTCTCCGGGACACTTTGATCAATATATGTATGAATTCTGGAAAAATACCGACCCTGTGCTTCGCCGCAGATATCTTGAAGCTGTCTGGCAGTTTTTTCAGGATACACGCACATGGAACGTTTGTATATCGGGCTCAGATGAAAATTGGAACGACCTTACAAATGATTTGACATATGAAATTCTTGACCTCGTGAAAACATTCGGGTACGAAACGCCGAATCTCACAATGCGTTGCCACAGAAATACTCCCCAAAAACTTATGTATGCCGCATATGAGGCGATAGCTTCGGGTACGGGGCTGCCTGCGCTTTATAACGATGAGGCTGTTTGTCCGGCACTTGAAAAGCTGGGCATACCGCCGTGCGATTCTCACCGCTACGTTATGAACGGTTGTAATCAGATTGACATTCAGGGCAAAAGCCATATGGGACTTGAAGACGGTGAGGTCGTTATAGCCAAAGTGCTTGACTTTACACTTCGTGACGGCATTTCCGGTATGACGGGTGCAGATATAGGTCTGCATACGGGCAAACCTGAAGAATTCAAAAGTTACGATGAATTTTATGCTGCATTTTTAAAACAGCTTGATGCTGCGGTTGATATGGCAGCCGGGCTTTCGAATCATGCACAGGAGCTTTATTCAACAGAAGCACCCAACCCGTTCCGTTCGCTCTTTATCGAAGGCTGCATTGAAAAAGGGCGTGATTACAAAGCAGGAGGTCCTGTATATGGTCACGGTCAGATTTTAGCGGAGGCAATTGCCGACACTGCCGATTCTCTTGCGGCAATCAAAAAATATGTGTTTGAAGAAAAGCGGTTCACGCTTGCAGAGCTTGTTGATGCACTTGACAAAAATTTTGCGGGTTATGATGAAATGTATCATCTTCTCAAAAACAGCGAGCTGAAATTCGGCAATGATATTGATTATGTTGATTTCATTGCTGCCGATTTTGTCAACCACTTCAACCGATATCTTATGACGATTCCGACCTTCCGCGGCGGATATTTTTCTGGCGGATGCTCGCCGTTTGTGCGTGCACCTGAACACGGTGCGGTTACTCCCGCACTTCCCAACGGAAAGAAAACGGGAGAAGTGCTCATAGCTGATTCAATCGGCGCAACACCGGGCTTTGACTCGAACGGTCCCACCGCACTTCTTAACTCCTGCCTTAAATTTGACCACACTCTCGCAGGTAGCGGATTTATTCTTAATGTGAAATTTGATAAGGAAATTTTTCTTTCATTCCACGGCAGAGAAGCATTTATCGCTCTTTGGAAATCATATTTTAACCGCAAAGGACAGATGCTGGCGGTTACCGTTGTTTCGGAAGAAGAGCTTTTCGATGCGCAGATACATCCCGAAAACCACAAAAACCTTATTGTTCGTGTGGGCGGCTTCAGCGACAGGTTTATTGACCTTGATAAGGAGCTTCAGGATAATGTTATCGCCAGAACAAGCATTAAACTTTGAGGGGTGACATACGGTGACACTTTCTTATTTTAATATTCAAAGATTCTGTTTGCATGACGGTGACGGAATAAGAACAACGGTTTTCCTTAAAGGCTGTCCTCTTAACTGTATCTGGTGTCACAATCCCGAATCAAAAAACTCTGAAAATGAATTGCTGTTTAATGCAGACAAATGCACCTTGTGCGGCAGATGCCTTGATGTTTGCCGTGCCCGCAAAATTTCCGACGATAATAAAATGATATTTAACCGCCGTCAATGCTCCGCTTGCGGAAAATGTGTTGAAAAATGTTTCAGCTCCGCCAACAATCTGTGCGGAAGATCAGACACACTTGAAAACATACTGGAAGAAATAAAGAAAGATAAATCTTTCTATGAAACCTCGGGCGGAGGTATGACTGTTTCGGGCGGTGAGCCTGCTATGCAGGCAGAAGAAGTGCTCGAACTTATCAGAATGGCAAAGAACGAAGGAATATCTGTCACAATTGAAACCTGCGGCTTCGGTGACAGCGGATTTTTTCGCAGCGCCGCAGAGCTTGATGCGGTTTTTCTTTATGACATCAAGGGAATTGACCGTGAGAAGCACAAAGAAAACACAGGCGTATATCCCGATACAATCCATAAAAATCTCGATATGCTTCTTGATATGGGTGCAAGGGTAATTGTAAGATTACCTCTTGTTCCTCAAAAAAACGATTCCTCTGCGGATTTGGCTCTTTTGTGTGAATTTTTATCCGAAAGAAAAAATCTGATTGAATATGCTGAAATTATGCCGTACCACGAGCTCGGACGTGACAAAGCAATCGCTCTCGGAGGAGCTTATGACCCGTTACCTCCGGGGAAGCCCTTTGCCGATGAGTGGCAAAAAACGCTCGCCTCATCAGGCGTTGAAATAAAAATATCAGGAAAATAAAATGAAAAGGAGTTTTTATTATGGCATTTATCACTCGTTTACTCGCATCAATCTTAGCAATTATTTTTGGCTTGCCGACATTATTTTCGTCACTTTTCCAGACCGTTTTTACGCTCGGATATGAAGCAAGACCCGTTGAGGCTATCGCCGCAAATTTCCTCGAGGGCTCGGAGAGCTTTATTGATGAAGCACAGGCTGAAAGCTGGTCTGTCGGTTACGCTTCAAACATCCTCACACCCGACGACGTTGACAGCAAAAGATATTTCCTCGGCGGATTTCTGAAATTTCCCGCACAGGAAGCAACCGATATTCTGGATGATCTTTCTGTCAGAGCTGTTTGTCTTGACGATAATTCGGGTAGAGGCGCAGCGGCATTTGCGTGGATTGACTGCGTTGGATTTATGAATGCCGACGTTAAAGCAATTCGTGAAAAGCTCAGCGATATAACGGGAGAAGGCAAGCTCATCAGCATTGACATCGGTTCAACCCATATTCACAGCGGTATTGATACGCAGGGTCTTTGGGGCAACATACCCAAGACGGGCAGAGATGAAAAATATATAGCTGCCGTCATCGAAAAAACGGCTGATGCCATAAGAACGGCATATAATCAGCGCACACAAGGGCAGCTTTATTATTCTTCAGAGTCACGCCCCGAAATTTTCTGGGACGGCCGTGACCCCCATGTGGTTGACGGAAAATTCCATCTTCTCCGCTTTGTACCCGATGACAGCGCAAAAAAAGAAATATACATCACTAATTTCGGCGCTCACGGAATAAACCTTGGTTGGGATAACACAAAGATATCCGCTGATTTTCCGTACTACATTGAACAGGAAATCAGAAGCAAAAAGAACGCAGAGTTTATATTTATTCAGGGCGCAATAGGCGGTGGCATAAACTGCCATATGAGCGCTGAAAACGGAGTCAATCAGGAGCTTGATGCCTACGGACAGATGAAAGAATACAGCGCTATTGTTGCCGATATTCTTTGTGATTTGGCAGAAAGCGGTGAAATTGTTGAGCCGATACTCAATGTTGCACACAGACAGGTTGATGTTGAGGTCAATAATTTCCTCTTTAAACTTGTTGAACGAAGCGGAATGTGCAACGCCACAGCATTCAAAGAGGACGGCAAAGCGATGTTCTCTACCGAAATCGGATATATTGAAATTGGTAAAAATATTAAGGTTATCGAAGCTCCGGGCGAGCTTTTCCCTGAACTTGCTTACGGTGGCTTGCTGTCGGCAGATAAGGCATACAACAAAACGGAATATCCCTATCCCGCTTTGAATACCTATTTCAGCGAAAACGATAAACTTCTTGTGTTCGGTCTTTGCAATGATGCTCTCGGCTATATTGTACCCGATAATGACTATACATCAAACAACTCAGAGGGTCACTATGAGGAAACCATTTCCACGGGTTCAGCCACAGCAAGTTCAATCTCCAAAGGCTTTGCAGATTTGTTTGCAGAGATTTTTGGGTTGGCAGATGTTTGATTTTGACCGAGCTTTAAAAAAATGAAAGAGCACAAAATTTATATTGATATGACCGCATTTTTGTGTATGAAAAACACCTTGTTAACACTCGCGGAAAAAGTGCATGGTGAAATTTTTTGAGTTGTATCAAAACCGTCCATCTTTGCCACAACCAAGGGTATTTGTTACCCTTGGTCTTTTTTGTTATAAAGCCTTATATATCAACGAATGTGCTTACAAAATCAGTAAGATACAGAGATAAGTTTTATACACAAACATCGTGGGCGAAAAAGAGTCCTTGCAATGCTTAATGATCAAGGAGATAATCTTTGCTTTGTCACAAAGTCTGTGCTTTATGCTTGCCAAATGATTTAGCTTCCTTTCTTTTTTTCTTCTTTTTATACATTCTTGAGTGGCCCCCGATTCCGTTTGAAGTCGGGGGCTTGCTTTTATTCAGAGATGATCAATGATATGTTTTAATAAAGAAAAAATTATAGATTTTTCCTTGCTTTTATGTTATATTGAAAATATCCGGTTATGAGAGGAGGCGGAATATGATAAAAACACGGAAAAAGACTCTGATTTACCTTGTCTGCGCATTGGTTTTGGCAATGGCAGGCATACTCTATAACGACATCAACTTTCCGCTTACCGACTCATTTTCGGGGAATGCATTTATGATTCTTCCCCATATGGTTTTTGTTGCATTATCATTCGGCTGGGTTATTTCCGTGCGCCGCAGAATTCTTGATAAACGAATCCGAAGCTATCTGATTTCCGTCGGTATGCTTATGTCATTCTGGCTTGCAGAGAGAACAACAAAATGGTTTTTTGTTTCTGAATTTTCAGATTTGTGCCGATACCTGTGGTATGCTTTTTATATTCCGATGATTCTCATTCCGCTTCTCGGTGTATTTATCACAACCTATATCGGAAAACCCGAAACATACAAAATGCCGTGGTGGCTTAATCTTCTTTATATTCCCGCTTTCGCACTCATTCTTTTTGTTTTCACAAACGATTTTCATAATCTCGTGTTTGAATTCCCGAACGGAATATATTATTTCAATGAGCAATACGAATACGGTTTCGGCTTTTATATAGTATGTGCGTGGTTCATAATTCTTGGTTTTTATTTTGTAATTTCGCTTGTTATAAAAAGCCGTGTACCCGGCAGCAAAACATTTCAGAAACTTCCGATTATCATTATGGTTTGCTCCGTTATTTTCTGGGTGCTTTATGCTCTTGGTCTTATCAACGCCGACCTTACTGCGGTTGACTGCCTTATGATTACTCTTCTCCTTGAAAGCGCAATTCAGAGCGGTCTTATCCGCTCAAATACGGGTTATACGGAATTTTTTGAAATTTCAACGGTTGCGGCGCAGGTTGTTGATAAGAATTACCAGCCGATGTATATTTCTTCCTATGCCGACGATTTGCCCGAAGACGTGATGAAAAACGCATTGGACAGACCCGTTGAACTTGGCAAAACAATGCTTCACGGCAAGCCTGTTTCGGGCGGATACGTATTCTGGCAGAACGATATAAAAGAAATCAAAAAGCTGATGAAAAGCCTTGAAGAAACCCGTGAAAGACTCAGTGAGAACAACTTTCTGCTGAAAGCGGAAATTGATATGAACGAGCAGAAAGCCCGTTTTGAAGAAAAGAACAGACTCTATGACCGTATCGCCCGTGACGTTTCATCGCAGCTTATAAAAGCAGAAGAATTGCTCGTTCAGGCAAAGCAAAATCCCGAAGCAGCTCACGATGCGTTGGCAAAAATCTGTGTTATAAGCGCATACATAAAACGAAGAAGCAATCTGCTTTTACTCGGAGAAGAAAACCAAATTATTTCATCATCAGAGCTTGAATTTTGCCTTCGTGAATCGCTTGACAATATCCGCTTGCTCGGCGTTCATTCATCATTAAAAAGCAAGTGCTCGGGTAGTCTGTATGTTGAAAATGTAGTTGCCGTTTATGACTTGTTTGAAAAAACAGCCGAGTTATTCATTGACGATATCAATGCACTTATGGTATCGCTTAAATGCGAAAACTCCGTTATTAAACTTAATCTTCAGATAGGTCTTAATAACGGTGCCGATACTTCTGCACTGAACACACTTTCTTTAGCAGACGGAAGCGTTACCTGCGACGTTGATGAAAACGATGTTGCGGTTTGTATTCTTCTTTCCGAAGGAGGTGCATCGGATGATTGACCTTCTTGAAACAGGAACTTTTATTCAGGCGTTATTTATGTCGGTTTTGTTTCTTGAAGCCGTAATAAATATTTGCTGTGTTCCGAATCTTTTTCTCCGTGATTACAAGCCTCTGACAAAGGTGTTTACCGTTGCTTTCAACCTTGCAGGCTTTGCTCTGCTTGTTATTCTTACAACGGGACTCAACGCATTTATTTTCAACCGTGATATTCCTTATCTGAGCATATTGCTTCTTGAAAATGCGGAATATTCTCTGATGTATATTCTGGCAAACCTTGCTTTTCTTATTTTCCTTGGTATCGGAGAAATCCGTTACCGCATAAACAGCGTTTCATCGCTTTCCATAAAAGAAAGCTTCGACCATCTTCCGACGGGTCTTTGTTTTTCTAAAGCCAACGGCACCGTTCAGCTTGTAAACCACAAAATGAACGAGCTGGGATATATTCTGACGGGCGAAGAAATTCAGAATGCCAACAAATTCTGGAAGGCGCTTGTTAACGGTGATGTTCTTCCCGATGTTCATCGTATTACCGACAGTAAACAACCCGAATACCGTCTGTCTGACGGAACGGTTTATACTTTCGGACGTGAAAAGGTTGAAAACGTTTTTCAGATCACTGCAACCGATACAACAAGTCTTCATAAGCTTACAAACAGGCTTCGTATGAATAACGAAGAACTTGAAGAAATGAATGCAAGACTCAGGTACTACGGTGAAACCGTTGACGAAACAACAAGGGCAAGAGAACGCCTTGAAACAAAAATCCGTATTCACAGCGAGCTCGGTCAGGCACTTCTTGCAACCCGTTATACGTTGAGTTTGCCTGATGCCGATTTTCAGCCGATTATCAGCACGTGGAACAGAAACATTGCCGTTCTCCGAACGGAAGCTGAACCTGTTCAGAACAGCGGTCTGCTTAACACGCTCATTGATATTGCAAAATCAGCGGGTGTTACCGTTGAAATCAGCGGTGAATTCCCGATGAACGATGCAATCGGCAGTATACTGACTTCTGCCGCAACGGAAGCGCTGACAAACGCCGTTATCCACGCAGATGCAAAAACTCTGTTTGTTGAGTTTTATGAAACGGATGACGGTTACTGTGCACGTTATACCAATGACGGAAATCAACCGACAAAAGAAATACACGAGGGCGGCGGTCTCGGTTCGCTCCGCAGTAAAATTGAACGTCTGGGCGGAAATATGGAAATTAAGTCTGTGCCGCAGTTTGTAATGACTGTTCAGATGCCGAAAGAGGTGAAATTATTTTGATTAACGTTCTTATTGTTGAAGATGACCCTATGGCTCGCAAGCTGCTTGAAATTTACATAAACGACAGCGAAGAATATAAGCTTTCGCAATCTATCGAAAGTGCGGCAATGGCAGAGCTTTACTGCCGCAGAAACCCCATTGACCTTATTCTTATGGATGTATGCACGGCAATGGATGCAAACGGGCTTGATGCGGCGGCAAAAATCAAAAAGAGCTGTCCGCATATCAAAATAATTATTGTTACGAGTCAGCCCGAATTCAGCTTTATTGAAAGAGCAAGAAAAGCAGGAGTTGAAAGCTTCTGGTATAAAAGTGCATCGGCAGAGGAAATCATCGAGGTTATGAACAGAACAATGGCGGGCGATTCCGTTTATCCCGACACAACTCCCTCACTCCGACTCGGCGAAGCACTCAACGTTGATTTCACCGAAAAAGAGCTTCTTGTTCTTCGTGAGGTTGTTGACGGCGAAGCCGATGCGGATATAGCCGAAAAGCTCGGTATGTCCGTGCGTACCGTCAAGGCTCATATTCAGAATATGCGTGACAAAACAGGCTTCCGCAACCGCACCGAACTTGCGGTAAGAGTGCGTGAAAGCGGTCTTGTCATCAATGACCATAAAACAGAATAAAATGTTCAGATATGTAGGGCGGCTTGCCCACAAGCCGCCGCAAACATCAGCATTCATTCAACGGCGGGATGAAGGCATCCCGCCCTACACAAACAAATTTGACGGCAGAGCAATCTGCCGTCTTTTTGCTTGCTGATAAAGTCGCTGAAACATAAACGAAAAGAAGGGTAGCGGAGAACGATAGCCTTCTTTTGAAAGGAGATGGCATTTTCGCAAGAAAATGACGGAGGATTGATATAATAACTTTTCGTTTATTTGACGTTTTTTCTCCCATCGGCGTACCTTTGTACGCCTTCGGTTGAAGAAAACGCCATTCAGCTTCCTTTCTCGGCAAGCAACTGCAAAAATATTTTTAAAAAAAGTTTCATTTCTGCACTAAAGTACAATGTGCGAATTGTTTTTATTTGTTAAAATTAGAATGAATAATAATCTAAATGGGGGATTTTATGGCTAATCTTAAAAAACTTACGATTCTTCATTCAAACGATTTACACGGCGACTTCCTTGCCGAAGAAATTGATTCAAAGCTTGTTGGCGGCGTTTCAATGCTTTCGGGATATGTCAACAAGGTCAGAAGTGAAGAAAAGAACGCAATCTACTGCATTGCGGGCGATATGTTCAGAGGTTCGGTTATTGATTCCGAATATCAGGGCGTTTCAACAATCGAAATTATGAATATGCTCTCGCCCGACGTTGTTACCGTCGGCAACCACGAAACAGATTACGGTATTTCTCATCTTCTGTTTATCGAAAAATGTGCAAAGTTCCCGATTATCAACGCAAATTTACATATCAAGACCAACGGTGCAAGGCTCTTCAAGCCTCACCATATAATCGAAATTGACGGAATGAAAATTCTTTTCATCGGCATACTCACCGAAGACGTTCTTTCGCAGACAAAGAATGACGGTCTTGTGGGAACTTTCGTTGATATTGATGAAGCTGCGATGACAGTCGGCAGAATCTGCAACGCATACAACAGAATTGATATTGATTTCACCGTTCTTCTCACACATATCGGTTTTGAAGAGGATAAAAAGCTTGCCGCAAAGCTTGACCCTGCGTGGGGTGTTGATATTATCGTAGGCGGTCACTCGCATACTTTTATTAAAGAGCCTGCGGTTGTTAACGATATTGTTATCGTTCAGGCAGGTACGGGCACAGACCAGATAGGCAGATTCGACATTATGGTTGATACCGATAACAACTGCATTGACAGCTATACGTGGAAAAGTCTTCCCATAAATGCCGACAACTGCCCGAGAGATGAAAAACTTGAAGATATAATCAAGTATTATAAAAAGAAAACGGATATGAAATACGGTCGCATGGTAACAAGATTCAAAAGGCAGCTTACTCATCCGTCACGCTACCGTGAAACCGAGCTCGGCGGTCTGTTTGCAGATATTATGCGTGACAGTCTCGGCCTTGACCTTATGCTTCTAGGTTCGGGAAGTGTCCGCACAACAGAACTCGGTCCCATTGTTCTTTATCAGGATCTTGCGGAATGCTTCCCTTACGATGACCCTGCGTATATGCTCCGTGTTACGGGTGAACAGCTCAAACGGATGATAAAATTTATGCTCCGTGATGAGGTGTGGGGCGGCTCGCATTGCGAATTCTATCAGTTCTCAAAGGGAACAAGAGTTGTTTATGACCGCAACACTCACGAATTCAAAAAGTTTGTGCTCAACGGTGAGCCGCTTGACGATGAGAGGATTTATAAAATCGGTCTTCAGCATTTCCATTTCAAAAATCTTGAAAACTTTTTCTCTGTTCCTTATGACGAGGTTGCAAAGAACGGCAAGCCGAGAATGGTTTCAACCTCCTGCAGAGAGATTCTTGATGAATATCTTTCCGTTCACAATGCTCTTGACCGTGAAATCAGCGGAAGGCTTATAGTTGAATGATTATGAAGAAGAACAGACCAAAGGGCAACGGATTCTTTTCGGCGTTGCTGATAAACCTCATATTCGACCTTGAATGGACAATACCTGCGTGGATATTGCTTGCGGCTCATTTCATTTTTAAAATATCAATCTGGTGGTTTGTCGGCGCACTTATCGTATGGGTTATCGGCGTTGCAATCAAAACAGCCGTGTTTTCGTGGCTTATTCACGTCGGTAACATTCCCGACCCACCCAAAGAAAACAAAAATCCCTATTCATCAAAAGGGTATAAACCGAATAAATAAGGAGGTAATGTCAATGAAAAAAATAACAGCCGTTTTGCTTGCGTTGATTATTCTGCTCTCATTTGCAGCCTGCGGCGGCAAGGATGACGGCGAAAAAACAACCGAAGCTCCGTCGGTTCAGCAGACCGATGAAGCAAACACAAAGTCACCCCAAACCGCAAACAATAAAGGTGACGGCAACAAAGAGAATGACAGCGGAAACCTGCTCATAACTCTTTATAATGCCGATTCAGACGAATATCACGCTCTGAAAGGAAAAATCGAAACCGTTGATACAGGCATAGAGAGCGAATACGGTATGACGGGGTTCAGGTTTGTTTCACCCAAAAACGGCGTCAAGGTAAAGCTTGAAGGCATTATGTGGTCACCGGTTGTCAATGATTTTGAGTGTGACTACACATACCTTGAAATCACAACCGAAAAAGACAAGATTTATGAGTTTGATTGCTGCGTTACCGAAACAATTCCCGATTTCAGACTTGTTGCGGAATATGACGGAAAAACATCCGAGTATTATATGGCAGTTGACGGCGAATCCGTAAAGAATGTTATTGAAATGACGGGCGAAGAATTCGTTCCCGAAGAAATAACCGAAGAATCAGCGTTTTATCAGCTCTGCGTTGCCCGTGCGGCATCGAAGGTTTATTATGACGGCTTTGCTGAAAACGATGACCCTGCCGTTGTGTGGGATACCGTTGCTTATGCGGTAACGCTCAACCACGCAAAAATGGTCGGCGAAACAGATTATGATGTCATCTCTGTGACAACATGGGAACTTGAATCGTATATGGATTCGATGTACCCCGAGTTTAAAGGAAATTATCCCGAAATTCCTGAAGAATGCTATGTTGAAGGCAGTATGAAACAGTATTCGGATTATGATGTCACACCTTATCTGTTTGAAAGATTCAGCACCAGCGAATTCTACGGCGTTGAGGATAACGGCGACGGAACGTATTCCGTTAAAATCAGAATTGACGATTACAGATTTGAAGGCTATGAAGAATTCGGTCTTGCAGCAATCGTTAAACCCGATGCAAACAATCCCTTCGGCTATGTAATCACAGACGTTGTTGATTGCGAATTACCGAGAGGATAAGAATAAATTTAAAAAACATTAAACTGATTTCTTGAAAGGAGAAATTTATTATGGGACTTATTAAAGCAGGCTTGGGAGCACTCGGCGGAGTAATGGCAGACCAGTGGAAAGAGTTTTTCTACTGCGAGTCACTTGAAAACGACGTGCTGATGGTGAAAGGCTCAAAGAGAGTCGGAGGCAGAAGCTCCAACACAAAAGGCAGCGATAACATCATTTCTAACGGCTCGGGCATTGCAGTTGCAGACGGTCAGTGTATGATTATCGTTGAGCAGGGCAAGATTGTTGAGGTTTGCGCAGAGCCCGGTGAATTCACCTATGATTCTTCAACAGAGCCTTCAATCTTTTCGGGTAAACTCGGCGATTCAATTAAGGAAACGTTTAAGGCAAACGGCAAGAGATTTACATACGGCGGCGATACCGGCAAAGACCAGAGAGTTTATTATTTCAACACAAAGGAAATTCTTGATAATAAGTTCGGCACACCCAATCCCTTTATGTTTGAGGTAGCCAACAAAAGACTCAATATGTACCGTTCAGTTCAGGTAAGATGCAACGGTATCTATTCCTACAGAATCACAGACCCTCTTCTTTTCTACACAAAGATTGCAGGCAACGTAAGCGATGAATACAGAAGAGAAGAAATTGATATGCAGCTCAAAACCGAGTTCATTTCAGCTCTCCAGCCTGCGTTCGCAATGCTCACAGAGCTTGAACTCCGCCCTGCACAGATTCCTGCACATACAACAGAGCTTAAGGTTGCTCTCAACAAAGCTCTTGCTGTTGAATGGACACAGCGCAGAGGTATTTCGGTTGAATCCATCGCACTTAACCCGATTACCCTCACTCCCGAAGATATGCAGAAGATTAATCAGATGGAAGATGCGGCAACAATGGGTTCAAATCCGTTTATGATGGCAGGCAGAATGGCTGATGCTCAGGCAAATGCTATGGAAGCGGCAGCCAACAACTCTGCGGGTGCAATGACAGGCTTTATGGGTATGGGTATGGCAATGAACGCCGGCGGAAACTTCAACCCTGCGGCAATGTATCAGGCAGGCGTTCAGCAGCAACAGCAGATGGCACAGCAGCAGGCAGCAGCGGCACCTGCACAGGCAGCGCCGGCAGCCCCCGCAAACGGTTGGAAATGCGCATGCGGAGCAACGGCAAGCGGCAAATTCTGCACAGAATGCGGCGCAGCCAAGCCTGCAGAAGACGGCTGGACCTGTTCCTGCGGCGCAGTGAACAAAGGCAAATTCTGCCCCAACTGCGGCAGCAAAAAGCCTGAAGGCGCACCTCTTTATCAGTGCGACAAATGCGGCTGGAAACCCGAAGACCCCCACAATCCTCCCAAGTTCTGCCCCGAATGCGGCGACATCTTCAACGAAAGCGATGCTAAATAATTAATTGTAATAAATATTTATTTAAAAGGAGAAATTTTTTATGGGACTTTTTGATAAGAAATTTTGTGACATCTGCGGCGAAAAAATAGGACTTCTCGGTAACAGAAAGCTTGAAGACGGCAATATGTGTAAGGACTGCGCAAAGAAGCTTTCACCCTTCTTCAGCGACAGAAGAAGCTCAACAATCGAAGAAATCAAGCAGCAGCTTGCTTACAGAGAGCAGAACAAGCAGGCTCTCAAGGCATTCAGACCCAATATCACATTCGGTGACGGTAAAAAGATTTATGTTGACACAGTAAACGGCAACTTTGTTGTTTCAAACTTCAGCCCCAACAACTGGGATGACGAAAATCCCGACGTTATGGCTCTTTCATCAATTATGAGCTGCAACCTCAAGATTGATGAGGATAAGGACGAAATCTATACTCAGGGCAAAGACGGTCAGAGAGTAAGCTATAATCCTCCCAGATATAAGTTCTACTATAACTTCATCCTTGAATTCAACGTAAACAATCCCTATTTTGACGATTTCAGAGTTCAGCTCAACACCTTCCGTGTTGAAGGCATGGGCACAATGGAATACAACAAATATCAGCAGAAAGCTATGGAAGTAATCAATACTCTCACTCCCGGCAGAGGCGGCGCAATGCCCAATATGATGAATGGCGGTATGGGTATGAATAACGGTATGCCTGTGAACCAGGGATATGCTCCCGCAAACGCTTACGGTCAGCCTCAGGCAAATCCTTATGCACAGCAGAATCCCTACGGTCAGCCTCAGGCAAATCCTTATGCACAGCAGAATCCTTATGCTCAGCAGCAGGCCAACCCTTATGCACAGCAGAATCCCTATGGTCAGCCTCAGGCTAACCCCTATGCACAGCAGAATCCCTATGCACAGCCTCAGGCAAACCCCTATGCACAGCAGAATCCTTACGCACAGCAGCAGGCTAATCCCTATGCACAGCAGCCCGTACAGGCTCCCGTTGCACAGAATTGGGTTTGCCCTGCTTGCAACGCAACAAATGACAGCGGTGCATTCTGTGCTTGCTGCGGAACACCCAAGGCTAACTGATGAATAACGGAATGAAGGTTGCGATAACCGTGATTCTGGTCGGTGTTGTTGCCATTGCCGCAGCGGTCGGCGTGTGGTATTACAAAACAAAGTTTTATGTGCCCGATAAAGGCGGAATGGAGCGAGATTTATCCGATACGGTTATTTCCTGCTCCTATTCCACGGGCGGCGGAATGAACGGCGGCTCAATGAGTATGAGAATCTTCCTTAACGAAAACAATGAGGTCTGGTTTGAGTATTATAATCAGCCGTTTGTCGGAGCAGAGGAAGAGTCCGCAAGCTACCGGATTGACAATACAGCCATTGAACAGATACGGCAGAAATGCAGTGAATACGGTGTTCTCGGCTGGGGTGAGCTTGAATTGAGCGAATTACAGCTTCTTGATGCACCCACAACTTCCGTGAGCTTTGCTTACGGTGATAACGAATATTATTCGGTCAATTCAAGCTATGACCTTCCCGAAAAAGGAAACGGTTTCTTTTCTGCGTTCTATGAAATTTTAAATCAATATAACAAACAAGGAGATGATTAACCTTGTCAACGGTTCTTCAGCAAAAATGTCCGAACTGTGGCGGTTCGGTTGAATTTGATGTCGGCGCACAGCGCCTGAAATGCCCTTTCTGCGATACGGAGTTTGATATCAATGCATTCCAGCAGCCGGAGAATAACGGTGCAGGTCAGGGCGATTCCATAAACTGGAATTCGCAGGGCAGTCAATGGGCTGCAGGCGAAACAAACGGTATGAGTGTTTACGGCTGTCAGTCCTGCGGAGGCGAAATTGTTGCCGATGAAAACACGGGTGCAACAAGCTGCCCCTATTGCGGCAATCAGGTCGTTATGAAAGGTCAGTTCTCGGGTGCGCTTCGTCCGGACCTTGTTATTCCTTTCAAGCTTGATAAAAAGGCGGCAAAAGAAGCTCTCAAAAAGCATTATCAGGGCAAAAAGTTTGTGCCCAAGGGCTTCTTTGACGATAACAAGCTTGAAGAAATCAAAGGCGTTTATGTTCCCCATTGGCTTTTTACCTGCGATGCGGTTGCTGATGCGAGCTACAAAGCCAGAATAGTAAGAGAGTGGTCAGACGAGGACTATGATTATACTGAAACATCTCACTATGATGTTTACAGAAGCTGCAATATCAGCTTTGATAACGTGCCTGTTGACGGCTCATCCAAAATGCCTGATGATCTTATGGAATCAATCGAGCCTTTTGATATTTCGCAGGCGGTTGATTTCAACGTTGCTTATCTTGCAGGCTATCTTGCCGATAAATATGACGTTTCGGTTGATGACTGCGTTGAAAGAGCCAACGAAAGAATCAAGCAGAGTGCTGGTAACGCCTTGGCTGCAACGGTTAATGAATATGATTCAATTGAAACAACCTTTGTTGAGATGAACGTTGCATCAGGTATATATAAATATGCTCTCTATCCCGTGTGGCTTCTTACCACAAAATGGGAGGGTAAACAGTATACGTTTGCAATGAACGGACAGACGGGTAAATTCGTAGGTAATATTCCGACAGATAAAAAGGCTGTTACAAAGGCTTCGCTGCTTCTCGGCGCAGGCATCGGTGCGGTGCTTTACGGTCTTGCCTGGCTGATTCAGTTGCTGTAAGGAGGTGCGGAAAATGACTAAAAAGATTTTTGCAATTATTGTTGCGGTTATGCTTTGCCTTTCTGTGGCGGTTTCCGCATCGGCTGATACTATGACCTATGTTTATGATCCCGATTATAATCTTACCGACTCTGAAATAGCGGAGCTTCACGGCTACGCCGAGTCTGTTGAGGAAGATTACGGTTATTCGGTTATTTTCTGTATCGTGAGCGATTGCGGAGAAATGACCTGCGCCGAATATGCCGAAGATGCCTATATTTCGTTTACCGATGCGGAGAATGCCATTGTGTTTGTCCACAACACAGACGAAGGTGTTTATGATTATTATCTTGCAGGCGGTGCGGCTGCGTTAGACGATGCCTTGATTGACGTTATGTGGAATGCTTATGACGCAGATGACAGTTATTTCGGCGGATTGAGCAGCTTTTATGCAACAGCATCAGAGGTTATCGAAAATATACCGCCAGTAGCTGACACACAGACAGGGGACAGCGAAGCTGATAACGCTGAAACCGTAACCGAAAAAGCCGACAAAACGTCCGAAAATAAGGATGACGGCAAAAAAGGCACGGTAAGTCCTATCTGGATTCCCATTTGTCTGCTTGTAGGTCTGCTTATCGGATTTATAATCATCAACAGCATCGCTTCCAAAAATAAAAGCGTACAAATGCAGAAAGATGCAACTGTTTATACAAGACCGGGCAGTATGGTTCTCACAGGCAGCTCGGACACCTTCCTTTACACTGAGGTTGACCGCAGAGAAAAGCCCAAGAATGACGATAAACAATAATCGTATATTCAGTTAAGCCATATTAAAGGAGGAAGCTTCATGGCACTTTTTGATATGTTTAAAAATAAGGCTGAAAATGCAATTAAAAAGGGCATTAATAACGCAACAACCCAGGGCGCAAATAAGGTTTCCGCAGGCATAAAGAATATGGGAAACAAAAAGGAAAAAATTGTTTTTGCTTCTCTTCCCTCAACTCTTGAAGAGTTCATGGCGTTGCCTCAGGCAGCTTTGTCAACTCCGTTTGACACAGCCGCAATGACCGTTCTTGCTTTTTGCTATTATCCGCAGAACAAAGACCTTTCGTTGCAGATGCTCAATTACCTCAGAGGTCCCAGACCACTGAGTGGGGGCGATATCTCCTTTATTGCCGACAGATTCCGTGACAGTGATTACGTTCCCCGTTCATATTTCGAGGGTTCAACCCCTGCAAACGACTATACTCCTGCTGAACCCTATGCAATAATCGTCAGCGAAAATCCCTATTCATATCAGAATGAGGGCTATGCAACGCTTTATATCACTTCGGGTGGCGCAGACAGCCCCAGAAGCGTTCAGCTGCGTAAAGCAAAGGACGGCAAATGGTATCTCTGGGAACAGTTTATCCTTGTAGGTATCCGTCAGCCCGAAAGCACAAACCCTTGGGCATAATCGGAGGTGAAGCAAATGGAAGCTTTTACAGGAATTCAGTTTGACGGCCGTTTTCATACCGAAGTGGTGCAGGGTACGTATAAACTGTTTACGGAAGTTAAGTTTAAAGCAACTCTTAATTATGAAATTACAGATGTGAACAAACTCAACACTATGTTCGGCGGTCAGCTCCCCGTTGATATTATTAAGACAGATGCTTCACGTGTTGCTGAAATGACCTTCACAAAAATGTTTGCGGAAGGCTGCTCTGTTGATGAGCTGAAATATAAGGCAGACACACAGGCTGATTTGATTTTGCAGGATTTCGCAATTGCAGGCTGGGAAGCAAGAGCAGGCATCAGAGCAACCGCAATAAATGATGTGCTTATCGAAATTGACCCCAAAACGGAAAAATTGCTTTCGACTGCTGCGGCAATAAATTCTGCTCCCGTTGCCGCAGCCGTAACCGCACCTGCATCGAATGGCAACGCTGTCTGGCAATGTGTCTGCGGCAATAAAAATTCGGGCAAGTTCTGCACGGAATGCGGAACAAAAAAGCCTGAGGATTGGGTCTGCTCCTGCGGAAACAGAAATAAAGGCAAGTTCTGCACCGAATGCGGAAAGCCGAAAAATCAATAACCAAAGAATATTTTTTGGAGGTAAATTAAAATGAAAAAACTTTTAGCAATTCTTATGGCTCTTGTAATGCTTCTTTCATTTGCTGCCTGCGGCGGTAACTAAAATCCCGACACAACTCAGCCCGCCGAAACAACAACCGAAGCTCCCAAGTTCGACGAAACCGTTGTTACAGACGGCAAAACCAACAAACTCACAATCAGAACTCCTATTGATGAGTTTACGTTTAACGAAGCCAACACAGAGGGCAACTTCCTTGCACAGACCAATATCGTCAAGTGCGGTACTCTTGAAAGTGAAGAAGTTAACATCGGCCTTGCTTTTGCCGTTACTCATGCGGCATACGATTCAGTTCATGATTATGTAACAAAGAGCTTCAGAAATAATACAATCTTTGAAGAAGGTAAAATCGGCGAATTCACAACATATATCCGTCAGAACGGACCTTCCGCAATGCAGATTATCGTTTGCTTCAACAACTTTGAGTTTGCTATGCTTGAGTTCAAGCTTCCTGAAGGCGCAAAGAGGGACGATTATGCAGCACTTCGTGCAGGCGAACTCTTCAAGACTGTTTATGAAAATCTTACAATTGAAGCAGGTGCGGCAGAAGTTGAAAACACCGATGCAGGTGAACCCGAAGCTCCCGCAAACGGACCTATTACAACAGATAAAGGCTTTGTAACAGTTACTCCTGCAGGCGGCTTTATCCATAACGAAGCACAGTCAGATAAAAGTTCACTTGCTTTCGCCAACACTTCTCTCGGTGCAAATGCCGCTGTTTACGTTTATGATAGGCAGAATATGACGTATGACGTTCAGAAAATGCAGTTTGCAACCAATTATCCTGACAAGGAATACACATCGGTAACAATCGGTGCAAACACATATGATGCTATCGAATCCAACACAGGTATCACATATCTTGTGGCAAACACCTCAACCGGTAACGCTATGTACGTTATGGTCTGGAATTGCACGGTTGAAGATGCAACACCCCTTATTGAAACAATCGTAATCAAATAAAATTATTATACGGAGTGGCTGTATCGCTCGGTCACTCCTTTTTTAGATTATTTGCACAGGTGATATTATGAAAAAAATCGTTTCGTTATTGCTCGTTTTTGCACTTCTTTTCGGCTTTGCATCCTGCTCTGTTGATAAGAGCGAAAATCCCGATGCCGAAACAACAACTGTCGTTGAAGAAACAGGCAACAACGCATCACCCGAAAAGAAAGATGCTGTGGAGTTTCTTTCTGTTTATGCAGAAAAAGCCTATGAGTATGAAACTTACACCGAAGAGTATTACTATCTGACAGAGGTAAACTATCAGAAATTGCATCTTTCCGAAGAAAACAAAAAAGAATATCCCCGCCTTGCAAAAGCTCTTGATTCCCTTAATGCTGAAAAAACAGAGTTCTATAAGGATAAGGCAAAAGAGCTTGATGAGTATGCGTCGGAACAGCTCAATTATTATTATGAAGACGGCGAACAGCCTGCGGTTTACACCGCAAACAACGAATATTTTCTTCAAAGAGCAGACAGCGTTGTTCTGAGTATCAGAAGCGACGCCGATGAATTTTCGGGCGGTGCACATCCTAATTACGGCTATGGCGGATATAACTTCGATACTGCAACAGGTAAAGAGCTTCTTATAACCGACGTTATGACCGACATTTCATCTCTTCCTGCAATTCTTTCTGAAAAGATAAATTCAAAAGATGAATTTTCAGACGGATTTTTCGGTTCACTTGAAGAAACTCTTTCGGAATACACAGCAGAACAGTTTAACTGGACAATCGGTTATCAGGGTGTAACTTTCTGCTTCAGTCCCTATGAAATCGCATCCTTTGCCGCAGGTCTTATTACCGCAACGGTTTATTTTGACGAATATCCCGAGCTTTTCAATAAGAAATATACTGTTGCTCCCGAATCCTATGCCGTAACACTTTCCGAATGGAACGATGTTGAGTTTGATATGAATCCGTCTGACGGTAAAAAAGATACATTTAGCGTCGGTCTTTCGTATTACACGGAAGAAGGCTCGTATAAAGATATCAGTCTTAATCTCAACGGTAACGAATTCACAGTTGAAGATGTTTATGCTTTCAATGCCGAATATTATCTTGTCAATTCAAACGGCAGATATTTTGTTTATCTTGTGCCCCACGGCTTTAACGATTACACAAACATTCTCGTTTATGACCTGAACGGCAACGAGATAAAAGAAGCAGGTAATTTTGAAAGAACGGCTTTCGGCAGTCTGGTCCGGGAGGATGAAAACGAAGATACCCATCAGGCGAAGCTTCTTTTCAATAATCCCACACAGTTTGTTCTTGAAACAACCTTTGATATTCTCGGAACATACGCTGCCGATAAAACCTACACCGTGAATTCCGAAACGGGTATGCCCGAATCAACCGATGAATTCTATACCATAGACAAGAGATTCCCGTTCGTTCTTACGTCAAAAGAAGCTTTCAACGTTAAAATTCTTCCCGATATGAAAACCGAACTTGTTAAAGCAGGCTCAGAATTCACGCTTCTGCGTACAGACGGCAAAACTTTTGTTGATGCAAAGCTTGATGACGGCAGAGAATGCAGAATTTATGTTGAAAGAAACAGAGCGGATTATCAGCTCTGTATCAACGGAACACCCGAATATGAGCTTTTTGAAGAGATTTATTACGCAGGATAAAAAGGAGATAATTTAAAATGATTTAAAAAATAACGGCAATTATGCTCGTTTTAGTTACTGCTTTTGCAATGATGAGTATTTCAATGACTTCGGCATCAGCTGCAACAAAGGTTATTGAAATCAGCAAGTTCCCCCCAATCTATTACGGTGAAACACTCAGAAGTTCTGATCTCATCCCTTGCTTCCCTTCGCTTGACTACAATCAGGAGCCATATTATTCGGAAATTATGTTAACACAGGTTCCCAGTTGCGACGGCCAGATAGCTGACCCCGAAAAGGAATATTATGTGCTCACAACTTTCTATATCGGCGGCTATGAGCTTCCCGCAGCCGGTGAATTCAAGGTTGTATATGACGGCAAAGAAATACCCTGTTATAATTTCAATTCATATCTGCCCAGCGACAGTGCATATTTTCTTTATAAACATGGCAGTAACGGCAAAGCAATGTGCATTATAAGAATCAAACTCGGTGATTTTGAAACACCCGGAACCGATATCAGCGTTATAAACGGAAAAGCTTCTGCTTCAAGTGCGGTTATCGGCAACGTTGTAACAATCACGGCAGATCAGATTGACGGAAAGGTTTTTTATTGTTGGAATATCACAGGCGCAACCCCCGAAGATTATTATGATTCCGAAACAACGTTCACAATGGGAGTTTTCAATGTTTCTGCAGAAGCAGTTTACAAAGATTGTGAATGCAAATGCCATAAAGGCGGCATTGCAGGCTTCTTCTATAAGATTGTTCTTTTCTTCCAGAAACTTTTCGGTCAGAACAAAGTCTGCGCTTGCGGTATGAATCACTAATTGGATAAATCATTTTGACGGCAGAGAAATCTGCCGTCTTTTTTTAAAATTTGCACTAAAGTACTATGAAAAACCGAAAAATATGATATAATGATATTTGTAAAAAAATCGGCAAACGGATGTGATGTTATGAAAGATTTCAGCAAAGTAAAGTTCAAATGGACCTTCCGTGATTATCAGCAGACAGTGCTTGATAATTCGCAAAAGCATCTTAAAGATAAAAGAATACATATCGTTGCCGCGCCGGGCAGCGGTAAAACTATTCTCGGTCTTGAGCTTGTCCGCAGACAGAATGCACCTGCGCTCGTTATGTCGCCGTCGGTCACAATCCGTCAGCAGTGGGGCGAAAGATTTGTTGAAGCATATCTGCCCGAAACGGAGAATCCCGATGAATATATTTCCTATTCGCTCACAACTCCGAAGCTGATAACTTCAATCACATATCAGGCACTTCACGCTGCTTTTACAAAAACCGTTATGGAATCCGAAGCGGATGAAGATGAATTTGAAGCCGAAGAAACGCAGGATTTCAGCAATTTCGATTTGCTTTCCGAAATCAAAAAGGCAGGAATTAAAACCATCTGCCTTGACGAGGCTCATCATCTCAAAAGCGAATGGCAGAAGGCTCTCGAAAAGTTTGTTGCAATGCTCGGCGAAGGAGTGACAATAATCGCTCTCACAGCAACTCCGCCCTATGACAGTGCACCTGCCGAATGGAACAGATACCAGACTCTCTGCGGCGATATTGACGAGGAGATTTTTGTCCCTCAGCTTGTTATGCAGAAAACTCTCTGCCCCCATCAGGACTACATTTATTTCAGCTATCCCACTGCAGAAGAATCGCAGATTCTTGCAAATTACAAGGCAAAAGCCGCAGCCATTACCGATGAAATAATCAAAAGCGGTTTGCTTTCAAAGGCTCTGCAGGTTTCAAATGCGGCAGGTAACGAAGAAATACTCTATGATAACCTTGCAGGCTTCAAATCGCTTGTCTGCGTTGCAAAACAAGGGAATGCCAATATCTCAAAAAGTCTTGAAGAAAAGGTCTTTGAAGGCAGAAAAGCACCCGTTTATTCAATAGCCGAAGCCGAAAAAGCATTTCAGTTTATCATTGATAAGCCCGATGTGTTTACCGAAGAAATCAGCGAAGAATTAAAGGCAATTCTTTCAAAAGAAGCTCTTATTGAAAAGAGAAAGGTCAGACTTGCATCGAGCGATAAAATAAATAAAATGCTCGTTTCCTCAACGGGTAAACTCGGAAGCATAAATAAAATCGTTGCAAGCGAATACGCAAATCTCGGCGACTCTCTGCGTATGCTCATTCTCACCGACTACATCAAAAAAGATATGCTGAAACTCGTCGGCACGGACGAAGAAATCCACGCTCTCGGCACTGTGCCCGTATTTGAATCAATCCGCAGAACTAATCCCGATGCAAAGGTTGCGGTGCTTTCGGGTACGCTTGTTATTCTGCCCGATTCAGCCGTTGAAGCTGCGCAGGAAATCGCATATAACGAAGGTGTGCCTTGCAGAATAAAGAAGCTTGAAAACACAAATCACACCGAAATCATTTTCAGCGGCTCAAACAAAAATAAGGTCAGCATTATAACAAAAGCATTTCAGCTTGGCGTTATCAATGTACTTATCGGAACAAAATCCTTGCTCGGCGAAGGCTGGGATTCACCGAATATCAATTCGCTCATTCTTGCAAGCTTTGTGGGCAGCTTTATGCTTTCAAATCAGATGCGAGGCAGAGCAATCCGAATTGATAAAAAGAATCCCGAAAAGGTGTCAAATATCTGGCATCTCGTGACGGTTGAACCCGATTCAAAAGACGAAATCATAAGCGACGATTTTGAAACGATGAAACGCCGTTTTGCCTGCTTCCAGGCTCCTGCATATAACAGCGACGTTATCGAAAGCGGAACGGACAGAATCGATATTCTCAAAGCACCCTATGATTCAAACGGACTTGAAAGCATCAACAATCAGATGCTCTCACTTGCCGCCGCAAGAAACGTTATGGCAGGCAGATGGAATGCCGCCGTCAAAGGCAAAGCAAGACCCGAAATTGAAGAAGTCAGCGAAATTCCTGCAGAGGTTCAGCCTGCAAGTGCCGTTCATAAGAACAAGATTTATGCAATCGTTCTTGCAGTTATGATTGTCCTTGCAATAATCATAATCGCAACGTCAGGATTCTTTGGCGGACTTATCGGATTTGGTATAGCGGCAATCGCTGCCGTGTTACTTATCAAATCAGCATCGGTTATTATGAAGAATTCTTCACCCGAAAAAACAGTTTCCAATATTTCGAATGCTATTCTTAAAACGCTCAAAGAAATCGGCGAAATCGAGAGCAGGGGAGCAACTGTTTCGGTCAGAAAATCCGAAAAGAAGAATACCGTCAACTGCTCGCTTTCAAAGGCAACTGTCAGAGAAAAGAACGTTTTTGCAAAGGCGGTTTCCGAACTTCTTTCACCAATTGATGACCCGAGATATCTTCTCATCGGCACAAAGGGTATTTCAAGATTCACAAGCAGAAACTATGTTCAGAGCTATGCCTGCCCGTCGATTATTGCCGTCAATAAAGAAACTGCGGAAATTCTTGCAAAGAATCTTAAATCCGCAGGCGGAAAGTTTGAACTCGTTTTCACAAGAAACGAAAACGGCAGAAAAGAACTTTTCAAATGCCGTAAGTATTCTTACATCAACGCAAACAGCAAGTTTGTCAAAAATAAAAAGATAGTGAAATGATATATATAAGCCCCGATTCAAACGAACAGGGGCTTTATGATTATTTTTGTTTTATTCTGAATTCATACTGTGTTTTGCATAATAACGGAATTTTTCCAAACCAACAAGTTGTTGATTTTTCTGCACGGATATTGTATATTTATACATAAGGGAGAGTGGAAAAATGAAAAAGATTTTCAGATTTGCGATAATTGTTATGTTTATGGTTGTTATTGCGGCGCTTGCCGGCGCTTCTGCAAATGCGCTGAGTTTTGACGGCAATCTGCAATATCAGACCGAAAGCAAAGTTACTCTTTGGGCAAAAAGCGAATTTGAGGGAACGAGCCTTGAATTGGGGATAGGCGAATATCCTTCTGTTGATTTCAGAGCCAAGAGCATAACCGTTCCGCAGGAATACGTTGTTTGCGCTTACAGCGAAGAAAACTTCGGCGGAAAAGAATATATTCTGAACGACAGCGTTGATAAGTTTTTTAAAATCAGTCTGACCGACGGAATAACCCATATCAAAAGAATTAAAAGCATCAAGGTCGGACTTATCGAGAGTGATGCGGTTGACATAACTGAGCTCAATGACCAACTGAAAAACCGGATTATGGTTGATTATGCGCCCAGAATCCATATGGCTCAGGGGGACCCTTATGAAGCAGTTTCAATGGACTGGACCTTCGAACATTTTGACAGGGTTATGGATTCAGACGGCAAATCACGCATTGTAATGAAAGAAAAAATCGACGGTCCTTTTGATATCTGCGAAACGTTTTACGGCGATCAAGAATCGGCTGTTGCCTATGCTTTCTGGGTGGAAAAAGATAATAACTACGTGGATGTTGTCTATTTTATATATTGCTCCTATGACAGCGGAAAATATATCTGGCTTGTCAACAGTATGGTCGGCGGTCATCCGGGCGATTGGGAACATTTTACGTTAAGGTTTTTGACGTATGAAGAAAACGGCAAGAAGTATATGCGCCCCGTCAAATCGGCTTTTGCGGCACACACTTTTGCCGAAATTGAAGCGTGGGAAGACCTTGAAATGTATGATAACACTCATAGCACAATTTATTGCGCAGCAGGCACACACGGATTGTATCCGCACGCCGATACATACACCTATATGAATTTCATCGTTGTTCAGCTAAAAGACGTGTGCTCAAAAGGCGAAGAATGGGATTTATGGCTGCCGGGCAAACTTGAAACTTTTGAACTCGTTCCCCAAGAAAGCTGCCGTGCGCTTAACGGCTCAAAGTGGGCTTCGGCGTTCAGCTATGACGTGGAAAATCCTGATAGCCTTGCAACTCTTTATTGGGGCAACAAATCTTCGTATCCGCCGTTTATGAACGGAGGACCTGAGGGACCTCAATTCAAAACCGAAATGTCAAGCACGGCAAGCTTTAAGTAATGCTGCTTGAATATAAGCTGTATTTTTATTCGGCAATCCGGCAATATAGAAACGCATAAACTGCTTTGATTTTTGAAAAATAAAATCGGCTTGAACAGGTTCCCTTTCCTGTTCAAGCCTTTTCGTTTTGTTTAGTAAATGCGTTTTGCTTACCGTTTCATAAGCATTTTTATAAAGAGTCCGCCCTGAACCGTTCTGTGGCGGAACGAAACCCATCTGCCGCTGACCGTATCATACCAATCAGTCATCGGAACTCTTGATGAACTTTCGTTATAAGCTTTCCAGAGAGGAGCAACGTATTCCTCAAAGACCTTGTCAGATGACGCCATTGAGGCTGTCCACACCAGCCAGTCGGATTTTGTGTAGTCCGCTCTGCTGTCAAGCGGCATACCGTATTCGTTGAAATGCTTCATATTGTCCGCAATTTCGGCATCCATAAATTCCTGACCGAACAGACCGCTGTTCCAGACCTTATCCCAAACCATATTGTATTTCATTGAGTATGAATCGGGCTTGTCAAAGGCAAGTCGGGTTGTTCCGTCGGGATTGACTGCGGTTTTCTTCCAGATTTCCGCCATCTTAATCGCTTCTTCACGGTAGTATGCCGATTTTTCGTTTTCGCCGAGCATTTTCATTATCATTGACATTCCCTGCAGACCCATAATTGCCTTGAGCGAAAGGTTGCAGTTATGAGCAAGGTGGCCTGCGAAATCGTCTGTGCAGAGCTGGTGACCCGGGTCGGCACCGTGCTTTATGAGATATCTGCACCATTTTTCCAAAAGTTCAATATGTTCTTTTGCGAAATCTGCATTGCCTGTTGCCAGAGCAACGTTGGCTTCCATAATGAGCATATTTCCGCATTCCTCGACGGGCATCTGCCACTTCTCCTGATTGTTGCCATAAACCTGACCGTTGAGAAGAGGGTACTGACCAACGTCGTGAGGTGCAAAATCAAACTTCCAGGCATCGCTCTCAGCGTATTTATATACCGGGCGCATCATACCCTTGACAAGCTCGGGGTTATAAAGGAGAAACATCGGCGTTGAGGGGTAAGATACGTCAACCGTTGCTGCGCAACCGTTTGAATTGCATTCCTTTGAAATGAAAAGTATTTCTCCGTTTTCGTCAATAACAAGCTTGTGGGCAGCAATAACCTGGCGGTAAGCGAGAGAGAGGAGCTCCGCATATTTTTCGCCGCCCGATTTTGATGCATCGTTATAGAGCTTGTCCGAAAACTCTTTGCAGCGGGTTTTGAGTTCACCGTATTCTTCGGCAGCTTCCGCAATTGCTTCGGCAATTGTCTGACCGTCTTTGTTCCAATAGGAGCGAAGATGTTTGCCGAAATATTCGATGCTTTCAACGTCATCATATGCAAAATAATACACAACCGGCTGGTTTTCTGTGAGGGGAGCGGTGATGTTGATGTGAGCGTCGCCCCATATTTCGTTGGCAAAGCCATACGCCTGTTCGTGGCTGCAGGCGAGATATAAATATCCCCAGTCGATTTTAACCTCATCTCCGCTTCTGTTCAGCGGTTTCTGGGTCGGGTTGCCCATCTTTAAAGCGGTAAGATTGCCGATTTTAAGTTTTTCCGTAACAACCTCAATGTTGTTGGGCTCTTCAAGGCAAAGCTCTTCGCTTGCCGCAATGTTAACCGAAACAGAGTGCTCGTTGCCGTCGTTGGATTCATAAGATATTTCAAGATATGAAACGGGGCGTGTAAGGAGCCTGTAATCGTCGGGGATAAGCGGAGTAAGGAACTTGATTTTTAAGGTGATTTTGTCATTCGCAAACACGGCGGAGGTTGAAAGAGCATCAACATCCAGAGAAATCTGCCTGATTTTATGAATATCTCTGTGGTAACCGAGGAAAAGATATTCCTTGCCGTCAATTTTAACCGTGCCGATTATGGAGTTGCCTTTGCTTGACCAGTGCTCGGTTTTGGCGTGGTTGAGCTTTGCATCGGGTGACCATACAGAAAAAAACGGGTCAACGGTAATAAGCGGGACTGCAGGGGGTCTTAATTTCATTTTAATCATCCTTTCGGAATTTGTAACAAAATGTGTTTTGGCTGAAATCGGCTGAAAACAAGTTCTGCAAATCCGTCAGTCACGGCTGCAGACAGCGGCTAATAGCCGTAGCAAAGCCTGCCGTAGGGAGCGGCATCGCCTTTGGTGTAGAATGAATAAACGTCGCCGTCCGTGTAGTTGTCTGCCCATTTGAATTTCAGCGGACCTTCGGCGTCAATAAGACTCTTTTCAACCTTTATCATAAGCTTATTGCCGTCAAAACGAATATCTGCATCTCCGATTTTTTTAAAACCGTTTTCCGTTGATTTTTCAACAGCGGTTTTGCCGTCTTCCGGTGCGGTTCTGTTGATTGCAATTTCTTCGTTGATAAACAGAGTCATCCACGCACCAGCATCGGGTGCGGTGAGGTTTTCTGCAGTGTCCACATAGAAATAATAACTGCTTTCATCCTCGGTAACCTTCATATTCAGGATATCGTTTCTGCCTGAATAATCAGTGTAAACAATCGAGCCGAAGCCTTCGCAGTTTCTGTCGGCGGTATCGTTGCGGTAATCTTTATAAACCGCTGTTATTGCAGGGTTGTTCCATTGCTCAAAACCGCCGTCAATGTTAATCGGAACGCCGCTTCCGCGGCTTACCTTAGCGGTGGATTTTTTGAATTTTGCAATGTAATTCACAAGCTGCATATAGTAATTGTCACCGAGAACACCTGCCGAGGGTTCAAAATCACGTGATGCGTTTTCGTCGGCGCAGTCAACAAAAACAATCGGTCTGTTTTCCTGCGCAGGCTGGCGCTGCGCAACCCATTCGTTGAAGCCCGTAATAAAAACAACATCGGGGTTCATTCTGATTGCAAATTCCCACTGCTCTGCAAAATTATATCCTTGCAGCATTGCCCCGTCAGAGGTGTCGTTTGCTCCGCTGTGCCATGAGCGTGTTCTGTCGTCCGAGCCGTACCAAGCCGCATTGCTGAAAGCGCAGGTGTCCGAATGCTGAGCAAGAGAAACGTTCATTATTCTTGTGCCGGAGCTGTTATAAACAGCTTGCAAAGTGAGCGAACGCTCAAATTCCATCCAGGGGAATCCGTCTTTCTTTTTGTTTTCGTTGGGCCATTGGTTTGCTTTGATTCTGAAATAATTCTTCACTTCGTTACGCAAAACGCTGTCTGAAGAATCGCCTATTATCATCGGTTTTCCGTCAAGTCTGAACCAAAGCTCATCAAGGCGGGGGCAGTCGGATTTGAGAAGAGAATCGTTATAGATTTCATCATAAATTCTGTTCATTGTGTCGCCTGAATAAGAGTTTGTGTAAAACGCAATTTGCGGCACGTTCCAGCCGTCAAGCAGATATTCGTGCCATATTCTGATCAGCTTTTTTGCGCTGTCGGAATATGTGAACGCATTGGTGGTGTCAATAACAATAAAATCAACCGCAGCATCCGTCAGCATCTGCACGTGCTTGCGCAAAACCCACTCATCGTCAGATGAATAATAGCCGAAAAGCGGTTCTCCCCAGAAGTGGAAATCGTTCACGTTGCCGCCGCCTGAGGCGAGCCATTCTTCCTCGGAATTAATTGCGTTCGGGTTTGCAGCAACGATTTTTGTGTTATCATAAAGATAATTCTTACCGTGCTGACCCTGCCACAAAAAATAGAAAACACCGACGAGCTTTTCGCTTTCACCGGCGGATACAACGCTTCTGCCGAGTTCGTCTGTGCAAACGAGCGAACCGTTTACTGCTGCCTGCTTTTCAATAATTCTGTCTGTGCCGAAAAGACCGCTGAAAACGTTCAGAATCGCAAGCACCAACGCCGTCAGAGCTTTTATGACAGCCAATGAAAAGTTGCTCATAGAATCACTCCTTTAACAATTAATTTATAGCACATTGCGGCGCGGGTTGTCAAACTGCGGTTGACAGGATCTCAATTCTTTTTTATAATATTTCTGAACTGTTTTTTTAGGTAAAGGAGTGAGGCTTTTGGCAAATGTGCGATTTGTTATATCTTATATCATTGTTTTGTTTTCGGCTTTTCTTAATATGATTGATTCTGTTTTGATTTTTGGAGTGCCGCAGCCCAAAACGGAGCAGGAGCTTGTTGCAATGAACGAAAAATTTGATGAATTTGAGCCGGGAACTGAAATAACCGTTATCAAGTCTTCTTCGCTTTCGTCGGCTCAGCGTCACAGCGTTATTGCTCTTCAGGGTCTTGTGGCAAGGGAGAAACCGCAAATTTTTATAGATAACGGCAGTGCATCAAACCGTTATGCTATCAATGAGCTTGCAAATGCGGGCCATGAGATCGTTTATTCTGATGATTCGGGTGCTCCCTGGAACTTTAACACCCTTGTTGCAAGATTTGCGGATTATATTGCCGACGGCGGTTATATTCTTTATGCTACGGTGCAGGATCACGGTCAGCTTAACACAGCAACAAACCTTGCAACAATTAACGGTTGGCTTCCTGTTTCGGCGGAGCTTGAGCAAGCAGCCGTTGAACTCGGACTTAAAAAGTGTGCCGATATCAGCGACGATATAATTGACCTTGCATATTTGGAAAATTTCTACAAAGAAAACAAGGATTATTTCCGCGATGACAGCCTTGTTCATCTTTATTATTACGCTTACGGAATGCGTGATTTTGCCATTCAGCAAAAGATTTTTGTGATGTATGTCGATGACAGTGACTATGAAGCAAGAATTTTCCGTGATGAAGTTATGAGAAAACTGAAACCGTCTTCAACTATCTTTGGCTGGTGTCAATATGAGGTTGAATTCACAGAGTCAATATCCCGCTACGGCCACTATGTTATTCCGTCAGACCACTCGTATAATTTGAGCATACTGGCGTCATTTGATGCAACGCCTGCGAAGTTTGCAGAGCCGTATGACGGAAAGGTTGAGCTTGATCCCGATAAACATTATGTTGCCGTGGTTTACAGTGACGGCGATAATCTGCAATGGATTCAAAACGGATTCAGTGAATTTCACACTTGGCAGAGCTACGGCATCGACGTGCCTGTAAGCTGGACCTTTGCGCCGATTGCGGCAGAAATATCTGACGTTGACGTTAAGCGAACTCTTGAAAATTCAGATAACGCAACCTTCATTACCGGGCCTTCGGGCGGCGGCTACGCAAGAATCACCGGGATGAACAGTCAAGAGCTGGAAGCTTTTTCGGATTACACGGCTTCCGTTATGCTTGAATCCGGTCTCGGAATAGTTACTTTTCTTGATGAATCAGACAGAATCGGGTTTGATAAAAATATGCAGAAAAGACTCGGCTACTTTTCTCGTTATGATAATATTAAAGGCGGAATTCTTCAGCTTGACCCTGACCGCTATTCAAGCGGAGGAGGCAGAGTTTATTTCTCTGACGATAAGCCTTTTGTGAGTGTTGGCCACAGCCTTTGGCATCCGAGCGGTAACGCTGAAGAGGTGACGAACGAATGGCTTGCGGAGCAGGCAGCAGTCATCAACGCAAAGCCTGCGGATATTGCAACAATTAACGGATATACGGTAATCAACGTTCATCCGTGGACAGTCGGTCCTGATGACCTTGCTTATTTTGTAAGTCAGCTTGATGACGGCGTAGAGGTCGTTGCCGTTGACGAATTGCTTGCGGCGATAGAGCAGAATATACCCCACAAATTCGCTTTGCCTGATTGAAACGCAGCTTTATTAAATTGAATCAACCGGAACTACCCCGGGTCTGTAACGGCATTTTCAGCCGCAGCAGACCCGGTTTTGTTTTGAACGTAAATTGTACAGTGGACTTAAAATATATATAAAAACGTATTGATTATTCTATTATAATATGTTACAATAAAATATCTAAAATTATGCGATAGACAGGAAGGAGAGCATTATGAAAAAATTCAAAAAACTGCCGTCGCTTCTTATTACACTCACAATGGTTTTATCGGTCATTCCGTTTGGGGCACTTTCTGCAAGTGCGGCTTCAGGCGGCTCGTGCGGCGTTAATATCTCTTGGACACTTGATGCTTCAAGCGGTCTGCTTGAGATAACGGGTACGGGTGATATGGATGATTTTACCGCTTCGGGTGCTCCGTGGTTCGGTGAGCGTGATTCGGTCAAGGCTGTCAGCATAGCTGACGGCATAAGCTCCGTCGGCAACAACTCATTCTATGACTGTTCCAACCTTGCTGATGTTACTCTCCCCGATGCTTTGACAGAAATCGGCAACAATGCTTTCCGTGACTGCGAGAAGCTTGAAGAAATCGACCTGCCTGCTTCGCTTGCAACCGTGGGCAACCGTGCATTTTATTACAGCGGTCTTAAAACCGTTGTTATTCCTGCGTCGGTAACCTCAATCGGTGCAGACGCTTTCGGCTGGTGCTCCAAGCTTACAGGCTTTGAGGTTGACTCTCTCAACGCAAATTATTCGAACGATGAAAACGGTGTTCTTTTCAACAAAGATAAAACCGAGCTTGTTAAATACCCCAACGGCAACAAGAACGCAAGCTATTCTGTTCCCGAAACAGTAACGGTTATTGCCGAAAATGCATTTGAAAACTGCGCAAACCTCAGAATGGTTTATGTTCCCGACGGCGTGGGTTCGCTTGACGGCGCATTCTTTAACTGCGGCCTTGAGAGAATTCTTGTTTCAGCCGGCAATGCAAAATATTCAAACGATGCAAGCGGAGCGCTTCTCAATAAAGAGCAAACACAGATTATTCTTTATCCTCAGTGCAACGCTGCAGACGAATATATCATTCCTTCAACCGTAACGGCAATTGATTCGGGCGCATTCCACAATGCAGATAATCTCAAGAGCATTGTTGTGCCTGACGGCGTTGAAGAAATCGCCGCTGCAACGTTCTATATGTGTGCAGGGCTTGAATACATTCACATTCCTGCATCTGTTGAGGCTATCGGTGCTTATGCGTTTGCTGACGGTGTTTATCTTTGCTCCGAAACAGAAAACTGCTATGCAAAAACCTATGCCGATGCAAACGGTTTTGAGTTCAGAATTTGCGGCGGACATACCGCAGACAGAGAAATTCTTGCATACGGTAACTGCGGCACAAACGCAGTCTGGGTCCTTTATGCAGACGGTGAGCTTGTGATTTCCGGCACAGGTGATATGGTTGACTTTGAGGAAGGCGCAACTCCCTGGGTTGACTATGCCGATGCTGTTACAAAGATAACTGCTACAGACGGTATAACTCATATTTCAGATAACGCATTCAACGGCTGCGAAAATCTTGCACAGGCAGATATTGCCGCTTCGGTAACAAGCTACGGCGATGCAGCATTCAAAAACTGCGCATCACTTGACGAAGTTGAAATTTCAGAAAACGTAACATCCATCGGCGCAAATGCGTTTGACGGTTGTTCTGCTCTTGAATATATTCATATTCCCTCAACCGTAAAAGAAATCGGCAGCAATCTTCTTGGCTCGGGTGATGCATATATCTGTTCCGACAGCGAGAGTTGCTACGCAAAAGAATACGCTCAGGCAAATGGCTATGAATTCAGATTCTGCGGCAATATTGCAGTTTCGGGCGTGGTTCTTACCAAAACAGAAGTTGAACTTGAAAAAACAGCCACATATCAGCTCAAGGCAAACGTTTCACCTGTTAACGCAACAGATAAAGCGCTTCTCTGGTCATCGGATAACTCTGTTGTTGCAAGCGTTGATGCAAACGGTCTTGTAACGGCGGTTTCGGTTGGTGAAGCAAACATCACCGCAACAACAGTTGACGGAGGCTTCACCGCAAGCTGTAAGGTTACAGTTGTTGCCGAAGAATTCAGCATCAGCTGGATGGCAGACGGAGTTGAAACCGTAACTTACGTCAGAGAAGGTGAGGCAATAGCAGTTCCTGCCGACCCTGTTAAAACAGGTTACAGCTTTGTTGAATGGGTTCCCGCAATTCCCTCTGTTATGCCTGCCGAAAACCTTGAGTTTGTTGCAGTCTGGTCTGTTAACAGCTACGACGCCGTGTTTGATGCAAACGGCGGCGTATGGGCAGACGGCGCAGGTGAAAAAACAGTTGCCGTTGAATACGGCAAAAAAATAACCGCTCCCGAAGCACCTTCAAAACAGGGATATGTTTTTGCAGGCTGGACTCCCGTTGTCGGCTCAATGGACAGCGTTAACGGCAAAACGTTCATAGCTCTGTGGAACGTAACAAGCGGTATCAATTATACCGTCAACACTTACGAGATGAAGCTTGACGGCGAATACAAAAAAACTTCAAAGGTTTTAACAGGCGTTACCGATTCAACCGTTGATGCCGTTTACACTGTGGAAGACGGCTTTGTTCTTAATACAGAAAAGAGTGTTCTTTCGGGCGTTGTTGCTCCCGATGGCTCACTTGTGCTTGAGGTTTATCTTGACCGCGTTAAGATGATTGTTGATTTCGGCGGAGAAGAAAAAGAATATCTCTACGGTGCAACAATTGCACAGCCCGAGGCTCCTGCCGAACCCGAGGGTTATTATCATACAGGTTGGGTTGATGAAAACGGCAACGCAATTAACTTCCCCGTAACAGTGGGCGACGGTATGCCTGCCGCAATTATTCCCACCTTTGAAAAACGCACGTACACCGTAACCTGGATTGTTGAAGACGACGAAACGGTTGAAAGCTATAAGTTTGATCAGGCAATCGTCAAACCTGCCGACCCTGAAAAGGCAGAATACAGATTTGTCGGCTGGTCAGCAGAAGTTCCTGCAAATATGCCTGCAGCCAACCTTACGTTCACCGCAATGTTTGAAAAGTTGACTTATACCTGCGAATGCGGTGAAACATTCGACAATATTTCAGACTATAACAATCACCTCGCAGAAGAACAGGCTCGGAAGGAATATGAGCAGGCGCTGAAAGCTGTTCGTGTTTCAATCAAAAACAATCCCGGCACGGCAACCATCAAATACGGCGAAACCATCAAGCTTACTGCGGTTGTTGATAAACCCGTTGACGGCATAAAAGTTATCTGGTTTGTTGACGGTGAAGCTGTTGCAGAGGGCGAAACCTTTGAGCTGACCTTTAAAGAGGGAAGCAAAACGGTTGAGGTTAAAATCGCTGACGCAAACGGAACAGTTGTTACAAACGAAGCCGGTGAAGAAATTGCCGATTCGGAAACAGTAAAAGTGAAGGCAGGCTTCTTCCAGAAGCTGATTTCATTCTTCAAAAATCTTTTCAGAATGAATAGAGTGGTCACCCAGGCAATTGCCAAAGGTGTTATCCGATAATTAAAAAAATGAAAGGCAGGGCGTGGCAATGAAAAAAACAGACAAGCTGAACGTTGCCATGCTCGGCCATAAGCGAATACCCTCAAGAGAGGGCGGAGTAGAAATCGTTGTCAGCGAACTTGCTGAAGGAATGGTTTCACTCGGCCACAACGTAACCTGCTACAACAGAAAGGGTCACCACGTAAGCGGTGAAGAATTTGATGGCGAAAAACTCACCGAATATAACGGAGTAAAAATAAAAGAGGTTTTTACCGTTCAAAAGGGCGGCCTCGCCGCAATGACAGCTTCTGTTTTTGCTGCTCTAAAAGCGGCGTTCGGCAGATATGACGTTGTTCATTTCCACGCTGAGGGTCCCTGCGCAATGCTCTGGCTGCCGAAGCTTTTCGGCAAAAGATGCGTTGCCACAATTCACGGCCTTGACCACCAAAGAGCCAAATGGGGCAGATTCGCCTCTTGGTATATCCGCTTCGGTGAAAAATGCGCCGTAAAATTTGCTGATGAAATTATTGTTTTAAGTGAAAACGTCAGGCAATATTTCAAAGAAACCTATAACCGTGAAACTGTTTTTATCCCTAACGGAGTGAACCCTGCGGATAAAAAAGAAGCTGAAGAAATTACGGTGAAATTCAACCTTGAAAAAGATGAATACATACTTTTTCTCGGCAGGCTTGTGCCCGAAAAAGGGCTTGAAAGGCTGATTGAAGCTTATAAAAAACTTAAGACCGAAAAAAAGCTTGTTATCGCAGGCGGCTCATCTGACACTGCGGAGTTTGAGGCAAAGCTCAAAGCAGCTTCGGCAGAAAATCCGAATATTATCTTTACAGGATTTGTTCAGGGCAGGTTGCTTGAAGAACTTTTCAGCAATGCATATTTTTATGTGCTTCCCTCCGACGTTGAGGGTATGCCTCTGAGTTTGCTTGAAGCTATGAGCTACGGCAACTGCTGCCTCACCTCGGATATTCCCGAGTGTGCGTCGGTTATCGGCGAATACGGTTGCGTTTTCAACAGAAGCAAGACCGATGACCTCAAAGATAAAATGCAGCAGCTTTGTGATAACCCTGAAACAGTCAACGGATTCAGGCAAAACAGCGCCGCCTACATTTGCGGCAAATATAATTGGAATGATGTTGTTTTAAGAACACTTGAGCTTTACGGCTGTGAGAGTGACGTTCAGGCAAAGGAAGAAATGAATGAAAGTTCTGCTCGTAAATAAATTCTTATATCCCAAAGGCGGCTCCGAAACCTATGTTTTCAAGCTGGGTGAAATGTTGGTTTCCAACGGACATACCGTTGAATATTTCGGCCTTGAAAACGAAAAGAATATTGTGGGCAATGCTGTTGGGTCTTATGTATCTCATCTGGATTTTGATGATGGAATAAAAAAGAATTTAAAAGCGCCTTTCAGAATAATTTATTCTTCCGAGGCAAGAAAAAAATTGCGCAAAGTGCTTGATAGTTTTAGTCCGGACGTTGTTCATTTCAATAACATTCAGTTTCATTTGACTCCGAGCGTGTTGCTTGAAGTTGAAAAGTATAAAAAACAAACAGGTCGCAGTGTGAAAATTGTTTATACTGCTCACGATTATCAGCTGATTTGCCCGAGCCACGGATTGTTCGATACAGAGTTCAGTGTTTGTGAAAAGTGTCTGGCCGGCAATTATATGCACTGCTTTAAGACAAAGTGTATGAAAAAATCGAGAGCCAAAAGCTTGCTTGCAACGGCGGATGCGTATTTATGGAAATGCAGTAAGGCTTATTCATACATAGATAAAATAATTTGTCCGTCTGATTTTTTAAAAGCTAAGCTTGATACCCAGAAAAGATTTGAGAAAAAAACGGTTACAATTCATAATTTCATTGAAAGTGAACCGGAGTTTTCAACCGAAAATGATGGCTATGTTATTGAATTCGGTCACCTTTCAAAGGATAAAGGAACTTTAACTTTGCTTGAAGCGGCAAGACGAATGCCGGAAATCCGCTTTGTTTTTGCCGGCTATGGAAGTGCAGAGAAAGCGATAAAATCCGTTCCCAACGCTGAATTTGTTGGATTCAAAACAGGCGATGAGCTCAAGAAGCTTATACAAAAAGCGGCAGTCAGTGTTTGCCCGTCGGAAATATATGAAAACTGTCCGTATTCGGTTATTGAATCTCAGATTTACGGCACGCCTGTTGTTGCATCGAGAATGGGCGGTATATCCGAGTTGATTCAAGACGGAATAACAGGATTTCTTTTTGAAGCAGGTAACGCAGGGGAACTTGAGCAAAAGTTGCGTTTTTTGCTTGAAACAGAAAAAAACAAAGAGTTTAGCAATAATTGCAAGTTTTCAAGGTTTGAAACCTCGGGAACCTATTATGATAAACTTATGCAAGTTTACGGAGAATAGTTTATGAAGATATATGAAATCGGAACAGGTTATACTCCTGTTCCGGCTCAGGTTGCTGCTGCAACAGAGAGTGTTGTTGAAGAGCTTGCAAAAGCATATATTGCGATTGGCCAGCCTGTAGAAATAATTGACATTTCTGCAAAAAACAGAGCGCAGCATAATTTGCCGATAACAGAAGTTAAAGTGCCTTCTGTTTTTACAAAATCAGATATAAGCCTGGGTCTTGTTCATAAGCTCAAACGGGTTGTGTATTCTGTGCTTCTTTCTTTTAGGCTTAAAAAAATATTAAAAAAAGCAGCAGACAGACCTGTGCTTCATTTTCATAATCAGTATAATCTTTTCTTTTTCACAAAGCTTGTTTCTGAAAGACTTCGCAGCAAAGCGCTTGTTGCCTATACAAATCATAACGGTATGTGGAGTTTACCGTGGGACTCGGTAAAAGATACATTGCATAAACGTTATTTTCAGGAAATTGCGGCTATGAAAAATGCGGATCTGGTTTTTGTTCTTAACTCCGCAACTAAAAAAACTGTTGAAGAACAGCTTGAAATAGAGCCGGATAAAGTTGTGCTTATAAATAACGGCGTTAATACCGACGTTTATTACCCTTTGGACGAAACGAAAAAAAGCTGTATAAAGGAAAAATACGGTTTATCAGATAAAACGGTTATTCTTCAGGTTGGTTCGGTTTATGAAAATAAAGGCCAGGCAAGAGCAATTGAAACGCTTGCTCCGATGTTAAAAAACAATCCGGATGCCGTTTATGCTTTTGCAGGCGGAATTGTTTCGCAAGAATATTTTGACCGCATAATGAGAAAAGCCGATGAATTAGGTGTTGCCGGCAGAGTCAGATATCTTGGTGCTGTTGCGCCTAATGAAGAAATGAACGAGCTTTATAATCTTGCTTGTGCAACGGTTTTTGCCTCTGAATATGAGGGCTTTCCGCTTGTTTGCGTTGAGTCTGTTTCTGCGGGTGTACCCGTTATGGTTTGTTCGGATATATGTGTAAATATCGCCGAAGGCTGTGTATCTGCAGATAGCTCCGAAGATATAGAAGGCTTTTTAAACAGCGATAAATATAAATCCGTTTGCCTTGCGGCAAGAAAAAATGCGGTTGAGAACCTTACCTGGCAGTCGGTTGCAGAAAGGTATCTTGATTATTTTCAAAAGGTGAAATAAATGGCAAAAAAACTTAACGGCACGGTTATTGTTACTTACCGCTGCAACGCAAAATGCACAATGTGCAACAGATATAAAGTGCCCTCAAAACCGGAGGAAGAAATTTCAATTGATACCATACGCAAATTGCCCGAGATGTATTTCACAAATATCACGGGCGGTGAGCCGTTTATCCGTGAGGATTTAAAGGAAATCGTCAGAGAGCTGTATAAAAAGAGCGACAGAATAGTTATCTCAACAAACGGATTTTTCACAGACAGAATTGTTGACCTCTGCAAGGAGTTTCCGCAGGTCGGTATTCGTATTTCAATTGAAGGCCTTGAAAAGACAAATAACGAAATCAGAGGTCTTGATGACGGCTTCAACAGGGGATACACAACGCTCAAAACTCTTGTTGATATGGGTATGCAGGATGTCGGTTTCGGCATGACGGTGCAGGATAAGAATGCGCCTGACCTTGTGCCGCTTTATGATATTTCAGATGAACTCAATATGGAGTTTGCAACGGCTTCGCTTCATAATAGTTTTTATTTTGTTGAATCAAATAACATAATCAAAGACAGGCTGATGGTGGCAGAGAATTTTGAAAAGCTTATCAACCGTCTGCTTGAATCAAACAGCCCCAAAAAATGGTTCAGAGCATATTTCAACCACGGCTTGATTAACTATATATTCAGTCAGAAAAGGCTTCTGCCCTGCGATATGAGCTTTGATACTTTCTTTATCGACCCTTACGGCGACGTAATGCCCTGTAACGGCACAAAAGATAAAGAGGTTATGGGTAATCTCAATGAACAGAGCTGGGACGAGCTCTGGAGCAGCGAAGCGGCAGAAAAAGTCCGCAAAAAGGTGCGCTGCTGTGACCGCAATTGCTGGATGATAGGCTCTGTTTCGCCTGCAATGCATAAATATATATGGAAGCCCGCTTTTTGGGTTATAAAGCATAAATTCTTCCGCTTTTTCAAAAAGAAAAAATACTCAATGTTTGAAAATAAAATTGTCTGCGATTACCGTGACGGCAAGGTGACGAAAGAGCAGCTTGATGCCTGCTCAACCTGCGAATCGTGCGCGGCAAAAGCACAGCTCAGGTGATTGTATGTTTAAACGATTCGTCAGAAACTTGATATTGAGAGAGAAATCCGACTCAGAAAAATATGTTGCTTTTTTGAGAAACAAAGGTGTACAGATCGGTGAAAACGTAAAGTTTTTTTCCCCGACAAAGTGTGTGATTGACATTACTTGTCCGTGGCTTCTTACAATCGGTAATAACGTTAATATTACATACGGAGTAATTGTGTTGACTCATGATTATTCTTGGTCTGTGCTAAAAGTCAAGGACGATGAACCGGGCAGAATATTAGGCGCCCAAAGTCCAACCAATATAGGCAATAATGTTTTTATTGGGATGAATTCCGTAATCACAAAGGGCGCGGATATTGGTGACAATGTTATTATAGGCGCTGGAAGCGTGGTTTCCGGAAAGTGCGAAAGCAACTCTGTTTATGCCGGTGTGCCCGCAAAGAAAATTATGACCATTGACGAATATTATAAAAAAAGAGAAGCGGCGCAGTTTGAAGATGCAAAGAAAATGGTGCTTGCATACCGTGAAAAATTCAATCAAAATCCGCCCATAGACGTTTTTTATGAATACTTTATGCTGTTTTGTTCGGCAGAAGAGGCTTGCAATATTCCTGCCTTTAAAAAACAACTTGAAGTATGCGGCAATTTTGATGAAAGCATAGCTTATATGAACAACCATAAACCGATGTTTAACAGCTATAATGATTTTTTAAAAAGCTGCATATCAGGTTAACGATAAAACACATTGAAAGAATGGCTTCAAAATGCTGATTTTTACCAACTGCTTGTCTGAAACACCTGATGAAGGGTGCTTGAAGATTGCCAACAGTTTAATAAAAAGAATAAAAAGATTTTCGCCGGACACAAAAGTTGTTTCATATGAGCGCAAATCTTCACAAACAGATGCGTTTGTTGCGTCAAACAAAATGCTTTTAACCAAAGACATCTTCCAAACTGTCGGCAAAAGCAAAGAAAACATTCTTTATGTACCGTTTCCGGCACGCTCTTGGGCAACGGCATTGCGCATATTGATTCTTTCTTTTTTTGCCAAAAAGAAGGTTTCGGTTTTACTTACGCAGGTAACTGAAATAAGCTTTCTTGCAAATGTTTTTTTGTCGCTTTGTAAGTCTGAATTGATTGTTGTTTCAGATGATACAAAGCATATGCTTGAAAAGGCAGTTAATCCAAAAAGAATCCGCAAAATACCGATGGGCGTTGATACAAAAAAATTTATCCCCGTAGCCAAAGAAAAATCTGCGGAGCTTAAAGCGAAATACGGTGTTCCTCCCGAAAAGAAAGTTGTTCTGCACGTCGGTCATCTTAATGAGGGCAGAAACGTTGCGCAGCTTATGAAGCTTGATAAAAAATATCAGATTATTCTTGTTACAAGCACGCTGACAAAAGACGAACAAGATGAGGCGCTTAAAAACAAGCTTTTATCTTGCCCGAATGTCAAGTTGATTGATGATTACGTTCCCAATATAGAAGAAATCTATCAGCTTGCCGACGTGTATTTCTTTCCTGTAACTGAACAGGGCAGATGTATTGACGTTCCTGTTTCATGTCTTGAGGCGGCGGCGTGCAACAAGCCTGTTGTTACAACCGACTTCGGCGAAATGAAAGCATTCAAAGGCAAAAAAGGCTTTTGGTTCACAAATTCATTTGAAGAAGAAAAACTTAACCGTATTGTTGACGAAGCGGTCAACTGTGCTGATCCCGCTTCACGCACGGCAGTGCTTGAATATGATTGGTCAGTGGCGGTAAACAGTATTCTTAATTTTTAAAAAGGAGAAAGCGGTTTTATGTGTCAGCCGAGAGTGTCAATTGTTATTCCTGTATATAACGCAGAAAAATATCTCGACAGATGCATTGAATCTGCCGTTAACCAGATTTATAAAGAAACCGAAATAATTCTTGTTGACGACGGCTCAACGGATTTGAGTCCGGTTATGTGTGAAAAATGGGCTGAAAAGGACAGCCGCATAAAGGTTATTCATAAACCCAATGAAGGAGCAGGATTGGCGAGAAACACGGGTCTTGATGCTGTGACGGGGGAATATATTCTCTTTATTGACAGCGATGATTATATTCTGCCCGAAACCGTTCAAAAGTGTGTTGAAGCGGCAATCAGAGATGATTCCGAAATTGTGCTTTACGGCAGAGCTGATGTTCTTAAAAGCGGAGAAATAAAAAAGAAAACAATTGAAACGGATAAGTTTTATTATGAAGGCTCGGATGCAACGGAAGAGCTTCTGTCAAGCCTTTGTGTTCGTTCAAAAGGATTCGGTTTTGGCGTGGTCGGTAAAATGTTAAAAACAAGTGCAGTAAAAGCTTGCGGAGTGAGGTTTTATTCCGAGAGAGAGGTTTTATCGGAAGACGCACTGTTTTTGGCGGATTATTTCGCCTGTGTCAAAAAAGCAACAATAGTTCCCGAATACTTTTATATGTGCGTGCTTCACGGCGATTCGCTTTCAAACAAACAGTATCTTGATTTTCAAAGTAAAAATAATGTATTTTTAAATAAAATTATTGACATCTGTGATAAAAACGGATATTCACAAAATATAAAAAACCACCTTAAAGCAAGATATCTTTCATATGCTCTTGCAGGAATCAAACAGGTTGCGGCAAGCGGCAAATCATACAAAGAAAGCGTGGCAGGCATTAAAATCCTTTTTAATGATGATGTGCTTTGCACCGCTTTAACAAACGAGGTTTTATCCCTCTGTTCTTCTGCGGCAGCTCTTTTCTGGAAGCTTTTTAGGCTTAAATGCGGCTTGCTTTGTTATTTGTTATTAAAATTAAAAGAACATAATTGATATACCGGAGAATTTTATGCTCGAAAAAAGTAACGGATTGCTTTACATAAAAAAACGGTCAATGCTGGAGATATTCACTTTTATTATCTTCTTCTTTCCGTTCATAATGGCGTTTTTGCTTGAATTTCTTAAACTGCCGTCTTTTTTGAAATACGTTGTTGACGTTATGTATGTTGGCGGTGTGTTTATTGCGGCATCGGGCAGAAGTGCTTTTGTCAGAAAAAAGCATGCCCCCTTTGTTTGTTTCACGGTTGTGTTACTCATATACACTCTGTTTATCTATCTGTTTAATTTTCAAACACCTCTTTACTATCTGTGGGGTGTGCGGAATATGTTCAGATTCTATGCGGCGTTTATGCTGTTTTCTGTGGTTTTTGATGAAGATGATGCACTGAGCTGCCTTAAGTTTATGGATGTCGTATTCTGGTTTAATGCGGCGGCAACTGCTTTTCAGTTTTTTGTTATGGGGCTCAGGCAAGACTTCCTCGGAGGTATCTTCGGCGTTGAAAAGGGATGCAACTCATATACCATAATTTTCTTTGCCATAGTGCTGACCAAATCACTTCTGAGGTTTATGAATCAAGAGGAAAAAGCGTGGAATTGCCTTTTGAAATGCGGTACGGCACTTCTTATATCCGCTATGGCAGAGCTTAAGTTTTTCTTTATATTGTTTGTAATTATTCTTTTGCTTTGCACGGGAATGACAAAGTTTTCTTTCAGAAAAGCGGTTTTGTTAATTGCGGCTGCGCTGATGCTGATGCTGTCAGGCTCGCTTCTTCCTGTTATATTTGGGGAGAGCAGGGCGCTTACCGCCGATAATATTATCGAAAACATTTTTTCGACTAACTACGCAACGGCAAAAGACCTTGGCAGATTTACGGCAATACCCACAATTGCGCGGGATTTTCTTACAACTCCGTTAAAGCTGATTTTTGGCTTGGGTCTCGGAAACTGCGATACGTCTTCTTTTGAAATTTTTAACAGCGAATTCTACCGTTCGCATTCTTATCTTAATTATAACTGGTTTTCGAGTGCAATGCTTTTTTTTGAAACAGGCATAATCGGACTTGCCGCCTATCTTTCATTTTTTGTTATGTGCTTTATTCTGGCGCGCAGACAAATTAAAAAAGGTTCAAACGAGCTTCTTTGCCGTATAGGTATGATAATGTCTGCGGTGTGCTTTGTCTTGGTTTTCTATAATTCATCATTAAGAACAGAAATTGCATATATGGCTTTCTTCTCTTTGTCTTTGCCGTTTATAAGCGCAACGGAGGACTTACCGGAGCAGGAAGGTGTTTATAATATTAAATCAATTCCGACCAAGGAGGAAATAATATGATTTTTGGGATTTTCAAACGCATACTTTCCTGGGTTATGGCGGCTATGATGCTGACTTCTTCAGCTCCCGTCAACCCTGAGAAGGATACTCCCGAAGTGCCGTCTGCCGGGAGCTCAGAGTTCGTTTCGAGCGATGATTTGAGCAAAGACGCATTTGAAAAGGTGGAGGATTTCTTCGGTACCTTTGACGGTGATGACAGTGATCCTCTTTGGCACGCACTTTTGGAAATGAACAGGGTGCTGGTGCGTTATCTCGGAACCGAAGCTCTCACAGAAGAAGAAATTCTTGCTGTTGTGAGCAGTATGGATTGGGACACAATGCTTCAGGCGCAAGCCGATATTGAAGCGTTGCAGCCTTTGTGGGAGGATTTAACAGACGAAGAACAGGATGCTTTGTTTGAAACAGATACGGCAAAATTTCTCGGAGTTCTTCACACTTCAATTGAAGAGTCCACAACCCTGTCATCCTCTGCGTCAAAGACCAGCAGCGTTCTTGGCGGAAAGATAGAAATTATTGACACCCAGGGCACAGGCAGCGTTTCAAACGACACTGTCACAATCACTGTTAAGGGCGGTCTTCTGGCAAGCAAAACAAACACTATTAACATTTATAACAACACAAGTGAAGCGGCAACAATTCGCTTTGATTTCAGTGTTTCCAATTTTGAATCGTTCAGCGAAAGCGGAACAAAGGGTTTCTGCGCAGTTTTTCTTGAACCCAATGCCAGTTACACGCTTTCTCTTAAATCAAGAAAGAATTATGAAACGGCAACACTTGTTCTGAGCAATTTCAGTTTGGTGCCGGCTGCAACGGCATCTGATATTACTTTTGATTATGATTCGTCGGCCGGTTCCGTAACTGTTGACGGTGTTGCAGTTGCATCGGGTTCATCAAAAAATATCACTTTTGCCAACGGTGCAACTCTTGTTGCTGCGCCGGCAAGCGGATCAACATTCCTTGCGTGGGTTGATGCTCTTGATAACAGAATTCTTTCAACCGCAACCACATATAATCTTAAACCGGCATCTGCTATGACGGTGAAAGCTGTTTTTTCGGGTAAGAACTCGGCAGCTCAGTTTTCGGTAGACGGTAACAAATATTTGCACACAGACCTTAATGCGGCGGCAACATATGCAGCAACAGCAGGCAATAAAACCGTTGTTCTTATAAACGACGGTACATTACCTGCAGGCAATTACACAATTCCTCACGGCGTTACTCTTCTTATACCCTACAACGGTGCAAACACCGTTTACACAGATACGCCCGATGCAGTTTCGGACACAAGAACAACTCCTGTTGCTTACCGCACACTTACAATGGCGAGCGGCGCAAAAATCACCGTTAACGGTGCAATCTCATTGCCTGCAAAGCACTTTGCGGCAGTCGGAAGCAAGCCTGACGGCGGTTCACCCGACGGTCCCTGCTCGTTCATCAAGATGGAAAGCGGAAGTAACATCACAATCAACAGCGGTGCTGCTCTTTATGCCTACGGTTTTATCACCGGTTCAGGTACGGTTGTTGCAAAAAGCGGTTCATCCGTTTATGAATACTTCCAGATAATGGACTTCAGAGGCGGCACACAGACCAGCGACATGAAAAACGGCGTTTTCCCGCTTTCACAGTATTACATTCAGAATATTGAAGTGCCTATGACCATTGAGTCGGGTGCAGTTGAAAGCTGCTACACCAGTGTAAAAATGTCAGGTATGACTCTTGGTGCCGGTGTTGACTTCCTCGCTTCAAGCGGCGCAATGTTTAATCTTACGTCAGGTTCCGTTACAAAATACTATGACGTCAACACAGACAGACTTGTGTTTGAGGTTAACGGTGACCTTTCAATAAGTCCCATTGAGCTTTCACTCGGCTCAGGACTTTTATCAACAAAAATCAACTCTAAAAATTATGAGCTTCCCATTAACGGCAACGTAACCGTAAAGGTAAACAGCGGCAGGCTCACTTTCTCTCAAGACGTTGCAGTGCTTCCGGGTGCTGAAATCATCATCGGCGAGAACGCAAGCTGCACCGTTGCTTCGGGCGCAAACGTTTACGTTTATGACTCGGCAGAATGGGGTAACTTCTGTAGCTCATTAAACCGCAGGTTTATCCCTGTAAGCTATGCTCCGGGCAGAAAATACACCCGTAAAGATGCAGACATCAAGGATGCAAAGATTTGCGTTGACGGCTTGCTTGACGTGTCTGCAGGATACATTTATACAACGGCAGGCGGTGCAGATATCTGCAGCACAAACAATGGCGAAATCCGCATCAAGAAAGGCTCGCAGACAGTCACACATCAGCTTGTTCAGAACACAGGATACACAGAAATTCCTCTTACACCTGCAAAACTCAAAAATGCAGACGGAACATATAAAGAAATCACAAGCGCAAATTCCGTTTATTTTTATGATAACGGTCTCTGGAGAGAGCATACGGGCCACAGCTATACAGAAACTGTAACGGCTCAGCCCGATTGCGAAAACAACGGTGTAAAAACTTTTGCCTGCTACTGCGGACACAGTTACACAGAAACAATTCCTGCAACAGGCCACAAAGCCGGCGATGCGGCAAATTGCGACAAGGCACAGACTTGCCTTACCTGCGGCAAGGAACTTGCAGCGGCAATGGGTCACGATTATAAATCGGTTGTAACCAAACCTACCTGCACAAACGGCGGCTTTACAACACACACCTGTCAGCGTTGCTCACATTCATATGTTGACAGCGAAAAACCGGCAAAGGGTCACACCCCGAGCGGCAATGCAACCTGTACGGCGGACAGTGTCTGCACCGTATGCGGAACGGTTGTTGAAAGCGCAAAGGGTCACAGCTATATCGCAACGGTAACTGCACCCACCTGCACAGAAAACGGCTACACCACACACAAGTGCTCAGCTTGCGGTGATACATATATTGACAGTGAGGTAATCGCAAAGGGACACACTGCAGGCGCAGATGCAACCTGCACAAAGCCTCAGCTTTGCACAGTTTGCGGCGAAACACTCAAGTCCGAAAACGGCCATACTCCCGGCGTTGATGCGACCTGCACCACTGCCCAGATATGTACGGTTTGCGGCGAAGAACTTAAAGCCGCTCTCGGTCACCAGATAGTTCATAATGAAGCAACCGATGCAACCTGCACAGAGGACGGCTTCAGCTCAGGCAGTTATTGCGTGCGTTGCGATTACACGGAAGGTCAGCACGTTATTCCCGCAAAAGGCCACACGGTGAGTTCGGAAGCAACCTGCACAACCAGCAGCGTTTGCTCGGTTTGCCACGCAGTAGTGGCACCCGCAAAGGGGCATACATACAGTGAGGTTGTAACTTTGCCCACCTGCACGGAAATCGGCTACACCACATATACCTGCACAACCTGCGGCCACAGCTATACAGGCAATGCAGTTGCCGAAAAAGGTCATAATCCCGGCGCAGCAGCAACCTGCACTGATGCACAGACCTGTACCGTTTGCTCACAGGTTCTTGTTGCTGCAAAGGGACATACACCCGGCGCAGAAGCAACCTGCACGCAGGCGCAGGTGTGCACCGTTTGTTCACAGGAGCTTGCACCTGCAAAGGGTCACGTTACAGACCGTAACGCAACCTGCCTTGATGCACAGATATGTGAGGTTTGCTCAAAAGAGCTGACCGGAGCATACGGCCATAGCTTTGTTACCAATATTACTGATGCAACCTGTACCGAAAACGGAATGGTTGTTCATACCTGCCTGAGATGCAGATATGAATATATAGAAAGTGAAACTGCAGCAGCAGGTCACGATATGACCGATGCAAGCTGCACTGCACCTTCAACCTGCCTTGTCTGCGGCCATACGCAGGGCGAAGCTCTCGGCCACACAGAGGTTGTTGATGAAGGCGTGGAGGCACAGTGCGAAACCGAAGGTCTCAGTGACGGCAGCCATTGCTCTGTCTGTGGCGAGGTTATTAAGGCGCAGGAGGTTATTCCTGTTCTCGGTCACGACATTGAACATTTTGCAGCAAAAGAACCAACCCACACAAGTGTCGGTTGGCACGCATATGAAGCTTGCAAACGTTGCGGTTACACAACATACGTTGAGATACCCAAGCTTGAGGTTAAAGAAATAACTGATTTCGAATCATTTATGGAGAATCTTGCCCTGCTTGAAGAACTTGCCAATTCTTACACTTCGGAAGTTCCGGGCAAAGATCCTGTAGATCTTGTTATCAAGTATATACGCACAGGTGTTGAAGATTACGTTGACGGCTCCTGGGGTATTATGGCGGGCTATGAAGATAAGGGTTTTGCTGATTTTGTGGCACGCATTGAAGATGAATATAACTCAATGGATGGTGCAACGCAGGCTATTGCGGTAAGTGCCCTCAAAAACATTGAACTGTTTGAACTTCCCAACGGAGATCTTGTTGACTTTGGCCATATGTTTGGCGCAATGGATATCACATACTATAACAAGACGAGCCTTAACCATGCTGATGTTTCCGGTTGGGCAGGTGATATCGTTGACTTGTTAGAGTTTTCAGATTACGGCGGAACAGACGGCACTCTTGATGAAATGATTGAAATCGTGGCAAAGGATTATTTCCTTCAGGATAACCCCGATGAAGTAGGCGGTTTTAACCAGCAGGATGTGTATGCAGACCTTGATGCATTCTATCTGATGAGAACACTTCTTGCAGCCGCATATTCCGAGGGAGATATCATGGCACTGTTTGAAGAATATTTCACGCAAGAGCTTACTCTTGAAGTACGTGCCGATTATTTCCTTAAGAACCGACTTGGCGGTGCAAGCATCAGGCAGGATATCAGAGATGCTGTTTATAACGCTTACACAGGCAACAAGATGATAACAACGCTTGAAGCTACAAGAGATTTTAAGACAGATAAGCTTTCTGATCTCCGAAAAGCCTGCTGCTATGTTTTTGCTGATTATATATGCAAACTTGCAGGTGATTATGTGGAGGTTACGGAGAATCCTTATTTCACAGTGTTTGCATCTGAAACGTCAAATCTTGCTCCCGGCATTGTTCAGCATATCAAGAAAGCAACTTCTGCGGATAACAAACAGATGGTTTATTATACCGCAACTGCGGATCTAAGCAGAGATGATGTTTTCGTCTGTGCAAACTATAAGGATAATGATCCTACAAGCTGGGGTATGCAGCCTGTTCTGACTCAGGCAAATGCCGCTCAGAATAAATACGGCAACCCCGACAGCGAGCATTATATCGAGAACTATAACGTAATTGCTGCCATCAATGGCGACGGTTATAATATGGAAACAGGCAAACCCGGAGGCCTGTTGATTATGGACGGTAAAGAATACCACGGACCGAGCGCCAACGGTTTCTTTGGTATAACAAAGGACGGCAAGGCTGTTATAGGCACAACAGAAGAATATAACACTATTTACAAAGATCAGCTTAAGGAAGCTATCGGCGGCTTTGGTTCAAAGCTTATCACTAACGGTCAAATAGAAATCAGCAAGGATTCAAGCTATTATACAACCCGTCACAGCCGAACAGCCATAGGTATAACAAGAACAGGTAAGGTTGTGTTTATGGTTCTTGACGGCAGACAGGAACCTGTTTCCTGCGGCGGCAGTATGATTGAAATTGCTCACATTATGTTTGAGGCAGGCTGCGTCGAGGCGATTAACCTTGACGGCGGCGGTTCAACAACCTATGTTGCCAAGCTCGAAGGTGAAGATGAACTTAAGGTTGTTAACAGACCGTCAGATGGTACAGCTCGCTCGGTCAGCACGTCGCTCATTATGGTGTCAACAGCTCCCAGCTCAACTGCGTTTGACCACGCAATCATTGAGAGCACGTATGATTACCTTACAAAAGACACATCCGTTCAGCTTAAGGCTTCGGGTGTAAGCGCAACAGGAAACGCAGCAGAAATACCCGAAGGTGCAGTCTGGGCTGTGTCTGATGAAAAATGGGGAACAATCACACAGGACGGCGAATTCACTGCATTGCGTAACGGTTCGGGCGAAGTAAACCTTGTTCTTGACGGCACTGTTATCGGAACAAAGACTCTTGAGGTTGTTGTTCCCGATAAGGTTTATTTCACAAAGGCAAACATTGATGCAGTTTACGGTGCGGTAGTTCAGCTGCCTGTTGTGGCACTTTACAGAAACAAGCCTGTTGCTGTATCGGCAAATGATGTTATCTTCGCTTTGAGCAATGAACAGGCAGGTGTTGTTGATGGCTTCACCTTTGTCGGCACAGACGGCACGGGCATAAAGAACGTTACGGTTTATGCTTCTCCTGCTTCTGACCCTGAAGCCAAGGCTTCGGTAATCATTTCGCTTTATGAAATGGGCGAACTTTCGTTTGACTTTGATCAGGCAACAGGCGGTGACCGCACTCTTGCCTGGTACAGAGAGGTTTCGAATTCAACAACATTCGACAACAGCTTCTACAATGCTGTTGATCCCACAAAACCGATGGTGACGGATTACTCCTTTGCCATTGATATGACACAGATTCCCACTCCTGACAGGCTTGCAGAGCTTACGACCCTTCTGCCCGGTGCAGAACTTGAAAATGCGTCGGCATGGTCGTTCCTTATGCAGCTTGCAGAGAGAGTCAGCGTTCTGACAGAGGTTAAACCCACCGTTCATATCGACAGCAGATTTGACGTGGATTATTCTGAAATAAAGGTTATCAATGATTACTTTGAACTCAGCGGCGTTGATTTTGACGAAGAAACGAATACCCTTACCCTTACACTTAAATGGATAGACCAGACACAGGCAATTGACCCTGCAATGGCTAATCCGCTCTGCATACTCAGCGGAATCAAGCTCACGCCCAAGGCGGATGCTGAATGGAGCAATGACCGTATATCAGCAGTTCACAGCGGTAAAATCAGCTATAAGGTTTATATGCGTGCAACAGCACTTTACGGTTTTGCAAGCAAGATTGAAAACCAGGAAAACCACGGCATTTATCCCTTCATTAATCCCAACGACCCCAATGAAAAGGGCGGCTGGTTTGGCGATATTTATGCCGAGTTTGAAGATTCTTACACTCTTTCCAAGGCAGCCAAAGAAGGCTGGGTAAACGAAGACGGCGGTTTTGCTTATTATGAGAACGGTGAAAAGCTTACAGGCGTTAAGCTTGTTGAAGGTTATTACTATGATTTCGGCGATAACGGAATCAATCAGGGTCAGACCAAATACACAGGTGTTTTCCTTGATGAATCTGTTTCACTTTACCGCTATTCAAAGTTCGGCGAGCTTGTTTCCGGTTGGCATATGGTTGGTGAAGATTGGTATTATTTCCATTCCGACACTATGGCAGCAAAGGCAGGCATATATAATGTTGGTACCGTGGATTATGAGTTTGAAGAAACCGGCAAACTTGTTTCAGGTGTCTGGGTTAAATGCGTGTTTGGCTACAGATATTACTATGGTCCATCGTTCCATAAACGCGGTTGGCAGATAATTGACGGCAACAAGTATTATTTCTATGACAGCTACAGATATGAAGGCTTCCGTTGTGTTCAGGAATCTAACAGCAAAGACTTTACCTGGTATGATTTCGGCACTGACGGAATATGCAAGGAAACCGTTATACCGGACGGATTCTATAACGATGCAGACGGTTCATTGAGCTACGTTGTTAACGGCGTTGCGGTTAAGGGCCTTCATAAGATAAATGGCGACTATTATCTGTTTGATTATTACGGACACGCAGTAACAGGCAAAGAATACGCATGGGAAACCCACTGCGATCTTCCCACGGGCAATTATACCTTTGGAGATGACCACAAAGCGCTCAACGGTGTTGTTGCAGTTGATGGAATCCTTTACTATTTTGAAAACGGAAAGCCTAAAGCTAAAGGCCTTGTTGAGTTTAACGGAAGCTATTATTTTGCTGGCGGTTCAGGCGGTGAAATAATTGTTGACCAAACAAAATATGTTTGGGATGGCAACGGATTGCTTCCCGAAGCAACATATTCGTTTGGCTCCGACGGAAAGATCCTTAACGGAATAACCGAAAAAGACGGTGTTCTTTATTATTACGAAACAGGCAAACCCAAGCAGATGGGTCTGGTTGAAATTAACGGTGAGTATTACTATGCAAACGGTTCAAACGGTGAACTTGCCGTTAATGTGAGCGTATATGTTTCTCAAACAAACGGATTGTTACCTGCAGCAACATATGAGTTTGGTGCAGACGGTAAGATGCTTAACGGAATAGTAGAAAAAGACGGAGCTCTTTATTACTATGAAAAAGGCGTTCCCAAGCAGGCGGGCCTCGTTATAGTTGACGGAGCATACTATTTTGCAGGCGGAGAAAACGGAGAAATCTCTGTTAACAAGCAGCAATACGTATGGCAGACAAACGGTCTTGCAGATGAATCAACTTATGAGTTTGGTGCAGACGGCAAGATGCTTGACGGAATAGTAGAAAAAGACGGAGTTCTTTATTGCTACAAATTTGGTAAAGCAAAGGCTTGGGGTCTTGTTAAGATTGACGGAGCTTGCTATTTTGCAGGCGGTGCAAACGGCGAGCTTACTGTTAATCAGACAAAATATGTTTGGGAAGGCAACAGCATACTTCCGGAATCAAACTATGAGTTTGGTGCAGACGGTAAAATGCTTGACGGCATAGTGGAAAAAGACGGCGTTCTTTACTATTACGAAACAGGCAAACCTAAGCAGGCCGGTCTGGTTGAAGTTGATGGTGCATATTATTTCGCCGGTGGTGCAAATGCTGAAGTTACAGTCAGCCAGAAAAAATATGTATGGCAAGGTAACGGCATACTTCCGGAAGCCAATTACGAGTTTGGCGCAGACGGTAAAATGCTTGACGGCTTTGTTGAAAAAGACGGCGTAAAATGCTATTACATCAAGGGTAAACCTGCAAAAGCAGGCCTGCATTACGTTGACGGCTACTATTATTTTGTAAGAGTAGAAGGTCAGCTTGTTGTTAACCAGACTTATTATGTTTGGGAAACAAACGGACTTTCTGTTGAAATGAACTATACGTTTGATGAAAACGGAAGAATTATAGGCTAAAATTAATGCTCCGCAGCATCCCGAATTACGGGGTGCTGCGGAAAGGTTTTGTTTATTAAATTCAGGGTGAAGTATGAAATACAACAAAGTTTTTAACAATGCAAAGTGGATAGTTATTTGCAAAATTTTGCAATCCTTGCTGCAACTTGTTGTCGGTATGATCAGTGCAAGGTTTCTCGGACCGTCAAACTACGGTCTGATTAACTATGCCGCTTCTGTTGTTGCGTTTGCGATGCCGATTATGAAGCTTGGCCTTGATGCGACGCTTGTTCACGAACTGGTTGAACACCCCGAGGAAGAGGGCGAAATTCTCGGCACGTCGCTGCTGATGAATTTTGTGTCCGGTTTTATCTGTATAGGCGGTGTAGTTGCTTTTTCAAGCGTTATGAATGCAGGCGAAAAAGAAACAATAATCGTTTGTGCTCTTTATAGCCTTTCGCTTGTGTTTGCTGCGCTTGAGATGATGCAATATTGGTTCCAATATAAGCTTAAATCAAAGCAATCATCGCTTGTTATGCTTGGCGTTTATTTTGTTGTTTCAGCTTATAAAATTTTTCTCCTTGCAACAGAAAAAAGTGTTTATTGGTTTGCTGTTTCGAACTCAGTTGAATTCGGGCTTGTTGCGATTTTGCTTATTATAATATATTTAAAAAATGACGGGCGTTTCAGCTTTTCATTCAAAACCGGTATGGAAATGCTGAAGAAAAGCAGACATTTTATCGTTTCTTCAATGATGGTGGTAATTATTCAGAACACTGACCACGTTATGCTGACCGAAATTGCCGGCAAAGCAGAAAACGGTTTTTATTCGGCGGCAATAACATGCACGGTTATAGCGCAGTTTGTTTTTACCGCAATCATAGATTCCTTCAGGCCTGTTATACTTGAAAACAAAAAAGAGAACTCACCTGAGTATGAGCTTAATATCAAAAGGCTTTACAGCATAACATTATATCTTTCTCTGGCGCAAAGCGTTGCTTTTACGCTTTTTGCCGAGTTGATAGTGAGCATTCTTTACGGCGCAGAGTATTCTGCTGCAGTGCCCGTTCTGAGAATTCTTATCTGGTATTTCAGCTTTTCAATTATGGGCGTTGTTCGCAACGTATGGATTGTTGCAGAGCAGAAGCAAAAATATCTTTGGGTTATCAACCTCAGCGGTGTGCTTTTGAATGTTACACTTAACGCAACTCTCATCCCTCACTTCGGGGCTTGTGGGGCTGCAGCGGCATCGCTCGCAACCCAGATTTTTGCAAACTTCATTTTCGGGTTCATCTTTAAACCTGTCAGAGAAAACAACAAGCTGCTTATTGCGGCGCTGAATCCCAAAATGCTGATAAACGAGAGCAAAAAACTTATCGGCTTTTTGAGAATAAAATCAAAGAGAACATAAACACTCAAAGAAAAACAATCATAAGCACTGAAACTTTGTGCAAAATTATATTGATTTTTGCTTGAATAAATAATTATACCCTGTGTGCAGCGTTTTTGTTGACACAGGGTGTTTGTTGTTTTATAATAGAAATATACTTCATTTGCGGTGACAGTATAAAAACATTACGGAGGAATATCAATGCAAGCACACACATTGAATCGCCGTTATGTGGGCAGAATGGAAACGGCTGCTTATATTGCACAGGACTTTGCCGACAGTTTTTCCATCGGCAAATACAGCAACCGTTTTATCTGGGACGTTGTTGGTATTGATTTTAAAATCAATGCGTTTGTCAGCTTGTTTACAGGTGCGTGGGATATCGTTAACGATACTTTCATCAGTGCTATTGTTGACAGAACAAGAACGCGCTGGGGCAAGTTCAGACCATACCTTATTTGGATGAAAATTCCGCTCACACTTTTCGGTATGCTCTATTGGTTTATGCCGCTGTTTTTCCCAAACACGGCGGTTGATTATCTGCCGAAGCTGATTTATTTCTTTGCTTTCAACGTAATCAACGAAACCGCAGGCACGTTTATGTCTATTTCGCAAACAGGTCTTTTATCAACAATAACACCCAACCCCGAAGAAAGAGTTCGCCTCATTTCGCGCGCAAAGCTTTTCTCGCGTTTCCTTGGTGAGCAGATACCCGAAATGGCGCTCGGCGTGCTGATTGACCTTATTAACGCCAACAAAGTCAAATGGAAGCTCAGCGGCGTGTTTATAACTATGGGTATTGTTACGAGCATTCTTTCTGCGCTGATGACTTTCTGGTTCTATATGGTATCCAAAGAGAGGGTTATGCAGTCAATAGAAAAACCGAGTGTTGTTGACGGTTTTAAGGCTATCTTCAATAATAAACCGTTGCTGATTCTTACGATTTCCGATTTCCTTGGCGGATTTGCCATAGGTCAGAGCCGTTCGGATTATTACATAGACGTTCTCGGCTCGGCATCGCTTCAGACAATCGTCGGCATTCCTGCTTATCCGATGCTCAACATCAGCTATTTCTTTGTTGAGCCTCTGCGCAAGAAGTTTTCATCAAAGTCTTTGTGGATTTTTGAAGACATATGGACGGATATGTGTTGGCTCATTGTTTTCGGCATAGGCTTAATCAAAGATAACTTTATGAAGCGTAAAGTTATGATACCTACAATGGCGATTGAGGAATTTTTTGAAATGATGGTCTACGGTGTCCGCCACGTTATTCCCGATGAGCTTCGCAACGAAACGATGGATTACTGCGAATGGAAAAACGGTTACCGTGTTGAGGCAATGACAGGCGTTGCAAAGGGTCTTGTTACCAAAACGCAGAATGCACTTATGACCTCTGTCAAGAGCCTTGTTCTTTCAAAAATCGGCTATGTTCAGGGCAAAAAGGTTGGCACACAGAGCTATAAAGCAAAGCTGTGGCTCTTTATTCTCGGCACAGGCTTTCCGATTATTACGGGAGCACTTGGTATTATTCCCAAGTTTTTCTATCCCATCAATGATTCGATGCGTGACAAGATGTATAATGAGCTTGTTGAACGCCGTAAGGCAGTTGCTCTCAGGCTTGAAGAGCAAGAGGCGGAGCTTGCCGAAAGCAAATAAGTCCGGTTGTTTCGATGACAGGCGTATATTTATACGTTACGTCAGGTCATAAAAAAGCAATAAACAAGTTTACATTTCTTAATATAAACTCAAAACAGGCTCGCACCGTTAATCGATGCAAGCCTGTTGCTTTTTTCTTATGGATAACCGCAGGGTTATCCCAACTTAATTTTGTTTCTTTTGCTTTTCGCTTAGTGCAAAAGCTCCGTGTGCTTTGTTTTTTTAAAATTGAGCGAGAGTTTTGAGCGTTTTTTCAGCAGCCTCACGCAGGCAGAAACCTGTTAAAACAACTGAATCGGAATTATACTCTTCAAGTGCTTCGGCAAGTGCATTTTTTGCCTGAACGCAAGGCTCTTTGGCTGCATCATAAATCCTGTCAAGCAAATCACAGCACATTGCGAATTTTCTGACCCATTTCTGCATTTCCTCAAACAGAGGCACGCTTGTGTTGCTGATAAGAGCAAGGCATTTTCGCATATTGGCTATGTAATCAGCAAGGCAGGCAAGAGCCTCGCCTTTTTTGCCGCAGCTTTCAAGAAAAGCTACCTGCGAAAGCTTTTGGCTCATAAATGCAGAGCTGTATTTTGAAAGGCAGGAAACACCGAGATGGTCAGCAAAATAGCCAAAAAGCTCTGCATCGTCGCCAAGAATGGTTTTGTGAGCGTTTTTGAGTGATGCCTCCGGGTTGTAGCAAAGAGGATTCCAGAGATAATCCGCAACCGTCATAAGCGGAATTTTGGAGCATTCGGCATATTCCATAACGTTTGAAATAAGACCTTCGCAATGCCTATAGAGGTCTTTTTCTCTGCCGATTAATGCGCCCAGATGCATTTCGTGATACATCTCACAGTCGTTAACGGGGTAGTTATCCCAATAAAGAGGCTGATGCTTGGCTGAACGCATAAGCCCGTCGGCTTCCCTGACGGTCAACACTCTCGAGCAAATTTCAGCGCCCGTCCAGAAAAGGTCAACGTCGCTCGGAATTCCGCTGCCGAATTTTGAAATGTAATATCCGTTTTCGTCGCCGCTGTATTGCGTGGGGCAAACGGTCAACGTGATTGAGGGGTCAATCTTTTTGAGGGCTGCGTATGTTTTGTTGATAAGGAAGATGTGGGCATCAACAACCTCCGAAAAAGCTTTTGCGTCTTCTTCATACTGGAATTCCCACGGAATGTCATCAAGAAGAAGACCGAAATTACGAACGCCGATATCATAAAGACTCATAAATTTTGCAACGAGCTTTTCGAAATCGGAGTCTGAAGAATATTTGTATGTCAGGCCGGGGCCGACTGCCCAATGGAAATCAAGAAAATTCTCTTTTGCAGTTTCAAAAAGTACTTTCAGCTTGAGAAGTTCTTCATCAGGATAAAGCTCACGCCATTTCTCTCTGTGGTAAAGGTCATCTTTAGGTGCGTAGAAAAACGCATTCATTCCGTTTGCTGCCATCAGCTTCATAACGGAAATACGCTTTGAATGCTCCCAGGTGTTGCCGTAAAAACCTTCAATATATCCTCTTTTCTTGAAAAGGGGATAATCCTCAAGTGAGCCGGTTTTTAATTCGCCGTTTGCAATAAGTTTTGCAAGAGTGTGGGCGGCTCGGAATATGCCTTTTTCGCACGAAGCTTCGATAACGGCTTCATTTTCGGAAACGGTGATAAAATATTTCTCGTCGGTCAGGCGTGAAATCTCATCAATATACGTTGTCTTTTTGTTGCTTACGCAGTTTAAAACAACACTGTATCCGCCCGAAACAGGCAGTGAGTAAGAATCAAAAACCTTTTGCGCTGTTTTTTCAAAATCGCCCTTAATGCAGAGCGATTTCACCTCAACGGGTGCACCGGTAAGATTGTTTTTTTGAGGAATGGGATAAATCACAGGTGTTTAATCTCCTTTTTGTATTTTTCAATCAGGCGGTTGTTGATGTCGTCGCCGCCGTCAACGTTTGCGCTGCAGAAATGCTCGGGATAAAAGCCTTTTGCGGCGCAAAGCTCAACCGCCCGTGCAACCGAGGCGTTAAGAATCATAGCACCTGCAACGGTTGACGTAGCGCAAATTTTGCCTTCAACGCCGTTAACTTCAATGCAAGCGTCACCCACGCAGCCGCAGTTATCAAGCACGATATCTGCAATTTCGCAAAGTCTTTTGCCGCTTTGGTGGCGTGAAGCTCCTGCGTTTGTGTGCCTGAGGTTTGTCAGAGCAATAACCGTCAGCCCTTTTTCTTTGCAGAGCAGAGCCATATCAATAACAACGCCGTTTCTGCCCGAGTTTGATATAATAACAATAACGTCGCCCTGCTTCATTTTGTAATCGTCAAAAATCTTGTCGGCAAGGCCTTCTTCACGCTCGGCGGCAGTGCTGCCTGCGGCATCAATATGGAGCATCAGTGTGTCAATCAGCACAGGCTGAATGTTTAGCAGACCGCCGGCTCTGTAAAAAAGCTCCTCACAGAGCATATGCGAATGTCCCGTGCCGAAAAGAAAAATACGTCTGTTTTCAATCAAAGCGGAGCTTAACGCCGCCGCCGTTGACTCCATTGCATCGCCGCAGGTTTCTTCAATCTGCGCAATAACGTTCTTTATGTTCTCAATATATTCAAGGTGTTTTTTCATTTCAATTCCCTCGCTGCTTTCAATGCACCTTCTTCGGGCGGCATATCAAGAATTTCGGTTTTTATATCGCAAAAAGCTTTTGTGATTTCAGCTTCAAACACCGCTCTGAACAGCGGGTTATGCTGAAAAACTCCGCCGTAAAGCGAGAGTAAGGGGCAGCTTTCAAGCTCATTGATAAGAGCAATAACCGTTTGTGCATATGCTTTTGCTTCGCTTGTGATAATTTCTTTTGAAGCTTCACAGCCGTTTGAAGCGAGCTCACCGACCTTTGCCGCAAAGCCTGCAATATAATCCTTTGCGGTTTCTTCGGAATAAATTTTGTCAATTGCTTTTCTGAAATCGTTTACCGCAAAATAATTTTCTGCGGCGTCAAGCAGGGGAGTGCGTTCGTTTTTATCGCACATAATGCAGCAGTTTTTCAGAGCATTTACGGCTATTGAATAAGCCGAGCCCTCGTCGCCGATGATGTGACCCCAGCCGCCTTTAACGGCAACCGAGCCGTCTGCCTTTTCGCCCACAGCCATTGAACCCGTGCCGCAAACAGCAACGCAGTTGCCGTTTGCCGATTTAAGAGCAACGTAAACGTCGCTGTTCATTGCAATTTTTTTAGCATTGATAATTCCGCCGCAAAGAGCATCAAGAGTTTCTTTGTCAGCCTCGTTGTCAAGGGCGGAGCAGCCGATGAATGCTGCTTCAAAAGATGATATACCAAGCTCAAAAGTGATTTCGTTTATGATTTCTGCAAGGTTTTTGCGTGAATTTTCCATACCGACGGCATAAAAGTTAATTGTTTTGCCGACGGCTTTTGTGATTAATTTTAAATTTTCGTCAGCTACAGCGGCGGTTGTTTTTGTGCCTCCGCCGTCAATTCCGAGGTAATATTTCACGGCAATTCTCCGTTCTTTTTTATTTTGCCGAGGCGATGAGTTTTTGCATTTCGGTCAGAATCTTTCTTGCAGTTTCAGGACCCGTTGAGTTCGTTTCTTCATAATGGCTTCTGCCGAAAATGTCTTTTGCATTTTCGATATAAGGAGTTTTCGGATGGAGCAGGAAGTCGTTATCAGGTATGATATAGCCGAGCTCGTCGTTGCAAAGGCCGATAACAAACTGATGGTCGCAATCACACATTTCACGCAGAACGGTGTATTTAGCTTTTTTTGCCGTTGCCGATTCCCAAGGAGGCAGAAATTCGCCGTTCCAAAGCTCAGGGAAAAGCTCGCCGGGAACAAGGAATGCGCCTATTTTGCCTTTGCCGAGCTCAAGATAACCAACCTCGGAGCTGATATAAGCTTCGCTGCGTTTGCCGAAGCGAAGAATATCGTTGTTGAGCACCTTGAGAAGCCTTGCGAGGATAAGCACAAAGTTTGATGCTGCAATTTCAATCGGAGCTGATTTAACGTTAATCAGCGGTTCAAGCTCCGTTTCATTTTTAAGTCCGTTTGCAATTTCACCAAGTGTTTTGCCAAACTCTTTTGTGTAAGCCTCACAGTCGATTTGCTCACGGTAAACTTTTCTGATTTCTTTTGCCGATATCATACCGCCGATAGCTCCGTTGAAGAAAACTGCGTCGGTGTTTTCGTTCTTTGCTTCGATTTCCTTTATCATATAGGCAGGGAAATCAGCGCTAATATTTTTTGTGCTGCTGCCTAAAAGCTCTGCGTGCGAAGCAAAGTTAATGATGTGAATTTCTTTTGATTTGTCAAAGGCTTCAAACCTGATTCGGGTCAGGTTTTTATCATATGCAACGGGCGTTCTGCAGTCAAACTGCATATCTTCTGTTTCTTTAACGGCATAAAAGATTTTGCCGTCTTTTCTGTTTTCATAAGCGGCAATAATCGCTTCCGCCGTTTTGGCCTTGAGCTTTTCCATAAAAGCTTCGTTTCTGCCGCTTTTAAAGAGCTTTTCGCCCCACAAGCCCTGCGTGTCAATCGCAGAGTGCGAATGCGTGGCGGCAATTGAAATTGATTTGAGGGCAGGGATTTTTTTGCTTTCAATAACAAGTTTTCTGATATCGTTGATATCCTTGCGGCTTATGCCCACGGCGTCGATGCTGCACATAATAACGCCGCCTCTGCCTGTGTTATCGTCAATATAAACCGCACGGGCATACATATCGTCAAGCACGCCTGTGGCAGGGTTGTTTGAATCGTAACCCGCAATAAAATACTTACCGCTTGAAGCGTCATCAGGCGTAAGAACGCTTTTGGCAAAGCCGCAGGTAAAAAACTCACCTGCTTCGGTGCTGAATTTTTCATCGCCCGTGAGCATATATCTGTTTGCTTTTTCGCTTGTTGTGAAATAATCGGCAGGCATTGAGCCGATAATGCCTTTTGAGAGAGCTTCAATGGCTTTTCTTGTAATCATTTTATCACCCCGAATATTAATTTGAAAATAATTCCTGATTATAATTATACACAAATATATATCAATTTCAATATAGCTATTGAATTAAATTTCATAATATTGTATTATCTAAGAGGAATAAACCCGAAGGAGATATTTAAAAATGGTTACAGTCAGAAAATATGAAGAAAAAGACTATGAAAACGTGCGTTTTGCCTGCCTCAACAGTGAAGGACCGAACGATGATCCGCCCGAAACGCAGGCGTTTATTCTTGACACTTTCTGCGATTATTACATTGAAAAAGAGCCTGAAAACTGCTTTGTGCTTGACGATGACGGCAAAGCGGTGGGCTACGTTATCTGCGCAGAAAACTTTGATAAATTCAAGCTTGTTTACGATGCCGAATATCTGCCGCTCTCAAGGCAATACGAAGGCCGCTATGAATGGGCAAGCACCGCATACGTTCTGCACGAAAAATATAAGGCAACCTATCCCGCACATCTGCACATTGATATTTTGCCCGAATATCACCGTAAAGGCTACGGCGGCAAGCTTATAAACGCTCTTTTTGAGCATCTTAAAAGCAAGGGAATCTGCGGCGTTATGCTTACTGCAGGGTCAAGAAACGAAACGGGCAAAAGCTTTTATAAAAAATACGGCTTTGAGCTGGTTGAAGAATGGCAGGGCGACGTTGCCTTTGGAATGAAGCTGTAAAACCGTGGTTACGGCAACTCTTTTTTGCGTGATACAATAAGGTTGTAAAAAGAAATCCGCAGAAAAGAGGAAAACGAAAATGACAGTTATGTTTTTGGTTATGCTTGCAATCATTATGGGTCTTTGTGCAGTTAATTGCTTCACGGTTAAACCGGGCAGCGAAGAAACAACCGCTAAAAATAACGGGTCGGATAATGCTCGCTGAAAGATACATCACTTATTCAGCAGATCCAATGCTTTAAACTTTATGTTATGTGTATATTCGCAAACAGACAGCAACGCATATGAGGTACGCTAAAAATATCATAAAACAAATATACCCCACGCTCTTTCGGGCGTGGGGTTTGCACATAGTTCGAATCACCATTGTAGGGGACGGGTCACCCGTCCCGTGTTTTTGGTTCAGGTAACATCAAAAAAATAATGGATATCGTTTTTTTGTAGGGACAGCCCTCGCTGCTGTCCGTTTGCTTTGAATCAAAATCAACGGGTTCGGTGTTGCGCCTTCGTTGCAAACAATCTTTTCATCTGCACTATAATGAACGCAAGAACCGTTGTAACAAAGCAAACAATCAGAGGGTGAACGTTTTGCAATGCTACCGAATGCTCATAATTGAGGTTGAACGAACTGTAAATCAATATAATTGCAGCTGATACCATTTTGTGAAAAATATAAATGTAAGTGCTGCAGCCGCCAAGTTTATCCAAAATATAAGTGTGCTTAAGGTCAGGGTATTTAAGAAAAATAACAACGATTGCAAACAGAATGAATAAAGAACCTATGTAGAGCTCACTTTTTCCAAACCAGAACCGTGCCGCAAGCGGTTCTGCAATTCCTATGACAACTGCAGGTATGAGCGCATAATTCGGAATTCTGCGGATTTTGTCCTGATGCTTTCTGACGAACAATCCCAATCCGAAAAGCGGAAATCCCATAAACGCAAAGTTGCGTATAATCATATTGGGCAGTGCAACGCCGAAAGCAGAAAGCCCCTCGCCCAAAAGCAGATGAAGCGGCAGAAGAACAAAAGAAATTCCGAATATTGTTTTTTCTTTAACGCCCCGTTTGGTTATGAAATAAAATATAACGTAAACGTAAAGCATCGCCCATAGATACCACAGGTGTCCGCTGCTGACAGGCTTGTTAAATACCAAAAGCCTGAGTATCATAAGAATGTTATAATATTGACTCAAATACGGAACAATATCGCTTGTTTTGCCGCTCACCACAAGCGCAAAGATTTCAAAAAGAAAACAGCAAACGCTTGATACCAGAATAAGTCTGAAAATGTGTTTTGTTCTTTCAATTATTTTTTCGGGCGTGATGCCGTAAGAGAAAAAACCCGACGTTAAGAAAAACAGAGGTACGGCAAAACGGGCAAGTGCATCTGTTGCAATGCCAAGATTACCGCTGAACATTACGTGGATAAAAACCACCGCATATGCTGCAATCAGTTTGAAAAGCTCAAGGGTAGTGTTTTTCTTGATGCTCAAGGTTACCATTCCTTTAATCTAAAGTGATTTCGACTCATCCGAAAATTTCTTCCGCATATCTGACGGCGTGCATCGCATCGGGGGAGTAGTTATCCGCGCCAATCATTGCAGCGTATTCTTCCGTCATAACAGCACCGCCGACTGTAACCTTGCATTCGGGCAGCTCGGCACGCAGAAGTTTGATTGTTTCTTCCATTGCAGGTACGGTTGTTGTCATAAGGGCACTTAAGCCAACAAGCGGTGCGCCGCTTGTTTTTGCGGCTTCAACAACCTCTTTGGGCGCAACGTCTTTGCCGAGGTCGATTACCTCGTAGCCGTAGTTTTCAAGCAGGGTTTTAACAATGTTTTTGCCGATATCGTGGATATCGCCCTTGACGGTTGCAACAATGATTCTGCCCTTTTTGCTTTCGCCTGCAGGCATTGCCGCCTTAACGGCATCAAACGCTCTGCCTGCCGCTTCGGCGCTCATAAGAAGCTGAGGCAGATAAACCGTTTTTGCTTCAAAGCCCTTGCCCACCGTGTTGAGAGCAGGGATAATCATTGTGTCAATAATTTCAAGCGGCGAAACGGTTTTGAGCATCTCACAAGCAAGGCTGTATGCCGATTCTTTAAGTCCTTTGACTATAGCCGATTCAAGAGTATCCGTAACGGTTGCGGCTTTTGTTTCGGCAGGAGTCTGATTTGATGCAAATTCAATGTAATCGCAGCAGTTTGCGTCTTTGCCCGTCAGAGCCATAAAGCCGTGCCACGCTTTCATCATTTCGTCGGAATGGGGATTGATGATGGCGCAGTCAAGACCGCACTGCATAGCCATTGTATAGAAAACGGCGTTGACGTCCGCTCTTGAGGGCAGACCGAACGAAATGTTTGAAACGCCCAGACTTGTGCGTATGCCTTTTGCGTTGAGAATTCTGACCGCTTCAAGAGTAACGTTTGCGCTGTTCATATCGCTTGAAACCGCCATTGCAAGCGGGTCAACAATAATCTCATTTTTGCCGATGCCGTATTTTGCGGCTTCGGCGATTATTTTTTCTGCAACGGCTACTCTGCCTTCTGCAGTTTCGGGTATGCCGTTTTCATCAAGCGTAACAGCAATTGCACAGCCGCCGTATTTTTTGATAAGCGGAAATACCGCTGCCATACTTTCAGCTTTGCCGTTAACAGAGTTGATAAGAGCTTTGCCGTTATAGATTCGCATTGCCGCCGCCATTGCGTCATAGTCAACAGTGTCAATCTGAAGCGGCAAATCGCAAACCGCCTGCAATGACGCAACAACGCTTGTGAGCATAGCTTTTTCATCAATTTCGGGCAGACCGACGTTAACGTCAAGGATTGAAACACCTTTTTTATTCTGCGAAATACCCTCGTTGAGGATATAGTTTAAATCGTTGCGGCGCAGAGCCTCTTTGAAAAGCTTTTTGCCTGTGGGGTTGATTCTTTCGCCGATGATAACCGGTGCATTGCCGATTTCAACAGCGTGAGTGTATGATGAAACAAGAGTTTTGTTTTTCTTTTGCGGAAGTGCAAACGGCAGATTTTTCGTTTTTTCAACCGTTTTGCGGATATATTCGGGTGTTGTGCCGCAGCATCCGCCGATGATTGTTGCGCCTGCGGCAACAATTTCGCACATAATATCCGAGAATTCTTCTGCATCAACGTCAAAAACGCTTTTGCCGTCAACAACCTTGGGCAGACCTGCGTTGGGGTTAACGATAATCGGCACGGATGCATATTTTGCGGTTTCAGAGGCAATTTCAAGCATCTGCTTCGGACCCATTGAGCAGTTCATACCGAGCGCATCAACGCCGAGACCTTCAAGCATTGTAACCATTGCGGCAGGGTCAGCGCCCGTCATAAGCTTGCCGTTGTCGCTGTATGCGTTTGTAACAAAAACGGGCAGGTCGCAGTTTTCTTTTGCCGCAAGCACAGCCGCTTTTGTTTCATAAGCATCGTTCATCGTTTCAATCAGCACAAGGTCTGCTCCTGCGGCGGCACCGATTCTGACTGTTTCGGCAAAAATCGAAACAGCTTCCTCAAACGGCAAATCGCCGAGCGGCTCAAGCATTTTGCCCGTTGAGCCGATATCGAGCGCAACATATGCTTCATATCCCTCACACGCTTCTTTTGCGTTTGCAATAGCGGCGTTGACGATTTCTTCAAGGTTATCAAACTTGAGCCTGTTTGCGCCGAAGGTGCAGGCGGTGATAATATTTGCACCGGCTTCAAGATAAAGGCGGTGCATTTCTTTGATTTTATCGGGGTTTGTAAGATTCCAGGTTTCGGGTGCAACACCTGCTTCAAGACCCCACGATTGCAGCAGAGTGCCTGCTCCGCCGTCAACATAGGTTATGCCGCTTCTGATTTTTTCAATGATAGTCATATCAATTCCTTCTTTATGAATAAGGGCAATTTATACGGCTGCACACCATACAACCCTTTTTGTTTTTGCATTTGTTTTTTTCTTTGCTTAATCCGATTATTGCCGTAACGGATTTGACGGGCGTGAGCATTTTGCTTTCTGTCAGAGCAAGACCGATATGCTTTTTGGCATCAATAAAATCAAGCAGAGCCTGCTGACATTCAAGCGATAAATCGCCGTAACCGGGGCTGAATCTGGGGCGCAGATAATCAACATCGCCCACCTTGCGGTTGATATAATCGCAAAAAGCCTCAATTGCCGCTGAACCTATTGAATCCGTTATCATACCCTTGACGGGGGATATGAGTGAGTTCTTTGCAATCAGCCTTTGCACGGCAGCGCCTGTTGTGGCGGCAAAAACAAATGCGGTTTCGCAGTTTTGGAGATTGCCTTTAAGCGATTTGCTTTCGCTCTGCATAAAGTCAAGGCATATTTTGCCGCCTTTTTCGCAGCAATTCACTTGAGAAACACAGGCTTTGTAGTCAACGCATTCAAGAAACTCCTTTTTGCATTCGTCAATCAAAGGAAGCAGGCTTTCATCAGCCTTTGCTCCGAAATAGCCGAGGTATTCTTCAACAGCACTTTGTTTTATTTCAATTTCGTTTGCTTTAGCAGATATAATTTCAACCATTTATTTTTCCTCGGCGGTGTTGTTGCTTTTGAAAATGAAGAGCTTGCTGAAAACGTAGTTCATAATAATAACAACAACCGCAACAATGATTTTTGCAATAAGCTCATTCCAGCTGAGAACGGTGACCATAAGGAACATCAGCACACTTTCGGCAACAAAAGAGAGCAGTCTTGCACCCACAAAGCCGATGAATTCTTTGAGAGCAACAGCTGGCTTCCAGCTTTTTGATTCAAACACAAACAGCTTGTTTGTGAAGAATGCAAAGATAACACCTGCAACCCAGGCGATTGTGTTAGCATCAAGGTATTCGGAGCCGTCGGCAAGCAGAGCAATCGCTTTTTCCCAGCCGAGGGAGGTGAGCAAGGAGTTAAGAACGCCGTCCCAGCCGATTTGGATAAAGAGCTTTTTGAAAATAAAAAACGTTAAAAGATTAACGGCTGTTGTGAGCACGCCGAACAAAACGTATAAAACGATTTCACGGGTAAAAAATTTGTCGATGAGCTTACCGACAAAGCTTTCTTTCTTGAATATTTTAAAAAGCAATTCTCTTGTTTTGTCAAACATTGCAAATTTCCTTTCGGCATATAATTTTCTATTATACATTTTAAAACAAATAAGTAATAAAGTCAATAAATGCTTGCATTTTTGGCACAATATGATAAAATACTATGTAAATAAAAAAATGAGGGCAATGTGCGATGAAATCGGAAATCAAAAAAAGAATATGTTTTCTCGATGAGCTTCGCGGCTTTGCAGTTTTGTGTATGGTGTTTTACCATGCATTTTATATCCTCAGCTCAATGTACGGTTATCAGTGGGCAGAAAAGCTTTATTATTTCTTTATGCCCGTTCAGCCGTTCTTTGCAGGTGTTTTTATTTTTATCTGCGGTGTATCTTGCTCGCTTTCGAGGAGCAACCTCAAAAGAGGACTCATAATTCTCGGTGCAGCTGCGGTTGTAACAATCGCCACGGCTGTTGTTATGCCGAAGCTCGGTTTTGTTGAGTGTGAAATTTATTTCGGCATTCTTCATCTGTTGGCGGTCAGCGTTTTAAGCTGTGCACTGCTTGAAAAACCGCTTAACAGAGTTTCACCTTTGGCCGGAATACTGCTGTGTGCGGTGCTTTATCCGTTTGCAAGCGGAATATCAACGGGTGTGCTCAGCTACGGCGAGCTTTTTGTGCTTGAAATACCTGCGCATCTTTATGAAACAGATTACCTTGCGCCGCTTGGTATTTATTCACCGTCATTCTTTTCAGCGGATTATTTTCCGATTTTCCCCGATATTTTTATTTTCTTCGGCGGTGTGTTTGCCGGCAGATATTTCAAAGCAAACGGTTTCCCGGAGTGGACTTACCCTCAAAGAATCAAACCTCTCGGCTTTCTCGGCAGAGGTGCGCTGATAATTTATATTGCGCATATGCCGTTAATCTATGCCGTGACGGAGCTTGTTCGCTTAATAATCAAATAAATTATTGTTCAGATAGGAGAAAAACTATGAGTGAAGCATGCAGCGGCAACTGCTCAAGCTGTGCATCAGCAGGCGGTTGCTCATCAAAAAAAGAAGATTTAAGAATTCCCAGCGGTCCTTTCAGCAGCGTTAAAAAGGTTATCGGCGTTGTCAGCGGCAAGGGCGGCGTCGGCAAATCGCTTGTCACATCAATGCTCGCAAGCGCAATGCAGGCAAGAGGTAACGCCTGTGCAGTGCTTGATGCAGATATAACGGGTCCCTCAATTCCCAAGTCATTCGGCATCAAAGGCCGTGCAAAGGCTGACGAAACAGGTCTTTTGCCCGAAGAAAGCAACACAGGCATCAAGATTATGTCCGTTAACCTTCTTCTTGAAAGCGAAGATTCACCCGTTGTCTGGAGAGGTCCCGTTATTTCGGGCGTTATCCAGCAGTTCTGGAAAGACGTTGCCTGGGGCGAGGTTGATTATATGTTTGTTGATATGCCTCCCGGCACAGGCGACGTTTCGCTCACCGTTTTCCAGAATCTTCCCGTTGACGGCATTATCATTGTCACCACTCCTCAGGACCTTGTAACAATGATTGTTAAAAAGGCTTTCAATATGGCAAAGCTTATGAACATTCCCGTTCTTGGCCTTGTTGAAAATATGAGCTATGTTGAATGCCCCGACTGCGGCAAAAAGATTTATGCTTTCGGTGAAAGCAAGCTTGAAGAGGTTGCAAAGGAGCTTGACGTTCCCGTTCTTGCAAGACTTCCCATCGACCCCGCAACGGCAGCTCTTGTTGATAAGGGTGCGGTTGAGCTGGCAGATGATAAATATGTTGCTGAAGCAGTTGATTTTTTGTCAAAAATGGAGTAAAATTAACAGGTTAAAACTTTTCAGGAGTTGAAAATATGCTCGATATTAAATTTTTAAGAGAAAACCCCGAAATCGTTAAAGAGAATATCAAAAAGAAATTTCAGGATTCCAAGCTTGCTCTTGTTGACGAGGTGATTGAGCTTGATGCAAAGTCAAGAGCAGTCAAAACCGAAGCCGACTCCCTCAGAGCAAACCGCAACAAGGTTTCTAAAGAAATCGGTGCGCTTATGGCTCAGGGCAAAAAAGAAGAAGCTATGGCTGCAAAGTCAAAGGTAACCGAATTTTCAGAAAGGCTTGCAGAGTGCGAAAAGCTTGAAGCTGAATATGCCGAAAAGGTAACAAAGATAATGATGGTTATTCCCAACATCATCGACCCCAGTGTTCCCATCGGCAAGGACGACAGCGAAAACGTTGAGGTCACAAAATACGGTGAACCCGTTGTGCCCGAGTTTGAAATTCCTTATCATACAGAAATTATGGAACGCTTCAACGGCATTGACCTTGATGCCGCAAGAAACGTTGCAGGTAACGGCTTCTATTATCTTATGGGCGACATTGCACGTCTTCATTCCGCCTGCATTTCTTATGCAAGAGATTTTATGATTGAGCGCGGATTTACTTACTGCGTTCCTCCCTTTATGATCAGAAGCAACGTTGTTACAGGCGTTATGAGCTTTGCAGAAATGGATGCGATGATGTATAAGATTGAGGGCGAAGACCTTTATCTTATCGGCACAAGCGAGCATTCAATGATAGGTAAGTATATCGACACCATCGTTGATGAAGCAACTCTGCCCCACACTCTCACCAGTTATTCACCCTGCTTCCGCAAGGAAAAGGGTGCTCACGGCATTGAAGAAAGAGGCGTTTACAGAATCCATCAGTTCGAGAAGCAGGAAATGATTGTTGTCTGCAAGCCCGAAGACAGTATGATGTGGTTCGAAAAGCTCTGGCAGAACACCGTTGACCTGTTCCGTTCGCTCGATATTCCTGTCCGCACTCTTGAATGCTGCTCAGGCGACCTTGCCGACCTCAAGGTTAAATCCTTTGACGTTGAAGCTTGGTCACCCAGACAGAAGAAGTATTTTGAGGTTGGCTCCTGCTCAAACCTCGGCGATGCACAGGCACGCAGACTCAAAATCAGAGTCAACGGCAAGGACGGCAAATATTTTGCTCACACTCTCAATAACACCGTTGTTGCTCCTCCCAGAATGCTTATTGCATTCCTTGAGAATAACCTCAACGCTGACGGCAGCGTTGATATCCCCGTTGCTCTCAGACCTTATATGGGCGGCAAGGAAAAGCTCGTACCCGTAAAGTAAAATAAAACTGACAGGCTTGCATTGGCAAATTACCTTTGCAAGCTTGTTTTGGTTTAGATGAAAAGGAGAAGAATATGCCCTATCTTTTCACACATTTCAAAGAAAAAATAACACCTGACGGTGAGCAGGTTTATTTCGGCATCAGCCGTGACGGATTCAATTGGGAGGAAGTCAACGGCGGCAAGCCGATTCTCACCGCAGAACTTGGCGAAAAAGGCTGCAGAGATATTGAGATTATCAGGCTTCACACAGGAGGTTTTGTGATTATCACAACCGACCTTTGCGTTGCTTACCGCTATGACGAAAACCTTAACCTTGACTGGAAAAACATAAACAGCACGGGCAGCAAATGCCTGCGTATGTGGAAAACCGATGACCTTGTTCATTTCAGCAAAGAAAAGCTCGTTCACTTCGGCAGAGATGATTTCGGCTGTATGTGGGCGCCCGAGGTTTTCTTTGATGCAGAAAACGAAGAATATCTTATCCATTGGGGTTCAACCGTTGCGGAAACAGACTTTAAGCATATGTCAATTTATTGCAGTGTTACAAAGGATTTTGAAACTTTTTCACAGCCGAAGCTCTTTTTCACAAAAGATAACGAAATTCTTGATTCACATATCAGAAAATTCGGCGACACATATCATCTTTTCTATAAGAATGCCGAGTGTCCGCCGATGAATATGCACGCCACATCAAAGAATCTTTACGGTCCGTATGAACACGATAAGGATTTTGAAGATTATATGCACAAAGAAATTGACCGTCCTGGCTCATATGAAGGCCCCACAAGCTGCGTGCTTGCAGACGGCAGATGGTGCCTGTTTCTTGATTTCTTTGGCTGTGAAAAAGAAAAAATGGGTTACGTGCCCTTTGTTTCGGCAGAACCGGGCAAGGCTGTTTTTGAAAGAATGAACAGCGGATTTTCGTTCCCTTACGGCTTCAAGCACGGCGGCATCATTGAGATAACGGACGAAGAATATGAAAGACTTAAGGCCATATGATTATTCGGGCGTGCAGACCCGTTTGATCTGAAAAATAAATATAACAACGGAGGAAAGAAAAAATGGCAAAAATTATTTCAATTCCACTCGCAATCATCCTTTCAATCTTTTCGCTCATTTTCCCTGCAAAAAGTGATAAGGTAGATGCGGAAAAGTGGAACACAAATTACCCTTATATCTTTGTTCACGGCCTTATGGGCTGGGGCAGCTATGACCCGCAGTATAAAATAATGCCTTATTGGGGTATGTTTGGCGGCGAGCTTCTCGGCAAGCTTGAAAAGCAGGGCTTTGACTGCTATGCGGCGTCAGTTGCGCCGAGCGACAGTGCTTGGGACAGGGCCTGCGAGCTTTATGCTCAGCTTACAGGTACGGTGACCGATTACGGCGCAGAGCACAGCGAGCGTTGCGGTCACGAGCGTTTCGGCAAGGATTTTACAGGCAAAGCTCTGATTGAAAAATGGGATGCCGAAAACAAAATCAATCTTCTCGGCCATTCGTTCGGCGGCGCTACCATCCGTGTTTTTGCTTCTCTGATGGCTCAGGGCAGCAAGGCAGAAATGGAAGCAACAGGCAGCGAAACCTCACCGTTTTTCACAGGCGGCAAGGAGGATTGGATTTATTCGCTGACTTCACTTGCTGCACCGCATAACGGCACAAGCACATATAATGTGGGCGAAGACCCCTCAACACCGGCTGTTTATGAAAACGACGGCGCAAAGGATAACGCATCATATGATATGTATATTGACAATGCGCTTGAGCTTAACAAAACAATAGTCACAAGCGAAGAAAGCTATTATTTCTCATTTGCTTGCACGGCAACGGATAAGAACGAAGACGGAACATACACTGCCGATAACAAATTAATGGAAATCCTTTTCAGAAGCAGCTCAAATCAAATGGGCAAATACACAGGTGTTACCAAGGGCGGCTACGTTATTGACGAAAGCTGGCTTGAAAATGACGGTCTGGTTAACACCGTTTCTGCGCTTGCGCCTTCGAGCGCTCCCACAACCGTTTATGAAGCAGGCAACGTTTCAAAGGGCGTATGGAATATTATGCCCGTTTACAGAGGCGACCATATGTCACTTCAGGGCGGACTTTTAAAAGTAAACGATAACGTAAAAGATTTCTACATTGAGCATCTCAATATGATAAATTGCCTTTGATACAGGCAGACTTTATAAGCGTTACTCAAGGAGCGGATGATGTTGAAAAAAATAATCTCGGTTGTTCTTGCGGTGCTTGTTGCCGCTAACTGCGCCCTTTTCGCTTTTGCACAAGGGGATAACGGCTACGTGATTGTGACCGATTACGTTAACCTTGACGGTACTGACGTTGCAGATGAAATTCAGGCGGTTATTGACGCAAATCCCAACCGCACAATATTTTTCCCTGACGGCGAATACCTTGTTTCAAAACCGATTGTAACGCCTGCTGACCCGAGAAAAAGCGTTGACCTTCAGCTTTCAAACTATGCCGTTATCAAAGCGGCTCAAGGCTTTGAGGGCAATGCACTTGTTATGCTCGGCGGCAAGGATGCCGCAAACGACACTCACACAAACGGCAGCAACTATTCGCTCACGGGCGGAATTATAGACGGCAGCGGCGTTGCAAACGGCGTTGAAATTTCGGGAGGCAGAGAAACCGCAGTCAGAAACGTTTCAATCAAAAACACTCCCGTGGGTCTGCATATTGCAAAGGGTGCAAACAGCGGCTCGTCTGATGCCGATATCAGCAACGTCAATATCATCGGCACGGGCGGCACGGATTCCGTCGGCATTTTTGTTGAGGGCCATGATAACACCATTTCAAACGTTCGCATCGGCAACGTTTTTATCGGCGTGCATCTTCAGGCTTCGGCAAACTCACTGCGTGACGTTCATCCGCTTTATTATTCGGATTATACCGATTATGAAAACAGTTGCGGCTTCCTTGATGAAGGCGGCAGCAACGTTTATGATTTTTGCTACAGTGACCAATTCTGCATAGGATTCAGAACAACGGGCAGCGTTTCAAGTGTTTACACAAACTGCTACTGCTTCTGGTATACCTCTGCAGGCGGCAGAGAAATTGCGTTCAAAACAGACCGCTTCAATTCCGTTGTTGATAATTTCAGAGCCGAATTCAGAGATGACACCCAAAAATCCGTTCTTGTTTTAAACGGAATCGGCGGCAAGGGCTGCTTCGATAACCTTATTGTAAATAACAACAGACTTTCAGATTTCACTCACTTATTCTACACCAAGGGCAGCATATTCTATTTTATCAGAAGTCTTTTTGTGTGGATGTTTTAATCCGTCATAACAACGCACAAAAAATCGGGTAAAAAGTTTTCCGAAGTAATATAATCAGGCTTGTAAGGAGGGATTTGAATGGATTGGCTTAAAGCAATCGAAAATGCGATAGCGTATATCGAAGAAAATCTGACCGAAGAAATCGATTATGACGAAATCGCAAAGCAAGGCTTTTCATCAAAGTTTCACTTTCAGAGAGTTTTCGGCATTCTTTGCGGCTACACTCTGGGTGAATATATCCGTTTCCGCAGGCTGACAATGGCAGGCAAGGAGCTTAACCAAACGGATATCAGGGTTATCGATGCCGCCGTCAAATACGGCTACGACAGTCCCGACAGCTTCGCAAAGGCTTTCACAAAATTTCACGGAATAACTCCGTCTGCGGCACGTGAAAGCGGAGCAAAACTCAATTCATTTTCCCGTTTGTCAATTAAAATTACTTTGGAAGGCGGTAACACAATGAACTACAGAATTGAAAAGAAAGAAGCTTTGAAGCTTCTCGGACTCAAAGAGCATTTTGAAGGCTCACCCGCAGACAGATACAATCAGGCACACGATTTCAGTGTTAAAGGCGAAACCCGATTTGTGGCCTGTGCGCTTTGCGGTATGGCGGAAGATTGCGAAACGCTTTATCACGTTGTTGAAAACGTAACCGATGAAGGCTATGATTTTACACTTTGTACCAAGGTCGGCGATTTTTATTATAAAGACCTGAACAGACATATCGGCAAATACGCAGATATGCTCACAACCGTTGAAATCCCCGAAATGACCTACGTTGTTGTTCAGTCGGAAAAGAGCATCTATTATCTGCGTGACCATATGGAGCTTCGCAGAAAGGTAGTTACCGATTGGTTCCCCGATTCAGGGTACGTGATTGCCGATGCACCCGAAATAACTTTTGTGCATTCGGATATCAAGAATCATTCCGACAGCTTCGTTGAAATCTGGATTCCAATTGAAAAAGCATAAAATTAAGGCTTGCAGATTTTTTCTGCAAGCCTTTTTTTAACCCAATATCAGTTTTGTTAAATCTTCAACCGTTTCGGCAATATGCGTTGCGCCTGCGGCTTCAAGCTCTTCACGGCTGCCGTAGCCGTAAAGCACACCGATTGAATCGAGACCTGTTTTTTCTGCGCCGAAAATATCGTGCTTTCTGTCGCCAACCATTATTGCGGCAGATTTATCCGTTACGCCTGCGGCTTCAAGAGCATATTCAATGACCTCTGCTTTTGCGGTGCGTGTGCCGTCAAAGTTACTGCCTGCGGCATAAACAAAATATTCTTCCAGACCGAAGTGACGAAGGATTTCTTTTGCAAACGGTTCGGGTTTTGAGGTGGCAAGAATCAGCTTCTTGCCGCTGTTTTTTAACACCCGAAGCATTTCGGGGATACCGTCATAAACAACGTTTTCATAAAGACCTTTTACACGGAAACGCTCTCTGTAATAATCAATTGCCGTCTGCGCTTTTTCTTTGTCAAAGCCGTAATCTGCCATAAAAGATTCAAGCAGAGGAGGGCCGATAAAGTGGTTGAGCTGTGATATATCGCTTACCTCAATGCCGAACTTTTCCAGCGCATAAGCAACGGATTTTGTTATGCCGACGGCTGGGTCGGTCAGCGTGCCGTCAAGGTCAAAGAGGATATATTTATATTCTTTCATAATTTACCTCAAAAAACAGGCGGCACTCAAACGAATGCCGCCCATAAAATTATTTAATGTTATTCTTAAGAGTGTTGAGCTCTGCTGCAAGTGCATCGGGAATCTTGTCAAACTTGCCGTAGAATTCTTCAATGCCTGCGATTTCGTCGCCCCAGAGGGAAACGTCAACGCTGAGGAGTTCCTTAAGCTGTTCTGCGCTTACTTCGTCCTCGATGCCTTCAAGGTTGATATCCTCTGCCTTGGGAACAAAGCCGATAGCTGTTTCGTCAGCGTCAACCTTGCCTTCGCAGCGGTCAATAATCCAGTCAAGAACACGAAGGTTGTCGCCAAAGCCGGGCCACATAAAGTTGCCTTCGTCATCCTTGCGGAACCAGTTAACGTTGAAGATCTTGGGAGCCTTTTCGGGGTCAAGACCTGCACCGATGTTGATCCAGTGCTGCCAATAATCAGCCATGTTGTAGCCGCAGAAGGGAAGCATTGCCATGGGGTCACGGCGAACAACCCCTACTGCACCTGCAGCTGCAGCTGTTGTTTCGGAAGCCATAATTGAACCAACGAATACGCCGTGGTTCCAATCTCTTGACTGATAAACAAGGGGAGCAAGCTTTGCACGTCTGCCGCCGAACACGATAGCGGAAACGGGAACGCCCTGAGGATTCTCAAATTCTGAGCTGATGCAGGGGCAGTTCTTTGCAGGAGCTGTGAAACGGCTGTTGGGGTGAGCACCCTTTTCTTCGCTTTCCTGGCCGTTCCAGGGGTTGCCCTTCCATTCGATTGCGTTTGCGGGAGGATTCTTATCAAGACCTTCCCACCAAACCGTATTGTTATCAAGGTTATGAGCAACGTTTGTGAAGATTGTGCCCTGCTTTGTTGAAGCAAGAGCGTTGGGGTTGGACTTTTCGTTTGTGCCGGGAGCAACGCCGAAGAAGCCGTTTTCGGGGTTGATGGCATAGAGTCTGCCGTCTTCACCCTTACGAATCCATGAAATATCGTCGCCTACGCACCAAACGCGGTAGCCGTTCTTATAATATCCCTCGGGGGGAATGAGCATAGCAAGGTTGGTTTTGCCGCAAGCTGAGGGGAATGCAGCGCAGATATATCTGATTTCACCGTCGGGCTTCTGGAGACCGAGGATGAGCATATGCTCTGCCTGCCAGCCTTCGTTCTTGCCCTGATAGGAAGCGATTCTGAGTGCGAAGCACTTTTTGCCGAGAAGAACGTTTCCGCCGTAACCTGAGTTAACAGAGATGATTGTGTTATCCTGGGGGAACTGGCAGATATATCTCTTTTCTTCGTCGATTTCGCATTTGCAGTGAAGGCCGCGAACCCAATCGTTGCTGTCGCCGAGAGCGTCAAGAACAGCCTTGCCGACTCTTGTCATAATAGCCATATTAAGAACAACGTAGATTGAGTCTGTGAGCTCAATGCCTACCTTTGAAAACTTTGAACCAACGGGACCCATTGAATAGGGGATAACGTACATTGTTCTGCCCTTGTAGCTGTCTTTTGCGACAGCGTAGAGCATTTCATAAGCTTCAGCGCGGTCCATCCAGTTATTGGTGGGGCCTGCTTCTTTTTTTGTGGGTGCGCAGATGAAGGTTCTGCCTTCAACTCTGGCAACGTCGTTAACTGCTGTTCTGTGAAGATAGCAGCCGGGAAGGAGTTCTTCGTTAAGCTTGATCATTTCGCCTGTTGCACAAGCCTGTGCACGGAGATCTTCAAGCTGTTCTTCGCTGCCGTCAATCCAAACAATACTGTCAGGTTTAACGAGTTCAACTTTTTCCTGAATCCAGGAAAGTACGCTCTTATTTGATGTCATGTTTTCTTCTCCTTTCGATTGTGGAAAACCAACTAAAAATTAACAAATTTAAAAGGCGGAAACTGATTTTTGTGTAATATCACAAAAGCATATTAATATCATTTCCAACTTAACCCATTTTAATTATATCAGAATCAAAATAAAAGTCAAGATGTAGCGGAAATATTGCTGTCAGTGTTAAGGTTTTTTCTTTTAGGCACGTTCATAATCAGCAGAAGCAGTTTCTGGAAAATGCCTGCAGAGAAAAACAGCGTTATTGCAAGCGCAATCGGTATAATCAGCCATTCGCCGCCCTCGCCGAAACGTTCAAAAACATAATCTCTGAACTTATACTTTTCAAATATATAGAATATTGCAACGTAGTGGAACGAATAAACGGCAAGCGTTCTCTGGCCAAGCTTTGCGCAGATGCCCAGCGGAGTTTTCTTTGGCACAAGAACTATAACCGCAAACCCCAAAAGAGCAGTAATTGCATAGTAAGCAAGCCTTAAAAGGAAGCCCCATTTGCGCAACTCCTCAAGTGCGTGATATGCCCTTCTGCCGGTAACAAGAGGGCGGAAAAAGTAGATATCTTCACCCTTGTAAACAAGCAGAACAATGAAAACAACAATAACCGCAAATGCCGCAATTTTAAGGATTTTACTCTCGCAGATTTTTTCAAGCTTTTCTCTGTCAAGGCAGTAGCCGAGATAAAAGAAGGGATAGAAAACCAATATTCTTGAAAGTGCAAGGTAATCGTTGACGTTAACGTCATAGCCTGCAAAGCAGGAAAACAGAACGATAAGAACCATAACGTAAACGGGCGAATAGCTTTTGAGCACAATGGTGAGCAGATTGAACGCAAAAATTGCAAGCATAAACCAGCGCACGCCGCTGTCAGAAAACAGGTTGATGCCTATCTGCTTTGCGTCAACAAACCAATAGGCAAACGGCAGCAGCTTCAACGCAAAGTAGAGGATAAAGTATCCGAATATTTTATCAAACTGTTTTTCGTTTACCGTTCTTTTTGAAAACATACCCGAAACGAACACAAAAACAGGCATATGAATTGTGTAGATAAACATATAGAGATTTCTCATTGCCTGGGTATCTTCTCTGAAATATTCGGTTGCGTGGCCGAGCACAACAAGAAAAATCATTAAAAATTTAAGGATATCCCATTTCTGGGTGCGTTGAGTAATCTGCTCCAAACGCCGTCACTCCTTCAGTTAAGGTGGATTAATCGGATTTGCCGTGTTATGGATTTATTCATCAATCGGCATTGTTGCATATGCGTTAAGGTCAAGCGAAGCAACGTTGCCTTTGAGAAACTCATAATAACCTTGTGCACCGACCATAGCTGCATTATCGCCGCAGAGAGAAAGTTCGGGCATATAAAGCTCCCAGCCTTTTTCTTCACAAACGGCTTTCATTCTTGCTCTCAGGCGTGAGTTTGCCGAAACGCCGCCGGCAAGCGCAATTTTTTTGAAGCCGTATTCTTCGGCAGCTTTAACGGTGTTTTTAACAAGGCAGTCGGCAACCGTTTCAATGCAGGCTGCGCCGAGGTCGGGTATGCTGATTTCAAGACCCTTCTGCTTTGCGTTGTGAATGGTATTAACAACCGCAGTTTTAAGACCCGAAAAGCTGAAGTCATATTCACTGCCGTCAACGTGGGGTCGGGGCAGCTTGTAAGCCGACGGGTCACCGTCAACGCTGATTCTGTCAAGGTTAACGCCGCCGGGGTAGGGCAGACCCATCGCTCTTGCAGCTTTGTCCATACATTCGCCTGCGGCATCGTCACGGGTTCTGCCGATGATGGTGAAATCCGTGTAGCTGTTTACCGCAACAATGTGGCTGTGTCCGCCGGAAACAACAAGGCAGAGAAAAGGCGGTTCAAGCGAGGGTTGTGTTATGTAGTTTGCGGCTATGTGCGAGCGCAGATGATGCACGGGCACAAGCGGCAGACCTGTTGAATATGACAGCCCTTTTGCAAAGTTTACGCCAACGAGCAATGCGCCGATAAGACCGGGCGCATAAGTAACGGCGATTGCATCAAGGTCTTTGTATGTTACGTTTGCATCATCAAGTGCCTTTGCAACAACGCCTGAGATAGCCTGTGTGTGCATTCTTGATGCAATTTCGGGCACAACGCCGCCGTAAACAATGTGTTCTTTTACCTGCGAAGCGATAACGCTTGAAAGCACCTTTCTGCCGTCTTCAACAACGGCTGCGGCGGTTTCATCGCAGGAGGATTCAATTGCAAGTATTTTCATTCCGATACCTCTTTGGAAAAATATTTGGTGTATATCGCTCCGTCCTCAATCGGTGAAGCGTAAAAATTCTTTCTTATGCCGACCCTTTCATAGCCTTCGGATTCATAAAGTGAAATTGCAGGGGAGTTGCTCACTCTGACCTCGAGAGTTATGAAGTCACAGTTTCTTGATTTTGCACCTTCTTCGGCTGTTTTGAGAAGCATTCTGCCCACGCCGTTTTTGCGGTGATTATCAAAAACCGCAACGTTTGTGATATAAGCCTCGCCGCAGATTTCCTGCACACCGATATAGCCAGCAACATCGCCGCACACGGCAACAAGAAAATGCGAATCGGGGTTTGAAAGTTCTTCGGTGAGCGAAGCTTCGCTCCACGGCTCTGCAAAGCATTCTTTTTCAAGCCGTGCAATTGCGGCGATGTGCTCTGCCGACATTTTTGTTACGGTGTAGTTCATCCTTCTGCCTCCGTAACAATTTCATCAAACTGCGAAAGCAACGCATTTTTAATGCTGTTTGCGCAAGCAAGATAGGTTTCAAGGTTGCCGCCGTAGGGGTCGGGGATTCCGCCGCCCAAAACGGTTATTTTTTCTCTGGACACATAAAGTGCAAGGCTTGCGGCGTGTTCGGGGGTCATACAAACAAATCTGTTTGTTTCGTCAAGAATATATGAGGTTATGCGTCTTGCTCTGTGGGCAGAGATATCGCAGCCGAAACGCTCCGCGGCTTCAACTGCATTCTGCGCAACCTCATCGCCCGTCATTGCAAACAGACCGGCGCTTGAGATGTTTATATTATTCAAATTTTTATCGGCAACAATTTTTTTGAATATGCCTTCAGCCATCGGGCTGCGGCAGGTGTTGCCTGTGCATACAAATAAAATATTCATTTTGATACCTTGATTTTTTACTTATGCGGGCGATTTGTGAATCGCCCTTACGGAAAATCGGGTGTGGGCAGAGCCCAGCCTTAACTATTCATTATTTCGCATCGTACCACGTTTTGCCTGTGCCGACGTCTGCCTGCATTGCAACACGCATTTTGACTGCGTTTTCCATTTCCTGCTTAACGATTTGTGCAACGGCGTTTGCTTCTTCTTCGGGTGCTTCAACAATCAGTTGATCGTGCACCTGCATAATCAGCCTTGCACGCAGATGCTGCTCATTCAGCTTTTGCCATACTCTTATCATTGCAATTTTGATGATATCTGCCGCAGTCCCCTGAATAGGCATATTAAGCGCAACTCTTTCGCCGAAGGCACGCATCATTGCGTTTGAGGAACTTAATTCGGGCAGATATCTTCTGCGTGCAAAAACGGTTTCAACGTAGCCGTTTTCCTTTGCCTTTTCAACAACCTCTTTCATATAGCGGCTTACACCGCTGAAGTTGGCAAGGTAGCCTTTGATATAGCTGTCGGCTTCGGCTCTTGAAACTCCGATATCCTTTGCCAGCGAAAATGCGCCGATGCCGTAAACAATGCCGAAGTTGACCGCCTTTGCTCTGCTTCTCATAAGCGGAGTAACCATCATCAGCGGCATATTGAACACCTGCGAAGCGGTTATGGCGTGGATATCGTCACCGTTGTTGAATGCATTGAGCATATTTTCATCGTTTGCAACGTGGGCGAGCACACGCAGCTCAATCTGCGAATAGTCGGCGTCAATGAGTGTCCAGCCGTCACGGGCTTTGAAGAATCTGCGCATTTCTCTGCCAAGCTCACTGCGAACGGGAATGTTCTGCAGATTCGGCTCGGTTGAAGAAATTCTGCCTGTGCGTGTTTCTGTCTGGTTGAGAGTTGAGCGGATTCTGCCGTCATCGCAGATAACCTTCAGCAGACCGTCGCAGTAGGTGGATTTAAGCTTTGCAAGGGTTCTGTATTCAAGAATCTTTGCAACAATCGGATAATCCTCGGCAAGACCTTCAAGCACGTCTGCGCTTGTGGAATATCCGCTCTTTGTCTTTTTCTTTGCAGGTAAGCCCATCTTTTCAAAAAGAGCTTCGCCAAGTTGTTTGGGTGAATTAAGGTTGAATTCATAGCCTGCTTCAGCATAGATATCGGCAACAAGACCTTCGATTCTGCCCTGAAGCATATTTCCGAAATCTCTGATTCCCTTTGCATCAACAAGGAAGCCTTCACGTTCCATTGATGCAAGAACTTTTGAAAGCGGAAGCTCGATGTTGTTGAGCAGGTCTGTCTGATTATGCTCGTCAATAAGAGCGTTCAGTTTTTCAAATGCAGAGGGAAGGTGTGCGGTGTAAAAAGCCGTTTCGTCGCCTTGGGCAAACTCTGCGTTTGCATATTCTGCAATTATTCGTTTAAGGTCATATGCACCTGATGACGGGTTGATGAGGTAAGCTGAAAGCATTGCGTCGCCGCAGATGTTGTTAACCTCAATATCGTTGCCGTAATCATAGAAGAATGCATAAAGAGCCTTTGCGTTGTAAGTGTATTTTTTGATGTCTTTGTTAAACAGGAATTCCGTGCAGAATTCAACGTAGCCGGCGTTCATCGGCACAACCTCGGCAACGCCGTTATCAGCCTTGAAATAAAAAATACCGCTGTCAAAAATAAAATATGCTTCGCCGTCTTTTTTGAGCTTGTTATAAAGATATTTCAAATCCTCCTGCTCAAAGCAGTCGGTGCAGATTTCGGGTGCTGATTCGGTTTCGGCAGGCTTTTCGGGAGCCTTGAGGTCAAGGCGTTCAATCATTTTGAACATTTCAAGCTGTGCAAGCATACCCGTTACCTTAAAGCTGTCAATTGCTGCAGGTGCATAATAAGCATAATCCTTTTCAACGGGAGCATCTCTGCGGATTGTGCCGAGCTCACGGCTCAGGAATGCCATATCCTTGTCGTTTGCAAGCTTATCGTGAACGCCTTTTTTGATGTCAAGCGTTTCAAGGTTTTCATAGATTTCGTCAATCGTGCCGAAACGGCTGACAAGATCCTGTGCGGTTTTCTGGCCGATACCTGCAACGCCGGGTATGCAGTCGGAGCTGTCGCCCATAAGAGCCTTGATGTCAACCATCTTTTCGGCATCAACAAGGTATTCTTCCTTGATTTTTTCTCTGTCATAGCAAACGCTCTGCGGTCTGCCCATTTTTGTTGAAGCAAGCAAAACGTTAACGTTATCTCTGACAAGCTGGAGCGAATCTCTGTCGCCCGTTGCAATGTAACAAAAATCGTTTTCTCCGCAAGCACCTGCAAGCGTGCCGAGAATATCGTCGGCTTCCCAGCCGGGAGCTTCAAGAATTTTATAACCCATTGCCGAAAGCAAATCCTTAAGCGGCTGAAGCTGCTGAGCAAGCTCGGGCGGCATACCCTTGCGGTTTGCCTTGTATCCGTCATACATTTCGTGGCGGAAAGTGGGGGCTTTAACGTCAAATGCAATGGCAACCGAGTCGGGTTTAACCTCTTCGGTAAGTCTTAAAAGTATGGTAAGGAATCCGTAAATTCCGTTTGTGAACTGTTTGCCGTCTTTGGTGGTCAGAAGCTTTATACCGTAAAAAGCTCTGTTGAGTATGCTGTTGCCGTCAATGGCAAGAAGTTTCATCAAAAATCACCTCAAATTAAAAGTCCAATCTAAACCATCTTATATTATAACATATATTTTGTAAATTTCAGCAATTTTATGAAAATTCTTGAAATTAATTTATTTTGGTGGTAACATATTCTAAAACGTAAAGAAATTTGCGAGGTGGCAGCAATGAAAAACAAACGGAAAGCTAAAATTATTGCGGTGCTTGTTTCAGTGATTCTTATTGCCGTTGTAATACCCTCTGCGCTATACATCAAATTTTTCACCATTTGGGGAGTGAGAGGTCAGCAACCTATTAAAATTGTTTCTTCACCTGACGGCAGATATACCGTCACGGCGTATCTGAATAACGGCGGTGCAACAACAGCATATGCCGTTCTCGGCACGGTGACGGATAACAAAACAGGCATAGAACGCAATATTTATTGGCAATACCGTTGTCATGTTGCTTACATAGATTGGGTTGACAACACAACCGTAATTATAAACGGCGTTGAACTCGACGTGAAAAAAGACACTTACGATTACAGAAACAAATAGCATATCGGAGAAAATATGAAAATAGGCAATTTTGAAATAAAAGGATATGCGGCTCTTGCGCCGATGGCAGGTGTTGCGGACAGAGCCTTCCGTGAGCTTTGCATCGAGTTCGGTGCGGCTTACGTTGTGAGCGAAATGGTCAGCTCAAAAGGTCTGACAATGCACGACAGAAAGTCAGACAGCCTTATGCAGCTTGGCGAAACCGAAAAAGCTGCAGCTGTGCAGATTTTCGGCTGCGAGCCCGAAACAATGGCTGAAGCTGCCAAAAAAGCAGCCGCAACGGGCTGCCCTGTTATTGATATCAATATGGGTTGCCCCGCACCCAAAATTGCAGGCAACGGCGGCGGCAGTGCGCTTATGAAAGACCCCGACCTTGCCGCAAGAATAACCGAAAAAGTTGTTGCGGCAGTCGATGTGCCCGTAACGGTAAAAATCCGTGCAGGCTGGGATGAGGATAATATCAACGCCGTTCATATGGCAACCTTGCTTGAAAAAGCAGGCGCGGCGGCAATAACCGTTCACGGCAGAACAAGAAAGCAGATGTATGCGCCGCCTGTTAATCTCGATATCATAAAACAGGTCAAACAAGCCGTCAGCGTGCCTGTTATCGGCAACGGTGATATCGTTGATGCTCTTTCTGCAGAAAATATGTTCAAAGAAACGGGCTGTGATTTTATTATGGTTGGCAGAGGAGCACTCGGTGCACCGTGGCTATTCAAGCAGATAAACGAATACTTTGACAGCGGAATTATTCTGCCCGAGCCTCCCATTGAGGAACGAATGGCGGTTATGCTGCGTCACATAAAACAGCTTTGCGAAAACAAGGGCGATTACGTCGGTATGCGTGAAGCACGCAAACACGCCGCCTGGTACATCAAGGGTATCAGAGGTGCCGCCGCTTTAAGGCAGGAAATCGGCTCGCTTGAAAATCTTTCTCAGCTTGAAGCAATCGCCGAAAAGGTGATTGCCGCATCAAACAACTCAATATAAAATAAGCCCTGCAACGCTGTGTTGCAGGGCGTTTTTGTTATGCTTCAGGAAAAAAGATTTTGCAGGATTTGTAAGCACCAAGCATAGGGTGCCATAACAATCTCACCAAGCAATTCCTGTGTGAAATACTGCTCAATGCTTGTGCCGAAAACTTTGTCTATTACCTGAGGAACCACACTCCATACAACAAAAATCGGAACTAAAAACGGATTTGGCATAATATTATCCCCCTCAAAAATCAGCAGCAGGTGCTTCTGTAACCTTATTCTACCATAATACGTATGAGTGTGTCAAGCAACTGAACTTTACATTGAAAATTCAGAGGGTAAACCGTGCTTTACATTAAAACGAATATCAATAATTCTTGCAGATTTCCTCTGCCTGTTTTTTCATTTCCGTGCGAACATCTTCGGGTGAAAGAATTTCAACATCCTTGCCGAATCCGAAAACCCAGCCGAAAAACTGCGGACTCACAACAACGTTAACGGTAACCGTGAAATGTTCATCACCGTCTTTGATGATGATTGTATCTCTGCCGAAACGGTCAAGCACTGCACCCACAAGGTGGTTTGAAAAGCGGAGTTTTACTTTTTGCTCCTCGCCGCCGAACATACCGAAAACCGTTTTGGTGTAAGCCGACATATCCGTTTTTTCAAACTCTGCAAGACCCTCACGCTCTTCGTCGGTCAGCGATACTTTCTGCATTTTGTCAACTCTGTAATGCTTCATTATTTCAGCGGCGGAATCCCACGCAAGCATATAGTAGTTTTCGTCGTCCCAGATAAGAGCAAAGGGGCTTACCTCGTAAAAGGCACCGTCGTGGCGAAGCTTTTTTTCTTTGTCAACCGTGTATTCAAAATACTGATAGCGGATTTTTTTGTTTTGCGTAATTGCGTCGGAAATAACGTCAACGGCGTAATAAATGCTCTCGTTCATGCTCTTGACACGGTTTGTAACAAAAACCTGACGCTGCAAAAGCTGGCCGTCATAAAGGCTGGCAAGGCTCTCAATTTTTTTGATGAGCTTGTGCGTTTTGTCCTGCGTTATGAATTTGGAGGACTGCACGCTGTCAACAAGCAGCTTTAATTCGGGCAGTTCAAAATCACGCTCGCCTATGTAATATCCGCCGTTTTTGCCTTTGAGCTGAACAATATCCACGCCGAAAAGGCGGAGCGCTTCAACGTCATCGTAAACACTTTTTCTTTCGGCGGAAATCCCGTTTCTTGCAAGCTCCTCAATTATCTGCGCCATACTCACGGGGTGCGCCTCATCCGAATGCTGCATCAGATAACGAAGCAGATATAAAAGTTTCAGCTTTTGGTTTGAAGATTTAGCCACAACAAAACAACTCCTTTTGCTTTATGGCTTAATTATACATCACATAGTGTACAATAACAAGGACTTTTAAGCCAATATTAAAAATAGCCAGAAAAGTAAACCTGCAGCGAGCATAAGACCGCCGATGACTTTTTTATCCTCTTCGGGTTTGAGTAAATAATTTATTCCCAAAAACGGCAACGAGATGCCGATGAACAATATTGACACAATCCAAAACATAAGCTTATCGTCGCTGTTTTTTCGTCTGTTCATTTCAAAAACCCCTTTGTTTTATGATTACACCCGAATTATAACTGTTTATGTGTCCCATAAAACTCTCTTTCAAAACAAAAACTGCCGAAGCGGTTAAGCCTCGGCAGTTCAGTTTGTCGAAAAAATCATTATAAATATGAAAAGTTGTTCAATAAAAAGCCTCCCCTTCAGGGGAGGTGGATTTTGCAAAGCAAAAGACGGAGGGGTTATCGGTGAAATGTTTTGCAAATCAACGGTTTTACGCAAAATCCGAAACTCCCTCAGTCACTCCGTGACAGCTCCCTCAAGAGGGAGCCGAAACAGCAAGCTGCAGTTTGTTTGCAAAAAATTGAGTTTATCGACAGTCAAAACTGCCGAAGCGGTTAAGCCTCGGCAGTTAATTTTGTTTTTAACCGACAAATTTGATTGTAAGAATCTTTTTGCCTGTGATTTCGAATTCTGCAAAGCCGTCTGCATCAACGGTAAGGGGAGCTTCGTCAAGCTCTTCAAGAGTAACAAGCTTAATTTCCTTCCACTTTTTGCCCGAGTATGCGGGAAGCTCGAATTCGGCAACCTGTCTTTCGATGGGGGACTGTGCCTTTTCAATGGGAGCGATGCCGCCGTTAAGACGGATAGCGTTCTTGATTGCCTTGTCGGAGGGATTGAAGAGTCTTACGATGTAGCCTTCGCCGTCTTCGCTCTTCTTGATACCGCTGACGTTGAGGTTTTCATCCTTGAGTTCAAGGAAAGCGTGGGTAAGAGGATTCTTGCCGTGAGCTGTGGGAGCAAGCTGAGCGGCTGTGCAGTAGAGGTTGAAGCGTTCGCTCTCCTGCCATACGTTGCCTTCTTCCCAGTTGCCCTTGTGAGGCATAAATGCATAGCGGAAGGTGTTGATGCCGATGCACTGTGAGCCCTTGTCCCAGTTGCTGTAGTTCTGCATATCTGCTGTTACGCATATGCGAAGAGGATATGCACGGATAAGTGAAAGATAAAGAGTGTTGCACTCATCGTCAGCAGCTTCATATGCCTTAAGACCTGTGTTGAGAAGTGCTGCGCCAACGTTGCCGTCTGTGAGGTCAACAAAGGAGTTCATGGGGTGCTCCGTCATCGGGATTTCATCATAGAGTGAGTAATCAAGCTTTGCAACGGGGCGTGCAATAACGTCAAACTGGCCCTGTGCATAAGAGAATTCGCTCTTGATGTTTGTGGGGAAGCCTACCTGAAGGTAGTGGTCCTCACAGCGGTTGTTGATTGTTGTTTCAATTTCAACAAATCTTGCGCCCTTGCGAAGAGTAACAACGCTGTCGATATCAACGGGAAGCTTGTGCTCGCTTCTTGATTTTTCATCAGCGGAGCGCTTTTCGGGCAGCATCCAGCGCATTGAAATCTTGTATGCTGTTTCAAACTCGCCGTCACGAAGAAGTGTGATTGTTGCCTTTTCGTTGAGAGTTGTGAAAATCTCGTTGAATTCGGGTACGAAATGCTCCCAGGGGTTGCCGATTTCGCCGCCGTCCTTGAAGAAGCCGAGGCTTTCGTATGACTTGCCGTTTTCTTTGTCAAGAACGTTGTAAGTACCGTTGCTGTTGAATGAAACACGAAGATATTCGTTTTCCATAACCTGATTTGTTTTGAGCAGAGTAACGGGAGTTGTTGCGCGAACGTTATATGTGGGACGCATCTTGTAGGTCTTGTAACCCATTGCAGGAATATCCTTGACCTCAGCGGCGATAAGGCGCTGTCTTGTGTGAAGCACGTTTGCTGTGTCGTTGGGGTTCTGGATAATCTGTGCGTTGTTATCGTTTGATTCAATAACCTGATATTTGATTGCATTGCCGTCTTCGTCAAGAAGCTCAAAAGTGCCTGTTTTCCACTCTGCAGGAATTTCAACACGCAGGTTAACTGTTTCGCTTCTCTTGAAAGGTGCGGGGTTGAAAACAACGATTGCGGCATCGTCACGGCTGAATGACTTGAGGTCGATATCGCCTGCGATGTCCATAAATGCACGCTCAAATACGCAGCTTGAAAGCTCTCTTGACTGTCTGTAACGGCTCATAACGTCTTCGTAAACAACGTCTCTGCCGCAGGAACCGATGCTGTCGTGACCGTGATTCTGAAGAAGATAGTTATATGAAAGGTCAATGAAATTCTGGGGATAGGGTGCGCCTGCAAGTGAAGCAAACACAGCGAAAGGCTCAGCGTAATTGATAAGTCTTCTTTCTGTGTCAAAGTTCTCCTGCTTGATATATGTTCTTGCAGAAAGAATCCAGCCGCAAAGAATGCTTACGCTGCCCTTGGTGTAGGGGTCACGCATTTCGCCCTTGAGAACGGGTGAGTCGGGGTCGAAGTTATCAATGATGCTCTGTTCCATTTCACGCAGTGTGCTGTGAAAAACGTCTGCTTCGGGCAGAGCGTTGTCAAGGTCTTTGATAAGCTGAACTTCTCTTGCGTCGGGGCAGGAGGAGTCGTGACCTGCAGACCAGAAACGGTGAGTGGTTGTCCAGTCGTTGTTCTGTTCTTCAATAGCCTGTTCTGCTCTTGCCTGAATGTTTTCGCTGTGATACTCATAGAAGGGATGAGTATACTGGTAGTCGAGTTTCCAGTCACGGTCAATCAGCTTGAAAACACCGTTGTTGTCGTTCCAGAGCATATCTCTGTTGTTTTCGTTTTCCTGATTGAAATAAACGGGTCTCTGAACAACGTACCAGACGTTGTAACGGGGTCTTTTGCCCAGGCGTGATGCCCAGATTCTTGAACCGTCGGGGCTTTCCCAGAAGAATTCCGAACGGGGAGCCTTATATGTATTGATGCCTCTGTAGAATGAAGCGAAGTTAATACCGAAGCCCTTATAAATCTGGGGAAGCTGTGAAATCTGACCCCAGCCGAAGGGTGAATAACCGGTTTTGCTTATGCCGCCCATTTCCTTGCCGATTTTGTGACCGAGAAGGAGGTTACGCACAAGAGCTTCGCTGCCGACTGTGAATTCGTCGGGCAGGCAGAACCAGGGACCAACGGCAATTCTGCCCTCTTTGATATATTTCTGAAGCTTTTCTTTCTTTTCGGGATATACCTCAAGGTAATCCTGAATGGGCATTGTCTGCGAGTCAAAGTGGAAGTGCTTGTAGTCGGGGTTCTTGTCAAGAATATCAAGAAGCATATCAACCATATAGCCGAGCATATGCTGTGTGCGGCGAGCCGAGAAACGCCACTCTCTGTCCCAGTGTGTGTTCGATATAAAATGACACTGGATCTTATCTTTTTTATCCATAGTTATTCTCCTTAACCTTTGATAATCTTCATAATCTCTGCAAAGTTGTTGCAGAAGTGTGAGCAAACAGCCTTTGTGCCGCTTGATTCGATGTTGCCGCCGGCAATACCGATTGTTGTGTAGCCGGCAAGACGAACGGAGCAAGCGCCTGCGCCGCTGTCCTCAATGCCGATAACCTTGTTTCTGTCTGCGAAAGCTTCGCCGAGACCGACGATTGAGGTTTCGGAATAGAGCCACGGATGGGGCTTGGGTGAAAGCTCGCCGAGAGTGCCTACGCTGCCCTTGCGCAGCGGAAAACCTGCCGAAATGATTGCATCATAGAAATCCTGGGGTCGCCCATACCGAGTGTACG
>JAZSNE010000002.1:0-25436 GCA_045536245.1 Acutalibacteraceae bacterium | reverse complement strand
CACTTAACGTGCCGCAAGGCACACTTAGTTCCACTAAAAAGAAAAGACAAGTCTTTCGACTTGTCTTTTCTTTTTAGTGGTGACCCGGACGGGACTCGAACCCGTGTTACCGCCGTGAAAGGGCGGTGTCTTAACCGCTTGACCACCGGGCCAATTATATGGTAGCGGCAGTTGGATTTGAACCCACGACCTACCGGGTATGAACCGGTTGCTCTAGCCTCTGAGCTATGCCGCCATATTTATGCGCTCTCCAAAGCGCCTGTTTATTATATTATATGATTTCCGTTTTGTCAACATATTTTTTAAAATTTTTCAAAAAATTTTTTCGGCGTGATTTTTGGCAAAAAATCTTTGTTCTTAACTGAAAAAACAACCGCTTTCATCTTGATATACGTTATCTGTTTTGTTATAATTATCAACGGAAAATTTATTTAACGGAGGAATTTTTATGAGATGTGCTATTTACGGCGCAGGTTCACTCGGAACAGTGCTCGGCGCTTATATGACCAAAAACGGTGCGCAGGTTGACCTTATCAACCGCAACAAAGCTCACGTTGCCGCCCTCAAAGAAAAAGGCGCAACAATCAGGGGCACTGTTGATATGAACGTTCCCGTCAGTGCGCTTACGCCCGACGAGATGAGCGGCACCTATGACGTTATCCTGCTTATGACAAAGCAGCTCCTCAACCCCGAGGTTGTAACCTTCCTCAAACCCTTCCTTGCAGATGACGGCGTTATCGTTACTTTGCAAAACGGCATTCCCGAGCCCGGCATTGCTGAAATCGTCGGCAAAAACAGAACAATGGGCTGCACGGTTGAGTGGGGCGCTTCGCTTGACGAACCCGGTGTTTGCACGCTCACAAGCGAGCCCGAAAGCCTTTCTTTCCATATGGGCAAGATGGACGGCATCACAGACGCACAGTTCAATATGGTCAAAGAGCTGCTTGAAAAGATGTGCCCCGTTCATTTTGAAGAAAACCTCATCGGCGCAAGATGGTCAAAGCTGCTCATCAACGCAACCTATTCAGGCCTCGGCACGGTTGTGGGCGGCTGCTTCGGCGACGTTTCAGAGGTTAAGGACGCACGCAAAATTGCCGTTCGCTGTATGAAGGAATGCATCGACGTCGGCCACGCAACAGGCGCAGAATTCGTTCCCGTTCAGGGCAAGGACATCACAAAGCTTTTCTATTATAAGAACGCTCTCAAGCGCGCTTTTGCAGAGCTCCTTGTTCCCATCGCAATGAAGAAGCACAGAGCGATTGTTCCCTCAATGCTTCAGGATATCCGCAACGGCAAGCCCTGCGAGGTTGACGCCATCAATGGCGTTGTTTGCTATTGGGGCAAAAAGTGCGGCGTCCCCACCCCCATCAATGACAGAATCGTTGAAATCATCAAAAAAGAGCAGGCAGGCGAACTTAAGCCCCAGGCATCAAACATCAGATTCTTTGATGACCTTCTTTAATGATTATGGAAAATATTAAAACAGGATTAATACTTGAAGGCGGCGGAATGCGCGGAATGTTTACCTGCGGCGTTGCCGACGTTATGATGGAAAACGGCATAACCTTTGACGCCGCTATCGGTGTTTCGGCAGGTGCGGCGTTCGGCTGCAACTATAAATCCAATCAGCCGGGCAGAGCCATACGCTACAACACCACCTATTGCCGTGACCCGAGATATGCGGGTTTGCGCTCGCTGATAAAAACAGGCAATTTTTTCAATGCCGAATTCTGCTACGTTGAAATACCCAACAAGCTTGATTTGTTTGACGAAGAAACCTTTGTAAACAACCCGATGGAATTCTACGTTGTTTGCACGGATATTGAAACCGGCGAGGTTATTTATCACCGAAGCGGTGACAGCGAGCACGAGCTTGAGTGGTTCAGAGCCTCGGCTTCTCTGCCGCTTGCGGCAAAACCCGTTGAGGTTGACGGCAAAAAGCTTCTTGACGGCGGAATTATTGATTCCGTTCCAATTCAGTATTTTGAAAGCATAGGCTATAACAAAAACGTTGTTATTCTCACGCAGCCCAAAGGCTTTATCAAGCAAAAGAACAAGCTTGTGCCCGTTATCAGGCGTGCATTGAAGCAATACCCGAAGGTTGCCGAGCAGCTTGCGCTGCGCCACATAAGATACAACGAAACAACAAAATATATTGAAGAACGTGAAAAAAGCGGCGAGGTGCTTGTTATCCGTCCGCCCGAAGCTCTTAACATAAAACAAACCTGCCGCGACCCGGAGGAACTGCGCAGAGTTTATAACATCGGCAGAAAAACGGGCGAAGAAATGCTTGAGCAAATCAAGGCGTTCATAACCAAATAAAATGCAAAAAGCTTGCAGAGGCTTCAAAAACCTTTGCAAGCTTTGTTTAATTATAAGACATATATGATGATGTCACGATTGCCCCAGTTATAGCACATATCGCCGTTATCAAGATAAAGGTCAACGTCTGTGTTGCCCATCTCAACAAATCCGCCTGTGTCGGCGGCAACGCAATAGCCGTAAACATAGCTTCCGTCAGCAGAAACAATGTAAAGCTCTGTGCCGTAAGGGTATTCCTCGGGGTCAACGGCAATGTGACCGGGCATAGGCTTTCTGCCTGATGCTGTTTCGGGGTCGCCTGTGTATGCCGTTGCCTTTGCTTCAACCTTGCTCTTGTAGTTTTTGGGAATACCGTTTTCATCAAGCTCAAGGTCTGCGGGAACTTTAAGCTCCGAAATGGGAGCAGTTGTGTTTTTATAAGCGGCAAGTGTTTCTGCCTTGCCTGTGCCTACGGTGATAACCTCATCAACGGGTTCTTTGATAACTTCTTCTCTTTCAAGAACTCTGTCAACGTAAACGCCGTCAATATATTTTTCTGTGTAGGTAAGGCTCTTTTCGCCTTTTTCGCCCTTAACGGTTACTTTGTTATTACCGACGGAAAGGCTTGAATCCTCAACTCTCTTGGTTGCAAATTCAATTTCTTCTGTTTCGGTAGCGATTCTGTAATCCACACGCTGAATTTCGATGTGAGTGTAATCGCTCAGTTCCGAATCAAGTGAAGGTGTAACAATATCATCTTCACCAAGTGTTATGCCTGCTGCTTCAAGTGCATCTGCAACAGTGCCGCCCGTGAGCGACAGGGTGATGGCGTTACCGTCATACTCAATGCCGACGCCGAAAGCTCTGTCAATATTGACGAGCATACCGTCATAAATGGGTGTTTCTTTGACTGTGTCAAGAATGTCGCCCTCAACAAGAGTGATTTCATTCTCAACAAGCATATCGTCAAGTGTTTCATCGTAGCCTACGTAGAAGCCGATAAGCTCGTCATCTTCAATTCTGACAACCTTGGCTCTGTTGATTACGATTGTTCCGCCGTTGGTTTCGTTATAGCCGTTAAGAATTACCTCATCATTGGCGTTAAGTTCAAGGCCTGCAGCTTTAATAACATCTTCAGGAGCCGTACTCTTAACTGAAACCGAAACGGTGTTTTCTCCGTCAACAACCTTTACCGTAACAAAATCGTTTGCAGTTGCAAACGCATTAACGGTAACTGAAAACACAAATACTGCGGCAAAAGCCGACGTAAGAATGCGGAAGCTCTTTTTATGTGTTTCCGTTGCTTCGGAGTGCAATTTCTTAAACATAAAAAATCTCCTTAATTTGCGCATTAGTAATTGGGGGTCTGTCTGATACGAGCAAATACCGGGCAAAAACCGGCGTTTGCTCAAGGCTTTCCTCGATTTCCTTTTGCAACGCTTGCTATTATATTGGCAAATGGTCGATTTGTCAAATTTTTTGAGATTGATTTTTTGTTCATTTTGCACAATGCGACTGATGTTTTTTTCTAAATTCACCTTTTCAGCCATATTGAAGACAGCACATTTTTGTCAAAAACTGTCAATTCTTTTGTGAAAAACAGAAAAAGTTACAAAGTGGTTACAAAAGGGTTAAAAACGGCTTTTTCTTTCTATTTAAGAATTATTTTGCATCTTTCGAGGATTTTCAACGCTTAAACTTCCGGCTTTATTTCTATTGTTACCCATTTTTTCCATAAAATAACCGACTTTATAGAATTTGTTTCCTTTGATAATTTTTATGCCGCAGAAAATGCGGTTATGCTTGTAACTTTTTGTAACTTTTTTGTAACGGACAAACAGTAAAACCCGACAACTTTTAAGTCATCGGGTTTTACGAAAAAAGTCTGTTATTATATACATTATATATATAAGTCAGATGAGAACCTCTTCGGCAAAATCTTTTTCTTTTTTGAGCAGATATACGCTGCCGCCGTCGTTGCCGCACATTGTTGTAACCTTGCCGTTATCATAAATATATGCTGCGCCGTTTTCAATTGCAAGGCCTGTAACAGAGCGTGATTTAACGGCTTCTTTGAAAGTCTGCCAATAGCCGCTTTCATAGTGGGGGCAATTGCAATAGGGCAGCAGACCAAGGCAATCAACAAACATAAACTCGTGGTTTTCGCCGCAATCGTCATACCCCTCGGCAAACCAACACATTGAGCCGGAGCTGTAGCCTGAAAGAACAACGCCTTTTTCATACGCTTTTCTGAATGCAACGTCTGCACCCGTCTTTTTCCACGTATCCATCAGGAATTTCAGGTTGCCGCCGCCTGCATACACAATGTCGCTTGACAGAATTTTATTTTCTATAAACTCATAAGTCAGACTTTCATCGGTCAGAAGCAAGGGCGTAACCGTTGCGCCGAGCTCTTCAAAAAGAGCAAAAATATCCTCATCGCCCTCCATATCGTCAAACCCTGCAGTCGGCACAAAAAGCACCTTGGGATTCTGTTTGTCGCTGAGAGCAACTATTTTTTCAAAAATCGGCATAACCTCTCTGTCGCTGTATCTGCCGCCACCTATACCTATAATAATACCCATAGCGCACCTCCGATATATCAAATTCTATCACATCGCAAATAATTCGTCAATTGTGTTGACATTTTTGCGCCGTAGGTTTACCATAAAAACATAAGGGGGGGTATATAATATGTATAACCAAAAGCTCTGCCTCGGCATAATGGAAGGCTTTGATATGCCATACACCGAGCAGGTAAGGCTCATAAAAAACGCAGGCTTTGAAGCATTTTTTATTGACGATTGCAACAGGCACGCTCCCGTTGAGGAGCTTGTTGCCCTTTCAAAGAAGCTCGGAATGGAAATCCCCTCTTACCACGCACCCTTTAACAAGAGCGATGACCTGTGGAGAAACGATGAAAGCGGCGAAATCGGCAAAAACGAGCTGATTGAATGCCTTGAAATCTGCGCAAGGCACGAAATACCCGTTATGGTTACTCACGCATTCATCGGCTATGAAAACGATTTTGTGAATACCTCCGCAGGCATTGAGCGTTACGGCGCAGTTGCAAAAAGAGCCGGTGAGCTCGGTGTTAAGCTTGCCCTTGAAAACACGGAGGGCGATGAACACCTTGCGGTTTTGTTTGACGCTCTTAAAATCGAAAAAAGCGTCGGTTTCTGCTGGGATACAGGCCACGAGCTTTGCTATAACTACAGCAAGGATATGTGCTCACTTTACGGCGACAGGCTCATCTGCACCCACCTTAACGATAACCTCGGGGTCAGTGATTTCGGCGGCGTGCGCACCTGGCACGATGATTTACATTTACTTCCCTTTGACGGCATAACTGATTGGGACTCCGTTGCAAAAAGACTTGTTGCCGCAAACTACGCTGCTCCCCTTTCATTTGAGCTAAGCATCAAAAGCAAGCCGGGCAGATACGATAACCACCCATACGCCGCAATGAAGCCCGAGGAATATTTTGCACAGGCATATAACAGAGCGTGCAGGGTTGCCGCTCTCAAACTGAAATATGAAAGAGAGGAAAATCAAAAATGAGCGAAACACAAAAGCTTTCAACAAAAGAAAACATTATACAGGTTATAAAATTTGCCCTGTTTTCTGCTTCGGCAGGCTTAATTCAGATTGGTTCTTTTACCTTGTTTATGGAAGTTTTCCACCTCGGAAACACCTGGTCATATCTGATTTCCCTGACCCTTTCGGTGCTCTGGAACTTCACTTTCAACAGAAAATTCACCTTTAAATCGGCAAGCAACATTCCCATTGCAATGCTCAAGGTTGCGCTTTTCTATTGCGTTTTTGCTCCCGTTTCAACCTGGTGGACTCACGCACTTGCCGATCACCTCAACGCATACGTCATTGAAATCGGCACAATGGCAATCAACCTCGTTACCGAGTATCTCTATTGCCGTTTCTTTGTTTACCGCAATTCAATGAACACAAACAAGAAATAAATAAACCGAAATATATAAAGAGGCTTGAACAGAAAAAACTGTTCAAGCCAATTTTGTTATATTTCAATCTTTTCGCAGTTTGAGCCTGTAAGTGAAAGGCTGAATTCGTCAGGCTGGCTGCCGCCGATATAAAGAGCAACCTTGCCGTCGGGGTCAACTCTGCTGCCGTCCTCAAGCACTGCCTTGACCCAATAGCGGTCAATATCAAGGGTAACGGTTGCCTTTTCGCCCGCTTCAAGCTCAACGGGCTTGATTGCGCAGAGCTGATAATTGGGCGTATAAGTGCGGCTGTCTGTGAAGCGTGCATATGCCTGCACCTTTTCTTTGCCCTTGACTGCGCCTGTGTTTTCAACGTCAACGCTGACGGTGATTTTATCCGCATCGGCAGAAACAACCTTTGCACCGCTGAAAGCGAACGTTGTGTAAGAAAGTCCGTAGCCGAAGGGATAAAGCGGATTTTCATTGATATATCTGTAGGTTCTGCCCCTCATATCGTAATCCTTGAAATCGGGAATACTGTTTGCTTCCGAATAAATTGTTACGGGCAGCTTTGCGCAGGGGTTGGCTTCGCCTGCAAGGATTTCTGCAACGGCAAGACCGCCCAGAGCACCGGGATACCAGGCGTGGAGAATTGCTTTTGCGTGGCTTGTTACCTTTTCACCAAGGTCGATTGAGCTGCCGCACATAAGCACAACCACAACGTTTTCGCAAACGTCGCAGACTGCCTCGGCGAGCTTCTGCTGGGTTTTGGGCAGATAGAGTGATTTCTTATCGCCGCAAGCGGTGTAATCGTCATCAAAGCCTGTGTCTTCGCCTTCAACGGAGCAGTCAAGACCGAGAGCAAGAACGGTTACGTCTGCTTCGGAAGCGGCGGCAAGACCGTCGCTGAGCATATTCATAAAGCCGCTCCAGTGGTTCATTTGTTCAACGCAGTAGTTTGAGCCTCGTTCAACGCTGATATCTGCGTTTGCAAAAATTCTGCGGATACCGTCAGCAACGGTAACGTATTCGGAAGCATAGCCGTTATAGTTGCCCTCAAGAGCCGTTACGGACTGTGCGTTGGGGCCGACAACCGCAATTCGCTTGCCCATATTTTTATCAAGAGGCAGGAAGCCGCCTTCGTTTTTGAGCAGAACGATGCTCTGCTGAGCTGTTTTATGGTTAAGAGCCTTGTGCTCCTTGCAGTCAACGATGCTGTAAGGAATATCGGAATAAGGTCTGGTTTCTTCAAATTCGCCGAGAAGGTAACGAATCATAAAGAGTCTTTCTGCCGCAGCTGTGATGTCATCTTCATCAATAAGATCCTGCTCATAGGCATCAATGAGATAAGCGTATGTGTCACCGCAGTTGAGGTCGCAGGTGTTTTTGATTGCTGCAGCGGCAGCTTCGGCGGCGGTTTCGGTGAACTTATGGAATTTATAGATATCGCCGAGAGCGCCGCAGTCCGAAACAACGTAGCCGTCGAAGTTCCAGTTTTTGCGGAGAACCTCTTTGAGAAGATATGAGTGAGCGCAGCAGGGTTCGCCGTTTGTGCGGTTATATGCGCCCATAACGCCCATTACGCCGCCCTCTTTGACGGTCTTTTCAAATGCGGGCAGATATGTTTCATAAAGGTCGTGCATACTTGCTTTTGCGTCAAAACCGTGGCGGTCATTTTCAGGGCCCGAATGAACGGCAAAATGCTTTGAGCAAGCGGTAGCCTTAAGGAATTCGCCGTTGCCCTGAATACCCTTGACAAACTCTTTGCCGAGTTCGGCGGCAAGGAAGGGGTCCTCGCCGAAAGTTTCCTGACCTCTGCCCCAACGGGGGTCACGGAAGATGTTGATGTTGGGCGCCCAGAATGTGAGACCCTTGAAAATATCGTAATCGCCGAATTTGACGTGCATATTGTATTTTGCTCTGCCCTCGGTTGAGATAACGTCCGCAACCGTACCCACAAGCTCGGGGTCAAAGGTTGACGCCATTGCGATTGCGTGAGGGAAAACGGTTGCCGTGCCTGCTCTTGCAACGCCGTGTGAGCCTTCGTTCCACCAGTTATACTCTTTGATGCCGAGCCTTTCGATGGCAGGTGAATTATAAAGAAGCTGAGACATTTTTTCCTCAACCGTCATTTTTGCTACAAGCTCTTTCGCTTTAGTCATTGCCTGAGATTTTGTCATTGTTTCGTCCTCCTTCAAAAGGAAATATCATTACTAAATATAAACCAAATATATACCGCCGTCAAGCAAAAAAACGAATAATTTTCACCCTATAAATTGACAGCGAAGGTTTAGTTTGATATATTAATTTTGTATAAATACAAAGGAGCTGATTCAACAATGTTTTTTAAAAATGTTATTTCATTTTTTCTTTCGGTTTTGATTGCCGTAATTTCATTTATTATGCCACCTGAAGGCGAAAAACTCAAAGACGAAATCAACAACTACAAGTTCAGTATTGACACGTCGGAAACAGGCGCAGTGCTTGCAAACCCTGCAAGCAACGTCAACATCTGGTCGATTGAGGGCAACCCCTTTGTGAACGCAACGGCAAGCGAAGAATACAACATTTTTGAGTTTGTCAACTACGTTCAGCTTATGCAGTGCACAGGCGGCTCGGCTGAACGTGACCTTTTCAAAGACCCTCTGGACAGAACAGTGCTTGACGATTATGACTTTACCGTTCTGATTGAAAACTGCAGAGGTGTTCTCAACCTCGGTGCAAAGCCGATGCTCAAGCTCGGCAGCGTTCCGCTTAAATATTCTTCAAACTCAACCAGCGAACAGTATTTCGGAACAAACGTCTATCCGCCCGATGACTACAACGTTTATTACAACTATATCCACGCAATCGCACAGGCTCTTGTTGACGAATTCGGCATTGACGAAGTCTGCTCCTGGCGTTTCGGCGTTATGACCGAATATGAAAACGATGCCTGGTTTATGGCTCAGAGCGGTGACCCCGACGAAACTGCAATTGAATACTGCAAGCTCTACGATTACACCGTTGCGGCACTCGTTGACGTTCTGGGCAACGATATTTTTGTGGGCGCACACTCAATGACCGTTACGGAAGGTCTTTGGGATGAAAAGATTTTCATTGAACACGTTTCAAACGGCACAAACTATAAAACAGGCGAAAAAGGTACAAGAATCTGCTATCTTTCCGCTTCATTCTACGATGCACGCCCCGGCGTATTCACAAGCGGCTACACCCTGCCTGAAACCGTTGCTTACCTGCGCAAATGCGCCGACAAAGCAGGCCTCAAGAACCTGATTTTCGGCATCGACGAGGGCAGAATTCTTGAAGGTAATTCGAGAGGTGCAATCGACAGCCAGCTGCTCTCAAGAACCGTCGGCTACACCTGGCAGGCGGCTTATGACGCAAGGCTCTATGCGCAGATGTTCAACAACGATATAAACTATTTTTCATCCTGGGGCTTCCTTTCAAACGGTCTGCTTGACGGCAACCCGACGGTAGCTTACCACGTTGCAAGCAACGCCGCAAAGTTTGACGGCGCAAAGCTCGCTAAAACAGAAAAAACCGGTGACGGATTCATACACAAAGCCGAAGTAAACGCTGTTTCGGCTTATAACGAAGAAACGGATACCGTTCACATTATGGCTTATAATTTCAAAAATGACGTTGAATACGATTCAAAGGCTGACCTTGAATTCACCGTAAAAGCTCCGCAGCTCAGCGGCGAAAAAGTAAAGGTCACCGCATACGTCATTGATGACGACTGCAACTATTTTGACGAATGGATTGAGGACAGAGAAAAATACGGCATCGGCGACGATTGCTTTGCCTGGTCACCCGATTGCCCTCAGATTGATAACCCCACAACGCTTCAGAATCCCGACGCAAGAAAGATTTATTACGATGAGCTTTACAAAAAATATTACGAATGCTCAAAGCTTGAACCCGAAACCTTTGAAGCTGAAATCGTTAACGGCGAAATCACTCTTGATATCACTCTTGACCCCAGCGCAGTTGTATTCTACGAAATAACAGAGGCTTAAATTATGAAACACTTATGGCAGGGCAAATGGATAGGCGCAGAAATGACGGTTGACGAGCGTTTTGCGCCGATATTCAAAAAAGAATTTACCGTTTGCAGCGTAAAAAGCGCAAAAATTTTTATCAGCGGTCTCGGTTTGTTTGAGCTTAAAATCAACGGCAACGCAGCAGACGACACTGTGCTCAATCCGTCACATTCGCAATATAACGAAACTGTTTTTTACCGTGTTTTTGATATAACACCTTTCATCAAAAGCGGCGCAAACACCGTTACCGTTGAGGTCGGTCACAGCTTTTTTAATGAAACAACAGGTGTCTGGGATTGGGATAAGGCATCGTGGCGTGATTCGCCCAAGATGATTGCCGACATTGAAATTGAATATGAAAACGGTGAAATTTCAACTCTTGCAAGCGGCGAAGACTGGCTTGTGACCAAAGACGGACCCACCGTTGCAAACAGCATTTATTACGGCGAAACTTTTGACGCAAGGCGCAAAGAATACGAATGGCAAAACGCAGTCTGCGTTAAAGCTCCCGAGGGCAAACTCAAAGAGCAGACAATCCCTCCGATAAAACGCATTCAGACGTTTGAGCCGAAAAAGATAACGCAAATCGGCGGCAGCTTTGTTATTGAATGCCCCGAAATGGTAACGGGTTGGTCGGCAATAAAGCTCAACGAGCCCGAGGGCACGGAAATAACCATAACCTACGGCGAGAAGCTGACCGCAGAGGGTTATGTTCAAAAAATCGGCAAAGACAGCGGCCATAACGCCGAATGGTGGCCCGATGCGTATATCCAGCAGGATAAGTTTATCAGCGGCGGCGGAGAATTTATTTTTGAGCCGAAGTTCAGCTATAAGGGCTTTAAATATTTTCAGGTTGACGGCTGCAAAAAGCTTGACGCCGCCGACGTTAAAATCCATAAAATTGCAAACGACGTTGAAATTATTTCGGAATTTGAATGCTCCGAAGAATTGCTCAACACGCTCCACGCAATTATGCGCCGCACCCTGCTCAACAACTTCCAGAGCAAGCCCACAGACACTCCTGTCTGGGAGAAAAACGGCTGGCTGGGCGATGCAAGCTGTGCGCTTGAAGCAATGATGTATAACTTCGATATGGGCAGCTATATGCAGAGCTTCGTTGACACAATGGCTGATTGCTTCCATGCCTATGACTGTGTGCCCGTTATTGTGCCCACACCTGCGTGGGGGCTCGGCAACTCGCCCGTTTGGAACACGATTTTTGTTTTTGCTCCGCTTGCGCTTTATAATTTCTGCGGCAACAAAGATTATCTTGAAAAGCTCTATCCGGATTTAAAAGCCTTTGCCGTCAAAGACATTGAGCAGATGAAATCGCTCGGCAACGTGTGGGGCACAAAAGGGCTTTCGGACTGGCTTTCACCAATGGGCGGAGCGGATTTGCCCATTGACCCCGACCCCTCCGAGGGTGCGGAAATCTGCTGCACCGCTTATATTTACGCAATGCTGAAGTCTATGGTGAAAATTGCAGATATTCTCGGCAAAGCAGACGATATTCCGCTTTATGAAACAGCAGCAAAAGACATTGCCGACGCATTCAACCAAAAATTCTACAGACCCGAAAAAGGCTTTTATGAAACCTCCGTCTGGGTGCAGAAGGGTGAGCGTGACGGCAGCTACAGGCAGACGTCAAACCTGTTGCCGCTTTCGTTCGGTATGGTTGACGAAGCAAACAAAGAAGCTGTTCTTAAAAACCTTGTTGACAGCTTCGTGGCAAGGGGTTACCGTTTTGACACGGGCTGCACGGGAACAAAACACGTTTTGCCCGTTCTTTTTGAAAACGGATACGCCGATATCGCCACAAAAATTCTGCTTCAGACAGAATATCCGAGCTGGGGCTTCTGGGTTGCAAACGGTGCAGATTCCGCCTGGGAAAGCTGGGAAAGAACAACCCGCTCGCAAAACCACTATTTTCTCGGCACTTATGACGAGGCTTTATATGCCTATCTCGGCGGCATAAGGAATATCCGCAACGGCTATGAAAGCTTTGACGTGAAACCCGTTCTTGACTGCCCGATTGATTGGGTAAAAGTTAAAATCAAAACGCCGAAAGGCTTGGCTGCCTGCGAATGGCAAAAAACCGACGGCGTTTGCAACGTTAAAGTTATCGTACCGCAAAACGCAAACGCAAGCCTCTGCCTTTCGTTCAACGGCAAAACCCTGACCGAAACTCTTTCGGGCGGAGAATATGAATTTACTCTCTAAAAACAAAGCTCACACAGATGAATTTTTCTGTGTGAGCCTTTATTTTTATTGGTTTACTTTTTCGGCGTAAGCAAGCGCTTCGTCAATATTGGGCAGGAAGTTTTCTTCTCCCACTCTGTCAAAGAAGCCTGACTTTTTCATAACCGAAAGCGGCTGCTCGTTTGTGTGGGAAAGAATAAGTCTTAGTCCTTTTGCGTTGCAGGTTGAATAAATTTCGTTGAGCGCACGCATTGCGGTTATATCAAGCGCAGGCACGTTTCTCATTCGCAGAATAACCGTTGTTACACCTTCGTTTATGGGAATTGAGTTGAACTTTTCGCTTGATGCAAAAAACATCGGGCCGTCAAACTCAACAACTTCGGTGTGCTTGGGAACCGACTTGAGGCGTTCGCTGTCCGGCGCGGAATTATCCTCACTGTTTGTCCAGGTTCTTATTCGTGCAACGTCGCTCATTCTCTTCATAAAGAGAATAAGGCTCAGCAGCATACCAACCTCAATTGCAACAACAAGGTCAAATGCAACAGTCAGCACAAAGGTCACAACAAGCACAAGGATATCGCTCTTAGGAGCGGTTTTGCAGATTTTCACAAAGCGTTTCCACTCGCTCATATTGTAAGCAACCATAAAGAGGATTGCCGCAATAACAGGCATGGGAATCCACGCCGCATAGGGCATCAGCACAACAAGAATAAGCAGAAGAACCACGGCGTGCACTATGCCTGCAACAGGTGTTCTGCCGCCGTTTTTAACGTTTGCCGCCGTTCTTGCAATAGCTCCCGTGGCAGGAATTCCGCCAAAAAGACCCGAGCAGATGTTGCCCACACCCTGGGCAATAAGCTCTGTGTTTGAGTTGTGCTTATCCTTAATCATACCGTCTGAAACAACGCAGGAAAGCAGCGATTCAATGCCTGCAAGAATTGCGATGGTAAACGCACTCGGCACAAGCTGACCGATGTTTTCAAAGCTGATTTGCGGCAGGCTGAATTTGGGTAAATCCCTTGAAATGGTATAAAGGTCGCCAACGGTGTTAACGTTCATATCAAGAGCCTTGACCATTATAACGCCGACAACAACGGTTACAAGCGAGCCGGGGATTTTTTTGCTGATTTTGGGCCATATAATCTGAATTGCAAGTGCAACTGCACCAACAACAAGAGCCTGCCAATTGAAAGTGCCGATTGATTTTGCAACAGCGTGCAGCTTTTCTGCCGTTTCAACCGTGGGCATACCCTCGGGGAAAGTCAGACCCAGAAAATCCTTTATCTGGCCGATGACAATTGTAACTGCAATGCCTGCGGTGAAGCCCGTTGTTATGGTGTAAGGTATGTATTTTATCAACGAGCCGAATTTGAACACACCCATAATAACAAGCAGCAGACCCGCCATAATTGTTGCAACAACAAGTCCGCTTATTCCGAACTGCGCAACAATGCCTGCAACTATTGTGGCAAAAGCCGCCGTGGGGCCCGAAATATTCACGTTGCTGCCGCCGAGAAAAGAAATCACAAAGCCTGCAACGATGGCGGTGTAAAGACCCTTTTCGGGTGAAACGCCCGAAGCGATTGCAAGAGCAATTGAAAGCGGCAGAGCGATGATTGCAACAATAACACCTGCAACAATATCGTTGACAAGCTGTTTTTTGCTGAAACGCTCCTTAATTGAAAAAAGCTTTGGTGCAAAAATCTTCATTCTTTATAACCTCGTTATCTGTTATTTTTCCGTGGTTTATTATACACTTTAATCCCTTTATTTCAAGCCAAAAATCAAGTTTTCTGCCGTGTTTTTAATTTTTCGGAACAATAAACAATCCTGCACCGCAGGCAGAGTTTTTCATTGCTTTTTTGCACAAATCAAAGCAACGCTTTTTGTGCATTGTAACCGATAATTTTCCTCGCTTTACCTGTTGACTTTTTGGCTCAAGAGGAGTATTATATATGCAGACGAACATTTGTTCATTAACGGAAACGGAGGCTTTGCAGGTGGACAGAGTTATTCTGCATTCAGACCTGAATGCGTGCTATGCTTCAATTGAATGTATGCTTGACCCTTCCCTTCGGGGCAAACCCGTTGCCGTTGGCGGCTCCGAGGAATCACGCCACGGAATAATTCTTGCAAAATCTCAGGAAGCCAAGGTTTGCGGTGTCAAAACGGGCGAAACTCTCTGGCAGGCAAAGCTCAAATGCCCCGACCTTATAATCGTCAGCCCTCATTTTGACCAATATATGCGTTTTTCACGCTATGCTCACGAAATTTATCTGCGCTATACCGACCTTGTTGAGCCTTTCGGTCTTGATGAATGCTGGCTCGACGTTACCGGCAGCACCCACCTTTTCGGAAGCGGCGAAAAAATTGCAAACGAAATACGCGAAGCCACTAAAAGAGAATTGGGGCTGACGGTTTCCGTCGGCGTTTCGTTCAACAAAATTTTTGCAAAGCTCGGCTCGGATATGAAAAAACCCGATGCTGTTACCTGCATCGGACGAGAAGATTTTAAGGATAAAATATGGTGCCTGCCTGCCGCCGACCTGCTCGGCGTTGGCAGAGCAACGGCAAAAAGGCTTGAATCCGTGGGCATTCTGACCATCGGCGACCTTGCAAGAGCAGACACCGCCTTTCTGCGCAAAATTCTGGGCAAATGCGGCGCAGACCTGTGGGTTTATGCCAACGGACTTGACTCCTCACGGGTCAAACATTATGACCTTGCCATACCTGCAAAAAGTATCGGCCACGGCATCACCTGCAGCGCTGACCTTGTGAGCGCCGACGAGGTGTGGAAGGTTATGCTCGAGCTTTCGCAGGACGTGAGCAAACGCCTTAAAGAAAGCAAGCTTTCAGCAAAATCCGTTCAGATTGGCATAAAAGACAATCAGCTTGCAACCCGTCAGTTTCAGGCGGTGCTTCCGCTTGCAACGCAGAGTGCGCTTGAAATTGCCGCCGAAGGCTTCAGGCTTTTTAAAGAAAACTATGACTGGAAGCACAACGTGCGTGCTGTTACCGTAAGGGCAATCGAGCTTCAGAGTGAGGATACGCCCGACCAGCTTGACCTTTTCGGCAACAGCCAAAAACACGACAGGCAGGAGAAAATTGATAACACCGTTATTGATATCCGCCGCAGATTCGGCGACAAAGCAATTTTCAACTGCTGCCTTATGACAGAAAAGAAAATACCGCACAAAGAAAACGAGATTTCCGTTTTGCCGTCACCGATGTTCAAATAGGTATAGGAGTTTTAACAACAACACAATGAATCTCACGGTAAAACCGTAGGGGCGGATATTATCCGCCCGAAACGGGCGATTCGTGAATCGCCCCTACGAAAACAGGGTTGTTAAAAATCCTATACTTTTGTTAACAAAAGTATAAATCAAGGAGGGTAATAATGCACCGCAAGGTCTATGTTGACGTTATATTAAAACAGGATAAAACAGGCGCAATCCGCCCTCTGCGTATCATATGGGAAGACGGCAGAGTTTATGAGGTTGAACGCCTGCTTTATATATGCAGAGCCGCATCGCTGAAGGTCGGCGGGTGCGGAATGCGCTACACCGTTCAGATATGCGGCAAAGAAACTTATATTTTTGAAGAGGAAGGCAAATGGTTTGTTGAAGCAAAAGTCTGATTATATGACCTCTCTGCCGAAAACCGAAATTTCGGCGCACTGCAACCCTTCCTCTTTAGCCATACGTAATAAATACCTGTAAAGAGCTTTAAGCGACTGTATCTCAAATATGATAGAATCAAGCAAATCCTCGTCACACTCATTTTCAAAGCGGTTGTGCGCCGCAGTGAGCCGTGCCGAGGTTTCTCTTATCTGGCGCAGAAGGTCGTTTTTGCGGCTTACTGAGGGTAACGGTTTTCTTATTTTTTCATAATAGAACATTTTTGCCTTGTTTGAAATTTTTTCCATATTTTTTCATCCTCCTTAAAATATTCTATAGCAATTATAGGATGATTATGCTATAATTATACAAATATGCAATTTTACCCTCCGGAGGTATGAATATGAAGCTTTATCCCATTAAATTGAAGCCCTACGTTTCAGAAACAATCTGGGGCGGCAGAAAACTTATTGACGAATATCACGTTGAAACAGAAAAAGCCAATGCAGCCGAAGGCTGGATGCTCTCCTGCCATCCTTCAGGCTTTGCAAGCATTGCCAACGGCGAGCTTGCAGGTGTTTCTCTGCCCGATGCAGTTGCAAAGTATCCCGAGCTTTGCGGCAAAAACGCAGAAAATTTTGAAGATTTCCCCATTCTCATCAAATTCATTGACGCAAGAGATGACCTCTCCGTTCAGGTTCACCCCACAAAGGAATACTGCGAAAAAACAGGCAGAGGTCAGAGCAAAACAGAATGCTGGTATATCATCGACTGTGACGAGGATGCTCACCTGATTCTCGGCTTCAAGGATAAAATCACACCCGAACAGTTCAAGGAAGCAATCGAAAACAACACTCTCACCGAATACGTTGACAAAGTTAAGGTCAAAAAGGGCGATTTCTTCTTTATTGAATCAGGCACACTCCACGCCATCTGTAAAGGCATTTTACTTGCCGAGGTGCAGGAAAGCTCCAACACCACATACAGAATTTATGACTATAACAGAGTCGGAAACGACGGTAAACCAAGGGAATTGCACGTTGCAGACGGTGTTGCCGTAACAAAGCTTGAAAAATACGTTCAGCCCGACTTTAGTAAAGGTGTAAGCCTTTACAGTGAAGAAAAGAAACTTCTTGCCGACTGTCCCCTTTTCAAGACATGGAAGCTTGATATCGGCGGCGATTTCAGCGACAAAGCAGACGAAAACTCCTTTGTTTCGCTCCTTATCCTTGACGGCGAAGGCACTCTTGAATGCTGCGGCGAAACACTTTCACTCATCAAGGGCGACAGCATCTTTATCCCTGCAAACGCAGGTGAATATAAGCTCGGCGGCAAGCTTGAAATTATTGAAACCCGCATCTGATTATTTAATTTAAGGATTAACTATGGCAGTTGTCAGTATACAAAACTTAAAAGTTGATTTCGGCGGCAAGGTGCTGTTTGAAAACGTTTCGTTTGACGTCAATCCCGGTGAATTTGTTGGTCTCATCGGCGCAAACGGAACAGGCAAAACCACGCTTTTCAAGGTTATCACAGGTGAGGTTGAGCCAACGGAAGGCGGCGCATTCATCTCAAAATTCGTCAAGGTCGGTTATCTTGAGCAGCACGCCTGCCACGGCTCGGTCAGAACGGTTTACGACGAAGCGTTAAGCGTTTTCGAGCCGCTTATGGCAATGGAGCGTGAAATGGAGGAAATTGCGGCGGCAATTGATTCGCACCTCGGCAACCGGAACGAACTTATTGAAAGACAAAACAAGCTTCACGAAGAATTCCAGGACAAAGACGGTCTGACTTATCAGAGCCGCACACGAGCCGCACTTATCGGTCTGGGATTCAGCGAAAGTGACTTCGGTCTGACCTGCGATAAACTCAGCGGCGGTCAGCGTTCAAAGCTGAGTATGTGCAAGCTTCTTCTGAGCGGCTCCGACCTGCTTTTGCTTGACGAGCCGACAAACCACCTTGATATTGCGGGCACCGAATGGCTTGAAAATTTTCTTCTCGGCTACAAAGGTAACGTCATTGTTATCTCGCACGACAGATATTTTCTTGACAAAATCACAAACAAAACCGTTGAAATTGCAAACAGGCGTTCACACTGCACCAAGGGCAATTATTCAACCTATCTCAAGCTAAAGGAAGAACGCCTTGAAACCGAGCGCCGTCAATACGAAAATCTGATGGCAGAAATAAAACACATTGAAGGCATCATAGAGCAGCAGCGTTCATTCGCAAGGGAGCGCAACTTCATCACTGCAGAAAGCAAGCGCAAAATGCTTGAAAAGAAAAAGGCGGAGCTTGTTGAGCCCGAGCCTTCACTTGCAAAAATGCGAATGAAATTCAGCCCCGAATGTGAAACGGGCAACGACGTGCTTGAGGTAAACTCGCTTGCAAAAGCCTTCGGCACAAAAACTCTTTTCCGCAACGCCGATATGTCCGTTTATAAAAATGAGCGTGTGTTCATTCTCGGTTCAAACGGCTGCGGCAAAACAACTCTGCTGCGCATTCTTACCCGTCAGCAAAGTGCCGATGAAGGCAGCTATAACTTCGGCGCAAACGTCAAGGTCGGTTATTTTGACCAGAGCCTTGAAAGTCTGCGAGGCGGCAAAACCGTTATTGACGAAATCTGGGATGAGCACCGTTCGTTCACCGAAACAAAGGTACGCAGCTACCTTGCCCTTTTCCTTTTCAGGGGCGATGACGTTTTTAAAAACGTTGATAACCTGAGCGGCGGCGAAAAAGCGAAGCTCTGCCTGCTCAAGCTTATGCTCTCGGGCGCAAACGTGCTTCTGCTTGACGAGCCTACAAACCACCTTGATATTCCGTCAAGAGAAGTGCTTGAAGCTGCTCTTGAGGATTTTGACGGCACGATTATCGCCGTTTCGCACGACAGATATTTTATCAACAAGCTTTCAACAAAAATTTACCGAATGAAAACCGACGGGTTTGAAAAATTCGACGGTGACTATAACGATTACGCCCTGATTGCCCTCAATCAGGCAAAGGCGAAGCCGCAGAAAACCGAGGTCAAGGTTAATTCCTACAAACTTCGCAAGGAGCGTGCAAGCGAAATCAACCGTCTCAGCGGTAAAATCAAAAGGGGCGAAGCCGAAATTGACCGCCTTGATGCAGAAATTTCAAGGCTGACGGCAGAGCTCTCGACCCCCGAGGTTTCTGCCGATTATCAGCAGGTTATTGAATACACAGAAAAAATCGAATCACTCACAGCCGAGCAGCTCACCCTTATGGAGGAGTGGGAAGAATGGAATGCAAGGCTCACCGAATTAAACGAGTTAAACGAAGCGGAGGACTGATTATGACTCACGAACAGATTTTCAAAAACTCAAAATGGATAGTATGCGACGGCAGTGACGCTCCCCTTTTCAGAAAAGTTTTCACCGCCAAAAAGGGCGAAAAGGCTGAAATCACCATCTGCGGTCTCGGATTTTTCAAGTTTTTCATCAACGGCAAAAAGGTCAGCGAGGATTTGCTTGTGCCCAACGCTACCTGCTATGAATGGCGTGATTTGCAGAAGCTTGTTTTTAAGCTCAACGATGAAATGTCTTTCCGCATCTACTGTATGAAATACGATATTTCCGATTACCTTGCTGACGGCGAAAACGTTATGACGGTTATGGTTGGTAACGGCTATTATAATCAGGTCAGCCGCCACGCAGAGGGTACCGTTAAATTCGGCGACCCCAAGCTTTGCTACCGCATCGAAAAAGAAAGCGGCGAGGTTATCAGCGACGAAACAACCCTTTCTCACAAAGGCTTTGTAACGTTTAACAACCTCTATGACGGCGAAAAACACGATTACACCCTTTATCCTCACGGCTGCGAAAGCGTTGATTACAGCGGCGAAGGCTTTGCTGCAAGCACCGTTGTTGATGCTCCAAAAAGCGAGTTTTATATTCAGTTTTCACCTGCAGACAAGGTCATACGCTCAATCAAGCCTGCTCTGCTTAAAGATGAAGGCGATAAAAAGCTCTATGACGTTGGCGAAAACATTACGGGCTATGCCGTTTTCAAATGCAAAGAAACAGGCAGAAAGTTCATCGCAAATTATGCCGAAGAATATTATGAAACCAGAAAGTGGTACGGCATTCAGTTTGAGGACGGCTACCAGAGTGAAGAATTTATCACCGACGGCACAGACCGTGAATATATCCCCCATTTCACCTGGCACGGCTTCCGCTATTTCAGAGTTGATGCGGATATCGAGGTCGTACGAGTTGACGTTGTTCACTCCGACTGTCCCGTTACCTGCTCGTTTGAAAGTGATAACAAAAACCTCAACTGGCTTTTTGATGCTTACATAAGAACACAGCTGGGCAATATGCACAGCGGCGTACCCTCAGACTGCCCCCACAGAGAGCGTCTGGGCTACACGGGCGACGGTCAGCTCTGCGCAGAAACCGTTATGCTGATGCTTGACTGCCGTGAATTTTACCGCAAATGGCTCTATGACATTGCCGATTGTCAGTGCAAAAACAGCGGCCACGTTCAGCACACTGCACCCCTTATGGGCGGCGGCGGCGGTCCCTCCGGCTGGGGCGGCGCAATAGTTGAAGTGCCGATGCAGTTCTACAAAGCCTACGGCGATAAAGATCTGCTCAACGAGTTCTTTCCCAAAATGCTTCACTTCCTTGAATATCTTGAAAGCAGAAGTGAATTCGGTTTTGTCTGCCGTGAAGAACAGGGCGGCTGGTGTCTGGGTGACTGGTGTACGCCCGATATGATTAAGATTCCCGAATCCTACGTCAACACCTGCCTTTACGTTAAATTTATGCAGCAGGTTATTGAAGCAGGCGTTATCCTTGGCAGAGAAAGCGAAACCGCTCACCTGCCCGAAAGAATCGAAAAGGTCAAGCGTGCGATTGTTGCGGCATATTACAGCCCTGCGCAGGACACTTTCTGCGGCGATATTCAGGGCGCATCGAGCCTTGCCCTGCAGATTGGTATGGGCGACAAGCGAGTTGAAAAGAAGGTCTGCGATAAATATAAAGAGCTCGGCAGATATGACACAGGCATTATTGCGACGGAAGTTCTCACCCGTTGGCTGTTTGAAAACGGCCACGGTCAGCTTGCATTCAACCTGATGGCAAGCAACGAGGACGTTTCGTTTGCATATATGGCAAAGAACGGCGCAACAACCATCTGGGAAAACTGGAACGGCAGAGATTCACGCAACCACCCGATGTTCGGTGCGGTTACAAAGAATATTTTCAAGCATCTGCTCGGTATCCGCCAGCCCGACGACAGCGTTGCTTTCAAAAAAGCAATCATCAACCCCGTTTTTGTTGACGGTATGAACCGCGCAAAGGGTCATATCACAACCGAAAACGGCGTTATCCGTGTTGAATACACAAAATCCTGCGGCAAAGCAAACGTAAAAGTTTTTGCTGATGAGAGAATTGACGCAGCCTTTGTTTACGGCGATATGAACGTTCCGTTCAGAGGAGAAGCCGAGTTTACGGTTGAGATATAATATGCTTGAAATCAGACCTTTTGAAACAAAATATTTTGAAAACGTGAGGCAGGTATGCGTCAACACGGGACCCCGTACAGCAAGAACAGACCCTGTTGAAAGAGAAAAACTGCTTGCCGTTTATTGCGATTATTATTGCGAAAAAGAGCCGCATAACGCTTTTATCCTTGTTGACGAAAGCGACACGGCTCAGGGGTATATTTTCTGCGCCGAAAACGCAAAGAAATACCGCAAAGGCTTTGCGCCCTATATGCAGAAGCTCCGCAAACACGGTGTCGGCAGCTGCGTAATCCCGTGGGGCGAGCAAATTATTTATCGCTTTTTCTGCAAAAAATATCCTGCACATCTTCACATTGACATCAATCACGAATTCACAGGCAACGGCAACGGCACAAGGCTGATGCAAACGTTGCTCGAACACCTGAAAAGCAAAAACATCAGGGGTGTTATGCTGATAGTCGGCGCTCACAATACCGCCGCTGTCAGGTTCTATAAAAGAAACGGCTTTAAGGTTCTCTGCTCAATCGGCGGAGGAACAGCCATGGCAAAGGAGCTTTAATATGCGTTACGGCGTTATCGGCACAGGCTGGATTGCAAAATCCTTCATCGACGGTGCAAGGGAGGTCTGCAGCTCGGAGTTTGCAGCGGTTTATTCACGCACCGCCGAAAGCGGAAACAAATTTGCCGCCGAAAACAAAATAGAAAAGGTATATACCGATATCAACGAGTTTGCAAACGGCGACTTTGAAGCGGTTTATATCGCAAGCCCCAACCGCCTGCACTATGAACAGTCAAAGCTGATGCTGCAAAGCGGCAAACACGTTATCTGCGAAAAGCCGATAACCGTTGAGCCCGAGGAGCTTGAAGAATTGCAGGCTCTTGCCGACGAAAAAGGACTTATCTACGTTGAAGCAATAATGTATATGTTCAACCCTGCAAGGGATTTGCTCAAGGATGCGCTCGGCAAAATCGGCAAAATCACAAGTGCGCATTTTGATTTTTCGCAGCTTTCGTCAAAATATCCTGCCTATCAAAGGGGCGAACTGCCGAACATCTTCAACCCTGCCCTTGCAACGGGTTGCCTGATGGATTTGGGCATTTATTGCGTCTATCCCGCGCTTGATTTATTCGGTCTGCCCGAAAAAATAACCGCCTGCGCCCACTTTATGGAAAGCGGTGCAGACGGCAGCGGAACGGCAGGCTTGCTCTACCCTGACAAGTTAATCACCTTTACATACAGCAAGCTTGGACAGGACAGATTGGGCTCGCAGATTTTCGGCGACGAAGGCACAATAAAAATCGAGTCAATCTCAAAGCTTATCAATATGAGCATAACCGCCAAAAACGGTGATATACAAGAGATTATCGGCGATGTGCCCAAGGAGAAACTGATGGGATACGAGGCACTCGGATTTGAGCGTTTCATAGCCGACCCGAGCAATGAATATTACCAGGTGACAAGGCAAAGAGCTTTACAGGTGTCGCAGATTATGAAGCAAATCAGAGACATCTGCGGAATAAAATTCGGATAAAAAATCGAATTGTAAACCATAATCTTTGTAGGGGACGGCGACCCGACGTCCCATAAAAAAATTCAGACCTACGGTCTGTCGGGTTGTCGGGGTCGCCAACCCCTACACGTCAATTATTCATCAAAGGCGGCTCGGTTGTTTTCAACCGTGTAGGGCGGCTTGCCCTCAAGCCGCCGCAAAATACAATATATAATAATCCAACGGCGGGATGTGGGCATCTCGCCCTACACCGTAAAGTTTATAACATAACAAAAAAGCTTGCAAAGGTATATAAACCGATGCAAGCTTTTATCATTATATTTGTCTTTGCTTTGTGGGACAGTTCTTATTTAATAAGGCTTTCGCCGCTCATCTGTGCAGGCTGTTCAAGGTTCATAATCTTGAGCATTGTGGGAGCGATATCGCAAAGCTTGCCACCCTCTTTAAGCTCGCAGGGGTAACCCATAACGATAAAGGGAACGGGGTTTGTTGTGTGAGCGGTGAAGGGTGAACCGTCGGGCTCAAACATCTTGTCTGCGTTGCCGTGGTCAGCGGTGATAAGCATTACGCCGCCCTTTGCCATAACGGCATCCGCAACCTTGCCCACGCAGGTGTCAACAGCTTCAACTGCCTTGACTGCTGCTTCAAAAACGCCTGTGTGACCAACCATATCACAGTTTGCAAAGTTGAGAACTATAGCATCATACATATCTGCATTGATTTTTTCAAGCAGAGTATCTGTTACAATATATGCACTCATTTCAGGCTGAAGATCATAGGTTGCAACGTTGGGAGAATCAATAAGAATTCTGTCTTCACCCTCATAAACGGTTTCCTCACCGCCGTTAAGGAAGAATGTTACGTGAGCATATTTTGTGAATTCAGCAATTCTGAGCTGTTTAAGTCCTGCCTTGCTGAAAACTTCACCGATAGGCATATCAATTCTCTGAGGTTTGTATGCAACCTCAACGTTGGGCATATCAGCTTCATACTGAGTCATGCAAACATAATAGATATCAAGCTTCTTATCTCTTGCAAAACCGTCGAAAGCAGGATCAACAAATGCTCTTGTGATTTCTCTTGCTCTGTCGGGGCGGAAATTGAAGAAGATAACACTGTCGCCGTCTTTAACTGCTTCTGCTTTTTCGCTTACGCAAGGAACGATGAATTCGTCAGTTACCTCGTTCTTATATGATTCTTCAATCATTTCGCAAGCACAAGCAAACTTGGGACCTTCAAGAGCTGTCATTGCACGGTAGGTTTTTTCTACACGGTCAAACTTTCTTTCTCTGTCCATCGCATAGTAGCGACCTTCAACGGTTGCAATTTCGCCAACGCCGATTTCAGCGCATTTTTTGTAAAGCTCTGCAAGAAAATCTTTACCTGATGTGGGTGATACATCTCTGCCGTCCATAAGGCAATGGATAAACACTTTTTCAACACCGTTTCTCTTTGCTAATTCAAGCAAACCGTAAAGATGTGTGTTGTGGCTATGAACGCCGCCGTCTGAAAGCAGACCCATCAGGTGAAGAGCCGAGCCGTTCTTTTTGCAGTTTTCAACTGCGCCCAGAAGAGCTTCGTTCTCAAAGAAATCGCCGTCGCTGATTGACTTTGTGATTCTTGTAAGCTCCTGATAAACAACTCTGCCTGCGCCGATGTTGGTGTGGCCAACCTCGCTGTTACCCATCTGACCGTCGGGCAGACCAACGTCCATACCCGATGCACCGATATAGGTCATGGGGTTGGATCTCATAATTTTATCAAGGTTAGGGGTTCTTGCGGAAGAAATTGCGTTGCCGTAATCGCTGTCATTTCTGCCGAAGCCGTCCATAATGCAAAGAAGAACGGGTTTTTTGCTCATTTCAAACATTCCTTTCAAATTGTCTTTGTTGTAGGGAACACTCTTGACTATTCCGCATTTGAAATAAATATCACGTAGGGCGGCTTGCCCTCAAGCCGCCGCAAAGTCTTTTGCTTTTTTAACGGCGGGATGTGGGCATCCCGCCCTACACTTATTTATTATTCGGAACAGTCAAGGCTATTCCCTACGTTTATAACGGGCGACCGCACAGGGTCGCCCCTACTATTTTGTAACACTCAAATCTTTACGGTAGGGGGGGCTATCAGCCGCCCGCAAATTCAACACTTGATTATACGGGCGGATAATATCCGCCCCTACTCAATGTCAATTTTAAATATTACAAAATACTACAGTTAAAATCAAAATGTATTAAAAATTATTTTGAAGCTGCTGCTACGATAGCTGCAAACTTTTCTGCAACGAGTGATGCGCCGCCGATAAGACCGCCGTCAAC
>JAZSNE010000015.1:0-18389 GCA_045536245.1 Acutalibacteraceae bacterium | reverse complement strand
GTGTTGCGGTGTAACTGAATTGGTCACTGACACCGAATTTCAGTGTAGGGGCGGATATTATCCGCCCGTTTTTGCAAGCCGTTTGACGGACAGCCGCAAGGGCTGTCCCAACAGTTTTATTAAACTCACAAAACAATTGCTAATTTCGAATTGCGCATTGCGAATTGATTAAACGCCGCTGCGTTCGATGGTTAAAACGCCCTCAACCTTCTGCAGCTTTGCAACCAGCGAATTAAGGTGTTCAACGCCGTTGACCGAAACGGTGACCATAATAATCGCTCTGCCGTCTTTTGTATTGCGAGTGCTTAAATCGTTAATCATAATGCGCATACCGGCAAGCAGACTTGAAATATCGGCGAGCATACCGATTCTGTTAAGGCAATAAAGAGAAAGGGTACACTTGAAATCCTCTTTGACGTTTGTGTCCCAATATGCGGTGACCCATCTTTCAGGTTCTCCCGCTTTTGAGATATCCTGCGGAACGTTGGTACAGCTGCGGGTGTGAACCGAAACGCCGTGGCCTCTTGTGATAAAGCCTATAATATCGTCACCCGGCAAAGGATTGCAGCAACGTGAGAACTTGATAAGGCAGTTATCAATACCTTCAACAACAACGCCTTCGTTGCTCTTTGTGCGTTTGCGAACGGGTGCTATGGTAATCTGAGGCTCACCCTCAGGCTTTGTCAGCTTGGCGTAATCCTCTTTGATTTTGGGCATAAGGCGGATAAGCGAAACGCCGCCGTAGCCGATTGCGGCATAAAAATCCTCAACCGTTTTGCAATGCTGACGCTCGGCTATCTTGAGCACGAAATCGTCATACTGCTCGTCGGTCAGGCGGATAAAGTTACGCCTGAACTCCTTTTCGACCTCGTTTTTGCCCTCAACGATGTTTTCATCACGCTTTTCTTTTTTGAACCACTGTCTGATTTTTGTTCTTGCCTGGCTGGTTTTAACAATTTTGAGCCAATCTCTGCCGGGGCCTTTGCCCTGAGCAGACGAGGTCATAACCTCAACGATTTCGCCCGTTTTGACGTTATAATCAAGCGGCACTATTCTGCCGTCAACCTTTGCGCCGACCATTTTGTTGCCGACTGCGGAGTGAATCGCATAGGCAAAGTCAATAACCGTTGCGCCCATAGGCAGGTTGAAAACGTCGCCCTTGGGGGTAAATACAAAAACTTCTTCTGGCACAAGGTCACTCTTGATGGTGGAAACGATATCTTCAACGTTTTCGCTGTCACTCTGGCTCTCAAGAAGCTGCCTTATCCAGGCAAGGCGCTCCTCAAACTTCTGGGTGCCGTTAACGCCGAGTTTATATTTCCAGTGAGCCGCAATACCGTATTCAGCGGTGTGGTGCATATCCCAGGTTCTTATCTGAACTTCAAAGGGAATGCCCTCTTTGCCGAGAACGGTTGTATGGAGCGACTGATACATATTCGGTTTGGGGGTTGAAATATAATCCTTGAATCTGCCGGGAATGGGCTTGAACATATCGTGGATAACACCCAGGCAGTTATAGCAGTCAATGACTGATTCAACGATAATACGAACGGCATAAATATCATAAATCTCGTCAAAATTCTTGTTGCGCATATACATTTTTCTGTAGATGCCGTGAACGGATTTGATTCTGCCGCTGACCTGCGCACCCGAAACAAGGGATTTGATTCTCTCCTCAATCCTGTTTTTGATGTCGGCAAGGTATTCGTTGCGTGAGCGGCTCTGCGCCTCAAGATTCTGCTCAATCTCGTGGTAAGCCACGGGGTCGAGATAGCTGATTGACAAATCCTCAAGCTCCTCCTTGATGGGTCTGATACCCAGACGGTGAGCGATGGGAGCATAAATTTCAATCGTTTCAAGCGCAATCTCTCTGCGTCTTTGCTCGGGCTTGAACATAAGAGTGCGCATATTATGGAGCCTGTCTGCAAGCTTGATGATGATAACTCTGATATCCCGTGACATTGCGAGCAGCATTTTGCGGATATTTTCTGCCTGCTGCTCCTCCTTTGTCTGCAACGGAACTTTACCGATTTTGGTAACGCCCTCAACAAGGTCGGCAACCGTTACGCCGAAGATGGATTTAACGTCATTATAAGTCAGCTTGGTATCCTCCACCGTATCGTGCAGAATTGCAGCCACAACGGAATCGTCATCCATACCAAGCTTTGAAAGTATGAGCGCAACGTTGAGCGGATGCATAATATACGGCTCGCCGGACAGACGCTTCTGCCCCTCGTGAGCTTCGGCGGCTATCGAATAAGCTTTTTTGACTTTTTCAATTTCCTCGGCGGAATATGACTTTGAAATTCTGTCAATAAGAGCTTCAAAGCATTCCTCGGGGGAAGTGTAAACGGTTACTGAGTTATGGTCAAAATTCATAAAATCACCTGAACTTACAGAAAGCTTTTGATTTTTTTCAATATGTCGGAATCCTCAAGGTTAACCTTGGGCGGATTTTCGGGCACGTAAACTCTGTTATCACCGTCAGCGGCAAGAATACCCATCTCAAGCATAATCTCAACCACTGCGGTTATTGCGGCAAGCGACGAACCGTCGTCACCCAGGCGCACACAGAGAATTTCGGTATATTTATCTTTAAGCGGCTTTGCTTTGATGCTTTTGAAAACGGCAACCTCAAGCTCTCTTGAGGGCAGCAGCTTTGCCGCCTGTTCGTGAGAAAGCTTTTCGCCCCTTGCGAATTTTTCATAGAGGCTGATGCTCTCAAGCACCTTGCTCTCATCGGTTGCAGAAGGTCTGATACCTCTGACGATAACGGAAACTCTTGTTTCGCCGTTAAAGAAATTGCGGTCAAGGTTAACGGCAAGGTCAACAACGTCGCCCTTGTCAAACGGGAAAAGCTTATCGGGCATACCGAAATAAACAACGCCTGCTCTTGCACCGTTTTTGGAAACGGACATTCTGATATGTTTGCCCTCGCTGATGGCAGAAATATCGTCAATCCGAACACCGAACAGACCGAAGCTCGGCTGCTGGTTGCCTGAACCGAAAGGTTCAAGAGCAGAAACGGAATCAAGCAAATCAAGGCTGATTGATGAGGGAGCAAGCCTGCAATCAATTTTTTGCAGAGCAAAGGGCATTTCAAGCTCTGCCGCATATTCGTTGATGCGCCTGCGGAATTCGGGTATTTTTGATGAACGCAAGCCGATACCTGCCGCCAGAGTGTGACCGCCGTAATGGTCAAGGCAATCGGACACGGCTTCAATCGCTTCATAAATCGAGAAGCCTTCAACACTTCTGCACGAACCCTTTGCCGTTTCGCCGTCACGTGAAATAACAATACACGGTCTGCCGAAGCGCTCGGTTATTCTTGCCGCAACAATGCCGATAACTCCCTGATGCCAGCCTTCACCGTCAACAACGATTATCTTATCGTTGGCAATGTCGGATTCTTCGCCGAGCATATCAGCCGCACTTGCAAAAATATCGGTTTCTGTTTTCTGGCGGTTGGCGTTCATTGTGTTTATCTCACTTGCAAGCTGCTGAGCATAAACGTCGTCATCACAAAGCAAAAGCTCAAGTGCCTTATCAGCCGAACCCATTCTGCCTGCGGCGTTGATTCTGGGGCAGACGGTGAATGCGGCAGACGAAGCGTTGAACGCCTTATCTGCATAACCCGAAGCATTCATCAAAGCGGCAATACCGGGTCTGGGGTCATCGTTGATAAGGCGCAGACCTCGGCGCACCATAATGCGATTTTCGCCCGTCAGAGTAACAACGTCGCCGATAGTGCCGAGCGCAACAAGGTCGCCGTATTCTTCAATCAGCATATCGTCAGCTCCGCCCTCAAGCGCACAAACAAGCTTGAACGCAACGCCGACGCCGCTCATTTCTTTGAAGCTGCTGCGGCAGTCGCTTCTGTGAGGGTTAACAACCGCATAAGCGTCGGGCAAAACGTCGCCGACTTTGTGGTGGTCGGTAACAATAAGTGTTATGCCCAGCTCCTTGGCTCTTTTTGCTTCATCAATGGCGGAAACGCCGTTATCAACGGTAACAATCAGCGTAACTCCCCTGTCGGCAAGCTCCTCAACGGCTCCGATGTTAAGCCCGTAGCCCTCGCTGATTCTGTCGGGAATATAATAAATTACGTTTGCTCCTCTTGTTTCAAGATAAGAGAAAAGCAGGGCGGTTGCCGTTACGCCGTCAGCATCATAATCACCGAAAACGCAGATTTTTTCGCCGCCGTCAATCGCTTCGTTGATGCGCTCTGCAGCAGTGGCCATGTCCCTGATGGATAACGGGTCAAGGGCAAAAGGGGCATCGGCATCAAAGAAAGCGTCAATTTCGTCAATATTTTCAAAGCCTCGGGATGTTACGAGCAGAGCGGCAAAGGGGTCAACGCAGAGCTCGTCGGCAATCTGCGCTGCAAAATCCTTGTCGCTTGCGGCAACAACCCACTTCTTTCTTCTCACAGGCTATCATTCCTTTCAATAACGGTTAAGTATATCATATATTTGTTATTATTTCAATATATATTTAAAATAAATTAATGATAGCTGATAATGTAGAATTGACGAAATGTGTTGCCAATTTTAATTCGCAATTCGTAATTCGCAATGCGCAATTATAGGTTGTGAATTATAACACCGTAGGGGCGACCATTAGTCGTCCGTCAAACAGCTTGCAAAATTTGGCCGATGATATCCGCCCCTACACTGAAATTCGGTATTAGTGACCAACGCCCGAAACGGGCGATTCGTGAATCGCCCCTACGAAAAAACCGCTGTAATTCGGCAAGTTATATTGCTGTCGCGGTTTGTTTCGCAACACCGTAGGGGACGGGTCACCCGTTTTAATTCGCAATTCGTAATTCGCAATGCGCAATTATTGGTTGTAAATTATAACACCGTAGGGGCGACGATTCGTCGCCAGTGGGTTCAGGAAAACATCGCAGCTATCCGTGATATTGTATAATACCAACAAATTCGGGGTAGCGGCGGATAATATCCGCCCCCACACTTAAATGTTTGTCAAAAAATTAACCGCAGCGGAAGGTGCTGTGAAATCTGCGCAAAAAGCCAATTGATAAATTGCCTCCCCTGCAGGGGAGGTGGATTTTGCAAAGCAAAAGACGGAGGGGTTATCGGTAAAAAGTTTTACAAATCAACGGTTTTACGCAAAATCCGAAACTCCCTCAGGCTCTATGAGCCGGCTCCCTCAAGAGGGAGCCCGAGAGATTGGCCGGATTATAACAGAAAGCCAACGTCTATAGTGGCCTCCTTTTTAAAGGAGGATTGCAACAAACAAAATATTGCTGAAAAGCCTATAAAAAATGCACCGCAGCGGAACTAACCCCGTTGCGGCGCTTTGTTATTTCGGAAAAACCAGATATTCAATTGCGCTGTCCTGGTCAATGAGTCTGCAAAGCAGGTCGGTCACGTTTTCTGCAGGCTCTTTCATACCCGTGTCAATCCAATATCTGTAGACCGAGAGAATTGCACCAACGTAAAATCTGACGGCAAATTCACCTTCGGCACTCTGGTGAGAAATCGGAAAGTAGTTATAAATGCGGTCATTGAGCATATCCGTGAGCCTGTGGATAAGCCCCGCCGCATAAATTGCGTTAATGAATTTGGCGTTTTCCTGAATAAAATACGATACGTAAAATATAATATCTTTTAAAGAAGAAACGCTTTCATTGCCCGCTTGGTCGATGATTGTTTTTTCTGCATCCTCAAGGTAAGAGAGCAGAATATCCTCTTTGCTTTTATAGTTTCTGTAATAAGCCATTCGTGAAACGCCGGCAAGATTTGTTATGTCGGTTATGGAGATGTCCTCATATTTCTTTTCGTCCATAAGGCGCAAAAGAGCTGTCAGAATACATTCCTTTGTGAGTATATTTATTTCATTCGGTTTATCCATTACATTTTAACCTCTTTTGTAACAGTTTTGTAACTTTTGAATGTTTGTTGATGATTTGTTCATAAACTGGTGTTACAATTGTAACTGTTATAAGTGTAACAGCAGCAAAAGTTTTTGTCAAGGAGTTTTCATTCTATGCTTAAGTTAACAAACATCGTCAAAGAATACCCGACGGGCGATTCCAAGGTTGTTGCGCTCAAAGGGGTCAGTGTTGAATTCCGCAAAAGCGAATTTGTTTCAATCCTCGGCCACTCGGGCTGCGGCAAAACAACCTTGCTTAATATCATCGGCGGTCTTGACCAATATACCGACGGTGACCTTGTAATAAAAAATAAATCAACAAAAGATTTTAATGACAGAGATTGGGACTCCTACCGCAACCACTCCGTCGGTTTTGTGTTCCAGAACTATAACCTTATTCCGCACCAGACCGTTCTTTCAAACGTTGAGCTTGCTCTCACGCTCAGCGGTGTTTCAAAGGCAGAAAGAAAAAAAAGAGCCAAGGAAGCACTCGAAAAGGTTGGCCTCGGTGACCAGCTTAACAAAAAGCCCACCCAGATGTCGGGCGGTCAGATGCAGAGAGTTGCCATTGCAAGAGCTCTTGTCAACGACCCCGAAATTCTCCTTGCTGATGAGCCCACGGGTGCTCTTGACACAGAAACGAGCGTTCAGATTATGGAAATCCTCAAAGAGATTTCTGCTGACAGGCTCGTTATTATGGTTACTCATAACCCCGAGCTTGCAGACGAATATTCAACAAGAATAATCCGCCTTGTTGACGGTAAGATTGTTGATGACACAGCCCCTTATTCCGTATCCGAAGAAGCCGAAGCTGACGGTGACTCGCTTGATAAATCTGCGGAAGTATCCGCAAAAGATAAAAGAAAAGCCAAAAAAGCAAGCAAAAAGGCTTATAAAAAGACCTCAATGTCGTTTGCCACGGCTCTCACTCTCTCGCTCAACAACCTGATGACAAAGAAGATGAGAACCTTCCTCACCTCGTTTGCAGGCAGCATCGGCATTATCGGCATTGCACTTATTCTTTCACTTTCAAACGGTTTTACACTCTATATCGAATCAATCCAGAAAGAGGCACTCACATCATACCCCATTATGATTGAAAGCTCCACAATGGATATGAACGCAATGATGACGGGTATGACAGGCACTTCAACAGGTGAGGTCAGCCACGGTCTTGACAAGGTTTATTCAAACACGATGATGTCAAGTATGATGGAATCCTTCACAAAGGGCATCAAAATCAATGACCTTGCAACCTTCAAAAAATACCTTGAAAGCAAAGAGTGCATAATAAAGCAACACACAAGCAGTATTCAGTATACCTACGGCGGCAAGCTCAACATTTATTCCGCAGATATGGCGAACGGCGTCAATCAGGTTTATCCCAGCCCCGTTGTGGGTTTTGCAAACAGCATGATGGGCAATATGGATATGGGTATGGGCTCCATGGGCGGAATGACAATTGATAACTCCACAATGGAAACCTACACAAACAAGCTTCTCAACTCCTGGCAGGAGCTTATCAATAACGATACGCTGCTTGCAGAGCAGTATGACGTTGTTGAGGGCAGATGGCCTGTAAACTATAACGAAGTTGTTCTTATTGTTGATAAAAACAACGAAATCAGCGATATCGCCATTCAGGGTCTTGGTCTTGCAAAAATGGAAGATATGATGGAAGGCTTTATGGCGATGGCTCAGGGTCAGGAATACGTTGCCAAAACCTATGAGTTTGATTACAGCGAAATTATCGGCAGAGAATTCAAAATTGTTCTTGAACCCGATTTTTATGCTTATGACGAAGCAACAAACACCTATGTTGACAAGCACGGTGATGCAGAATACGAGAAGAACCTTATCGCAAACGGCGAAACAATCGAGCTTGTCGGTATTGTAAGACCTGCCGAAGGCTCGCTTATGGTTGCCACAACAGGTTCAATCGGTTACACTTCCGCTCTCACGGAGCACATCATCAACGAAACCAACAAAGCTGAAATAGTAAAGAAGCAGAAAGCAAACCCCGAAATTGACGTTTTCACAGGTCTGCCTTTCAAAACGGAAACTCCTGAAACAGCTCCCGAAGCACAGACCCCCGAAACAGAAGCTGCTCCTGAAGCACAGACTCCTGCAACGCAGGCACCCGAAGCAGCGGGCGTCAGCCTTGACCCGCAGATTGACCCCACACTTGTTCCGCAAAGCGATATTAAGATAAGAAAAATGCCTGCAAACGGCAGAGCACCTCTTGCATCGCCCACCGCACTTGATGTGGAAGATATCTATGCTATGATTGATGAAAATTATGAAGGTCAATTGAGAGATGACATCAGAAGAATGGTTGACCTCTTCCTTCAGAGCAGCCGCACCAAAGCAGAAAAAGAAGAGCTTGCAACATTGCTCGGCCCCACACTTAATATCCCCGGCATCGGCGAAATGAGCAGTGAGCAGGCTGTCAATATGATGGGAACACTCAGCAACAGTATGAAGCTTGATATTCTCACGGGTATGATTAACGGTGAATACGGCGAGGTTCTTCCGCCGCCCAACAAGGGAACGGAAACACCCACCGAGCCTGAAACGCCCACAGAGCCTGAAACACCCACCAATCCCGACACACCTGCAGACCCCGATGTTCCCGCTGAACCTGAAAATCCGGTTGAGCCTGAAACTCCCGTTGAACCCGAGCCCGAGCCTGAGCCGGAGCCTGAAACCTTTGCATCAAGCTATGAGGATGCGTTGAGCATTCTCGGCGTTGCGGATATCAACGCTCCCACTTCAATCAGTATTTTCCCTGTTGATTTTGAGGCAAAGGATATCATTTCGGCAGAGATTGAAAAGTATAACGAGAAGGTTAAAAACGGCGAGATAGCTCCCCCCGAGGGCGCAGACGCCAACTATGACGGCACAATTCAGTATACCGACTATATCGGTCTGCTCCTTTCATCGGTAACAAAGATTGTCAACGTTATTTCCTACGTTCTTATGGCGTTTGTTGCGATTTCGCTTATCGTTTCATCGCTGATGATTGGTATTATCACCTATATTTCGGTTCTCGAAAGAACCAAGGAAATCGGTATCCTCCGTGCAATCGGTGCTTCAAAGCACGACGTTTCAAGCGTATTCAACGCCGAAACGCTGATAGTCGGCTTTGTTTCGGGCATAATCGGTATTGGCACAACGTTACTGCTGACCATACCGATAAACGCTATCATCAAGCATCTCACAAGTATTCCAAACGTTGCCCAGCTTCCCGCATTGCCGGCAGTTATTCTGATTATCATCAGTATGTCGCTCACCTTCATTGCAGGTCTTATTCCTGCAAAAATCGCCTCCAAGAAAGACCCTGTTGAGGCTCTCAGAAGTGAATAAAAAATTAAGGTGCACGGTTAACGCCGTGCACCTTTTTTAGTGAATAGTTAAGAGTGAATAGTGAAAAGTTAAGGGTGGGCGTTGCCCACACCCGATTGTTAAGTAATAAGTAATAGTGAAGAGGTAATAAGTAAGGGTGGACTCTGTCCACTCCTGTTTTTAAGTGAATAGTTAAGAGTGAATAGTGAAGAGTTAAGGAAGGGCTTCGCCCTTGCCCATATTAATTCGTAATGCGCAATTATTGGTTGTGAATTTACAATGTAGGGGCGACGATTCGTCGCCCGTGGATTCAGGCAAACATCGCAGCTATCCGTAATATTGAATAATACCAACAAATTCGGTGTAGGGGCGGATATTATCCGCCCGTTTACAGTGATGTTTTCGTAGGGGCGATTCACGAATCGCCCGTATTTTGCAAGCCGTATGACGGACAGCCGCAAGGGCTGTCCCTACGGTGTTGCCGTGTGGTTTGCATTTTAATGTAGGGGTTGGCGACCCCGACAACCCGTCAGACCGCAAGGTCTGCTTTTTATGCGCCTTCGGCACATTCGGGACGGGTGACCCGTCCCCTACGGTATTACAATTTACAACCAACAATTGCGCATTGCGAATTGCGAATTGCGCATTAAAACGAACAAGAGCTGTCCCTACGGTGTTGCCGAGTGGTTTGCATTTTAATGTAGGGGTCGCCAACCCCTGCAATGATTTTTGGGGTTAATCCGCCGCACGCAATGCGTTTGCTCAAACCGATATATGCAAAAATCCGCAGGCGGTTAAACCTGCGGATTCTTTTGTTTCATTCAGTTCTTTTCAACGCCGAGGGTAACCTTTTCGCCGTTGATATCCCATTCTTTTGCGAATGAGCCGCCTGCAGCAGCGATGATGTCTGTTGCAAGAACGTCGTGGCAGATGCCGTCTTTGTTAGCGGCGAAGATTGCTTCAATCTTCTCGTTGCCGCTGACGTAAATCCTGATTGTATCCATAACCTCAAAGCCTGCGTCCTTACGCATTGTCTGAATCTTGGAGATAAGCTCTCTTACAAAGCCTTCTTCAATCAGCTCGTCTGTGAGGTTGGTGTCAAGCACAACGGTAACGCCGTTGTCGCTTTCAGCCTGGAAGCCTTCCTTCTGAACTGTGCCGATAAGAAGGTCTTCGGGAGCAAGAACGATTTCGCTCTCGCCTACGGTGAAGGTCAGAGCGCCCTTTTCGTCAAGCTCTGCCTTTGCAGCCGAACCGTCAACGTTTGCAAGGTATTCTCTGATTGCGCCGAGCATCTTGCCGTACTTCGGGCCGAGGGTCTTGAGCTGCGGCTTGAAGCTGTAGGAAACGTATGACGAAGTATCGTTTGTGAAGTCAAGCTCCTTGATATTGAGCTCGTCCTCAATAATTTCGCAATATTCCTTGCCGAGAACCTTGGGAGCAATAACAAAAATCTTGCTCAGCGGCTGTCTGTTCTTGATGTTTGCGCCGTTTCTTGCGGCTCTGCCGAGAACAACGATGTCAAGAACTTCGTCCATTGATGCTTCAAGGTCTTTATCAATGAAATCGGGGTTGGAAACGGGATAATCGCAAAGGTGAATGCTTTCGGGAACGTTCTTATTAACGCTGCAGACAAGGTTGCGGTAGATATCGTCTGCCATGAAGGGAATCATGGGAGCGGCAAGCTTGCAGACTGTTTCGAGAGCTGTGTAAAGGGTCATATAAGCGTTAATCTTATCCTGCTCAAGACCCTGTGCCCAGAAGCGTTCTCTGCCTCTGCGAACGTACCAGTTACTCATATCGTCAACAAAGCTCTGGAGCGCTCTTGCTGCTTCGGGGATAGCGTAGTTGCCGAGATAGCCGTCAACGGTGTCGATAAGGCTGTTCAGTTTTGAAAGCAGCCATTTATCCATAATGGAAAGCTTGCTGTAATCAAGCTCGTGCTTTGTGGGGTCGAACTTGTCGATGTTTGCATAGAGAATATAGAAAGCGTAGGTGTTCCAGAGTGTACCCATAAACTTGCGCTGACCCTCTTCAACAGCCTTTGCGTGGAATCGGTTGGGAAGCCAGGGAGCGGAGTTTGTGTAGAAATACCAACGGATAGCGTCTGCGCCGTGCTTTTCGAGAGCGTCAAACGGGTCAACGGCGTTGCCCTTGGATTTGGACATCTTCTGACCGTTTTCGTCCTGAACAAGACCGAGAACGATAACGTTCTTATAGGGGGACTTATCGAAGAGAAGGGTTGAGATTGCAAGAAGCGAATAGAACCAGCCTCTTGTCTGGTCAACAGCCTCGGAGATGAATTCTGCGGGGAACTGCTGCTCAAAGAGGTCTTTGTTCTCAAAGGGATAGTGATGCTGTGCAAAGGGCATTGCGCCTGAATCGTACCAGCAGTCAATAACCTCGGGAACTCTCTTCATTTCGCCGCCGCACTTTTCGCACTTGATGGTTACTTCGTCGATGAAGGGACGGTGAAGCTCAATGTTATCGGGGCAGTTGGAGCTCATTGACTTGAGCTCTTCGATTGAACCGATTGAGTGTCTGTGGCCGCATTCGCATTCCCAGATGTTGAGGGGAGTACCCCAGTAACGGTTACGGCTGATGCCCCAGTCCTGAATGTTTTCAAGCCAGTCGCCGAATCTGCCCTTGCCGATGCTTTCGGGAATCCAGTTAACGGTGTTGTTATTCTTGACAAGGTTATCCTTAACGGCGGTCATCTTGATGAACCAGGATTCTCTTGCGTAATAGATGAGGGGAGTGTCGCATCTCCAGCAGAAGGGATAATCGTGCTCAAACTTGGGTGCGGAGAAGAGCTTGCCGTCTTTGTCAAGGTCGATGAGAATATCAATATCTGCGTCCTTGACGAACTTGCCTGCGTAGGGTGTTTCCTCTGTCATATTACCCTTGCCGTCAACAAACTGAACAAAGGGGAGGTCATACTTTCTGCCGACCTGTGCGTCGTCTTCACCGAATGCAGGCGCAATGTGAACGATACCCGTACCGTCGGACATTGTAACGTAGTTATCAACGGTGATATAGTGACCCTTCTTATTCTGCTTTGCGGCGCTTACGCCTGCGCATTCAAAGAGAGGCTCATATTCTCTGTATTCAAGGTCTGTGCCCTTGTATGTTTCAAGAACTTCGTAAGCGGCAACGCCGTTTTCTTTGTCGCCGAGCTGACCGAGAACGGTGTCAAGCAGAGCCTGAGCCATATAGTATGTGTAGCCGTCTGCAGCCTTGACCTTGCAGTATGTTTCGTCGGGGTTAACGCAGAGGGCAACGTTTGAGGGCAGAGTCCAGGGAGTTGTTGTCCATGCAAGGAAATAAGCGTCTTCGCCCTTAACCTTGAATCTTACAACGGCTGACTTTTCTTTGACAGCCTTGTAGCCCTGTGCAACCTCGTGGGATGAAAGGGGAGTTCCGCAGCGGGGGCAATAAGGAACGATTTTGAAGCCTTTGTAAAGCAGACCCTTGTTCCAGATTTCTTTGAGTGACCACCAAACGGATTCAATGTAGCTGTTGTGGTAGGTAACGTAAGGCTCATCCATATCAGCCCAGAAGCCGACTGTGCCCGAGAAATCCTCCCACATACCCTTATATTTCCATACGCTCTCTTTGCAGTGGCCGATGAAAGGCTCAAGACCGTATTTTTCAATCTGCTCCTTGCCGTTGATGCCGAGCATCTTTTCAACCTCAAGCTCAACGGGCAGACCGTGAGTATCCCAGCCTGCTTTACGGGGTACCATATAACCCTTCATTGTGCGGTATCTGGGAATCATATCCTTGATAACTCTGGTCAAAACGTGACCGATGTGAGGCTTGCCGTTTGCTGTGGGAGGGCCGTCATAGAAGGTGTAAGTGGGGCAGCCCTTTCTGGTTTCAATGCTCTTTTCAAAAATCTTGTTTTCTTTCCAGAATTCAAGCACGGCTTTTTCTCTGTCAACGAAATTAAGATTTGATGAAACCTTTTCGTACATTTTTCATTCCTCCGATATATGGTTAGTGAATAATTGATAGCGAATATTGAACAGGTGAGGATGGGTTTTGCCCATTTTAATTCGCAATGCGCAATTCGCAATGCGCAATTATTGGTTGTAAATTGTAACCTCGTAGGGGACGGGTTGCCCGTTTTAATGCGCAATTCGTAATTCGCAATGCGCAATTGTTGGTTGTGAATCATAACACCGTAGGGGCGACGATTCGTCGCCCGTGGATTCAGGCAAACATCGCAGCTGTTCGTGACAGTGAATAATATCAACAATTCCGGGTAGGGGCGGATATTATCCGCCCGTGAAACAGAAAATGCAGGCGTTGTTTAGGGCTGACGGCGGGATGAGGGCATCCCGCCCTACACAGTGACCCAACCAACGTAACGCCATAGGGGGCGACCCTGTGCGGCCGCCCGTCAAACAAGAACGGGAACGGTTGCAGGAAACCGTTTGAACGGTGTTCAACCCTGCAAACAGACCAAATTTCACCTATACTCATAATTATCAAAAGTATATCACAGGCAAAAATAATTGTCAATCAATAATTATAATCTTTATATTGACATTTGTCTGCTGATATTTGTATAATATTATCATCAACCAAGGAGGTAATTTCTATGTTTTGCAATAAATGCGGCAGTCAGGTGCCTGACGGCAACGCTTTCTGCGGCAAATGCGGCGCTCAGATGCCGGCTCAGCAGCATCAGCCCAATCCTCAGCAGTTCCGCCAAAGCGGCAGACCCGAACGTGAAGCATCCAAAAGCGGCAGAGAGAGCTTTTTTAAAGTGCCCGGCAGAGGCTCAAAAAGCTTTGCCGCCATTATGACGGCGCTTATGGTTTTTCCTGCAACGTTCTGCGTTGCGCTTGATATGGTTTTTCAGCGGTCTGACGGCTGGTGCCTTTACGTTGTGGGTGCGCTGTTGGCGGCGTGGATGGTTGTTGTTTACCCTGCTCTTAACATAACGCCTGCACCTGTTACGGCGCTCATCAGCTTTTTCTCGGTGGTCGGCTATATTTTCTTTGTTATCGGCAGGCTCGGTTTTCTTGAAAGAATCTATAAGGTTGCGTTGCCGCTGATGATTCTTGCGGCGGTTTTCATTGCACTTGACTCTGCTTTGATTGGCGCAGGCAAGCTCAAGGGAATGCACGTTTTTTCGTTCATTTCGCTGCAATGCGCAGTTTACCTTGTTGCAATTGAAGCAACGCTTGATAACCTTGCGTTCGGCGAAATCAATCTTCGCTGGTCGATGATAATCGGCTGCTTCTTTGTGTCGGCAATCGCTCTGTTTGAAGCGGTGAATTACGTGGTGAAAATCAATAAGAAATAAAAAACAACAGGCTTGCAACGGATAATAACCGCTGTGAGCCTGTTTTGGTTATTGAGCAGATAATAGTTTTGCAATACCGTAGGGGACGGGTCACCCGTTTTAATGCGCAATTCGTAATTCGCAATGCGCAATTGTTGGATGTGAATTGTAACCTCGTAGGGGACGGGTCACCCGTCCCGAATGTGCCGAAGGCGCATAAAAAGCAGACCTTGCGGTCTGACGGGTTGTCGGGGTCGCCAACCCCTACAATGTTTTTCGGATAATGTAAATCCCACGGCAACACCGTAGGGACAGCCCTTGCGGCTGTCCGCTAAATAAAAGTTAAGAGTTAAGTGGGCGTTCCCATACCAGATATTTATAATAAAAGGAGCTTGTTATGAAAAACGATAATTCCGTCAACAGGCTGGAGATAGCGGCATTTTTTGTTTCCGTTACGGCGATTTCTGCCTTGATTCTGATTTTCGGCGCAGGGCGCATATCCTATGCGGCAACGGCGGTGGTGTTTTACGGCGGCAGAGGGCAAGTGCAGCCGCAGGCGGCAGTTACGGTTTTAAACCAAACGTCACTGCCTGACGGCGGCTCTGAAAGCGGCGGTAAAACAGATATAACCCAAACGCCCGATGACGTTCAAGCGCTGATTGAGCATTACAAAACCGCTTTTGCTGACGATAAGCGTGACGGCAGCATTCAGTCAACAACATATCTAACCAAGGGCGCAACACATATTTTTGAAAACGTGCGTGTGCGCAACACAACCGACACCAAAACGCTCAATATCGAAAAGGTGCTTGCCGAGCCGCTGGAGCTTAAAATTGATAAATCCAAGCCTGCCGTGCTGATTTTTCACAGCCACACGTCGGAAGGATATGAGATGATTGAGCGTGAGTGGTATGCCGAGGGATACACCGCACGCAGCAACGATGAAAATGTCAATATTGTGCGAGTCGGCACGGAAATTGCGGATTATCTTGAAAGTTTGGGATATACTGTAATACACGATAAAACGATTCACGACGACAATTATTCCGATTCTTACCCCAACTCACGCAAAACCGTTGCAAAGCATCTGGAGGAGCACCCCGAAATTCAGATCGTGATTGATATTCACAGGGATTCGATAACTCTTGACAGCGGCACAAAAATAAAGCCTGTCAACACCATAAACGGCAAACAGGCGGCTCAGCTGATGATAATAACGGGTGCAGAGGAGGGCAAGGTTGAGGATTTCCCCGACTGGGAGCATAACCTGCGTTTTGCCTTGCATCTTCAGCAGGAATGCGAAAAGCTTTATCCGGGTCTGATGCGTCCTGTTTTGTTCTCTCAAAGAAAATACAATATGGATATGACCCGATTCAGCCTGCTTATTGAGATGGGCAGCGAAGCAAACACGCTGGAGGAGGCGTGCTATTCAGGCAGGCTGCTTGCTTCGGCACTGGGGTCACTGATGGAAAGGTATGAGGTCAACTGAAATATTGGCGCAGATATTTTTTGCTTGCAACGGCATTTGTGAGCATAGCCTTTACGGCGGCAGGCTTTGTTGCCGTTGATGAAAATGCACGAAGAATAAGCAAGGGCGAGATTCAAAGCGTTGTTGTTTACGGCGTTCAGGCGAAGGTTAATCAGCCTGCCGAGGTGACGGATATTGAGCCGCAAATTGAGAGATATATGCGGTTGCTTTTGAGAGCAAAGGAAATGTTTTTGAGCGAATAGTTAAGGAAAGGCTTCGCCTTTAACCGTTTTAATGCGCAATTCGTAATTCGCAATGCGCAATTGATGGTTGTGAATTATAACACCGTAGGGACAGCCCTTGCGGCTGTCCGTATAACGGTTGGCAAAATGCTGCCGGCATATGATATCCGCCTCTAAACAGAAAATCGGAAATACGGCAACAAAAAACCGCATCGTGCAAAGCTGCACAATGCGGTTCATCTTGTTTAATAAAGAAAATCGGTGTTATCAAACACAAATATCGTGAAGCCTTCGAATTCAAGCTGTTCAATCGGTCCGTTTTCAAAGTATTTCCAGTCCTCCGTCTGGCGCAGAATCATCAGCTCATAATCGCTGCAGAGAAGGAAATATCTGTCAATGCCTTCCTGCTCCTTGAACCAGTTTTTGTTTGTCTGGAAGGGGCAGGGGGTAACGCCTGCTTCGTTGATATCGGTGTTGTTGATTATGACCTGCGAATCGGTTATAACCGTTATGGTTACGCCGTGCCAGAAGGTTGAAAAGCCGTATTCAAGATCGTTTTTCTTAAGGAATTCTGCAAGGGCATAATATCTGTTGTTTTCAACGCCGTTCTGCGGCATTTCTTCAATCGTTTTAACGTTGAGGTAACACTGCGCAAGCAGCAGGCAAAGGCATAGCGCTGCAACACGGCGCAATGAAACGTGAGGATTCATCACCCTGACGCCTGCAATGCAGACAATGATTGACGTACAGATTATCGGGCTCAGACGCCAGTTTGCGGCAGAAAGAATGCCGAAAACATAGCCGACCATAATAACGCCCGTCATACCGTAATGAGTGTAAATGAGAAGCTTTGAACGCCTGTCAAATCTGCCGATGAAGATGAGCGCCGCAACAGGGCCAAGACCCAGAATGAGAGCAACCGCTATGCGCAGAATGTTGAGTATCGATTCCGGCGAAAAGAGGAGCATATCGGGGTCAATCTTGATGCCGAAAAGCTCTATCCACTGAACGGGGAGCTTAAGAAGGTTGCCGACCCATTCGCCGGGCATTGAATATTTTGAATAAGCGTTTGCGTAGCCGATGCCGAGGTTCGCCGTGCCGCTTTCAAAAATCTTAAGACCAATCAGGGTAGCGGCTGCGGTGACAACAGCAAAAACAGCGGCGGGAATGCGGCTTTTGCTGAAGATGTTTTCTTTTGAGAAAATAACCTCGCAGCCTGCCGCAAAAATAACGGCAAGCACAGAGCAGGCAACAACCTGCGTGCCGTCAAGAGCCGTCAAAAATGCAACGGCAAAAACAGGAACAAGCAGGGCAATTCTTTTGGCAATATGCTTTGCTCTGAAGGTTTCGGTGTATTGCACGTAAAGAGCCAGCATAACGCAGATAACGGCAATGCTGATGCTGTAATAAAGCACGTGTTCATAATAGATTTCACGCAGTTTGGGCGATGAGCAAAGAATGAGAGCCATCAGACCGACTGCGGTGAAAGAGAGCGTGCTGCTGAAATCAAGAGTGCGGCAAAGGTAATAAACGGCGGCAAAGAAAAGCACCGTGAAAATGACCATACCGATGTGATGCGTTGTGAGTGAAACGCCCGTGAGCCCGATGAAAGGCAGCATAAGCATTGTGCCGCCGAAGGGCAGAAACGCCGCATAGCCGAAATCGGGATTATAAAGGGTTTTTCCGTCATAGCTTGCCTGCGCCCAATAAAGGGTGTCCGCACAGTCGGAATGGAAAAACGCCGCTGACGGACAGATGATGTAATAAATCACAATACCCACGGCAGAAAAGGCAAAGAACCCTGCTGCCGTAAGAGCAAGCGTTTTTTTGAGTTTGAGCCAGTCAATAAACATTGTTATACCTCAATAAATTAAGTGAATAGTGAATAGTGAAGAGTGAAAAGTTTAGGGTGGACTCCGTCCACACCTGTTTTTAAGTGAATAATGAATAACTAATAGTGAAGAGTTAAGGAAGGGCTTCGCCCTTGCCCATTTTAATGCGCAATTGTTGGTTGTGAATTATAACACCGTAGGGACAGCCCTTGCGGCTGTCCGCTAAATAAAAGTGAAGAGTTAAGGAAGGGCTTCGCCCTTGCCCATTTTAATGCGCAATGCGCAATTATTGCTTGTAAATTGCA
>JAZSNE010000032.1:0-88505 GCA_045536245.1 Acutalibacteraceae bacterium | reverse complement strand
CATTTTTATTAAAATATAATTTTAAATTAGAAAATTTGCTATTAAAATGCATAATTATATCATAAACACGCAAACAAATTCTTGAAATAAGTATAAAGTTTATTTATAATGTATATTGAGGTGATATTATGCTTAAAGAATTATTGCTTAAAAACAGGTCTTACAGACGTTTTGATGAAAATTTTGAGATTAAAAGCGAAGAATTGCGTGATCTGGTTGAGCTTGCAAGGCTTACACCGTCGTCAGTCAATTGGCAGCCGCTCCGCTTTGCTTTGGTGAACGATAAAGAAACAAACGCAAAGGTTTTTGAAAACGTAGCCTGGGCAGGTCTGCTCAAAGAATGGAAAGGTCCCGAAGAAGGCGAAAGACCCACCGCTTACGTTGTTATTCTGACCGATACAACCGTTGCAAAGAATATGAAAACCGACGTCGGCATTGTTGCCCAGACAATGATGCTCGGTGCGGCTGAAAAAGGTCTTGGCGGCTGTATGATCGGCAGTGTCAACAGAGAAAACGTTGCCCGACTTCTCGGCATTGACACCGAACGATACACAATCGACCTTGTGCTTGCCCTCGGCAAACCCGTTGAAACGGTTAAAATTGTTGATTTGCCCGAAAACGGCTGCACCAACTATTACCGTGACGAAAACGGTGTGCATTACGTTCCCAAACGCTCGGTTGATGAATTGATTATAAAATAAAAACAGGTCGGTACTTTTTACGGTACCGACCATTTTTTATATCAGTGATGGAAAAGTCTCATGCCTGTGAAGCACATTGTCATGCCGTGCTTGTTGCAGGCTGCGATAACGTTATCGTCTCTGATTGAGCCGCCGGGTTCAGCAATGTAGCTTACGCCGCTCTTTGAAGCTCTTTCAATGTTGTCACCAAAGGGGAAGAAAGCGTCGCTGCCGAGGGCAACACCCTTGATTGTTGCAAGGTAAGCCTTCTGCTCTGCCTTTGTGAAGGGTTCGGGTCTCTCTGAGAAGAGTGTCTGCCAGACGCCGTCAGCAAGAACGTCTTCGTATTCGTCGGAGATATATACGTCAATTGTGTTATCTCTGTCGGGTCTGCCGACTGTGTCAAGGAAGGGGAGATTGAGAACCTTTTCGTGCTGTCTGAGGTGCCAGATGTCAGCCTTGTTGCCTGCAAGTCTTGTGCAGTGGATTCTTGACTGCTGACCTGCGCCAACGCCGATAGCCTGTCCGTCAACAGCATAGCAAACGGAGTTTGACTGAGTGTATTTGAGAGTGATGAGAGCGATGATAAGGTCACGCTTTGCTTCAGAGGGGAATTCCTTATTCTCTGTAACAATGTTGCCGAGAAGCTCTTCGTCAATCTTGAAGTTGTTTCTGCCCTGTTCAAATGTGATGCCGTAAACCTGCTTGATTTCCTGTTCAGCGGGTACGTAATCGGGGTCAATCTTAACGATATTATAGTTTCCGTTTCTCTTGCTCTTGAGAATTTCAAGTGCTTCGGGTTCATAACCGGGAGCAATAACGCCGTCAGAAACCTCACGCTTGATAAGCTTTGCTGTTGTAACGTCGCAAACGTCTGAAAGAGCAATCCAGTCGCCGAATGAGCTCATTCTGTCTGTGCCTCTTGCTCTTGCATAAGCTGTTGCAAGGGGAGAATCGTCAAGACCTTCGATATCGTCAACAAAGCAAGCCTTCTTGAGCTTGTCGCTCATCTTGATGCCGACTGCAGCCGATGTGGGCGAAACGTGCTTGAATGAAGTTGCGGCGGGCATACCGAGAGCCGCTTTGATTTCTTTAACAAGCTGCCAGCTGTTGAAAGCGTCAAGGAAGTTGATGTAGCCGGGTCTGCCGCAGAGAATTTCAATGGGAAGCTCGCTGCCGTCAGCCATATAAATCTTTGAAGGCTTCTGATTGGGGTTACAACCGTATTTGAGTTCAAATTCTTTCATTTTAAAATTCTCCTTATTTGTTCTTGTTAATCATTCTTGCTTCGTATTCGCCTGTTGCAAGGTCAACGTATCTTACGTAGAGAGAAATCTTGTTCTGCTCGTTGAGGTTTGCCCAGATGTTTTCGGTGAAAGCGTCGATATCGTCGGGGATTTCAACTCTTTCGGGCTCACCTGTGAAGGTGGGAATGGGGTTGCCGTCGTGATTATATGTGTGAATGAAATGACCCAGACCGCTGAGTGCAGGATATGTGAATGTATATCTGTTGCAGGCTGTGCCTTCTGCATCTGCGCTCTTGAGAATGCTCATTTTATAAGTAAAATCAGCATCGCCGAATGTCATCATACCGCTGATTCTGTGAGTAAAGTTGGGTGCATCGGGTTCAAATTCTCTTGTTTCAAGAGCCTGCTCAAACGTTTTGCCGTCCTTGACAAAATCATAGATTGTGTCTGTCTGGTCGCCGTTGGTTACGATAAGGTTGTTGCCGATAACTCTTACGGGAGCATAGATGATGAGTGAGGGGTCCTCAACCTTTGAAGCATCAAAGGGATGAATGATGATTTCGTCACCCTGTTCAATAAAAACTCTGTTTCTGCTGTTTTCGCTTCTGCCCATAATGAAATAAGCGGTTACAGCCTTTTTGCCGTCGGCGCTTTTGCCGATAACAATACCTCTGCCAACGTAAGTGTTATCCTTGATAAGCTCGCCGATGTTGTTGATGTCATAAATACCCATAACTTTCTTCCTTTCATACATACAGTATTAAATTAACATTAAAATCTTATCATACACAATATATATTGTCAATGACTTAAAGTCTGATTTTAGGTTTTTTCCATTTGCCTGATGAAATAAATATGATGCCCACTATAATTGATGCCGCCGAAGCAAGACCCGTTGCAAGACCGACGCCGTCAAATCCGAGCATTGAAACCTTAACAACAAGGTAAGCGAGCGGAACTCTGACAATAATTGAGCTGAAGCAGGCGTTGAAAAGCGCAAAGTTTGTGTAACCTGCGCCGATTGCAAGACCGTTCATGCAGAAAACAAACGGAACAAGCAGATAGTCAAGCGCAATCAGTCTTAAATATGTTCGACCTGTTTCGATTGTTTCGGGTGCTTTATCAAACAGACCGATAATAAAATCGGGGAAGGCTTCAACAATTACAAACACAATCGCAGAAATCAGAAATGCAATTCGCATACCTGCAAACATCGTCTTTTTTGCTCTGTCGATTTCGCCTGCGCCGATATTCTGACCTGCCATTGAAGAAACGGCGCTGCTCATTGCAAGTGCTGGCAGAATGGCAAAGGAGTTGACCTTACCGCCGATGCCCTGGCAAGCCGAAGCCGTAAGAGCATTCGGGAGTGAGTTAACAAGGGCAGTGAGAGTAAGGAACGAAAAAGAAACAACAACCTGCTGCACTGATGAGGGTAAACCGATTTTGAGCAGCATTTTTGCTTTTTCTTTGTCAATTTTAAAATCGCTTGCGTGATATTCGGCAAAGAATTTGTTCTTGAAAAGATAAATCAATGAAAGGATAACGCTAAGACCCTGCGCGCCGACTGTTGCATAAGCTGCTCCTGCAGCGCCCATATCAAACGAACCGCAAAGAATATAGTCGCCGACAATGTTGCCGATTGCAGCAATAAGCACGAAATAAAGCGGCCTTTTTGAGTCGCCCATACCTCGCAGTATTGCGCTTATAACGTTATATGCAAACAGAAAAACAAGTCCTGCCATACATATGTCATAATAGCTTTCAGCTTCGCCGTAGGCTTCTTTGGGTGTGCCGAGCAGGTCGAGCAAAGGCTTGCCGAACATCAGCATAACCGCCGTCATAACAACGGCGATAACCATATAGAGCGTGAAAAGCGTACCGATTGTTTTGCGCTGCTCATCAAATTTGTGTGCGCCGCCGTACTGCGCAATAAGAACAGTACCGCCAACCGCAAGGCCGAGAGCCGCACCCGTTACCAGAATGTTAATCTGGCTGCCGATGTTAACGCCCGTGATGCCGATTGCGCCCCTGAAATGGCCGACAATTATCATATCGGCAACCGAATAGAGCGCTTGCAAAAGGTTTGAAAGAAGGAAGGGGACAGCAAATTTCATAAGCTGCTTTGTAACGCTTCCCGTGGTTAAATCTTGTCTGAATTTATCTGCCAATTTTAGTTCTCCTGTGTTTTTTTCTCTTTCATTGTCAGCGAGATACGCTTCTTTGCCGCATCAACCGCTATAACCCAAACCGTTACAACTTCACCAACCTTGAGCACCTCAGAGGGATGCTTGATGAATTTGTTTGTAATCTGCGAAATGTGAACAAGTCCGTCTTGATGAACACCGATGTCAATAAAAGCACCGAAATCCGTAACGTTTCTGACAGTGCCTTTAAGCTCCATACCGGGAACAAGGTCTTTCATATCCATAACGTCTGTGCGGAGCATTGGGGGCGGAAGCTCATCTCTGGGGTCACGGGCAGGCTGAATGAGTTCTTTAACGATATCGTTAAGCGTGGGAACGCCGATGCCGAGCTTTTCGGCAACCTTATCCGAACCCGTTTCTTCAACCTTTGTTTTGATTTCGGCAATTTTTTCTGTGCCGATATCCGTTGCTTTATAGCCGAAAAGGTCAAGCAATTCCTTTGCTGCCTTATAGCTTTCGGGGTGAACACCCGTGTTATCAAGCGCATTCTTGCTTTCGGGAATTCTTAAGAAGCCTGCGCACTGTTCAAATGCCTTTGCGCCGAGCTTGGGAACCTTTTTGAGCTGTGAACGCTCTTTGAATTCGCCGTTTTCTTCTCTGAAATCAACAATATTCTTTGCAACCGTTGAGTTGATGCCCGATACTCTTGTGAGAAGCGGCACTGAAGCCGTGTTCAGGTCAACGCCGACGGAGTTAACCGCATCTTCGATAACGCCGTCAAGAGCCGCATCAAGCTCCTTGGGAGGCATATCGTGCTGATACTGACCTACGCCGATAGCCTTGGGGTCAATCTTAACAAGCTCGGCAAGGGGATCCTGCAATCTTCTTGCAATTGAAACCGCACTTCTGAGTGAAACGTCAAACTGCGGAAATTCCTGTGCGGCAAGCTTTGAAGCCGAATAAACAGAAGCGCCTGCTTCGCTGACTACCATATATGAAACGTCTGCTTTGATTTCACGCAGAACCTCTGCGGCAAAAATCTCGGTTTCTTTTGAAGCAGTGCCGTTGCCGATTGAAATGCAGTTGACCGAATGCTTTGCAATAAGCTTTTTGATAAGCTCCTTTGCCTGATTTCTCTGCGCATCGGAGTGTGTAACGTAAATAACGCCTGTGTCAAGTACCTTGCCCGTTGCGTCAACAACCGCAACCTTGCAGCCTGTTCTGTAACCGGGGTCAAGACCGATAACAACCTTACCCTTAACAGGCGGCTGGAGCAGAAGCTCTTTTGTGTTGAGCGCAAAAACCTTGATTGCGCTTGCGGCAGCATTTTCGGTGAGCATATTTCTGATTTCTCTTTCAATTGAGGGATAAATCAGTCTGTCATATGCGTCTGCGCCGGCTTCTCTGACCGTTTCGGTGCAGGGTGAGCCTTCGGGTTTAAGGGTTGCGCTTGTGATAACGTTTGAAGCCTTGACGGCATCAAGAGTTACGCTGACTTTGAGAAATTTTTCTCTTTCGCCTCGGTCAATGGCAAGTATTCTGTGGCCTGCAATTTTGTTTACAGGTTCGCTGTATTCATAATAATTGGTATAAACGCTTTCCGCATCCTTATCAGCCGCAGTTGTTGAAACAACGCCGATAACGGTGAAAAGGTTACGCAGCCTGCGGCGGATATCGGCATCGTCCGAGATGTTTTCCGCAATAATATCCATTGCGCCTTTGAGTGCATCCTCTGCGGTGGCAACGCCTTTTTCTTCGTTAACGTATTCAGCCGCCATTTCAAGCGGAGCAGGGGAGTCTGCTTCCTGCGCAAAAATTGCATCTGCAAGGGGTTCAAGACCCTTTTCTCTTGCTACCGATGCCCTTGTTTTTCTCTTGGGTCTGAACGGTCTGTAAATATCCTCAATTTCGGTTATTGTTGAAGCCTTGTCAAGAGCTGCTGCAATTTCGTCAGTCATCTTTTCCTGACCCTCAATAAGTGCTCTGACCTCTTCACGTCTTTTGTCAAGATTGCGCAGATATTCAAGTCTTTCCGAAAGCTCTCTGATTATCTGGTCATCAAGCGTTCCGTGAGCTTCTTTTCTGTATCGGGCAATAAAAGGGATTGTGTTTCCCTCGTCAATCAATTTAACCGTGTTTTCAACCTGCCAGGTCTGCAGATTGAACTGCTGTGTCAATTCTCTGATAATATCCATTTTTTCACCTTAATAATTATTTTTAATCTGTCTTATGTCTTTTCCCAGGAAAAGCAGCGAAACGTAACCGCCGATTATCCTTGATGTTACTCGCTGTGTATATTTTGCTTCAAGCTCGTTTTTGGTCAGATTGGTGCTGATTATAACGGGCTTTGAGCGGTTGAGTCGCGTGTTGATGATGTTATAAACCGCCGCCACGGTAAACTGCGTTGTGAATTCAGAACCGAGGTCATCAATTATAAGCAAATCGCAGTCAAGTATTTCTTTTTCACGCTCACCGTTGTTGCCATAGCTGAATTTTTCTCTCTCAAGCGATGAAAGAATATTTTGAGCAGTGTCATAGATAACCTTGAAGCCGTTTTCCGCAACAACGTTTGCAATCGCAAGCGAAAGATGCGTTTTGCCCAGACCCGTTGCTCCGTGCATATAAAGGCTGTCGGAATGTGCGCCGAAATCCTCGGCATAATTTTTGCAGTATTCCGCAACCTCCGCCATTCTTTTTTGCGCCGAAACTCCCGTTGCATCATCGGCAGGCAGGGGATAATATTCAAGCATAAAATTCTCAAACGTGCAGTCGGCACTCTGCGAAACGCTTGCAAGGCTCTCTTTGGCAATTGTTTTCAGAAGCTCCGTTCTGCAATCGCACGCATAGCCCTCAACAAAGCCTGTGTCCTCACACTTTTTGCAGGTGTAGGGCGTTTCAAGGTAGTTTTCGGGATAGCCGTTTTCTATAAGAGCCGATTTGATTAACGCCTGAATTTCGCCGTTTATCTGCGCAAGGCGTTCAATATAATTCTGTGCGTCCTCTTTGCCCATACCAAGAGCCTTGATAACCGCAAGACCCGTCTGCGAAAGCTTTGTTTCATATTCAACAATCGCAGGCACTTTTGCCGTTACCTCGGCGTGGCGTGACGTCTGAATGCTCTGCGCTTTGCTGCGTCTGGCCTCAAGAATCTGCGTTGCTTTAAGAAGTGTATCTTTTGAGTAACTCATTCATTATTCTTCTTTCTGTATTTAAGCGTGCCGTGAAGCGAACGCTCCTCGAATTCGTCAAGGTCATAGGATGCCGTTCTTTCAGGCTCCTTTTGCTTTGATGATTTAGCGGTTTTTTTGCCGCTGAATTTTTCAGCCAAAACGTTTCTTCCGTTTTCAACGTCGTCAGGGTTTTTGAAACCGGCTTCAAACCACGATTTAAGAACCAAATCGGCATATTTTAACTGAAATTTACCCGTATTGTTAACGGTTTCTTCGTAAGCGTAGATAATCATTTCTTCATTGAACTTGAAATCGCTTATCCACCTCTTGATATAAGGGACGGTTCTTGTTGTCGGTCTGTGGTTTGAAAGACCTTGGTTTGTTGCAAGAATGCGCCAGATTCGGTTGATGCTGTTTAATGATTCAATCTGCTCCGCAGCTTTTTCAACCGTGTCAACTTCACGCATACCCCAATCTTTTCCGACTGCTTTGATATATGCATAGTTCGTTTTGCCCACTGAAACGCAGTATTCAATCAGCATAAACAAAACTGCGGCAGGCAGACCGTAATGGTCATGGAGCAAGAGCAGAGTGCACTGTCCGTCATAGCCGATGGTTTTGCCGAGCTTTGACTGCGCTTCGTTAAACAAATAGCCTATTTCGGGCGATTCCTCAAGTCTGATTGCAATTTCAGCATTTGAAGGCTTCGATGGCTCAAAATCCGCTTGGATAACGTTTTTAACTTCCGTTTCAATTTCGGGCTTCGTTTCGGTTTTAACCGCTTCAGCAGCAGGAGAAGCAGAAACGTATTCGGGTTCAGGCTTCTTATCACGCAGTTTTCCGTCAGAAGCGAGCACACCTCTGTCAAGCCAATATTCCAGGTAATCAATCGCATCCCTCGGGTCGATATTCAGTTTTTCGCTCATTTCATATAGATCAGCCGAATCGGGGCAGTTCCTTAATATCCACAAAAGAACCATAAGCTGGTCTTTGCTTGCCATTTTAAGATGCTCGTCAACAATCTCGTTCGGAACGGTGAAAGCTGACCTGTAAAGCTTCATATTGACAGAATAACTCATTATACAATCTCCGTTTACAATTTTTGCTTAATCAATTTATTATAGCACAAATTACGCAGAAATTGAAATAGTTTTTCGGAAAAATTAAACTTTCTACATAAGCTTTATTATTAATGTAATAAAATACTATCTGTTGTGGTTGCAGCAGAAGCAGGCACAAGCGGTTTGTTATTATCAACAAAATAACGCAAAAAGAAAAAGAGACCGCTTAAAATGCAGTCTCTTAATCATGCGTTTTCATCAAACGGCTCTTGTAACCTTACCGGAGCGAAGGCAACGTGTGCAAGCATAAACTCTCTTGGGAGTACCGTTTACAACTGCCTTGACTCTTTTAACGTTGGGCTTCCATGTTCTGTTTGAACGTCTGTGTGAGTGGGAAACCTGAATGCCGAATGACACATTTTTACCGCAGAATTCACATTTTGCCATGTGTCACACCTCCTTTTTAGTCATTAACAGATGATATATTAGCAGGTTTCGCTGCAAAATGCAAGTGTTTTTTTATTTTTTTTTAAACTTTTGAAAAATTAAAAAAAATTTGCATTTTCTATTGCATTTTTTGTACTTTTGTTATACAATACCGATAGAACATTTGTTTGTGTAAAGTTTGGAGGTAATATTTATGGCTGATAAAAAGAAAGCTCTTGAAACCGCACTTGCCCAGATTGAGAAAGCTTACGGCAAAGGAACAATTATGCGTCTGGGTGAAAACACCGGTATGAATGTTGAAGCAATTTCAACAGGTTCAATCTCGCTTGACGCCGCAACAGGCATCGGCGGTATGCCCAGAGGCAGAATTATTGAAATTTACGGCCCTGAGTCATCAGGTAAAACTACTCTTGCACTTACCGTTATCGCTGAAGCTCAAAAACAGGGCGGCGAGGCAGCTTTTATTGACGCTGAGCACGCTCTCGACCCCAACTACGCTTCAAATCTCGGCGTTGACGTTGATTCGCTTCTTGTTTCTCAGCCCGATAACGGCGAGCAGGCTCTTGAAATTGCAGAGGCTCTTGTTCGTTCCGGAGCGCTTGACGTTGTTGTTATCGACTCCGTGGCAGCTCTTGTTCCCCGTTCTGAAATCGAGGGTGAAATGGGCGATTCCCACGTCGGTGCTCATGCAAGGCTTATGTCGCAGGCTCTGCGTAAAATCGCAGGTGCAGTTGCAAAATCGAATACTATTATTATATTTATCAATCAGCTGCGTGAAAAGGTCGGCGTTATTTACGGCAACCCCGAAGTAACAACCGGCGGACGTGCGCTCAAATTCTATTCAACAATGCGTATCGAGGTTCGCCGTGCTGAAGCACTCAAGGGTGCAGGCAGCGAAATCATCGGTAACCGCACAAGAGCAAAGATTGTCAAAAACAAGGTTGCTCCTCCCTTCAAAGAAGCTGAATTCGATATTCTTTACGGCAGAGGCATTTCCCGTGACGGCGAAATCGTTGACCTCGGCGTTAAATTCAATATAATTCAGAAGAGCGGCGCATGGTTCTCCTATGGCGATATGCGTCTTGCACAGGGCAGAGATAACACAAGAGAGCTGCTCATCAATAACCCCGAGCTTTTCAATGAAATCAACGATAAGGTTGTTGCTGCTCTCAAGGAAGCAGCAGGCGCAAATAAAACAAAGAAGCCTTCTGCAGCTGATATTCCTGCAGCTCCCGCACCGCAGCCGACAACCAAAGCAAGTGCAAGAGCCAAGCTTGATATCGTTGTTGACGATGACGATTAATAATGAAAATAACCGCAGAAAAGGGAAAACAGAATAAAATTCATATACACTGCAACGGTGAATACACCTTCACCGTTGATGCAGAGTATTGGTTCAGCTGCCCTTATTGCGGCAAAAATGAACTTAATGACGATGAGTCGGCGGCGTTTTTTGAAGCCGTCGGCTCTCGCTGTGCTTTTATTGCAGGGCTGCGTTTGCTCTCATACCGTGACCACAGCGAAAAAGAGCTTGTCGCAAAGCTCGTTCAGAAAGGTCATAAAAAAACATATGCGCTGTCTGCTGTTGAAAAGCTCAAAGAATACCGCTATATTGACGATGAAAGAGTTGCAGAAATCTATGCAAAAGACCTTTTTGAACGTAAGGGTATGAGCGTCAGCGGAATAATAAACGAGCTTTGCAGGTGCGGAATTTCACGTGAAATTGCCGTTAATGCTGCCGAAAAGCTTGACAATGACCCGATTTTGCGTATTATAGACTTATTGAACAATAAATATTCTCGCTATCTGAATGACGAAAAAGGCATCAGAAAAACCGTGGCGGCTCTTCAGCGGCTCGGCTACAGGTGGTCTGATATCAACTCTGCCTTGCGTCAGCATCAAATTGAAACGGAGGATTTCGGCGATGTATAAAATCGGAATGATTTCTCTCGGCTGCCCCAAAAATCAGGTTGACACAGAAAGAATGCTTGCTTCGCTTGATAAAAACGGCTTCGAAATTGCAGACTGCTATGAGGGCGTTGATGCCGTAATTATCAACACCTGCGGTTTTATTGACGATGCAAAGCGTGAAGCCATTGAGAATATACTTGATATGGCTCAGCTCAAAGAAGACGGCACTGTCAAGAAGATAATTGTTACCGGCTGCCTTGCACAGCGTCACAAGCAAGAAATTTTTGATGAAATCCCCGAGGTTGATGCCGTAATCGGTATCGGCGCAAATGCCGATATTGCCGATATTGCAAAAAGAGTTATTGAAGGCGAAAACGTTTATGAAATGCCCGATAACTCCAATCTTCCGCTTACGGGCGAAAGGCTGCTCACCACGCCCGAGCATTGGGCATATCTGAAGATTGCCGACGGCTGCTCCAACCGCTGCACCTATTGCGCAATTCCCTCAATCAGAGGCGATTTCAGAAGCGTGGAGTTTGAAACACTCATTGATGAAGCAAAGGCTCTTGCCGATGCAGGCACAAAAGAGCTCATTCTCATTGCGCAGGATACCACCAATTACGGTATGGACCTTTACGGCAAGCTGCGCCTGCCCGAGCTCCTTGATGCACTTTGCGAAATAGACGGCATCGAGTGGATTCGTCTGCTCTATTGCTATCCCGATAAAATTACTGACGAGCTGCTTGAAACAATGGCTCGCCAGCCCAAGGTTCTGCATTATATCGACCTTCCTCTTCAGCACGCCGATGATAAAATTCTCAAGGCGATGAACAGGAGGGGAGATAACGCTTATCTTCGTCAGACGATTTTAAGAATCCGTGAAGCTATGCCCGATGCGGTTATCAGAACAACCTTCATCATCGGCTTCCCCGGCGAAGGTGAGGAAGAATTTGAAACCCTTGCCGAATTTGTCAATGAGATTGAATTTGACCGCCTCGGTTGCTTCTCTTATTCTCCGCAGGAGGGCACACCTGCCTTTGATATGGAGGACCAGATTGACGATGAAACAAAGCTTCGCAGAGGCGAAATCATTATGGACGACCAGCTTGATATCGTAAACGTCAAGAACCACGAAAGAATCGGCAAGGTTTATACCGTGCTTGTTGAGGACTATGACGGTTACAGCGACAGCTACAGCGGCAGAACCTATATGGATGCCCCTGAGATTGACGGCAGAATCAGCTTCACCACCGAAAACCATTATAATAACGGTGATTTTGCCGAGGTTGAGGTTATCGGTATGAATGAATATGACCTCATCGGCAAGGATATAAACTGATTTTTACGGAGAAAGAGAATGAACTTACCTAACAAACTTACCGTGCTGAGAATTATTCTCACGCCGTTTTACCTTGCTGCAATGCTTATTGATTTCAAATATCACTATTTTGTTGCAGTTGCAATTTTCATCATAGCTTCGCTCACCGATATGCTTGACGGCAAAATCGCAAGAAAAAGAAATCTTATTACCAATTTCGGTAAGCTCTGCGATCCGCTTGCCGATAAAATGCTCACAACCGCTGCGCTTCTTGCTTTTATGGAGCTTGATTTGTGCAACATCTGGATAATTATGATTGTACTTACAAGAGAATTTCTTGTCACCTCTTTCAGGCTTGTTGCCTCGTCGCAGGGCGTTGTTATCGCTGCAGGCATCTGGGGCAAGCTCAAAACCGTCAGCCAGATGGTTTTTTCAATCCTGATTATGCTGCTGATTCCGTTTGTTGAAATGTTCAGCTGGAATTTTGCAACGTTTTCAATCGTTTCAAATGCTCTGCTCGGCATAACGGCAGTTCTGACGGTTGTTTCAGGCGTCAAATATATCGTTGACGGTGTAAAAGTCATTGATATTAATATGTGATTTTGGTGATTTTTACGATTGACTTTTTTGTTATAAAAACATATAATGCTTATGATATGTAAATGCTATCGGCGGGAGAGTATCCGTTTTGCGGCATAACAGAGAGGGAGCAGTTTGCTGGAATGCTCCTTATGCCCGGCTCGGTGAAGTGCACCCGACGGCACACAGGGGGAAACAGCAGTATCTCTGTGCGTATAATCTGCGTTAAAGATTGGGTTAACCCTTGAGTTATAAACAGGAGTGGAACCGCGTATTTACGCCTCCGTAGTCTTTTAGGCTGCGGAGGCTTTTTATTTTTGGAGGTGTGCTGATGTTCAAACAGTTACGGGAGGATATTGCGTGTGTCAAATCGCGCGACCCTGCCGCACGTTCGGCATTGGAAATATATTTTTTATATCCCGGTCTTAAAGCGATAAGGCTTCACAGGCTTGCCAATTGGTTTTACCGCCACAAGATGTTTTTTATGGCTCGCTGGATTTCACAGCGTGCTTCTAAAAAGACAGGTGTTGAAATTCACCCTGCCGTTCAGATCGGCAAACGTTTCTTCATCGACCACGGCACGGGCGTTGTCATCGGCGAAACCGCAATTATCGGCGATGACGTTACGATTTATCAGGGTGTAACCCTCGGCGGTACCGGTAAAGATACCGGCAAGCGCCACCCCACAATCGGCAATAACGTTATGATAGGTGCCGGTGCAAAGGTTCTCGGCCCGCTTGAAATCGGTGATAATTCTCGCATTGCCGCAGGTGCCGTTGTGCTTCACGATATTCCGCCCAATTCAACTGCCGTCGGCGTGCCTGCAAGGGTAGTCAAGAAAGACGGCATAAGGGTTGACGACCTCAACCAGGTTGATATTCCCGACCCTGTTGCAAATGAAATTGCAAGGCTTGAAGCTGAAATCATCAATTTGAAAAATAAACTCAATATGGAGGAATGACAATATGCAAGTTTTTAACACTCTTACAAAGCAGAAGGTTGATTTTGTTCCCGTTGAAGAAGGCAAGGTTAAAATCTACGCCTGCGGCCCCACCGTTTATAACTTCATTCATATCGGTAACGCAAGACCCATCTGTGTTTTCGACGTTCTTCGCAGATACCTCGAATACAGAGGCTATGACGTAACCTTTGTTCAGAATTTCACTGACATTGACGATAAAATCATCAAGCGTGCAAACGAAGAAGGCACGGATTACGAAACCGTTTCAAAGAAATATATTGAGGAATTCTGGACTGACGCAAAGGGTCTTAACTTCAAGCCCGCAACAGTTCATCCTCTTGCAACAGAAAATATTGATAAGATTATTGAAATCGTAAGCGGACTTATTGATAAAGGTCACGCATACGCCGTTGACGGTGACGTTTATTTCAGCACAAAGACCTTCAACGAATACGGCAAGCTTTCGCACCAGCCTCTTGAGGAGCTTGAAGCAGGCGCAAGAATTATGGTTGGCGACATCAAAAAAGACCCTATGGACTTTGCTCTCTGGAAAGCAGCTAAGCCCGGCGAACCTTATTGGGATTCACCCTGGGGTAAAGGCAGACCCGGCTGGCACATCGAATGCTCCGCTATGGTTTGCAGATACCTTGGCGAAAGCATTGATATTCACTGCGGCGGTCAGGACCTTGTGTTCCCTCACCACGAAAACGAAATTGCACAGAGCGAATGCTTCACAGGCAAACCCTTTGCAAAATATTGGATGCATAACGGATATATCAACGTTGATAACGTTAAGATGTCAAAGTCACTCGGCAACTTCAAAACAGTTCGTGACGTTGCTTCCGTTTACGGCTATGAGCCCATCCGTTATCTTATGATTTCTTCATCTTACAGAAGCCCCATCAACTACAGCATTGATATCATCGAGCAGTGCAAAGCTTCACTCACAAGGCTTTACACCTGCCGTGACAGCATTGATTTTGAAATCAAAAATGCTGCTGACGGCGAGCTGAACGCAGCAATCAAGGAGCAGTTTGATAAGAGAGTTGCTCAGTTCATCGAAGCTATGGATGACGACCTCAACACCGCAGACGGCATTGCCGCAGTGTTTGAGCTTGTCAGAGATATCAACACTCTTGTTATCGGTAAGGGCGAAAGCAAGGCAACCGCCGAATATGCCGCAAAGATTTTTGATGAACTCACAGGCGTTCTCGGCCTTGTTTATAACCGTCAGACAGAGGTTCTTGACGCTGATATCGACGCTATGATTGAAGCCAGAACACAGGCAAGAAAAGAAAAGAACTGGGCTGAGGCTGACAGAATCCGTGACGAGCTCAAGGCTATGGGTATCGTTCTCGAAGATACCGCACAGGGCGTTAAATGGCACCGTGAATAATTCGCAATTCGTAATGCGCATTTAACGTAAACGTTCAATCAATTCAGAGCATCGTAGGGCGGGATGCCCACATCCCGCCGCTGATTTGATAAATCAGATTGTATGCTGCCGAATACCTAACGGTACACGACGGCGGCTTGAAGGCAAGCTGCCCTACACGGCATACAACCGATTACTCAGTATGATTTTATTGTCAAAACTCCGTCAACAGGTGTTCCTGCGGCGGAGTTTTATGTATAAAATAACAAATTTTCTTTATAATAGAAATATTTTAAAATAATGCTTGCATTTTGGCTTGCAATATGTTATAATTCCCGAGCAAATCACACGCAGAGCTATTTTTATTATAAGTGCGGCGTCAAAACCGTGTTAATATCAGGCTTTGCGGCGGTTCGTATCTGACATGAAGATACAAAATTAACTTAGGAGGAAAAAAATTATGTCAGTAGTATCAATGAAACAATTACTTGAAGCAGGTGTTCACTTCGGTCACCAGACCAGAAGATGGAACCCCAAGATGGCTGAGTACATCTTCACAGAGCGTAACGGCATCTACATCATCGACCTTCAGAAAACAGTTAAGAAGCTCGAAGAAGCCTATATGTTCATCCGTGAAATCGCAGCTGACGGCGGCGAAGTTCTCTTTGTAGGCACAAAGAAGCAGGCTCAGGATTCCGTTAAGGAAGAAGCTATCCGTTGCGGTATGCCCTTCGTAAACGCTCGTTGGCTCGGCGGTATGCTCACAAACTTCAACACAATCCAGAAGAGAATCAAGAGACTTGCTCAGCTCAAGGCTATGGAAGCTGACGGCACATTCGATCTCCTTCCCAAGAAGGAAGTTGCAAAGCTTGCTCTTGAAATCGAAAAGCTCGAAAAGTTCATGGGCGGTATCACAGAAATGAAGAAGCAGCCCGCTGCTATGTTCATCGTTGACCCCCGCAAAGAAAAGATCGCTGTTCTTGAAGCAAAGAAGCTCGGTATTCCGATCGTTGCTATCGTTGACACAAACTGCGATCCCGACGAAGTTGATTACGTAATCCCCGGCAACGATGACGCTATCCGTGCAGTTAAGCTTATCGCAGGCGCAATGGCAGACGCAGTTATCGAAGGCAGACAGGGCGAGCAGACAGCTCCCGCTGCAGAAGCAACAGAGGAGGAATAATATAATGGCAGCATTTACAGCTAAAGACGTTCAGGCTCTCAGAGAAAAAACAAACGTTGGCATGATGGATTGCAAAAAGGCACTCGTAGAAGCTGACGGTGATATGGATAAGGCAGTTGAAATCCTTCGTGAAAAGGGTCTTGCAACTGCAGCTAAAAAGGCAAGCAGAATCGCAGCAGAAGGCGTTATCGGCCTTTATTCAGACGGCAACGCTTCAGCTCTTATCGAGCTCAACTGCGAAACTGACTTCGTAGGCAACGGCCCCGAATTCAAGGCTCTTGCTAACCAGATTGCAAAGACAGTTGTTGTCAGCAAGCCCGCTGATCTCGACGCTCTTCTTGCAACAACAATTGCAGACGGCACTCTTTCAGTTGCCGATGCTATCCAGGAGCTCTTCCTTTCACTCCGTGAAAACCTCAAGCTCCGCCGCTTTGTTCTTGTTGAAGGCACAGCAATTTCTTACATTCACGCAGGCGGCTCCGTTGGCGTTCTTGTAAGCTTTGACACAAACGCTGCTGATAACGCTGATTTCGTTGCTATGGGTAAAAACATCGCAATGCAGGTTGCAGCTATGAACCCCGAATATCTCAGCAAGGAAGATATTTCTGCTGATGAGCTCGAAAAGATGAAGTCCATCACAATCGACAGCTCACTCAACAAGCCCGAATCTCTTCCCAAGCCCATTCTCAGAAAGCTCTTTGAAAAGGCTATCGCTGAAAATCTCTTCAGTGCAGAAGACGTTGCTGCTTACGAAGAGCAGAAGAATAACAACTTCCTCTTCAACTTCCTTTCAAAGGAAGCAGTTGCAACTCTTGCTTCACTTGCAGTTGCAGGCAAAGAAGAATATGTTAACGATAAGATTTTTGCAGGCGCTATCGACGGCCGTGTTAAGAAGCAGATCAAGGAAATCTGCCTTCTCGAGCAGCCCTTCGTTCGTTCAGACCTCTTTGACGGCACAGTTGCAGGCTATGTAGCTGACGTTGCAAAGAAGCTCGGCGCAGAAATCAAGGTTACAGGCTTCTCACGTCTTGCAAAGGGCGAAGGCATTGAGAAGAAGGAAGACAACTTCGCAGCAGAAGTTGCAAGCATGATGTAATCATCACAATATAAAACATTACGGCTGTTACCAAACGGTAGCAGCCGTTTTTTTATTTATTTAACTTATAAGTTGCTATGTAGATTTTATGATTGATTTCAAACTCTTCCGGATATGCCGAAAGCAATTCCAAATGCGCTTTTTCCCATTTGTCCAAAGTTTCTTTATCCATTGAAGCTTTTGTGCCGCGGCAGGCGAGCATTCTTCCGTGCCAGCTTTCACGGGTAAACGGGAGTTTGCATTCAAAAATATCAAGCTGACCGTTTTCAAAAGGATGATTATACATATCCTTTGAACCTGATGCACCGGGAGTCCAGCTTGTGTTTATTCTTTTTACAAGCTCGTGTGACTTTTTGGCTAACTCATCATCGAGAGTATAGCTCATATAAATCTTCACAAATATGCCGCTCGGTTTTAACAAGCGTGTTATTTCTTTGATAATCTTCTCACGGTCAAAATACCAAAAGCACTGTGCCGCCGTGATACAATCAAAACTGTTATCTTCAAACGAAGTTTCTTCTGCAGGTAACACAGAAAACTCAATATTATCAGCACATTTTTCACTCGCCAAAAGTTTAGCGGCGGCAATCTGACTTTCCGAAATATCTATTGCTTTTATGTCTGCTCCGCAAGAGTACATATTAAGAGGTAAAACACCTGTTCCTGTGCCGATGTCAAGCCACGAACAGCCTTTATGACCTATACCGATTCTATAAAGCTTATCATATAACTCTTTGGGATAAATATCTCTGTATTTTGCATATTCGGCAGAGGTTTTACCAAAATCAAAAGCATTGCCGTTATCAATATTATCTATTTTCACATTATCACACCTCAATCCATATGCATTCTGTAATTCTTTACTTCATAAGTCACAGAGCCGTCACGCTTGGAATGCTCGCCGTAGCTTTCAAATTTTAATCCGCACTTTTCCATAACTCTGCCCGATGCAGGGTTATCAACGGCGTGACTTGCTGTAAAATCTTTTACACCGTGAACCTCGTGAGAAAACTCTATAATTCTCTTTGTGGCTTCGGTTGTATAACCTCTGTTCCAATATTCATATCTTATGTTATAGCCGAATCCCCAGGCACCGTCGTCATTTCCCATCGGACCGATGCTGATACTGCCGATAAGAATATTGCCTTCTTTCAGCACTATTCCCCAATGAAAATCTTCTTCAACGGGAATTACTTCATTAATCCAATACATTGTTTGGCTTATATCGGTATAAAGGGGATAGGACATAAACTTGTTCACTCTCGGGTCGCTGTGCCATATAAATGCCATTTCTGCATCATCGGGTGTTAACGGTCTTAAAATCAGCCGTTCCGTTTCAAGAACAGGAGTTCTTTCGTAATATAATTCTCGATTCGTTTTATTCATTTTTTCGCCCTTTCTTTGTTTCGATTGCGATAAACGGTACGGTCATTTCTTCTTTGGTCAGACCTGCATGAACACCGATAAATTCACGTTCTTCACGCTCAATAAACAACGATTTTTTACCTGTTGCAACGGCGAGAAAATCGCCGACAAACTCGTAAGTTTTCGGATGGGGTTTACCGAATCCCAAAAGATTTTTCGCAAAAACATCTTCTTTTGTTAAAAGCTTAAAATCATCGCCGAAAAGTTTGTTAAACTCGTTTCTGAAATCATCCTTCATACCGTCTTTCACAAAAAAGCTCAAGGCTCTTGCTTCGATTGACGGAGGACGTTTCAGCATTGCGGAAAGCTCGGGATAATCCTCAAGGTATTCATTCACACCGTCACACAATCCGTGGTCTGCAGTGATGATAACAAGCGAATTTTTAAGACTTTTGCAAAGCTTTTCAACTTCGCTGTTAATCAACAAAATCTGTTCGTGTGCCTGCTCGCTTTTAACACCGTAATAGTGCATTTCTGTGTCAGGCTGATGCCAATAGGTGTAAATATATTTTTTCTTTCTTCTTCTCGAAAGACTTTTTACGGTTCTGCAAATATGTGGCACGCTTTTTATATGGTGCTTTGAAAACGGAGATACGTAAATCGCAGAGCCCTTACCGTTTATTTCTTCTATACGCTCAAATATTCTTTTATAAGGGATATGTGTCCACCCTACGTTATAATCTGCTGCAGGCTCACCGTTTTTCTGTAAAGCATTGCGGAACACTGCAACATTTTCGCCAATTTCATCAAAGTATAAATCCCAACCGAGCCAGGCTGTTTCAGCAGGGGAATATCCGCTTTCTATTGCTGTTGTTGCCGCAACGGTTGTTGAGGGGTAAACAGACGAAATCGGACACACAAAATGTTTTCTCAGAAAATCGCTTTCGTTCAGATGTTCATTGATAGCCGAAACGCCCATTCCGTCAAAAAGCATTACGATTATATTTTTATAGTCTTTTTCGAGTAATTTATCAAATTCGGGTAATGTTTTATGCCGGCAATCTTTAACACCAAAGTGATTTAAAACAGATGAAGCGATTGACAAAATGCTTCTGTCATAATTCGGGTATGTAATCATAATTTTACTCCTTTCTCAATATGTCAAGCGTATGGTGCGAATATCCCATTAAATCCTCTCTTTCACAGGCTGAAAAATGATATCTTAAATACAAATCAAACGTTTCATCATCCATACCGTCAATAGCCTCTGACATATGGTTTGCATAGCCGTCGGCTGAAATCAGCTTTATTCTCTCGGCAGGGGAGCCGACTGTCAGATTCTTGATTTCGTCAACCGTATAAAGCTTAAAAATGCCCTCGGGCGTGAAATACGCTTCAAGTGTTTCAGGGTTGAATAAACCCATATCAATCAGCTTTTTCATCTCATTTCTTTTAAACTGACCGACAATGCTCGGGTCATACATACAGTAGGCAACAAATATATAGCCGTCAGTCTTTGTGACACGTATTGCTTCTTCAAGTGCTTTTTTCTGTTCTTCTTCCGTATAGAGATGATACATCGGACCAAGCAAAAGGGTAACATCATATGTGTTATCAGCAAATTCCGATAAATCAAGTGCATTGCCTTGTCTGACGGTTATTTTTTCATTCGGCTTTGTTTTTGATTTAAACACCTCAATATTATGCTCAACAAGCTCAACCGCATCAACCTCAAAGCCTTTTTGCGCAAAGTAATGCGAATATCTGCCTGTGCCTGCACCGATTTCAATGATTCTGTCATTTTCTTTAAGATATTTTTCAACATACCTGATTGTGGTCAAAAACTCAACCTGACCGTGTTTTGATAAAAGGCGTGCTTCCTCGTTGCAATGTGTTGTGTAAAAATCAATAATGTGGTTGCCTGTCTTTTTAACAGGCTTTTCCGTTTTCTTCTTAAAAATATCAAATATCTTCATAATAATTCTCCTTTGTTTTTGCTTTCAACCTTAAGACGATTTTAATGCCTATTTGGTCTGTAATACTCTCAATAATTAAGTGGGGCTTTTTTTAAAAAGGTTGGGATTTTTTAGAATATTGAGTTTTGTTTTAAATTTTTCGTAACAAACAAAAAACGGCATAAGCTCCGTGAAAAGCTTACACCGTTATAAACATATGGAAATAAATTTTATCTGTTCCAAAATGAATATAGAGGTATAAGCCTGCCGAGTGATGACTGATAATCATACTGTGCAAGCCAGAGCATATCCATATCGTGTTTTTCGTTTAAAAATCTGTTCATAAAATTACCTCTTTTTTTCAATATAGCATAATAAAAGCGTTAAATCAATGTTATATATGCCGAATTTTTTTTAATTTGCGGTCAATAATATTATTAATAAAACACAAAGGAGCGATTAAAATGGCAAATCTCACAGCAAAAGAGCTTTCCGCTCTTGAAGACCAGCTCAACTGCGAGCAGATGCTTATTAAAAAATTCAAGCTGTTTGCACAAAGCGCAACAGACCCGCAGATTAAAACCACCTGCGAAAATATGGCAGCTCGCCACAAGCAGCATTTTGACACCCTGATGGGTCATCTTTCATAAGGAGGATTTATAATGAGCAATCAGGCTTTCACAGACAGAGAGATTATGGATGACGTTCTCACATCGCAGAAGCATATCACAGGTGTTTATAACACCTTTTCAAACGAATGCGTCAGCGAACAGCTTCAGGCAGATATGCTCTCCATCCTCAAAGAGGAGCATAATATGCAGTTTTCTGTTTTCTGCGATATGCAGAGCAGGGGATGGTACAGCCCGGCGCAGGCCGAGCAGCAGAAAATTACCGACGCAAAAACAAAATTCCAGGGTATCGCCGCACAGCTTTAAATAAACTTCGTTCGGAGTGTCTGTATTTTGCGGATGCTCCGAAACTTTTTATATAAATATTTAAAAAAGGGGTTGGAAAAAACTGACTTATGCTTTATAATGTAATTAATATGGGTAATTTTGTACCCTCAATCAAGGAGAATATTATGAACAAGTATTCTGTTTCACTTGAAAAGGTTGTTAATGACCTTTCGCTTAACGTTATTTACACCCCGACGGATATTTCTAATATCTACATAAACTCCCAGGACGTTAACCGCCCCGGTCTTATTCTGACAGGCTTTGATAATTATTTTGACCCTGCTCGCATTCAGTTCATCGGTCTTACGGAGCTTGAATATATCAAAAGCCTCGATAAGGAGCAGTTTATCGAATGCTCTGAAAGATTCCTTTCCAAAAGACCTGCTGCGGTTGTTGTTACCCGTGACCTCAAATGCAGCAAGCGTTTTCTTGAAATAGCCAAAAAGTATGAGGTTCCCATTCTCGGCACTGCCGAAGCAACTTCAAGCTGTATGGCTGCCGCTATCTCATATCTCGGCGTTGAGCTTGCGCAGCGTATTACTCGCCACGGCGTTCTTGTTGAGGTTTACGGCGAAGGTGTTCTTATCCTCGGTGACAGCGGAGTCGGTAAAAGCGAAACGGCTCTTGAGCTTATCAAGAGAGGCCACAGACTTATTGCAGACGATGCCGTTGAAATCAGAAGAGTTTCAAACAAAACTCTCGTCGGCTCTGCGCCGGATAATATCCGCCATTTCATTGAGCTGCGCGGTGTCGGCGTTCTTAATGCACGCCGCCTTTTCGGTATGGGCGCCGTTAAGCTGACTGAAAAGATTGATATGGTTATTCAGCTTGAGCTCTGGGACAGCGATAAAGTCTATGACAGACTCGGTCTTGAAAACGAATATACCGAAATTCTCGGCATCAACGTTCCCGTTAACACCGTACCCGTTAAGCCCGGCAGAAACCTCTCAATCATCATTGAGGCTGCGGCGATGAATAACAGGCAAAAGAAGATGGGTTATAATGCGGCAAGAGAGCTTCTGCACAGCCTCGGTATGACGGACGATATCATTCCCGCAAAGCAAGAGCTTGAAGTTTGGCACGATTTTTAATTTTAAATAATTTTAAGGATATTAATTCTTTGGAGGTAATAAACTATGTACAGAATAGGCGTTGATCTCGGCGGCACAAACATCGCAGTCGGTGTTGTTGACGAGAGCTTAAAAATCATCGGCAGAGGCAAAGTTAAAACAAGATGCCCCAGACCTGCCGCAGAAATCTTTGATGATATTGCGCTTGCGGTTGAAATGGCCGTCAAGGATGCGGGCATATCAATGGATGAGGTTATCAGCGTCGGCGTCGGCACACCCGGCTCTGTTAACAAGTCAAACGGTTACATTGAATTTGCAAATAACCTTGATTTTAACCAGGTTCCCGCAAAAGAAATGCTTGAAGAAAGAATCGGCAAGCCTGTTTATCTTGATAACGATGCAAACTGTGCAGCTCTCGGCGAAGCAGTTGCAGGCGTTGGCAACGGCGTTAAGGATTTTGTTGCAATCACACTCGGCACAGGCGTTGGCAGCGGCATTATCATTGACGGCAAAATCGTTGTCGGTGCAAACTACTGCGCAGGTGAAATGGGTCATATGGTCATTGCTGTTGACGGTGTTCCCTGTAACTGCGGCAGAAAAGGCTGCTGGGAGCAGTATTCCTCTGCAACAGCTCTTATCTCACAGACCAAAGAAGCAATGAAGAACAACCCTGACAGCCTTATGTGGCAGCTCACAGGCGGTATTGATAACGTAAGCGGCAGAACCGCTTTTGATGCAATGCGTCAGGGTGATAAAGCCGCAACAGCAGTTGTTGATAAATATATCTATTATCTTTCAATCGGTATCTGTAACGTTATCAACGCTCTTCAGCCTGAAATTATCTGCATCGGCGGCGGCGTCAGCCACGAGGGCGATTACCTTCTTAAACCTCTTCAGAAACACGTTGAAGAGCAGAGATACAGCATCTATTCTTCAAAACAGACTCAGATTGTTGCCGCCCAGCTTGGCAATGATGCAGGCATTTTCGGCGCAGCACTTCTTGACGAATAATTTATCTCGGAGGACTCAATGAGCACTTATAATGCAATCAAAGCTTTATGCAATGAAATCGGCTGCGAATACAGCGAGGATATTATCCTCTCTGCACGCACAAGCTTCAAAATCGGCGGCAAAGCTGATTTATTTGTTATGCCTTCAACCGAGGATATGCTTGCGGCAGTGATTTCTCTTTGCAATTCAGAAAAAGTCAGAACGCTTATTCTCGGCAAAGGCAGCAACCTTCTTGTGTCTGATGAAGGCTTCAGAGGCGTTGTTGTCAGCACAGATAAGCTTGATGATATTAAGCTCATTGACGAAACAACAATTTATTGCCAAAGCGGAGTGACACTTTCAAAGCTTTGCCGCTTCGCTTTGGATAATTCGCTTACAGGCCTTGAGTTTGCGTTTGGTATTCCCGGCTCGGCAGGCGGTGCAGCTTATATGAACGCAGGTGCATACGGCGGCGAAATGAAAGACGTGCTTTGCAGATGCGACCATATCTGTGCTGACGGCAATAAAGGCTTTATTGAAGGTGATGAGCTTGATTTGAGCTACAGACACAGTGCTTATTCCAAGTCAGACAAAACGGTTACTGCTCTTTATTTGAAACTTGAAAAGGGCGATAAGGCAGCCATCAAAGCCAAAATGGATGAGCTTATGGGCAAACGCCGTGATAAGCAGCCGCTTGAATACCCCAGCGCAGGCAGCACTTTTAAAAGACCCGAGGGTTATTTTGCGGGTGCACTCATAGAGCAAAACGGCCTTAAAGGCTTCACTGTCGGCGGTGCGCAGGTCAGCGAAAAACACGCAGGTTTTGTTGTTAACATCGGCGGCGCAACCGCAAAAGATGTGCTTGCCGTTATTGACCATTGCCGCAAAACAGTGTTTGAAAGCACGGGCGTTATGCTCGAGCCTGAAGTTGAAATTACCGAATAGGAGCGCAGAGAGATGTCATTTTCATCAGATATCAAAAGTGAACTTGCAAAAACTGAAAATCTTTTGCCCTGTTGCTTCCACGCACAAGTCTACGGGCTTGTGCTTTTTGCTCATTTTTCAAAATATAACCTTTCAATTACAACGGAAAACACGGATGTTTTTGATTTATATTCATCATATATCAACGATTACTGCGGTGTTAATACATATATCAGTGACGGCAGTAATAAAAAACTCACAACCTACGTTAAAACCGATGAGGAGAAATCAAAGGTATTCGCCAAGTTCGGCCACGAGCTTAAAGAACCCACATTGCGTATTAACAGAGCAAACATAGGCGAGGAATGCTGCGCATCTTCATTTTTGAGAGGTGTTTTTCTTGCCTGCGGAACGGTAACTGACCCCGAAAGAGGCTATCACCTCGAATTTGTTGTTCCCTATAAAAAGCTTTGCCTTGATTTTATTCATTTTCTGGAGGAGCTCGGTCTTTCTCCCAAATATATCAACCGCAAGGGCAACCATATTGTTTATTTTAAAGACAGCGAAAGTATTGAAGATATTCTTGCCATCATCGGCGCACAGGATGCTTCGCTTTACGTTATGGGCATTAAAATTGAAAAAGACGTCAAGAATAAAGTTAACAGAAGGCTTAACTTTGAGCTGTCAAACATAAACAAAACCGTAGATGCCGCAAATGCTCAGGTTGAAGCAATTGAATTTATTGAAAAAAAAGTCGGCATCAGCTCACTACCCGAAAACCTTCAGCAGATTGCAAGACTCAGGGTTGATAATCCCGAAGCCAGCCTGCGTGACCTTGGCCAGCTTATGGACGAGCCTCTTTCACGCTCGGGAGTTAATCACAGGTTAGCAAAAATAGTCAGCTATGCGGAAAAATTAAAATCCGGAGGATAAAATGGCCTTTACTCATTTACACGTGCATACAGAATACAGTCTGCTTGACGGCGCTTGCAGAATTGAACCTATGCTTGATAAAATCAAAAGCATGGGGCAGAGCTCTGTTGCCATAACAGACCACGGAGTTATGTACGGTGTGATTGATTTTTATAAAGCGGCGCTCAAAAAAGGGATAAAACCCGTTATCGGCTGCGAGGTTTACGTTGCAGCAAGGTCAAGGTTTGATAAGGTTCACGGGCTTGACAATGAAAGATATCACCTTGTTTTGCTTTGCAAGAATAATACAGGATATAAAAACCTTATAAAGCTTGTTTCCGAAGGCTGGGTTAACGGCTTTTACACCAAACCCAGAGTTGATAAGGATATTCTTGAAAAATACAGTGAGGGCCTTATTGCTCTTTCGGGTTGTCTTGCAGGCGAGGTTTCACGCTGCTTGCTCCAAAATGATTATGAAGCTGCCAAGAAAACAGCACTTTGGTATAACAGTGTCTTTGGCGAAGGTAATTATTACCTTGAAATTCAGAATCATAACCTTGATGAACAATTGCGGATTAACCCCGATTTAATCCGCCTTTCAAGAGAAACGGGTATTCCTCTTGCCGCCACGAACGATGCGCATTACGTTGAAAAAGAAGACCATAAAATGCAGCAGGTGCTCATCTGCATTCAGACCAACCACACGCTCGGCGAAGATACGGGTCTTGAATTCGGCACACAGGAATTCTATCTTAAATCAGAAGAAGAAATGATTGCTGCTTTTCCGCAATGCCCTGAAGCAGTTGCCAACACGGCACTCATTGCTGAAAGATGCAACGTTGAGTTTGAATTCGGCAAAACAAAGCTGCCGCATTTTGAAGTCCCCGAGGGTTGGGACCATTTTGATTGGTTCTCTATGCTCTGCAATAAGGGGCTAATTGAAAGATACGGCGAAAATCCGCCCGAAGAATACAGAAAAAGGCTCAATTATGAGCTTGACGTTATAAACAGAATGGGCTATGTTGACTATTATCTCATAGTTCACGATTTTATCAGACAGGCTAAAGAAATGGGTATCCCCGTCGGCCCCGGCAGAGGCTCGGGTGCAGCAAGCATATGCGCTTACTGCATCGGTATAACGGGTATTGACCCAATGAAGCACAACCTTCTTTTTGAACGTTTCCTTAACCCCGAAAGAGTCAGTATGCCTGACTTTGACGTTGACTTTTGTTACGAAAGACGCGGCGAGGTTATTGATTACGTTATTCAAAAATACGGCGCAGACCACGTTGCCCAGATTGTCACCTTCGGAACTCTCGCTGCAAAGCTTGCCGTGCGTGATGTGGGCAGAGCAATGGGTATGCCTTATTCAGTTGTTGATAACATCGCCAAGCAGATTCCCAACGAGCTGAATATAACGCTTGACAAAGCACTCAAACGCTCCGTTGAGTTCAGAACGCTGTATGAGAGCGATGAATCTGCAAAAGAGCTGATTGACCTTGCAAGAAAGATTGAGGGTATGCCTCGCCACGCATCAACCCACGCTGCAGGCGTTGTTATAACTCACGACCCCGTTGAAAGCTATGTTCCGCTTGCCAGAAACGACGAAGCGATTGTAACGCAATTCCCGATGACCACTCTTGAAGAGCTTGGTCTGCTCAAGATGGATTTTCTCGGCTTAAGGACGCTTACAGTTATAAGCTCCGCAGAAAAGATGATAAAAAAATATAATCCCGATTTTGATATAAACAGCATCGACCTTGAGGATAAAGCTGTTTTTGATATGATGTGCGCTGCGCAGACGGAAGGCGTTTTTCAGTTTGAATCAGCAGGTATGCGCAGTGTTCTTTCGCAACTCAAACCTGAAAGCATTGAAGACCTTATTGCCGTTATTTCTCTTTACAGACCGGGCCCGATGGATTCAATCCCGACTTATATCGAAAACAGGCATAACCCTTCAAAAGTAACCTATAAAACTCCCGAGCTCAAGAGTATTCTTGACGTAACCTACGGCTGTATGGTTTATCAGGAACAGGTTATGCAGATTTGCCGTGAACTTGCAGGCTATTCTTACGGCAGAGCCGATATAGTCCGCCGTGCAATGAGCAAAAAGAAGCACGACGTTATGCTCAAAGAAAGAGAGCATTTTATCCACGGTATGACTGACGATAAAGGCAATATCATCTGCGAAGGCGCAGTAAGAAGGGGAGTCAGCGAAAAAGCGGCTAACGAGATATTTGACGAGATGATGTCATTCGCATCATATGCTTTCAATAAAGCTCATGCCGCCGCCTATGCCTACGTTGCTTATCAGACAGCTTATCTCAAATGTCATTATCCCTGTGAATTCCTTGCTTCACTTCTCACAAGCTTCCTTGACAAAACAGATAAGGTTGTTCAATATATCAACGAGTGCACAAAGCTCGGAATCAAAATCCTTCCGCCTCACGTCAATGAAAGCAGTGACACTTTTACCGTTTCTGACGGCAACATTCATTTCAGCCTTACCGCCGTTAAAAATCTTGGCAGAAGCTTTATCCGCCGCCTTGTTGAAGAAAGAGAAACAAACGGTAAATTCAAAGATTTTTATGATTTCTGCAAACGAATGCACGGCAAGGATTTTAACCGCAGAGCCATTGAGAGCCTTATCAGATGCGGTGCATTTGACGGCCTTGGCGCAAACAGAAAGCAGATAACGCTTGTTATTGACGATATAATCGACGAGCTTGAAAACGAACGCCGACGCAACGTTGACGGTCAGCTCGGTTTTGGTGATTTAACAGGTGGTTTTGATTATGAGCAAGAAAGTGTTTCCGCCCCCTTTGTCTATCCTGATGCAGAGGAATTCCCTAAGGAAATGCTTCTTAAATACGAAAAAGATGTGGCAGGAATGTATCTTTCAGGTCATCCGATGGCTGATTATCTGCCCGTTTCGCAAAAACTGCACTGTGCACGAATAGGCGATATTCTAAGCGGAGAAGTTTATAAAGATAATGACCGTGTTGTTATCCTCGGCCTTGTTGCTGCAGCCAAAAAGAAACTCACAAAGAATGATTCAACAATGGCGTTTCTTGATTTTGAAGATAATTCAGGTGCAATTGAGGTTATCGTTTTCCCTAAAACGCTTATGGAAAAGCCTTCAATGTTTTATGAAGGAAATATCATTCTGCTTCGCGGCAGAGTGAGTATGCGTGAAGATGAGGATACAAAAATCGTTTGCGAATCGGTTGAAAAATGCCCTGATTTGAACGATATTCACGATTCAGTGCCGCAAAATGAGCAGAAAGAGCCAAAACAAAGCGGTAAAAAAGCTAAAGGCTTGTTTCTGCGCTTTGATAACGCCGCTTCACCCCAAATCGAATGCTGCAGAAAGCTTCTTGATATTTTTGACGGCAGCGTTCCGCTTTATTTTTATTATGCAGACAAAAAAGAATATATAAAAAATCCTATTGGGCAGAATATTGATGTGAATGATGTTCTTTTGCGTGAACTGCGTAAAATCCTCGGCGAAAATAACGTTATTTTTAATCAGTAATATTTTTGTCAAAATCAGTCATAATAATTGACTTTATGTAACAAAAAGTGTATTATATTTCGTGAACAATTTTAAGGAGAGTAAATTAATGAAAACTATTGGTGTTTTAACAAGCGGCGGCGACGCCCCCGGTATGAATGCGGCTATCCGTGCCGTTGTAAGAACTGCGTGTGAAAACGGAATAAAAGTTTACGGCATCAACAGAGGCTATGCAGGCCTTATTGAGGAGGATATCCGTGAGCTCAATATCAGAAGCGTTTCAGATATTATCCACAGAGGCGGCACAATGCTCCATTCTGCTAGATGCCTTGATTTCAAAGAAGAAGCCGGTATGCAGAAGGCTATTGCAACCTGCAAGAAGTACGGCATTGAAGGCATCGTTGTTATCGGCGGCGACGGCTCATTCAGAGGCGCAAGAGACCTTTCTCTCAGAGGCGTTCCCTGCATCGCTATCCCCGGCACAATTGATAACGATATCGTAAGCACTGATTACACAATCGGTTATGACACCTGCCTTAACACAATTATGCAGATGGTTGACAGAGTCAGAGATACAGTTGAATCTCACAGCCGCTGCATCGTTGTTGAAGTTATGGGTAACAGATGCGGTGACCTCACCCTCAACGCAGGCATTGCAGTCGGTGCAACAGCCATCGTAATTCCCGAAATCAGCTGTGATATTGAAAAGCACGTTATTGAAAGAATCAAGAGAACACAGAAAACAGATAAAAAGCATTTCATCGTTATGGTTGCTGAAGGTATCGGCGGCGTTGAAGCTCTTGCAAGAAAGATTGAGCAGGAGTGCGGCGTTGAGTCCAGAGCAATTGTTCTCGGTCACGTTCAGCGTGGCGGTTCACCCACAGTTAAGGACAGAGTTGTTGCAAGCCAGATGGGTTACTACGCTGTTCAGAAGCTTATCGCAGGCGAAAGCAACAGAGTTATCGTTCTCAAGGATGATAAAATTGCTGATTATGATATCTATGAAGCACTCTGTATGAAGAAAGCTGTTGATGACAACCTCTATAAGGTTGCTCACGAAATTTCAATCTGAGGTAAATAATGGTTTCAACCGAATTTCTTGAGCTTCGCAGACGAATTATTGCGAAGGATTTCAATTCACTTAACGATATGCAAAAAAAGGCGGTCCTCTCCACGGAGGGACCGCTTTTGGTGCTTGCAGGAGCAGGCAGCGGCAAAACAACCGTTCTTGTTAACCGCATAGCCAATATAATCAAATACGGCAAGGCTTATTACAGCGATTATTGCCGTTATGAGCCGACTGACAGTGAAATGGCTCTTATGCGTGCTGTTGCTGACGGCGTTGTGCAGGATGTTTTTGATATTGAGCATCTTCTTAAAGTTGATGCCGCAAAGCCCTGGGAAATTCTTGCCATCACTTTCACAAATAAAGCGGCAGGTGAGCTTAAAGAACGGCTTGAGCGTATGCTCGGCGCAGATGCGCTTGATATCTGGGCAAGCACTTTCCACTCTGCTTGTGTCCGCATTTTAAGGCGTAATGCCGAATATATCGGCTTTTCTTCAAATTTCACTATCTATGACACCGATGACAGCAAAAGGGTTATCAAAGACTGCCTTAAACAGCTTGGCTTCAGTGATAAAATCATCACTCCCAAAGGTGTGCTTTCTGAAATCAGCAGAGCTAAAGATATGATGATTTCGCCTGCAGAATATATAAAAGAAAACTATATGGATTTGCGAAAGCGAAACATCGGCTCGGTTTATGAAGCTTACCAGCAACGCCTTAAAAACGGCGATGCAATGGACTTTGATGATATCATAGTCAACACCGTTCGTCTTTTGCAGAATAACCCCGAGGTGCTTGAGTTTTATCAGCGCCGCTTCAAATACATAATGGTTGATGAATATCAGGATACCAACCATGCTCAGTATCTTCTCACGTCGCTTCTTGCAGGCGGTTGGGGCAATATCTGCGTTGTTGGCGATGATGACCAGAGTATTTATAAATTCAGAGGCGCAACGATAGAAAACATTTTAAGCTTTGAGCACGAATATTCAAATGCAAAAGTTATCCGCCTTGAGCAGAATTACCGTTCGACACAGAATATTCTTGACGCCGCAAACAAAGTTATTTCAAACAATCAGAACAGAAAAGGCAAAAATCTCTGGACAGATAACGGCAAAGGAGATTTGATTGAATATCACACAGCCGAATCTGACCGTGACGAAGGCTTTTTTATAGCCGACAAGGTGCTTGACGGCATCAGAAGCGGCAAAAAATACAGCGATTTTGCCATTCTTTACAGAATGAACTCCCAGTCAAACCTTGTGGAACAGTCATTCGTAAGAATGGGTATACCTTACCGCATTATCGGCGGCCATAAATTCTATGACCGCAAGGAAATCAAGGATGCCCTTGCATATCTGAGCATTATTGCAAACCCGAACGACAGCGTCAGACTTCAAAGAATCATCAACGAACCCAAAAGGGGAATAGGCGACACTTCCGTTGCCGCTGCGCAGGAAATTGCCGACGGGCTTGGTATCAGCCTGTTTGAAGTCGTCAAAACAGCCGACCAATTCCCCAAATTGAGCCGCTGCTCAAAGAAGATGCTTGAGTTTGCCGCAATGATTGAAGGCTTTGCCGATGCGCAGGACAGCCTTGAGCTTTCGGAGCTCTTCAAAAAGGTTATGGCTGACACGGGTTATATCCAATATCTTGCTCTTGACAAAGAAACTTATGAGGACAGAGTTCAGAACCTTGACGAGCTTTCAAACAACCTTCTGCGTTTCTCAAGAGATAACGATGCCGCAACTCTTAATGATTTCTTGCAGGAAGTTGCGTTGATGACGGATATTGATAACTACAATGCAGACACTGACACCGTTGTTATGATGACCGTTCACTCTGCAAAAGGTCTTGAATTCCCTGTTGTTTTCCTTGCAGGTATGGAAGAAACCATTTTCCCGTCGCAGATGTCATCAATGGGCGGCGACGATGAAATTGAAGAAGAGCGCAGGCTTGCTTACGTCGGCATAACAAGAGCTAAAAAACAGCTTTACGTTACGAGGGCAAGAACACGCATTCTCTTTGGTCAGACCAAGTTTAATCCGCCTTCACGCTTCATCAATGAAATACCCGATGAGTTGCTTGAAAAAACGGGTGAAGCAATTCAGCGTTCGCAGTCTTTCGGCATTCCTTCACAGCCGAGAGCTCAGCAGCCTTCAAGAGGTTTTTCTGCTTCTCCCAACGCATTCAAACCGCCTGTTAAGAACGAAACCGTATTTAACGTCGGTGATACGGTAATTCACAAGGCTTACGGTGAAGGTATTGTGCTCAGCGCTAAAGCTATGGGTAATGACACCTTGCTTGAAATTGCGTTCACGGCAGCAGGAACAAAAAAGATTATGGCTAACTACGCAAAAATTGAAAAGAAATAACGTTTGGCTTGCTTTGGTTTTATCCATTGCAAGCCATTTTTATCGGTTCAGATATATCATAAATAAATGGACTTGCTCATATATATTACCAATGTTAAAAACGGAGGTAAAAAATGGGCAAGTCTGAATATAAATATAAGGTTTATGACGGCAAGATTATAAAAGAAATGCTTGAAAATTCAAGAGTCTTTGTGCTCCTTCTGCTTTTTGCAGGCGGAATAACCGTCGGCGCAATTTCGCTGCGAAAAGACAGCCAGCTCATAGCGCAAATTCAGAGCATTGTCAGCTCGTTTGCGCTGCAAAGATCAGAGCAGGGGGGAGTGCAGATTTTTTTGAGTTCAATGATGACAAACGTTATTTTTGTGCTTTCTGCAGTGCTCTTTTCATTTTCAATTATCGGCTATCCGTTCATTTTAATGCTGCCGTTTGCAAGAGGTCTTGCCGTAGGAGCCGTTGGCGGATATCTTTACACTGCTTACAGATTCACAGGTCTGGGCTACTGCATTCTGATGATTTATCCCGGAGCAATTCTCAGCGTGGCAATGCTTCTTCTGGTTTTCAACGAATGCTGCGAATACAGCAAAAATGTCTATTCCAAATCAATTCTCGGCAGAGGACAATTTGAGAAAAACGAAACTCGCTATTTTTTGGTAAGAATACTGATTTTCACAGCAATTTCAGCGTCAGGTGCGCTTGCAGATGCAGCCGGTGCAACGTTATTCAGCAGATTTTTTAATCTTGGCTAAATTGTTAAGCGGATTTGAGTCAACAGCCTGTTTTAACTGCTCATTATAAACGTGGGTATAAATTTCAGTTGTTGAAAGGTTTTCGTGCCCCAAAATTTCTTTGAGCTGCAAGGGGTCAACGTCACCGTATTGATACATAAGCGTTGCGGCAGTGTGGCGCAGTTTATGAGTTGAAAAACCCATACCTGAAAGTCCGCTTCGTTCAAGGCATCCTTCAACAAGCTTCTGAACACCCTGGCGGCTGATTCTGTTTTTCTTGCTGCTGATAAACATTGCATCTCTGTCTTTCAGTCCGTCAGCAGGGCGAACACGCATATACGCTTCAATCGCAGCCATACAGGAATTGTTAAGATAAACCGTTCTTTCTTTATTACCTTTTCCGAGCACTCGCAGTGTTTTATCATCATAATTAATGTCAGAAAGATTAATACCGCAAAGCTCAGACAAACGAAGTCCGCAGTTAAGAAAAAGAGTAAGGATGCAATAATCACGCTCTTTATATTTGCCGTCAACACTTTGCAGCAACGAAACGCTTTGTTCAAGTGACAGATATTTGGGCAAAGCTCTTTTGGTCTGCGGTGATTCAAGATGCATAACAGGGCTCTTCTCAATAAACCCGTTTGTTTCAAGGTATTTATAAAACCTCTTGATTGCAACGGCTTTTCTGGCTCTTGCGTTACTGTTGTTTTTTCTTTCCGTTCTGCAATAGGCGAGGAACGCATAAGCATCGTTGAGATTTATGTTAAAAATTATATCATCGGTCAAATCCGAAACGCCGATATCCTCAAATGCAACGTCTTGCGCAACCAGCTTGCGTGAACGTTTTATAAATCTTAAAAACAGCCTTAAATCAGAAGCGTACTCAAGCACCGTCAGCTCTGACTTGCCCTTGATGCCCGTCAGGTATTCAAGATATCTGACAACCGTCATCGGGAGAGTGGCAATTTCTTCAGCTCTCATCAAATCACATCCAAATAATAAAAGGTATGTTAAAATTATAACATACCTTAAAATCAATGTCAACAACTATACAAAATAAATGTTTTGTATAGTATAGGGGAGAGATTGTATTAAATTTTTGCAAATGTAACATTATATAATTTATAAGTATATCAAAGCTTTTCGCAAATAGGAATAATGCCGCCGATATCAGTTATTTGCTCATCTGTCAGTTCAACTATTTCAATGTTATGCTTCGCACAGAAATCAATTATAAGCTTATAATCATTGTGTGATTCTATTCTGCCGTTAACAGCCAACTTATTGTTGCTTATTTTACCGCAGCAGCCGCCGATGAACCCGTAATTATATCCGTTCAATCGAATGGAGCCTTTTGAAATTAACAACACATCGTTCAGAAAATTCTGAGTGGCTGCAAAGACGGATTCATCATCAGTAATTATAGCAGATTCATTTATAACACAGATTGAACAGCCGGAATATCCTTGATTGACGTTAATAACGTTAAGACCTTCATTGGCTGCAAAATCAAGGACTTCAAGGGCTATCGTGCGTTTATTCATTATTATATAGTTACCGACTATCTTGCAGTTTAGCAAGACGTCATCAGGATATTTGTTGCCAAGCCTTGCGCCGATGAGTCTTGATTCTGATTTTTTCTGCAACTCCCCTGTAAACAAATGTTCGTCTGAAATCAGAAACCTGTTTTCCTTAAGATGAAGCAGCTGCAAATCAGCGTGTGAAGCCACAGGTTGCGGCAACAAAGGATTTTTACTTATAAGTATGGTTTCAATGCCGAGCAAATTCAGCTTTTTTATTGCCGTTTCAGCATCAGCGGAGATTGCAACCGTTGCAACCTCCCCTGCCGGCAGGTTCGCATTTTTAACAAATCCCCTGTCAGATTGCCGCTTCGTATGCTCCGTTAACATTTGTTGCTCCAACAATTTCAATATCACCCTTGAATCCGTCCGAAAGTGTTTTAAGGTTATGTCTGGGAATTATGCAGCGTTTAAATCCAAGCCTTTCAGCCTCTTTAATTCTTTGTTCGCAATTAGAAACTGAGCGAAGCTCGCCTCCAAGACCGATTTCGCCTATAACAAGCGTATCATCTCTGATAGGTGTGTCCTTAAAGCTTGATATCATAGCCAAAGCAACCGAAAGGTCTGTTGCAGGCTCATCAAGGCGTAAACCGCCAACTATATTAACGTAAGCGTCGCAGTTGTTCATAAAATAACCTGCTCGTTTTTCAAGCACAGCAAGCAGCATCGACATTCTGTTATAGTCAAACCCGTTTGCCATACGGCGAGCATTACCGTAATTTGAAGCAACCACAAGTGCCTGAACCTCTGCAAGAATGGGTCTGCTGCCTTCCATAACGCAGGCAATGCAGGTACCTGCGGTGTTCTTGGGTTTGCCCGAAATAAGCATAAGCGAAGGATTTGGCACTTCAACAAGACCTTTGTCAAGCATTTCAAAAACGCCGATTTCATTTGTTGAGCCGTATCTGTTTTTAACGGCACGCAAAATTCTGTAAGAAAGATGCCTTTCACCCTCAAAATAAAGAACACAGTCAACAATATGCTCAAGCACTTTCGGGCCTGCAATATTGCCGTCTTTGTTGACGTGGCCGACTATAATTGTCGGTATTCCGAGGTCTTTGGCGCAGTGCATATACATATTTGTTGATTCTCTGACTTGAGTTACGCTGCCGGGTGATGATGAAATTTCCGAAACGCTCATCGTCTGAATTGAGTCAACAATAATCAGGTCAGGTTTGTCTGTTTTTATATATTCAACAATGCTCTGCACGTCAGTCTGGCACATTATAAACAGGTTATCCGTCGTAACGCCCAGACGCTTTGCACGCAGCTTAATCTGCCTTGCCGATTCTTCGCCTGTTACATATAAAACACGCAGTTTCTTGCCCAGATGTTCGCAAATCTGAAGCAGAATTGTTGATTTGCCGATACCGGGGTCGCCGCTGAGAAGAACGAGCGAGCCTTTAACAATTCCGCCGCCAAGAACTCGGTCAAGCTCCGACATACCTGTTTTAAAGCGGATTTCATCTTCGGCGCTGATTTCGTTTATTGTTTGGGCAAAAACTGATTTTACAGGTGCTTTTGAAGCTTTCTGCTGTGTGGGAGTTCTGATATCTTCTTCCATACAGTTCCATTCTCCGCAGCCGGGGCAGCAGCCATACCATTTTGCGCTTTCATAGCCGCATTCGGTGCAGATATAAATTGATTTTGTTTTTCCTGCCATTTATTTCACTCCGTTGAGTTAATATAATCCATTATACCGAGAGCTGCAAAGAAAGCAATCTGCCGCTGATATTCCTCACTCTGAAGCAGCTTTGCCTCACGTTCGTTAGAAAGAAATCCGCATTCAAGCATAATTGCAGGCACACTTGCGTTGCTCAAAATATATATTTCTTTGCCGCTTTTCTTGATTTCTCTGGTGTTATCCTTTTGATGATTTAAAATCAATGAACTTCTTACAGCAAGAGCAAGTTTTTCAGATTCCGGGTTGTTGCCGGAATAAAAAACCTGGGAACCGCTGTATTTTTCTTGAGTAAAATAATTCTGATGTATGCTCACCAGAATTGCATCGGGTGTTGATTCTGCTATCTCAAGCCTGTTATGAATATCTGATATTTTCTGATTTTTTATTCCGGTAACGCCGTCGCTGTGGATTGAGGTGTCAGTTTCTCTTGTCATAACAGTCTGAATGCCGAATGAATTAAGTATATCTCGCAGCATCAGCGCTATTTTTAAATTGATATCCTTCTCAAGTGTTCCGTCTGATGATTGCGTGCCGCCGTCAATTCCCCCGTGACCCGCATCAATAACAACGGTGAAATTCTTATCATTCAGCGAAGCCGTAACTGCGGATTCTTTTTGCCACACATAAATAACACCGCTCGCAAGAAGGGAAAATATAAGCACTAAAGAAAAAGCAAGTATAGTCTGCGCTTTGATTTTTGGTGAAACAATAATTTTCAATCAATCAGCCCCATAATCTTTTTTGTAAAAATATATGAAGCTTTGCCTGACTTTATTTCACAGAATTGATTCTTCGGTAATCAATGAAATCCTGCAGAATAACAACAGCCGCCACCTGGTCAACAACGGCTTTTCTCTTTTTGCCTCTTGTGTTTGTAACGTTGAGCGCATTGTGCGCAGTAACCGTTGTCAGCCGTTCGTCACGCATAACGTGCTCGATACCGGTCAGGTCAGATAATTTCTGCGCAAATTCAGTGCATTTAACCGCTCTCTCGCCAATTGAAGAATCCATATTCTTGGGCAGACCAACCACAAAAAGCTCGGGTTTATATTGCTCTGCAAGCTTGGCAATTTCGTCAAGAAGCAGCTCTGATTTTCTTTGCGTTATAACGCATACGGGCGAAGCGAGCATTTCAAATTTATCACAAACGGCAACACCCGTTCTGACGTCGCCGTAATCAATTGCCATAATAACCATACGGTTCACCTTTATAAACAGCGGAGTTTGCGATAAAACAAACTCCGCCTGAATTTATTGAATTATTTCATTCACAATGCCGCCGATGATTTCTTCAACAACGTCACCGCCGGAATCACCGCTGCTGTCACCGGGTTTTTCAACAACCGCCGAGGAACAGCTTGAACAGGTTGGCGGAACTTTATCAATTTTATACCAGCCTGTACTCGTAGAGCCGCAGTTTGAGCCTGCAATATTGCCGCTTGATGTGCAATACGTCTTTTTGACAGTACCGCTGCTCTTCGGAAATTCTTTTTCGGGCAAATCCTCGTGAATTCTGTCAAACACCGTAATAAAAATCTTACCGCACGGGTTAACATCAACGTCAAGCGTTTCAGGAATGTCAAAACCAACCCAGACCGCAGAAACATAATGAGGAGTGCCAGCGCAGAACCAGCGGTCCATATTGTTTGAAGTTGTACCTGTTTTCGCCATAATCTGGAATTCACGAACGTTGGAACCTTTGCCGTAATAACTTGTATCAACCGTCTGCAGAAGCTCACACATAATATCAGACGTTTCTTCGGAAATTGCCTGATGATGAGCCGGCTGCTCGTTTGAAAGAATTATCTTATTACCTTTGCTGTTTGTTACTTTATAATAGGAATAGGGGTAATAATATTTGCCGCCGTTACCGAAGGTTGCATATGCAGCAGCCATTTCAACAGTTGTTGCGCCTTCATAAAGAGCACCGGTAGCAAGCGGAGCAAGCTGAACGTCCTCTTTTTTATTAAGGTTTGAAAGGTGGAATCTGTCCTGAAGATAAGCAAACGAAGTTTCGGGAGTGAGGTCATATTTGATTACTCTTGCAGGAACCGTGTTGTGTGACTGCTGGATCGCATATCTTACAGACACGTTTTTGCCCGAACCCTTTGTACCGTTAACGTTCTGAGGCCAGAGCTTGCCGTTGATCGCAATTGCTTTATCAAGAACAGGTGTTGAATAATGCAGCAGGTCAAGGTCGATTGCAGGCGCATAGCAAGAAATCGGCTTAATTGTTGAACCCGGCTGGCGGTATGAATTTGCAGCTCTGTTAAGACCTCTGTTTTCTGTTTTAACGCCCGCCTGGCCGACTATTGCAACAACTCTGCCTTCATAGTCCATAATTGTCATTGCAGACTGAACAGGTGTACCATCTTTATCACTCTCAAGGTCGGGGAAGTTGATTCTGTTAACGTAAACATCCTCAAGTTCCTCCTGAACCTTAAGGTCTACTGCCGCATAAATCTTAAGTCCGCCGTAATAAATCTCGTCAATCGCCTGCTGCCTTGTGATGTTATCCTTTTTCATAAGGTCATCACGAACACACTGAATAACGTAGTCAACATAAAAATTGTTGATTTTCTGTTCTTCTTCATCAACAGGCTTGTCGTCCTTTGCAACGTAGTTTTCACTGTTCGTGAAGATAATTTCATATTCGCAGGCTTCTTTGTATTCCTCGTCTGTCAAAGCTCCGTTTTTATGCATCTGCTTGAGGCAGTAAAGCATACGGTCACGGTTGTTTTCGGGGTAAAGAAGCGGGTTATTCTTAGTCGGCTTCTGTGTGATTGAAGCAATGGCGGCGCATTCAGCGGCATTCAGCTCCGAAACATCTTTGCCAAAATATTTTTCACTTGCAGTTTTAACGCCGTAGCATCCGCTGCCGAGATAAAGAGTATTAAGGTAAGCCTCAATAATTTCATCCTTTGAATAATGCTTTTCAAGGTTAAGGGCGTGAATGATTTCATTATATTTTCTTACAATGGTAACTGAATTTTCGTTTGTAAGGTTTTTGATTAACTGCTGAGTGATTGTTGAGCCGCCCTGACCGATGTTGGAAGGCTTGACAATAACGCCGACTGTTCTTTTCCAGTCAACGCCGTGGTGAGTGCGGAAACGTGTGTCTTCAAGAGCAACAAAAGCTTTCTCCATATGCGGAGAAATATCGTCAAGGTCAACCCAGATGCGGTTTTCTTCGCCATGAAGCCTTGCAAGCTCAACGATTTCGCCTTCCTCATCATATGCATAAATGAATGAAGTCTGATTTTGCTCCAGCTTATATTCATCAAGGTTAATAAGCAAATCTCCGTTAACCATAGAAATAGCGTTAAACAGAACGTATGAAGCAATAACAAACACGGTCATTAAAATAATGCACATAAAAGCAAGAAATGTTAGCAGCGTTACTTTTGCGCCTTTCTTGACATATTTGCCGAAAGATGCCGTGTTGGCTTTTTTGACCGGCTGAACGCCGTTGTTACGGTTAGAAGGATCAGGCATAATTTCAACCTCCTTATCATTCCATAATTTACTTATATAATAAATTGTTTAACAGTTTATTATGTGAATGTAAAAAATCAGTTATTCTCAAAAAAAGATTTCAACTCGTCAATCTGCGACTTAAGGCTTGCAAACTGATTATCGTTATCATTGAGAACCTCATCAACTGCAGCAAGCACATTTTCCTGCGTTATTTCATCAGCAGTGATTGTTTGTGCATTTTCCGCTTCATCCTCTGCCGGAGTTTCATCAAATAAATCAACGCCGAGTTTGTTGCCAATCAATGCAAGGTTTTCATTAAGAGCTTTGATGAGAGCTTCATTTTGAGCTTCAAGAACTTTGATGCGCTTAACAGCGTCAAAATAAGCGTTTTCAGCAAAACTTAATCTGCTTTCAAGATTTGCGATATAATAGTCCGTCTGCTCAATGTTATAGCCCTGTGAGCAGATTTCAAGCGAGGTTTTTAACATAACATCTACCTTTATTTTTATTTGAGTTTTTTGCCGTATTTAATTTGATTTTTAAGAAATGCAAAAAGAATTATAAGCAACCAGATTGGTAAAAACAGCAGTAAAACGAGAGCCGATATAATTACAATTGCAGGTCCCTTTTTGCTTTTTCTGACTGTCTGAATCTTTTCGGGAGCTTCAATTCTTTTGCCGCTCTCCCCTTCTGTAACGTAAGGATAAACGGGAAGCTCGCAATTATATGAATCAAAACCGATATTATAGAGAAGAGGCTCAACAAGCGACGCCGCATCAGGCACAACCTTGAGAATCTTCTTTAAATCAATACGTATTGTTTTTAGTACGCTGTCAATTATATTCAGAAATCCTATTGTTATTTTATATATCGGAGTTTCCGGCGGATATTTGCTGACACCGCCAAACAGATTAAGAGCAATCTCGGTTATAATGTCAATAACCTTTTTGTCTTTAACATCTGCATAGTCCGCCTTTTTTAAGCCGGTTTCTTTTTGGGTCCACTTTGCAACAGTACCGACTTTCAAAGAATTTATAAATTTAAAAACAGGTTTTATCAACCAGCCGTATTTATAAATAACTTTTGGTTTTATGCTGATTGACGGTGCCATATCGGCAAGCTTATCAATATCCTTGCCGGCAGTTTCAATCATACCTCTTATTGTGCCGATAAGCTGATTTTCAAAAACATCTTTAAGGCTGATACCTTTTTCTTTGTAGCTTTCAGGCTCTCTGACATAGGTTGTTGAAGCCTTCACAATGTTATCGTCCGGTCTGATATCAAGGTAACGGATAACGCCCGGGTAACCGATGGGAGTACCTGTGCAGATATCATAAATAACGTTGCCTCTGTCACTCTGTGCGGAAGAAATATTGTGAATATGTGTGTGGCCCGTGATGATAAACTGAATGCCGAGGTCGGCAAGCTGATAAAGCCGCCGCTCATAGTCGCCGAGCATATCGCCTTTGCCTATCAGCTCATACATCGGTGAAGGCGCAATCAGCGGATGATGGGTCATTGCGATGATGAACTGGCCGTCACGGCGTGCTTTTTCTGCCTGTGCCGTAATCCATTCAAAGCACTCGTCAGAAAAACCGCTTTTACCGCTTAAGTTTCTGTCATCATTCAGCGCAAAAAGCCTGTATCCGTCTGCAAGCTGAACAACATACGACATACTGTCACGGTGAACGGCTATTGCTTCATCAGGACCAAACTCACGGTACATATCAAAGAGCATATCACGGGTTGCCGTAGCAGTTTTTACTGTTTCGTCGCCGTCATAGGCGTTGGTTTCGCCGGAATCTCTGAAATCGTGAGTTGCGGTTATAATATAAACTCTGAGCCCTCTGCTTTTTAAATTGCGGAACATTTCAATAACTTCTTTGTGTGCAGTCAGCTCTCCGTCGGCAGTGATATCACCGCTGACAAGCAGAATATCACTCTCTTTTTCATCCACAATCTGATTGAACGCCGATTCAAGAACCTCGCCGCTTTCCGCAAGAAGCTTCTGGCTTTTCGCTCTGGCTCTTTCATAAGCAGTGCCGCTTGAACCGCTTTCAAGCGAATAATAATGCGTATCCGTAAGCACTGCAAGCTTTAAAGGCTTATGCTTCATTTAATTCTCATTCCTTTTAGCTATTTCAACAAGGTTGCGGTAGCTTATAGCCATTGATTCTCTGGGGTCAATTTCACAAACATCCTGCTCAATAACAATATATTCAACGCCGCTCTTTTTGCAGGTGTTATAAATAACGTCAAGGTTGAGATTGCCTGTGCCGATTTCAACGAATTTAGGTGTGTGGTTTGTGATGCCGTAATCTTTAAAGTGGCACACCTTCATCCTGCCGGCAATTTTTTCAATATATTCAGCAGGGTTAACGCCGCCAAACTGGAACCAATAAGTGTCACCGATAAAGCTGAATTCTTCAGGCTTTGTATCTTCAATTAAAACGTCAAAGATTCTTTTGCCGTTATCAAGCTTTGCAAACTCAAAAGCGTGGTTATGATAAGCAAACTGCAAGCCGTTATCGTGCATTCTTTTGCCGATTTCGCTTGTGATTTTAATGAATTCTTTGAGGCTTTCGGCATCTTTGCGGAATTCATCGGGCATACCTCCGATACCGAGAGTGTCGCAGCCCAGCATTTTATGCTCCTTCATAACCGTATCAAGGTCCGTACGCATTCTGTCAAACGAGGTGTGTGTTACGCAAACGTCCATATTATATTTTTCGCAAAGAAACGCAACCTTATCAGCAGGAATCGGGCCGATACCCGAAATCTGAATAACGTTGATACCGATACCGTTGAGATATTTAAAAGTTTCTTCGCAGTCTTCGTAAGTTTTAATATAATCACGCAGCGTATAAAGCTGAGCGCCAAGTTTAATTTTGCTCATAACCGAACCTCCACATATATTTATTACATTATATAACCATTTACAAAATAATGCAAGATTTTATTTGAATATATCGCCTAAACATCATTAAATATTCATCAAACACATATAAATTTAGCAAATATTTTCGATATGAGGTGTTTAATTGCTCACATTACTGGCTACGTTGATTTCAAAAGGACTGTTATTCTTTGCGCTGCACATAAAAAACGGCAATTCATTTCCGCCTGCTCTGAGCGCAAAGGAAGAGCAGCAGCTGCTTAACGAATTCAAAAACGGAAGCGTGAAAGCAAAAAACAAGCTTGTTGAACATAATCTGCGCCTTGTGGCACACATTGTTAAAAAGTATTATTCAGAAAACGAGGAGCAGGATGACTTGATTTCCATTGGCACAATCGGTCTTATTAAAGCAATTAATTCGTTTGACAGCAGCAAGGGAATCAAGCTTGCAACGTTTGCTTCACGTTGCATTGAAAACGAAATTCTGATGTATTTCAGAACCAAAAAGAAAAACTCCCAGGAAATGTCCATCAACGAACCGATAGATATTGACAGCGAAGGTAATCCGCTGACACTGATTGACATTATCAGCCGTGATGACGATATCGCCGACGATATTGACTTGAAAATCAAAACAGAAAAGCTGTACCAATTTGTTGAAGAAATCAAAGACGAAAGAGAAAAAACAATAATCATATTGCGCTACGGTCTGTATAATACAATCCCCCTCACGCAGAACCAGGTTGCGAAAAGGCTTAATATTTCGCGCTCATACGTAAGCAGAATTGAAAAAAAGATTATCGAGCGTCTGCGTCAAAAATTTGATATATAAAAGAAAAAGAACCGCTCGTTTTGAGCGGTTCGGTTTGATTATTTTAAAAACAGGAAAAGAAGGTTTGCGCCGAGCGAAAGAACAAAGAAGAAAACAGCAATGATCTTTGTGATTTTAACAAGCTTCTGCTCAATTGTTTTGCTCTTGTTTTTGCCAAGGAATGTTTCGGCACCGCCAGCAATTGCGCCTGAAAGACCTGCTGAACGACCTTCCTGAAGAAGAACGATAGCAATAATGGCAATTGATGTAACGATAAGAGAAATGCCTAAAGCATATTCATACCAACTCATTAAACTGACCTCCAATTAATATTTTACTAAAGGATTTTAACACACAATAAATATAAATGCAAGATGTTTTTTTAATTTATTTCCAAAAAATACAATGAATTTTAATGAAAATAACGCAAATCATAGTTTTGCAGACAAAAACCAACGGCGTTTGCTGGTTTTATTTCTGCTTTGAGCCGCTCGGAGTCTTGTGCTTCGGGCGGTTCGCGGTTTATTGCTCAAACAGAGTTATCTGCTCAGCTTCGTCTTCTGCGCTGAGAAGCGCTCCGGCTGCAGGCAGATTCTTTGCTTTATATCTGTGCGGCTTTGCAAATTCGCCCTCACGGTAAAGCCTTGCTTTAATAACACGCTGACCTTTTTTAAGAGTCATAACACCGACGCCGATAGTGTCTTTGGTTGTTTTGGGCAGAATAACAGCCGTGTTGATAAGCAGATGCCTGCCTGCCGATGAAGTAACTACAAACTCTGTATCTGCAGTAATATGAGCGATATCGGCAAGCTCAGATTTATCCGAATATGCTTTGATAAGCTTCTTGCGCTTTGTAACAGTCTGATATGCGTTCATATCAACCTTTGCAACCTTGCCGTTTTCAAAGAAAAACAGCATATAGCCTGCGTAATCGCTCGTTACAGCCATATAAACAGGTGCTTCGCCCTCATCCATTTCAAGCTTTGCAGCAACAAAATCACCCAAAACGCTTGCTTTGGTATCTTCAAAGAATGCAGCGTTTGTTTTATAAACCTGCTGCTTGTTGGTGAAGAACAAAAGCTCTTTGGCATTGGTTGTTTCAAATGTCTGCACAATTTCGTCGCCCTCTTTGAGCTTGTGCGCAGCACTCATACGCAGCGAAAGCGGAGTAATTTTCTTGAAATAACCCTCTTTGGTAAAGAACAGGTGAACGGGATAATCGGGTATTTCTTCCTCAACAGTTGTTTCAACGATTTCGGTTGAATAAACGATTTCTGTTTTTCTGGGTTTTGCGTATTTCTTTATGACCTCTTTGAGCTCATAAATGATAATCTGCTTAATGCGCTTGGGGTTCGAAAGAATATCTTCAAGGTCCTTGATAGCAGCTTCAAGCTTTTCGATATCCTGAAGGCGCTTGACAATATATTCTCTGTTAAGATGGCGAAGCTTGATTTCAGCAACGTATTCCGCCTGAATTTTATCAATTCTGAACCCGATCATAAGGTTGGGAACAACCTCGCTCTCTTCCTCAGTGTTGCGGATAATCTTGATTGCCTTATCAATATCAAGCAAAATCTTTTCAAGACCTCTGAGCAGATGAAGCCTGTCTTTTGCTCTTTTTAAATCAAAAGCGGTTCTTCGTCTGACGCAGCTGCTTCTGAATTCAATCCACTCGTTAAGAAGCTCTTTAACACCGAGCACTCTGGGCGTGCCGTTAATCAGAACGTTAAAGTTGCAGGAGAAGGTATCCTGAAGCGGAGTTGAAGCATAAAGCTTGGTCATCAGTTTATCGGGGTCCGTTCCTTTTTTGATGTCAATGGTGATTTTAAGACCGTTCAGGTCAGTTTCATCACGGATATCGTTGATTTCTTTGATTGAACCGAGCTTAACCTTTTCAATTATTTTGTCAATAATCGCTTCAGAAGTTGCAGTGGGCGGAATTTCTGTTATTTCAATGCAGTTATTGGCCTTGTCATAGTTATATCTCGCCCTGACCTTGAAGCCTCCCCTGCCCGTGCGATAGATTTCTTCTATCTGCTCTCTGTTATAAACAAGCAGTCCGCCGCCGGCAAAATCCGGAGCAAGGAGCGTGTCGGCAACTTCGTGCTTGGGACTTTTGAGAAGCTCGATTGTGGTTTTGCACACTTCTTCAAGGTTGAAAGAGCAGATTGAGCTTGCCATACCTGCGGCAATACCGGTGTTTGCGTTAACAAGAACGCTCGGGAATGTTACGGGAAGCAGAGCAGGCTCTTTCATTGTGTTGTCAAAGTTATCAACCATATCAACGGTGTCTTTGTCAATATCCGAGAAAAGCTCTGCGCAGATTTTTTCAAGCTTTGCTTCTGTGTAACGTGAAGCCGCCCACATCATATCTCTTGAAAAAGCCTTGCCGAAGTTACCCTTTGAATCAACATAGGGGTGAAGAAGCGCTTCATAACCTTTTGAAAGGCGAACCATTGCATCATAAATGGCAGCGTCGCCGTGAGGGTTAAGCTGCATAACCTGACCGACGATTTTTGCCGATTTTGCTCTTGCACCGCTGAGCAGACCCATTTTATACATCATATAAAGAATCTTACGGTGCGAAGGCTTGAAACCGTCAATTTCAGGGATAGCCCGGCTCAGAATAACACTCATTGCGTACGGCATAAAGTTAAACTCAAGAGTGTCTGTAATCGGCTGGGCAACAACCTCGCCTGCGCCGATAATATGAGTTTTATCATCAAGCTTTCTGAGCGAAGCGGTGATATCGTTATTCTTTTTCTTTGCCATAAATTTTATCTCCGTTCCGTCAGTTTAAGATACGTCGGTCATATCAATATAAAGATGACCGTTTTCTGTTATATAATCTTTTCTGCCTGCAAGGTTATCGCCGAGCAGCAGGTCGAATTTATCGGCAGTTGCCTCTGCCATTGAAGGCTCGATTTTGATAAGACGCCTTGTTGTGGGGTTCATTGTGGTGAGCGACATCATATCGGGGTCGTTTTCACCAAGACCTTTGGAACGCTGAATGGAATATTTTTTGTTTCCAATCTGTTCAAGTGCATCTGTTTTTTCTTTTTCAGAATAAGCAAACCACGTTTCGTCGCCGCAAGTGATTTCATAAAGCGGCGATTCGGCAATATAAACTTTGCCCTCGTCAAAAAGCGTGGGCATAAGCCTGTAAATCATTGTCAGAATAAGCGTTCTGATGTGGAAGCCGTCAACGTCGGCATCGGTACAGATAATGATTTTATTCCAACGCAGCAAATCAATGTTGAAGGATATCATATCCTTGCCCGATTTATGCTTTGAAGGCACTTCAACTCCGCAGCCGATAACCTTGATTAAATCAGTGATGATATCGCTTTTAAAAATACGGTCATATTCGGATTTGAGGCAGTTAAGAATCTTACCTCTGACAGGAATAATCGCCTGGAATTCAGCGTTTCTCGACTGCTTGCAGGCACCCAAAGCCGAGTCACCCTCAACAATGAAAAGCTCACGAAGCTCAGGGTCTTTGCTGCGGCAATCAACAAATTTCTGAATTCTGTTTGTAAGGTTGCTGACGTTCTGAATCAGCGATTCCTTCATACCCTGCCTTGTTTTTTCCGCCTTCACACGGCTTCTCATATTGATGAGCACCTGATCGGCAATTTTGTTAGCTTCAAGCGGATTTTCAATAAAATAAATTTCAAGCTGGTGCTTGATGAATTCCGTCATCGCTTCCTGAATAAATTTATTTGTTATAGCCTTTTTGGTCTGGTTGGCATATGAAGTCTGCGTTGAGAAAGAAGAAATAACAAGCACAAGGCAGTCCTCGATATCCTGGAAGCTGATTTTGCTGTCACTTTTCTGATACTTGTTATTTTGCTTCAAGAAAGAATCGATTTGCGCCACAAAGCCGAGCCTTGTTGCCTTGTCGGGTGAACCGCCGTTTTCAAGGAAGCTGGAATTATGATAAAACTCCTTGAGCTGAACCTTGTTTGAAAACGTGAGCGAAATGTTCATTTTGAGCTTATAATCAGCCAAGTCTTCACGGTCACGGCCCACGGCATCACCCTGCCAGGACTGAACGGAAGTCAGCGAATTTTCGCCAACGCACTCTTTAACGTAATCCTCAATGCCGTTTTCATAAAGGTATTCAAAGGTTTCAAAACCCTTACCGACCTGATTTTTAAGAATAAACTTAACGCCTGCGTTAACAACGGCCTGCTTTTTAAGTGTATCCTGAAAATATTCAAGCGGAATATCTATATCGGTGAAAACGTCAAGGTCAGGCAGCCATTTGATTCTTGTGCCCGTGTCACGCTTGTTATATTCTTCCTTAACCATATCACCGACTATAAAGCCTTTTTTGAAGTTAAGAAGATATTTATAGCCGCCCGTGTGCACCTCTGCTTCCATATAATCCGAAGCAAACTGCGTCGAGCAAAGTCCCAGACCGTTAAGACCGAGAGAATATTCGTAGCTGCCGTTGTTATTGGTATCATACTTGCTGCCGGCATACATCTCGCAGAATGCAAGCTCCCAGTTATAGCGTTTTTCTTTATTATTATAGTCAACAGGTAAGCCTCTGCCGTAATCCTGAACTTCAATGGAATGGTCAGCATAACGTGTTACTATAATTTTATCGCCAAAACCTTCACGGGCTTCGTCAATGGAGTTTGAGATAATTTCAAAAGCGGCGTGCTGGCAGCCGTCAAGACCGTCTGAGCCGAAGATAACGGCAGGTCTTTTTCGCACCTTATCGGGACCCTTAAGCAGGGTCATACTTTCATTATTATATTCGGGTTTTTTAGCCATTCGGTTAATCCTCCCAGAAAAGCAAATTTTTACGAATACAATTATACCACATATTGTTTCAATGTCAAGTTCAAGACACAAGTTATTGTAAAGAAAAAAGCATCGGATTATGTATCCGATGCCCGAAAAATGTAAATTTTTATCAGAAAACTACTGACTTTTTCTTTCCGTTTTTATTTACGGGGTGTTCTCTTACTCTGACAATGTAATCAATGTTGATAACTTCTTCACCGTCCCTGGTTCTTATGCAGAGCCAATTATCGTTAACACCTGTTACGTTGCATTCAATTGCAGAAAGGTTGCTGTTTGAAGTATAAACAATACAGTCTTTACCGATATACCTGTTAAAAATATCACTCATATCAAAATTGCCTCTTTTCTTTCGGTTTTTTATAATTCTTCTTACATTCTGCTTTTTATCTTCACGCAAAATAAAAAACAAAATTATGAAGAGTAAAAAAACAGGTATATAACTTATCAAAGAATAACACCGCCCTTTCGCTCCATACGCAGATAAGAGCCTGCAGGTATTTCAAACGGGCAGTCGAAGCTGAGCTTCATCATAGGATGCGGTGCATTGTCAATTAATTCACCGTCTGCATTCTTAAGATTCTTAACGGTTACCTTAACAGGCTCAACACCTTTAATCATAACCTCAAGCTCATCGCCTTCAAAAAATCTGTTGCGCTGCGAGGCATAAAGAACACCGTCTTTCCAATCCTCTGCGATAGCAGCCACGTCAAACTCACGAACGTATCCGCCTCTGTAAAAGATCTGCGCATCATCCATAGGCGTTGAGTAATAAAAACCAGTGCAATACTGGCGGTTGCTTGCACGTCTGACCTCTTCAACAATCCATTCATCAGGCTTATAAAGCGGATCAAAGCCTGATTTTTCATAGCCGTCAAGAGCGCATCTGTAAGCATTAACGGCAACGGCTGTGTAATATGCTGATTTTGCCCTGCCTTCAATCTTGAAGCTGCTTATACCTGCCTGTGCAAGCTCTGCAACGTGCTCAATCAGGCACATATCTCTTGAATTCATTATGTAAGTACCTGTTTCGTCCTGCTCAACGGGAAAATATTCACCCGGGCGCTTTTCTTCAAGCAAAGAGTAACGCCATCTGCAGGGCTGGGCGCAGTCGCCCCTGTTTGAATCCCTGCCTGTCATATAGTTTGACAAAAGGCATCTGCCCGAAAAAGAAACACACATTGCGCCGTGAACAAAGCTCTCAATTTCAAGGTCTTTCGGAGTTTTGGCACGGATTTCAGCTATTTCTTCAAGTGAAATCTCCCGTGCAGTAACAATTCTTTTTGCGCCCATTTCATAGAAAGCGTTTGCGGCGGCATAGTTTGTGATACCTGCTTGTGTTGAAATATGAATATCAACGTCGGGCGCATATTTTTTGATTATGCCGAGCACGCCGATATCCGTAACAATAAAAGCGTCAACTCCGCTTGCCTTTGCATATTCGGCAAAGGCAGGCAGAGAATCAAGTTCAGTGTTTCTGGGAACAGTGTTACAGGTCAGATAAACCTTGGCTCCGTTTTTATGTGCATAATCGCAAGCTGCTTTAAGTTCATCGCCGCCGAAGCTTGCTGCCGCAGTACGCATACCAAATCTGTCAGAGCCGAGGTAAACGGCATCGGCTCCGTATTCAATTGCGGCGCAGAGCCTTTCAAAATCGCCTGCAGGGGCAAGAAGCTCTGGCTTGAGAAAATTATTCATATAGTGTTACCCCGCACTGTACTGCTCATTAACAGACAAAACAATGTTGCCGTTATCTTCGTGTTGAGCAAATGTTTTTGCAATATAAATGGTTCCTCTTACGTCATGACGGAAATAATAATAATCAGAGTAATTATCGTCAGGATAAAGAGCTGCGTGAATAGCATCTTCGCCGGGGTTGCATATAGGTCCGGGAGGAATGCCGGCTATGCTGTAGGTATCATAAGCATTTATAAAAGTATTCTTCTGCCCCTCGTTAATAACCTTTGTTTCATAAAGCCTTTTCTGAATGTAATCCTCTGTTGAGTCGCATTCAAGCTTCGGGAAAACCGAAGGGTTATCAAGTCTGTTATGCAGAATCTGCGATATCATACCCATCTGATCGGAGTTTGCAGCTTCCGACTGAATTATTGAAGCAATGATTATAATTTCATCCCTCGTGTATCCGAGTTCTTTTGCACGTTCATCATATTCATCAGTCCAGACAACGTCGGAATTAGAGAGAAACTTTCTGATTACGCTGTTTGCATCGCTGTCAACAAAGAATTCATACGTGTCGGGGCAAAGATAACCTTCAAGCGAAAACGGACGTTTGTTGGGATTATCTATCGCCTGAATAAAGTCATATTCAAATTCAGTGCTTCTGAGCGTTGCCATCAGCTCATCATAGCTGCAGACACCGGCCTTATCGAGCCTCTCAAACATCTGCCTGAAAGTCCAGCCTTCAGGGAATACAAGCCAAACAGTTTCTTTTTTATTGTTTGAATACTTAATATCGTTAAGCATTCCTTCAAGACCCATATTTTTTTCAAGGTAATAAACACCGCTGTTGTATTTGGGGTCTTTGGAGCCTGTAAAAATCTGGATAAAATCAAGATAAAACTTGCAGAAAAACTTTTGCTTGATAAGTCCGCCGTCTTTGAGGATATCAAGAACATCGTCAGTGTCACAGTCAAGAGGTACTTCAACAACAACCTTTTCAGAGCTCCTGCCGATTGCAAGAATATCATTGACGCAAATAATTCCGTAAACAGACAGCGCAGCCGTGAGAATAAAAACAAACGAACAGAAAATGAGAAGCGAATGTTTCTTTCTGCGCTTTTTCTTCTTTTTGCTTTTTACGCTTTGCGTTGTTTTTGCCGCAACCTGAGTGTTAGGCTGGAATTGCGCTGAAACCTCGGGCGTAACGGGTTTAACAGGTTTACGGTTTGAAAAATATATTTCGCCCTTGTACTGAGGCTGAAACTCATTAAAAACAGGCTGAGCTTCATCATAATCCTCAATATGAACTTCAAACTTTTTCTTACTGACAGGTGACGGAAGGGTTTTTTCAAGCTCCTCAGGCGTCATATAATCCTTATCATCAATGTGAACCTCAAAAGGCACTTTCGGCTTTTGAGGCATTTCAGGAAAGTTATTATTATTTTCCAATATTACCCCTCCTTCTGGTGACTGATTTTTCAGTAATTACCGTATCAATTCTAACGTCATATTCTTCATACGGCAGAGAAACCGTAAGAGATTTTTCTCTGCACAAGCCAATGGCAAATACATTATTTGAAGCAAGATAACGGTCATAATATCCGCCGCCGTAGCCAAGCCTGTTGCCGTCATTATCAAACGATAAAGCAGGTACAATGCATAGGGCATGCTCATCAGCACGTGCCGAAACGGCATTATTGGCGTCAACCGTCGGAACTCCGAACTGTGAGCAAACAAGCTCGCTTAATGAGTTTATAAAATAAAAACTCATAATGCCGTTTTTACAGTGAGGGACGGCAACTTTTTTACCGTCAGCAAAGGCTTTTTGAATTATTAACGAGGTATCAACTTCGTTTTTAACCGAAACGTAGACAAAAATATTTTCAGCAGCAGAATATTCTTCGGTTTCAAACAAAAAGCGGGCAATGGCTATGTCGGAGCTTTTTCTGTATTCTTCATCAAAGCTGTCGCGCAGTGACAGAAAATGTTTTCTCAAGTCTTTTTTATCCATTATGAACACTGCAAACCTGATTTCAGGTTCTCGGCAAACTCCCTGCCTTTGAAATATTCAACCACGGCAATACCGAAATTAACGGCACTTCCCATACCTTTTGCAGTAATAACATTAGCTGAAGTACAAACATAATCATCGCTGATTGAAGCACCCTTCAGCTCATCTTCAAAACCCGGGAAACATACAGCTTCTTTGCCTTCAAGCAAACCTTTCCTGCCGAGAATCAGCGGAGCTGCACAAATTGCAGCAAGCAGTTTTTGATTTTCGCTGCAGTAATCAATCGCATTATTAACTGTTTCGTTCTCAAAAAGATTGAGTGTTCCCGGCATTCCTCCGGGTAAAACAACACATTCAAGATTACAGAAATCGGTAATTTCAGAATCTGTTAAATCACAAACAACAGAAATTCCGTGTGAACCTGTAACAATTTTTGAACCGATGCCGACGCTTTTAATTTCAATTTCTGCACGTCTTATAACGTCAAGAGCTGCAACAGCCTCAACTTCTTCAAATCCGTCAGCAAAAAACATATAAATCATAGTAATACCTCAATCAAGAGTAAGATTCAAATATAAATCCGTTTTATTTTCAAGCAGCACGGCTTTACCGCTGATAAGCAGAGCCATACCGTTATCGTTGAGCGAACAATCTTCGGAATCAATAGGAAAATCAACAGGTAATTCAACCCTGAATTCGCTGATTTCTTCCAAGCAGGCTATTTTTGAAAGGACCTGATGCAACTCGCAATGCGTAAAGGCCAATTCCTTTACATAGCAAATTTCGTTTTCTATGCTGTAAAGGCAATAACCATTACAGTCGCAGTAAAGCTTACCGCCGTAATATTTATGCTGTTCAGCAGCATAGATGATCGCATCATTATCCCAAACAAATCTGCCAAAAGAGCCGAATGCAGCTTCACGGACAGTAAATAATTCAGGATTTCCACAAAGGCTCAATAAACAGGCATTAACAGGGACTTTGAGCGATGCCTTTTTGGTTTTAAACAAGGTTTTATAGCCGAATCTTGCGTAATAACCATATAAGCTATCTTCTGCCGGCTTAAGACAAATCAGGTCAACTCCCCTGCTCTGCACAAGCTTTTCAGCTTCGTCAAGCATCTGACCCATTATGCCTCTGCCTCTGAATTCTTTCAAGGTTGCAGCTGCATAAAGGTAATAAGCATTTAATGTTACGTCATCTGTTTTTACTTTACCATCAAGCAAAAACAGCATTGATGCGATTTTTTTATTTTCCTCACAGACAAGCGTGTTTTGCGGATTGTATCTGCTGTTCAGAAAGATTTCAACAGCTTCCCGTGAGTCGCCGAAGGCTTCCTGCCATAAAGCAATCAGCCCTTCTCTGTCTTCTTGTTTGGATAATCTTATCATATATCAATATTGAGCGCCTTAACAACTGCATCAAACACCTTGTCCGAAATAACTTCAATCGGCAAAGGCTCGCCGTTTTCTGCGCAGATAATTCTTGACCAGCCAAGCTTGCTGCAGGAATAGTCAGCAGCTTTTCTGCAGCTGTTAAGATATTCCACATCTTTTTCGTGAATATCTTTTTTGGATTCGTCGCCGTCATATCTGCCAGTCATAAGCTTTTGAGAAACTTCAATAGGCATATCAAGATAAATAACGGCATCAGGTTTGGGAATTCCCATTTTGTTATATTCAAAATCCTCAAGCCAGCTGAGGTAAGCGTCCCATTCGCTTTCAGGCGTTTTGGTCAGCTGATGGTAAGCGTTTGAGGTTGTATATCTGTCGGCAAGAAAAATCTCTCCGTCAAGATATTTTTCCTTCCAATAGCAATTATAGCTGACGTACCTGTCAACCGCAAAAAAGGTTGAAGCGGCATAAGCGTTAACGTCAGAAGGTTTATCACCGAACCTGCCGGCAAGATACATATTAACGAGCCCGCAAGCAGGGTCATCATAGTTAGGAAGCTTTATGCAATTGATTTGAATGCCTTTTTGGGCAAATTTTTGACGCAGCAAATTTTCTTGTGTTGATTTACCGCTGCCGTCAAGACCTTCAATCACAATGAGTTTACCCATATTACGCCTCCATAATACAGAATAATTTTTAAATAATTAATAACATTATATCAAATAATTGTGTATAAATCAATAGTTTAAATTTGATTTGCGAAGTCTTAATGAATTGGTGACAACAGTGATTGAGCTTAATGACATCGCTGCAGCTGCTATCATCGGGCTTAAAAGAGGTCCGCCGAAAATATGCAAAACGCCGGCTGCAACGGGTATGCAGATGACGTTATACGCAAAAGCCCAGAAAAGGTTTTGTTTTATTATTCTGAACGTGCGCCTGCTTGTTGCAACTGCATTATAAACCGCCTTGAAATCATCGCTGAGCAAAACTATATCAGCAGATTCAATGGCTATATCCGTGCCGGAACCGACAGCAATGCCAACATCAGCTGCAGTCAAAGACGGTGCATCGTTAATTCCGTCACCAACCATTGCAACAACTTTTCCGTCAGCCTTCAGCCTGTTGATAGTTATCAATTTGTCTTCGGGGAATAATTCAGCATAAACAGATTTTATACCGGCCTGCGAAGCAATTTCTTCAGCGCAGTTTTTATTATCGCCCGTAAGCATAGCTGTTTCAATTCCTGCCGAGTTGATTCTGCTGATAACCTGAGCTGTATCGGCTCGCAATGAATCGGCAATTGCAGCACCGGCTGCAATAACGCCGTCTATTGCCAGAAAAATAACAGTTCTGCCTTTTTTTGAAGAATCGGAATCAAACTTCTCGCAACTTGAAATATCAATGTTTTCCGAAACGAGAAGCTTAATATTGCCGCAAATAACGTTTTTGCTGCCGATTCTGCATTTAAGTCCTCTTCCTGTTAAGAATTCGCAATCAGTCGCTTCCGAGAGCTCAACGCTTTCTGCCGAGCAAAAATCAAGCACTGCCCTTGCAAGCGGATGCTCGCTTTTCTTTTCTGCAGAACCAAAGTATATCATAGCTGTTTCTCTGTCAAAATCGTTAAAGCATACAAAATCAACTACTTCGGGTTTCCCCTTGGTTATGGTGCCGGTCTTATCAAAAGCAATAACGTTAACCTTGTTGAGTCTTTCAAGAGCTTCACCGCTCTTGATAAGTATTCCTTCAGACGCACTTTTGCCCATAGCAACAGTCAAAGCAGTCGGAGTAGCAAGACCAAGCGAACACGGGCACGCAACAACAAGCACGGACACAAACGCTTTAAGAGCAAACGCAAAGCTTTCACCCGAAATAAGCCATAACACTGCAGCAGTAAAAGCAATTAAAATTACAACAGGAACAAAAACGGAAGCAATTTTATCAGCAAGCTTGGCAATGGGAGCTTTTGTTGACTGAGCTTGTGAAACGTAGTCCGCAATTCTTGCCGGAGCAGATTCTTTTAAGGTTGATTTAACTTCAAATAGAATATATCCGTTAGTATTGACGGTGCCTCCGAAAACTTCATTACCCGCATTTTTTTCAGCAGGTATGCTTTCGCCCGTCAGCATCGACTCATCAACTGAGCAGGTGCCGCTTATAACAACGCCGTCAACAGGTATCGACATTCCTGATTTAACAGCAACAATATCGCCCTTTTTGAGTGTTTCGGTCTGAACCGTTTTTTCTTCATTACCCACCATCAGAACAGCTGTTGACGGTGACAAATCAATCAGCTTTTCAACAGCTGAATTAGTTTTTCTTTTGCTTGATGACTCAAGATATCTGCCTATAAGAATAAAGGTCAGAATCAGACCGGCAGATTCAAAATAAAGCTGATGAATATATTCGCTGTTACCGGAGAACACTCGCAACATTGAATATAAACTGTAAGCAAAAGATGCAAGCGAACCCATTGAAATAAGCGTGTCCATATTAACGTTACGGTGAACTGCTGCAACAATCGCATTTTTATAAATATCAGAACCGCTTACCATAACGCAAACAGCAAGGATAAATTGCGTTAAAGCATAAGCTGACGGATGAAAAGCCGGGTCGATTAACTGCGGAAGCGGCAAACCGAGCATATGCCCCATCGAAACGTAGAATAAAGGAGCAGCAAACACAGCTGAAAAAATGAGCCTGATTCTTGAATGCTTCTCCTGTTCTCTTGATTCTTCAGCCGCCTGAGATTCGGATTTATCCTCCGGCAAATATGCTTTAAATCCGGCGTTGCGTGCTGCAGTTATCATTTGCTCAACAGTAACAAGGCTTTCATCATAAGAAACAAGGGCGTTAGCTCCTGCAAGGTTAACGCTGCAGAAGTCAACACCCTCAAGTTTATTAACTGCTCTTTCAACTGTTGCGGAACAAGCCGCACAATGCATACCGTCAACTTTTAAAACAATTTTTTTCATATTAATCACCTACTCTAAATTTATTTTATCCTTTATTTGTTTAAATTTCAAGTATTAATCACACACACTTAACAAATTATCGGCTGAATCTGCTTGTTATTTAAAGCTGCCGAGAGTGCTTTTTCTGTTAAGGAAAAGTCGGCTATCATTGACCTCGGCTTTTCTGCCGGGTTATCCTGCCTGAACGGAACAAAATAAACGTTTTTTGTGTTAAGAAGCCTGCCGTAATTCTTTGCAGATGCAGACAAAGCATCATTTGTTGATAACGCAATAAGAAGGGGTTTTTCATTTCTCAGGTGAGATTTTGCCGCAAGAGTAACAGGAGTGTCTGTTATGCCGTTTGCAAGCTTTGCGAGCGTGTTACCTGTGCAAGGCTCAATCAGCAGAATGTCCAGCATTTTTTTGGGACCTATCGGCTCCGCACCGGTGATTGAAGCAATTATTTTTCTGCCGCAGACAGCTTCAATTTTTTCTATATGTTCCGACGCTTTGCCAAACCTCGTGTCAGTTGAATATGCGTTGAACGACATAATCGGAATAACCTCGAAGCCGTTGGTAACAAGGCTGTTCATAACATTAGTTACCTCTTTAAACGTGCAGAATGAACCGCAAAGAGCAAAACCGACTTTGATTTTATTCATAGCCTTCCTCCTCAATGATGTTGAGAATGCCGTCAGCTATGATCCTGCCGGCTGTCACAGGTGCAACCTTGCCGGGTAATGACGGACAAAGAATTGCGTTGATGCCGAACTTATCTGCAGCGGCAAAATCAACCCCGTAAGGAGCTGACGAAACATCAATAATCAAACAGTCACGCCTTGCTTTTTCAAGTATTTCATAATTTATGACAGCAGATGGAACGGTGTTTATCATTATCTGATAATCGTTTGCTTTTTTATGGAATTCTTTAATCAAACAGCCTTCTGCACCTTTAATTTCAGCTTTTGCGAGGTCTGAATATTTGCGTGCGCAAACCGTGACGTCTGCACCGAGTGAAATTAAAACGTCTGCAGCAAGTGAAGCAACCCTGCCGTAACCGAAAACGGCGCATTTGCTTGAATTGAGGGTATAATCAATATTTTCAAAAATCACTTTAAGTATACCTTGCACCGTCGGTACTGTGTTTTTAACAGTAACTTCTTCGCGTTTGAAATAATCAAAAACTTTTCCTGCTTTTTTACTTAATTTAATTTCAGCAGGTTTATTTATCATACCTGCAAAAACAACGTGCCTTTCTGTTAACAAAGAAGCAATTTCATCAACAGTTATCTTTGTTTCGGTTATGGTGTGAACGTGCTTTCCGTCTTTTGTTAACGGCAACGGCAGAATTATAAACCTTGCGCTTTCAATCTCTTTTTTAAGGGATTTACCGCACGTTCTGCCGTTTTCCGGTAAAGCAAAAACTGAAACTTCATAATCTTTTGATTCAAGGTAATCTGCAATATATAATTGACGGTTATCACCGCCGATAATTAAGAATTTTTCATTTTTATTCAAGTCAGCACCTCCTTTTGGTGTGATACTATATTTTATGTTATGCACTTATCCTTGTTACATTAAATTGTAAAGAAAAATCAAATTAATGCTTTATTTTTTATTAAAGATGTAATATAATAAATTTAATTGAAACCGAAAGGAAGAAACCGAATGTTTGAAATAGATAAACTCCTCAAGCAGGTCAAACGAATCCATTTCATCGGTATCGGCGGCTCGGGTATGTGTCCGCTTGCTGAAATCCTTCATAAAGAAGGCTATCAGCTCAGCGGCTCTGACAATAACGAAACTGATACCCTTGCCCGAATCCGCTCAATGGGTATACCTGTTACAATGGGTCAGAGGGCTGAAAACATAGAAGGCGCAGAGATGATAGTTTATACAGCCGCACTTCTTAAAGACAATCCGGAGCTTGTTGCTGCTCTTGAATCAGGCATCCCCACTTTTGAAAGAAGCAAGCTGCTCGGCGCAGTAACAAGGATTTATCCCAACAGCATCTGCATCAGCGGTACCCACGGCAAAACAACCGCCTGTTCGATGCTCACTCAGGTGCTTATTGAAGCCGATTTTGACCCTACTGCCGTAATCGGCGGTAAGCTTCCGTTAACAGGTTCTAACGGTATGGTCGGCCACAGCGAGCATATGGTCTGCGAAGCCTGCGAATTTGTTGACACTTTTCTTGATTTATCGCCTGATATCGCAGTAATTCTAAATGTTGATGAAGACCATCTTGATTATTTCAAGACTTTTGAAAACCTCAAAAAATCGTTTACAAAATTTGCATCAATGGCAACTAAAATGATTATTTTTAACGGCGATGACCTCAACACTGTTGATACTGTCGTGCCTGCTGTTGAAATATGCAAAAAGCCCGTTATATCTTTCGGTCTTGATGACGGCAACATTTACCGTGCAGTCAACGTTGAGCTCAAAAACGAATTTGCTTCATTTGACCTTATCAGATTCGGCGAAAATATCGGCAGAGTTTCGCTCGGCGTGCCCGGTAAGCACCACGTTTATAACGCTCTTGCAGTTATTGCCTCAGCAATGGAGTCCGGCGTAACGTTTGAGCAGTGTGTCAGAGGTATTGCTGATTTCAAAGGTGCCGGCAGACGTTTTGAGATACTTGATAAAATTAACGGCATAACTATTGCCGACGATTACGCCCACCACCCCAAAGAGCTTGAAGTTACGCTCAGAACCGCAATGAATATGGGCTTTAACCGTGTCTGGGCCGTGCATCAGCCGTTCACCTATTCAAGAACCCACATTCTGTTTGATGATTTCGTTGAAGTTCTGAAAATACCTGATAAATGTGTATTGACCGAGATTATGGGCTCCCGTGAGGTAAACACTTACGGCATTTATACCTCTCAGCTTGCCGAGAAAATTCCCGGCAGCGTCTGGTTCAACACCTTTGATGAGGTTGCGGAATATGTTGTTAACAATGCCGAAAGCGGCGACCTTATAATCACGCTCGGCTGCGGCGATATCTATAAAGCAGCCAAGATAATGATAAAGTTATTAAAAGAAAGGCAGTAAAATTATGAAATACGGAATTAATAAAACCAATTTCAATGATTTCTCTGTTTATGAAATCAATAAGCTTGAAGGCAGAGGATACGCTATCCCCTATTCTTCAAAAGAAACGCTTAAAAAGACACCTTTCAAAAAAGAGCGTGCAAACTCTGACATAGTCCGTCTGCTTTCAGGCGAATGGGATTTTAAATATTATGACAGCAACTCAAATCTGCCTGACGAAATAGACACCGATACAGTTGAGTTTGATAAAATCAAAGTTCCCTCAACCTGGCAGAGAATCGGTTACGACAGCCCTGCATATATCAACTGCCCCTATCCTTTTGATGATGCTCCTCCTTACGTTCCCAATGAGCAGCCTGTTGCAATTTACAGAAAGCTTTTTGATGCAGAAACAAAAGGCAAGAAGTTCATTCTTTCATTCCTTGGCGTAATCCCCTGCATTGACCTTTATGTTAACGGCAAATTCGTCGGCTACAGTGAAGGCGCACATAACACCGCTGAATTTGATATTACCGATTACGTTTCAGTCGGCGAAAACGAGCTCTTTGCTGTCATTCACAAATGGTCAAACGCAACCTTCCTTGAATGCCAGGATATGTTCAGAGAAAACGGAATTTTCAGAGACGTTCTTCTTTATGAAATGCCCGTAACATATTTAAACGATATCTATTACAGAACCAAAGAAACCTCAAAAGGCTGGAACCTTGACGTTAACTTTGATATCTGCGGCGATGCCGCCGAATACAACGTTTCCGTTGAATTATATGATGCCAAGAAAAAGCTTGTTGCAAAGAAATGCGTAACAGCAGATAACAAGCTTTGCGTTGATTTCAAAAACCTTGACGTAATCAGCTGGAACGCTGAAATCCCCACGCTCTACACTGCATTTGCAACTCTTTATAAAGACGGCAAAGAGATTATGACCGTAAGAAACTACGTCGGCTTCAAGTCTGTTAAGATTAAAAAGGATATTTTCACCGTCAACGGCAAAAAAATTAAAATCAAAGGTGTTAACCACCACGATTCACATTATAAAACAGGCTATACAATGAGCTTCGCTGACTATGAAAAAGATATCAGACTTATGAAATCGCTCAACGTGAATGCCGTTCGCACTTCGCACTATCCGCCCGATGCTCAGTTTCTTGTGCTTTGCGATATGTACGGTCTTTACGTTGTTGATGAAGCTGATATAGAAACTCACGGCTGCGGCTGCTCACCTCACGAAAATATCGACCTTATCAGCCATGACCTTGCCTGGGCACCCAGATACCTTGACAGAGTCAAGCGAATGTATCTGCGTGACAGAAGCCGTGCAGGCATCATTATGTGGTCACTCGGCAACGAAGCAGGCGGTTATGCCTGCCACGACGTTTGCTATGAATATCTTCACGATGTTTGCCCCGAAATCCCTGTTCATTATGAGGGCGTTGTCAGAAATGAAAGACATTCATATGACGTAGTTTCAGAGATGTATACAAATCACGCCGACTGCGAAAAGACAGGCAAGCACAAGAGAGGAAAGAAATACACACCCAAGCCTTTCTTCCTTTGCGAATATGCGCACGCAATGGGCGTAGGTCCCGGCGGACTTGAAGAATATTGGGATATTTTCTATAAATACGATAACCTTATGGGTGGCTGCATCTGGGAATGGAGCGACCACGCTTATTATCACCCGGGCGGCAAGCTCAAATTCACCTATGGCGGTGACCACGGCGAGTGGCGCCACGACGGTTGCTTCTGCGTTGACGGTCTTATGTATCCTGACAGACGCCTTCACACAGGCGCAAAGCAGATGAAAAACGTTTACAGACCCATCAGAGCTTCTCTTGAGGATAAACAGCTCGTTTTTCTTAACACAAACAGGTTCAGAAACACTTCATATATTACAGCTGTATGGGAAATCGTTAAAAACGGTAATAATCTGCTTGCAGTTGACGAAGCAGTTATGGATATCGAACCCGAAGCAACAATGAGCGTGCCCTTTGATTTCAAGCTTCCCAAGGATAAATGCGATTACCACGTTAATATTTATTATTACTGCGGCGACGAAGAAATAGCTTTTGAACAGATTACTCTCAAGGAAGATTACGCGTTCAAACCCGAAAAATCCAAAGAAAAGCTCACCGTAACTAGCGATGAAGAAAAAACCGTTGTTAATTTCTGCGGCGGCAGCATTGCTTTCAATGCTCAAAGCGGTATGATTGAAAGCTACGTTGTAAACAGCAAAGAAACTGTCAACAGCTCCCCTGCTTTTGCAAAAGGCTTTATTCCCAATATCTACAGAGCTTATCTCGATAACGACACACGCTACCGTGATCAATGGATCGAAGCCGGCTATGACGATTATGCCTGCGTATGCAGCGATTTTGAAGCAGAGCTTGAAAAAGGCAAGGCTGAAATTGAAATCACCTATAAACTCAAGAGCAACAAGACCAAAAAGATTCTTGCCGAAGTTGAGCTTGAATATGAGGTTTATGCTGACGGCGTTGTTAAGGTTGAAGCCAATTTCAAGCCCGTTACAGGCAAAAAGCTTGCCGCTCATATGCCGAGATTCGGTCTTACTCTTGAAATGCCCGAAAGCTACAGAAACGTTGAATATTACGGTATGGGCGATTGCGAAAACCTCTGCGACATTTATGCCCAGTCAATTGTCGGCGTTTATAACACAACGGTTGAGGATATGCATGAGCCTTATATCAGACCTCAGGATTCGGGCAACAGATGCGCCGTAAGATACCTCAAGGTTACCGACGCAGAAGGTGACGGAATCAAATTTGCTTTTGATGATAACTATTTTAATTTCAACGCAAGAGAATTCTCGCAGAAGCTTTTGCAGAACGCCGCACATCAGGAAGATCTCCACGATGAAAACACAACCGTTGTTAACATCGACGGCTTCACAAGAGGCACAGGCACCGCCAGCTGCGGACCCGACGTTCTTCCGCAGTTTGAGCTTGACGGCAGCAAAGGTCTTGAATTCAGCTTCTATATGATGCCTGCAAAATAATGCTGAGGCTCACAAAGCAAAGTTTGAAATAAATAAACTTAAGCTCGGACAAACCTTGCGGTTGTCCGCAATAAAAAACAACAGGCTTGCAGTGGAGATCCATTGCGAGCCTGTTTTTATACATAAGTAAATATTAACTTATTTAGTGCCGAAAATTCTGTCACCTGCATCGCCAAGACCCGGTACAATATAACCGTGGTCATTCAGATGGCTGTCAAGTGCGCCGATATAAACGTCAACGTCGGGGTGAGCTGCCTTGAGAGCTTCAAGTCCTTCGGGTGCAGCAATGATGCACATAAATTTAATGTTCATAGGATTGCGCAGCTTAATCTGAGCTATCGCATCAATTGCTGAACCGCCCGTCGCAAGCATCGGGTCAAGTACAATAACCTCTCTGTGTTCAATATCTGCGGGAAGCTTGCAGTAATATTCAACAGGCTTGAGTGTTTCGGGGTCTCTGTAAAGACCGATGTGGCCTATTCTTGCCGACGGCACGAGCGACATAACACCGTCAACCATACCCAGACCGGCTCTGAGAATGGGAACAAAAGCAAGCTTTTTGCCGGCGATTACCTTTGTTTTTGCAGTGCAGATGGGAGTTTTTGTTTCAACCTCTTTAAGAGGTAAATCTCTTGTTGCTTCATAGCACATCAGGGTTGCAATTTCACTGACGAGATTTTTAAAATCCTTTGAGCTTGTTTTTTCATCTCTGAGGATAGAAAGCTTATGATGAATAAGGGGATGATCCATCACCGTAATATGTGACATATTGCAAAACCTCCTTTAATCAAAATCTGTTTTCAAGGTCTGTTACCTGTGCAATTCTTCTGACGTGGCGTTCTTCGCCGCTGAACTTTGTGTCAAGGAAAACGTCAACAAGCTCAATTGCTTTCTCGACGGTAACAACTCTGCCGCCAAGGCAAAGAATGTTGGCATCATTATGCAGCCTTGTCATTTCTGCCGAGAATTTATCGGAGCAGCAGCAAGCTCTGATACCCTTGACCTTGTTTGCCGCAATAGAAATTCCGACACCTGTGCCGCAGAAAAGCAAACCGAGAGTGCATTCACCGCTTGTAACGGCTTTTGCTGTTTTCTCAGCATAAACTGCGTAGTCTGCCGAATCCGGAGTATAAGTACCGTAATCCTTATATTCAATCTTTCTTTCTTCAAGGTGAAGTTTAATTGCGTTCTTGAGTTCAAGACCAGCGTGGTCACTTCCGAGAGCTATCATTTCATTTATTCTCCTTTTTTAATTTAAGTTCACGTTCAGCCTGCGGCAAACGCAGGTAAACAGGTGCAAGCAAAGCGGAATCACAGAATGCGTCTTTATTGTTAAGTGCCGCAAGCGCTGCGCCGTATGCTCTTTGATATCTTCTGAACTGAGCGGCAATTTTGATATTTGGAACGTTGTCCTTCATTGCGTTATAGCAGATTTCAGCACCGTCGCCAGCTAAAATTATCGGCTTGTCCGTAATCTTCTTTAATTCATTGGCAAGTTCAGCAATCGGTACGGCATAATCATCGCATATTCGGGTTACAGCACCGTTTTCAGCATTGAATAACGCCGCATAAACCTGGTTGCATCTTGCATCCATGGCAGAGCAAATAACGGCATTTTCGTCAATAAAATTATAAGCAATTGATTCAAGAGTAGAAACACCTGCGCAAGGTTTGTTTAACGAAAGAGCCAAGCCCTTGACCGCAGCAACGCCGATTCTTATTCCTGTGAATGAACCGGGGCCGGCATTAACGCAAAATGCATCTATATCTCCAATATTCATATCAGCCTGCCTGAGAGCGTTATCAACCATTGGCATAAGCGTCCTGCTGTGAGTAAGTCCTGCATTAACAAAGCATTCGCTGATGAGTGTCTCACCGTCAGTTACAGCAACACTTGCCGTTTTTGCCGAGGTATCAATTGAGAGAATTTTCAATATCTTCAACTCCGTTGACTTCAATTATTCTTTCGTTTTCATCGTCGGTTTTATTAATGGTAATTCTGACACAGTCGTCAGGCAAAACAGCTTCAATGTTTTCGCTCCATTCAATAATAAGCGAAGCACCCTCATCAAGGTAATCAAAATACCCCGTTGAATAAAGGTCATCCCAGCCGTTAATGCGATACATATCAAAATGATAAAGAGTTTTTCCGTTTCCTCTGTATTCGTTAACAAGGGCAAACGTAGGGCTGCTGACGTCGCAGCTGATGCCCAATCCCTTTGCAAAGCCTCTGGTGAACGCAGTTTTGCCTGCGCCGAGATCACCAAACATTGCCACAACCGAACCGTAAGGAATTTTAACGGCAAGCTTAGAAGCAAGCTCCTCTGTCTGATTGGAATTATATGTTTTAAATGTAGCCATAATTCACCGCCTGACTCACAGAATTATAACACAGTGAGCCAATCATTTCAATAATCATTTATTATATTTTGCAATAAGCTCGTTTGCCATTGCAGGCAAATCGGTAATAAGGCCGTCAACACCGAATTTAATCAGCTTTTCTGCAGTTTCAGGTTTATTGACGGTCCACACGTTAACCTTAATACCGTTCTTATGAAGCTTTTTAACATAATGTTTTGTAACCCCAAAGAAATGCGGATGCAAATAATCAGCCTTGATTGATTTTGCAAACTTCACGTAGCCGAACAGCATAGTTTTATAAAAAAACGCTTTGTTAGGTGCATAAAGAAAACCCGTTTTACACTTCGGTTCAACCCTTTTGCATTCAACAAGCACTTCGGGACTGAAGCTCGAAATGAGAAGCTTATCAAAAAGGCCTTTTTCTTTGACGGCATCAATTGTTTTTTTAACAATTTCCATATTTCCGTCAAGCGGCGGCTTGATTTCGATATTCATAATTTCAACCTGTTCAGCTTTGCTTATTTCGAGGAATTCATCAAGCAAAGGAAGCTGTGTTCCCTTGAACTTTTCACTGAAATACGAACCGAAATCATATGTACGAAGCTCTTCAAGCGTTTTTGACCTGACCTCACCGCTTCCGGTGGACGTTTCATCAACGGTATAGTTATGGCAGATAACAGGATAACCGTCTGCTGTGAGATGGATATCTGTTTCAAAACCGTTGCAGCCGATTTCAAGCGACCTTTTAAATGCAGGTATTGTGTTTTGGGGCGCCTCTTTGTTTGCACCTCTGTGAGAAATAACTTTGCATTCAGACATAAGCTTTACCCTCCGCAAATCAATTTATAATTAATCTTTTGTTTTATAATACAGCATACAGTGGCAGTACCCCTCAAAATCAGGGTCAGCAATCTGCGCCTTGAATTCATCACAGATGCATTTATACTCTTCCTTGATTTCAAGTCTGCAGGGGCAATAGCCACCCTTACGTTTCAATCCTTCACGGATTGCAGCCACAACCTCTTTGTTTTCATTGAGCTTAACTGCCATATTAACCTCCTTATACAGTGACGGGAGCCGAAGCGTTGCCTGCAGCATCAAAAGCTGTAACAGAATATACGTCGTCAATGCTGCCGAGAGAATCTGTGCAAGCCAAAGCCTCATTGCCCGTAATTATTTCAACTCTTGCAAGAAACTTACCGTTTTTTTCGATTCGATAATACGCAATTCCGAAATTATCATTCGATTTGTTCCATTCAAGAAGAATTCCGCCGTCAGTTTGTGTTTCTTTAAGCGAATCAACCGGTGATGGTTTTTCGCTTTCAAGCACGTAACCGTTATTAACGTAATCAAGATAAGTGTCAATAAAAACCGAATTAACCTGATTGGGACTGAAATAATGGTTATATGAAAACGTGATAATATTATCGCAGTATTTTGACGCTATCTCCATCTGCCACACAAAACGGTCAAGCGTCGAGGTTACGTAAGTGGTATTTTCCGTGGTGGGTCTGGTGAATATACCGTTAAACGGTGCGTCTGCAATGGCGATGCAGAAATTTTCACAGTTAGCCCAGAGCTTTAAATCGGCATCGCAGGCTTTAACGGCCTGTGAATACATTTTCCAGGTTTTCTCAAGGTTTTCCGGTGAGGTCCATAACGCACCGACAGCATCCTGCGGAGCAAAAATATCACCGTCACGGAAGTTTACCTCATCAAGCAGTCTGACAAGGTTAATAAGTGTGCCCGTGTGCGTATTTGCCAGATATTCGGCAAAAAACGGGCTTAACAGAAGCGGCATTTCAGCTTTAGCAGCGTTGATAGCATCAATAATCTTGTTTAATCCCTTGCTCATTCCGCCAATGTTTATCTGGCAAGTAAGAACGTTATTCAGCTCAGGAGTAAAATACCAACCATAAAAACAATCACTGTATCGGGAATAATACTTCTGATAAATTTCAGTTACCATCTGCGCCGCTATATCGCACATTTCGGCATATTGATTGGTTAAAGCACCTTCGGTCCAGAAATCATCAAACATCGCAAGTCCTACAAACACCTTAATCCCCTTGCCGCTGCAGTTACGCAGAGCAGCTTCAATAACGTCGTTATACACAGTTGCGGACTCAAAAGCATCAAGCTCTGTTTGATAATAAACGCTCCAACCTCCGCCGGAGGATTTATACGCTTTGTTTGCCACGTCCTGCAAAATCAGAAATTCAATTCCAGCTTCTTTCATATATTCAATTTCACTTTGCCACTGCTCATCACTCCACGAGGAGCTGAGCCAGGACTGGATAAAAGTGCCGTTGAATTCAGGCTTGCATTCAGGCTCCGGTGTTTTATTGCCGAAAGGCAGAATGCTTAACCAGAACGCAAGCACTGTTGAAACAACCTTTTTAATCAGAATCATACAATTTACACCTCAATTTGATATTATATCACAATTGAGAAAATTTGTATATACAACAAAACAAAAATTAATATTAATTTAAGTCAATATCATCTGCAGCAGGATTATCAATCAGTTTTCCGTTTTCGTCAAACCGTGAACCGTGGCACGGGCAGTCCCACGAATGCTCTGCTTTATTATACTTCAGGGCGCAGCCGAGGTGCGGGCAGCGAGGTTTGGTGGGAGTAATCAGATTTAATATAGTTTCAACTGAATTAACGGCAAGTTTCGGCTGAAGAATGCTTCTTGACGGGTCAAACAGTTTTGCTGCAGGGTTGCTTTTGCCGAGAATCAAATCGGTTATAAGCTTTGCGGCAACCATTGATGACGTCATTCCCCATTTATTGAAACCTGTTGCAACAAACAGCTCGGGTGTTGACGGAGAATATTGGCCGATATAAGGCATACCGTCAAGAGTTATGCAGTCCTGAGTTGCCCACCAAAACTTTTCCCGTGCATCGGGATATTTTATTTGTGCGAAACTTCGGATTTCCTGCCAGTTTCCGCCGTTTTTGCCTGTGCGGTGGCCTCCTCCGCCAATCAACAGCAAATCCTTATAATTTCTGAAAGACATTCCGTTGTCTTTTTCATCAACATACATACCCTCAAGCTTCGGCGCATTATCATAAGCACACACGTATGATCGCTGCTGATACATTTTCATAAAGAATAATCCGTGCTTATTAAAAATCGGAAAATGTGTTGCAACAATAATTTTATTCGCTTTAATTATTCCGTTATTAATTAAAATGCAATTATCTTTGTAGCCTGTTACTTTTGTCTTTTCAAAAATATTAAGCTCTTTTGCCAGTGCATAAATGAATTTAAGCGGATTGAACTGTGCCTGATTTTTAATCATCACAGCGCCGGCAACATTAAAAGGCAGGTTTAATTCTTTGCGAAATTCCGCTTCAATGCCGAGCTTATTAAGCGCTGCAAGTTCATCTTCAACCTTAACGATGCAATCCGTCGAGTAAACATAATTATCTGTTATCTCAAAATCACATTCAATATTCTTTGAAGCGGACAGAAATTCATCGAGTGCATTTTTATTTGCTTGGTAATAAATCCCGGCTTTTTCTTCACCGTATTTTTTAATAAGCTTGCTGTAAATCAAGCCGTGCTGAAAGGTTATTTTCGCAGTTGTGTTCTGCGTAATTCCCCTGCCGATTTCGTCAGCCTCCACAAGCAAATAATCAATTCCCGCTTTCCGCAGCGAATCAGCGCACAAGATACCTGCGATGCCGCCTCCGATTATCAGCACGTCTGTTTTTATTTCTCCCGACAAACTGAAGAATTCCGGTTTTTCAGATTCTTTTTTCCATAATGAATTCATAATATCACCCGTTATTATTATGCAAGAATTTAATCGGATTTATTATTTACAACGGTTAAAACAAATGATATAATTCCATTGAGGTGATAATTATGAAACTCGGAATAATAAACGGCTGGAGCGAGGGCTGCATCAAATATGTGCGTGATAAAGGTCTTGATGCCGTTGAATTTTGTGTAAATTATAACTATGATTCTGCCGATTTTCTTTCTAAAGCGGAAGAAATCAAAGGCTATGCCGAAAAATATAACGTTGCAGTAGGTGCTATCGGCAGATGGGGTATGCAGAGAATTGACGATAACGGCGAAATCATTCCCGAAGCTCTGCAAAACGATAAGAACCTTATCGAAGCCGCTTCAATCATCGGCTGCCCTGTTTATAACTGCGGCGTTAACGATGTGGAAGGCAAAAGCTTCTATGAAAACTGCGAAATAGCAATCAACTATTTCAGAACGCTTGTTGATTTTGCAAAAGATAAAAACGTTAAAATTGCTTCATATAACTGCCGCTGGGAAAACTTTGTCGTTGAGCCTGAAGCCTGGAGAGTAATCCTTTCAGCGGTGCCTGAAATGGGCATAAAATATGACCCCTCTCACTGTATCGGTGACGGCGGCAATTATCTTAAAGAAATCCTTGAATTCGGCGACAGAATTTTCCATTTTCATCTTAAAGGTACTGTTGAAATCTGCGGCGAGCACTACGACGACGCACCTGCAGGAATGGACCAGACAGACTGGAAAACCGTTATGGACCTTCTTTACACAAAGGATTATAACGGTGTGCTTTCAATTGAACCTCACTCAAGCTATTGGGAAGGCAAAAAAGGCCAGTGGGCAATTGATTTCACGGCAAATTATTTCAGACCCTACGTTATGCCCGACGATTACCCCTACAGCGAAAATCCTTATATGCCTTAAAAAATCAAGCTCCGAAGCTTCAAGCCTCGGAGCTTTTTTCATTTAAAGTATTTACCTGTCCGTTTTAAATAATCGACCAGCATCATTGTCCAGTCAGTCTGAATAAAATCAAATCCTCTGTCTGCAAGCCAGCCCCAGCCGTAATCTTCAGAAACCGTGAGTGCAGAATCGTCGCTGTGTCCGCCGGAAAGCTGTTCTTCAAAATCATATATAATTGAGTTTACCCAAACGAGCTTACCGTCGCTATGCATCATATTTATAAATTCATCGCTTGCAAGAAGTGAATCGTCTTTTTTAAAAAGAACCTCTGAGCCGATATAATTGATGTTTTTCTTCATCAATTCATTATGCGTGGGGTGAGTTTCTGAAACAATCGGAATAAAAGCAAGTTCGGGACAAAGACCTTCAAGCACAGCGATAACCTTCGGTTTAATTTTGCTTTTGACAAGAATCTGGTCAACCATATTATGTTTTTTCACCGCTTCATAAATCTTCTCCGGATTACCCCAGAACTTATCAATATTGATGAAGCATCTACCTTTGAACTGCTCAAGAAAATCGTCAAAGCTTGCAATTCCGAACTGCGTAGGCGTTTTATCGTAATTAACGTATTTCAGCTTTTCAATTGAGCTGAATTTTTTCATTTTTAAAGAAGTGAACTTATTCAGATGAGCCCTCTCCATTCCGGGATGAAAGAGAAACAGCTTACCGTCTGCACTGCAGCTGACGTCAGCCTCTATCATATCGGCACCCTGTTTGAGAGCAATTTCATAGGCAGCCATTGTGTTACAAGGTATATTGCCGCCTGCTGCACCTCTGTGAGCAACAATTATAATGTTTTCCTTTGATTTTTCAAGAAGATTCATATAAGCACCTCACTATAGACACATAATAGCACAATATAAAGCAATATTCAAGAAAAAACCTCCCCGAAAACGGAGAGGTTTGATTATTTACTTAGGCTGTCTTGAAAGTTCTTCTTCGCCTGCGGTAACAGTTCTGCCGAGAGCTCTGTACATAACGTCAAGCTTGCCCCTGTCAAGGTTATAGCCGAACTGGAAGATAAGGAAAACAAGCGTATAAACAATGGCGGGGATAATTGTGCAAACGGTGAGAATACCTTCGCCAACACCTTCAATATAACCTGCGTTAGCCATTGTTTCGCCGTTGTAGCCGGCAATCTTACTCAGAAGCGTAATTCCGCCCGTGTCAGCAAGAGTCTGACCAAGGTTGCGGCAGAACGTATAAACTGCATAAACGGCGCTCTCGCTGCGTATGCCTGTTTTATATTCCTGATAATCAATAACGTCGGTGATGATAGCCCAGTTGGTGATGCTTACAAAAGAATAACCGAAGCCGATTATGAAGGTGAAAATCATAAACACAACGGGACCTGAGCCGAGTCTGTCGCAATGAGGAACAATAAAGAACATAAGAATTGCGGCAAGAGCCGAGAAGAACGTACCGAAGCCGCAAAGCTCCTTTTTGCCGAATCTCTTAACGAGTTTGGGCATAAAGAAAATCATTATAGCCATCGGTGCATAGTTGGCAATTGTGCCGATGGCACCAAGACCTGTGTTTTCAAAATAGTTCTTATAAAGATATTGGTTAAGTGAACCAAACTGCAGCTGACCGCTGATAAGAATGCCTGACAGAGCCGCCATAATGAACGGTCTGCTTTTAAGCATACCCTTATACATTCCCTTGATATCAACGTCAGGCTCTTCTTCTGAAGGAACACGTTCTTTGGAAAGCTTATAGCAAATAAAGAAAGAGAAAATTGAAAGAGCACCCATAATTATGCCGAAAGTAAGCATACCGTTAGGGTCAGCAACCTCAATTTCTTTGCCTGCTTCATTAAGCTCACCGGTGCCCGTGTAAATAATAAACGGAGCTATAATAAGAGGAGCAGCGCCGCCGAGACCGGCGCCAACCGTTCTGAAAGTTGAAAGCAGAGTTCTGCCGGCAGGGTCATCGGTAATAACCGAAGCAAGTGAGCCGTAAGGAATATTAATTGTTGTATACATCATACCGAAACCGATATATGTAACGTAAGCAAGAATAAGAATTAGCGTCTGGTTGCTTGTGAAATTTGTGAAATTCACATAGCAGAGCATTGCTGAAATGCCAAGAGGAACTGCAAACCACTTGATAAAGGGTCTGAACTTGCCGTCTTTGGTCGGTTTTTTCTTGGCAATAAGACCGCCCCAAAGAGGGTCGTTGATAGCATCCCATAATCTTGCAATAAGAAACAGAACGGTGATTCTCAATTCACCGAGCTTAAGAACGTCGGTATAAAAAACCTTGAGATATGATGAAACATAAGTAAGAATGAAAAGGTTACCTGCATCACCCATAGCATAACCCAATCCGTCTTTGAACCCGATTCGGTTAGGGTGAAGAAACTCAGCATTTTCAATTGAACGCTGCTGTTTTTCCATTTGCAATACCTCCCTTGAAAATTATCTAAATCAAAATAACATTAAATATGAAAAAAAGCAAGTAGTTTTAGCAATTAATTATTTAATTAACTTTCTGACAACGTTATCAACCATCGTGTAAACAAAACCAACAAGTTCAATAAACAAATACGGAATTCTTCTGAAAAACCTATCGGCTCCGTTATCGTTAAAGCCTTCGGTTTTCTCAATGGTTATACTGTCAAGAAGCTCGCCGTTATCCCCTCTTCTTGTTTCAAGAATAAGCTGATTGCCTTTGAATTCAAAAGTCGTGTAGGTTGTAACTTCGTTTTCTGTGAGCTTATAAGCAAGATGCTCGGCATCAAAATCATCGTCATAAACATCACTTACACAATTTGAATTAAGGTAAATTATTCCTTCGGGGTTCACAAACTTGCCGCCTCCGGGTGCTTCGGTTTTGATTTTACCGCTATGCATAAAATGCGAGCGACCCTGTGAGTGAGTGTGACCCGTAATAACAAGGTCAAGGTCATACATCTGGAAAATAGGAGCAAAAATATTGGTCAGCAGAATTTCAGTTTCCAAATCGCCGATAGCATCTCCGGCGCCGTAAATACCGTGGTGAACAACACCAATTCTCCATTTTGCATCCTTGTTCTGTTCAACAGTTTTTTTGGCAAAACGCAAATGGTCAGGTGCATTGCCTGACGTTGAATCAAAAACAAGATAAAGAACGTGGCCGTATCTGAACCAGAAATCACGGTCAAGTCCGCTGAAAAATCTGCCGAAATCCTCGTTGGGCATATCAGTATAATATTCATACGTCATGCCCTTTTTATCGTGGTTGCCGATAGCCATTGCCATAGGCAGGCTTCTTAAAGCTTCCGGCATAAGCAAAGTCTGCCATTCAGCATCAGTAGAACCCGTCGATGTGTTGTCACCCGGGGTAACAAGGTAACTGATATCAGGGTTATTGGTAAGAACTTCAGCAAGATAATTATTCCAATAAAGACCCATTCGTGATTGATTGAATGAATCATCGCCGTTAACCTCAGTAATCTGAATATCGCCGACTACCATAGCCTTATGGTCACTAAACGATTTGGTTTCATATTTATAAGGCTTGCTCCAGCCTTCGCCTGTGTGCCACTGATAATAATAGGTTGAGTTTTCTTCAAGACCATTAACGGTAACACGGCAAACAACCTGAGATTCGTTTTCTGCAGGTGTAGTTACACCGTCATAGGCAATAAAATTATCCATCTGCGCGTTATCAGCAAGTCTGACCTGCGCAACGGCATTGCCTTTATCAGAGTGCCAGCAAAGACTGACCTGAGTTTCATCGGAACCCACGTTCAGGGTCGGCAGATTATTTGAAGTAATCATTGAAGAATAGAGCTTGTCCCATTCCTCCTGAGTGAGCTTTTGTGCATCAAAAGCAGCGTTTGACATAATCACTGTATTTACCATAACAACCAAACATAAAGTAATTGATATTATTTTTTTAAAATTTCTTTTCATATCAAGCTATTACCTCTGCAGGCGGTGCTTCAGGTGCAGGCGAAGGTGCCTGCATCATCTGAATAACCGAAACAAACTTCGAAATTATAAATCTTACAAAGGGAGGTGTTGCCACTTCCATAAGAGTATAGAACAAACCGATAATTGAATTTGAACTATCATAATCGGGGTGAGCATAACCGACAATCGTGGCCCTTGAGCCGTTAACCGGTCTCGTTTTTTCGGTTACATATTCCATACCTTCATAATTAAGATTGGAGGTGTTGCCGCCGATGCATTTTACCGAAGGACTCTTGGTTGAGCCGAAGAAACCGTCTTCCGTAATAATTTCAACGTGGTGTACGTTATCAGTTCCGTCAACCTCCGTGTTCATAAACACAATATCACCTTTGCAAGGAACATAATCACTTGTTGCAGGATAATATTCACCTCTGAGCTTATACCAGGAACGCATACCGTCAACGGTTGATCTTCTGGGAACGGCAGTACCGCTTGCTCCAACCTGTGCACCGCACCATGAAACAAAAATCGTGCACCAATAAGTGTCTGTGGGGTAACCGAAATACCACTCGGTAAACTCATTGGCGTTACTTTCGTAAAAACCGATTTTAGAGCGTGCAACATCAACAATTCTGACATTTAAAGGAATTTCAGGCTCGGTATCTTCAACGATTTCGCCCTCATTTTCTCCGCCTTCGGCTTCACCGTTAACTTCTGTAACTGCTGTTACGGCATAAACAGGTGCCGTTGTGCTGAAAACGGTAGTGAAAATAAGCAGCAAAGAGATGAATACCGCAAAAAAATGTTTTTTGGACATTTCAAAAACCTCTCTCAATTCAATAATTATTTAGCAACGGGAACGTTGATTTCAAGGTCTGTGAGCGGGAACGAGCAGCAAGGATGAATGCAATTGAATTCATAGTCAGCAAGTCTGCGCTTTTCAAGATGCTTGGGAACATAAACCTTGCCGGAAAGAAGGTGCGAATGGCAGAAACCGCACTCACCGCTTCTGCAGCGTGCAGGAGCAGAAAGTCCGTTTTTCTCAAGAATCTGCATAACCGAATCGTTAGAACTGCCCTTTACGATGTAAGTCTTATCCTGGATAGTTACAGTGATTCTGACAGTTTCGGGAATACCGGCAGGATAGTCTTCCTGTGTCTGCGGATTATGGAATTCACCGAACATTTCGTGGCGGATATATTTCTTTTCAAGCTGAAGTTTTTCAAGCTCTTTGTCAACAAATTCATACATCTGCTGCGGACCGCAAAGGAAAACGGAATACGCTTCGTCTTCAGGTGCATATTTCTTTATCAATTCCGCAGTGATGAATCCTTTTTCAATGCCTTTTCTTCTGCACTTCTTATCGTCGCTGAGAACGTGAACAATCTTAATTTTATCGCATTTTTCGGCGATTGCATCAAGCTCGGCTTTGAAAAGAATGTTATCATAATTACGGCTGCCGTAAAGAAGTGTCATTTCAAAATCCTCGTCACCGTCAGCAATTGCATTAGCCATCGAAACAAAGGGAGTAATACCGCTGCCGCCGGCAACGCAGATTACCTTTTTGGCATCTCGAAGAGGCTGGTATTCAAAATTACCGGCAGGTGCCGAAACCTCAACGGCAGTACCTTCTGTCCAGCTATCAAAAATATAACGTGAAACAAGACCGCCTTCAACAAGCTTGATTGTGAGAACATACTTGCCCTCAAGCGAATCCTTGGGTGAGGATGAAATTGAATATGCTCTTGTTACGGGCATACCTTCAATTGTTTCAAAAACGGTAAGATATTTGCCTGCTCCGAAATATGCAAGCTCTTTTGTGCCTCTGTCAGGGTCGGGCACAAGGGTGAAGCTTTTGCAGTCTTCAGCCATATCTTTAACGGCAGCAACCTTTAAAAACTGGCGTTTGGGGTGAAGGGCGCGTGCAAGTGCCATAGCGTTGTCGGGTTCTTTGCGAAAATCTGAATCAGCCGCTTTAAATCTTGCCTGTCTGCCTGTGAGAACCGATATAAAATTTTTAGCTTTTAAAGCTTTCAGTTTGCTTGCCATAATTATTTGCCCTCCTTTTTGCCAAATGCATTAATAACTAATCCTGCAGCTTTTTCGCCTGTATAATAGGCACAGCCGTAGCCGTCGCCTCTCTCCTGCGATGCACCGCAGAAAAGGAAGTTATCAAACGGCTGATCCTGCATATACTGCACGGTTCTGGGAATCATACTGTCCCATTTTTCAAGCATATATCCGTAAGGTGTTCCCTGCGGTGTGTTAAGATAACGGGCAAAAGTGGGCGGCAGAGCAATCTCAATTTCTTCAATATAAGGCTTAATGGAAATATTCAGAGCTTTTTCACAGGTTTCAATCATATCCTGTGCTACCTTCGTTTTAAACTTCTTATAATCCTGAGGTTTGATATCCTTCATAACGTCGCCGAAAGTCATTGTGGTCAGGAAAAGCTGAGAAGTTCCTTCGGGAGTGCAATCGGGAATAACCTCATTAAGACAGTTGATGATGCAAAAACCGCTGAAGAAATTCTGTGCGGCTTCATACTGTTTATCGGAATCTGAATCGGGAGCAATAAACACGGAATAATCCTTGATGCCGAGTTCTTCCTTGGTTTTATTCATACCGAGATAAACGGTTGTAAGAGCGCAGGCAACTTTTCTTGAATTGAGCATTTTAACCTGTTTTTCGGGTATATCCTTCTTATCAAAAAGGTCATACCAAACGGTTGTGGGAGAAGAATTACAAATAAAATATCTGCCGTAAACCTCTTTTTCACCGTTGATAACAACGCCTGCAGGTTTGCCGTCTTTCATAATGACTTTTGTAACTTCTGAATTATACCAGATATCGCCGTCATTATCTCGGATTACTTTATCAATCGCAAGGCTCATTTCGTGGCTTCTGTTTTTGGGAATACCTGTTCCGTTCTGAACGTAACCGTGAAGAACACACATATAATAAAGGAAATCAAACTTCGATGCAGGCGAACCCATATAGCACCAATATGTGTTGAAAATATCCTGTGCTTTTTTGGGCATACCTAGTGTATCAAGGCCTTCTTTAACGGTATGCGAAACCATTCGCATAATGTCAGGGAAATCTTTTAACATACCCGGAAGCTTGGAAGGATTATCAAGGCAATCAAACGCTTTGAAGAGCTTGATTGAAAGGTCAAAAGCTGCCATACAGCTGTCATATGAGCCGGGAACCAGCTCATCAAGCTTGCGTGCAAACTCCTGAAAACCTACAGGCATACGGGCATCAACGGTAACCAAAACGCCATCATCATTGATAAACGCATCCTTATCGCCTTCTTTGGCAGGAACAACAAGACGGAACGTTGATTTATGTTTTCTCCACTGAACCTTAGCATCAAGCTTATTGAATGTTTCTTCAACCATTCCGGGTTCTTCAGGTGTGCCGATACCCGACAGCTCGTGAAGTGACGGCTCAAACTCAAATCTTCCTCTTACAAAAGAAGTTGCAGAGCCTCCGGGGATATTATGTCTTTCAAGCAAAAGTGTTGAAAGACCGGCTTTGGCACAAGTCGCGGCTGCGGTAAGACCGCCGTTACCGGCACCGATAACAATAACATCATATTTTTTCATCATCTGACCTCCGTATCAGCTGAATTTTTAACAACGGATTTTTTCCTTTTGCGTATGCTCATAAAAACAGATGCCGCAATGGCAAAGAGCAAAGCAGGCAGAGCATAAAGGAATGATAGCGGGTTTGATAAATCACCCTTTGAGCCTACCAGACTCCAAAGAACATTGAGAACAAGCATACCAAGATTGGATGCAATAAAATATTTGCCGAAGGGTATGTTTAAAGCACCGAAAATAAGGCTGCTTAAATCTGACGGCATAAACCCGCCGGCTTTGAAGACAAAAACAACGGCAAATGAATTTTCGTCAGTAAAATCATCAAGTTTTTTAATTGCTTTGAATCTGCCTTTTAATGAATTGACCATCTCGGCACCGGTGAATCTGCCGAGATAATACGGCAAAACCAGACTGCAGGCAGTTGCGATAAAATTAACAAGTACCGCTGTCCAGAAGCTTTCAAAAACAATGCCCGAAAGCACAAACAGAACCGCAGGCGGAAAAATCAAGGCAAATGATTTGATAACGCTGAAGCCCGTCAATATTAATGCTATGGTAATTGTGCCGCCTGTTAAATATTGAGTTAGTGCGTCAACATTTGTTGGTGAAATGTTATTCTTTTTAAGAAAAACAACACATAAAACAACCATAACAAGCATAAATACAAACGAAATTATTTGCAAAATTTTAATTAATCTGGAGTATTTGGCAGACTTATCTTCTTTTTTAGGCACTATATCATCTCCTTAACCATATATTATAAAACAAATTATATATATAGTCAATAGCTTTTGCCGACAGATGATAATACCGCTGACATTTGAAACATAAATTGTCATATTGACTAATTTTAACACAAAATATCAGCAAAATTGTTCTATTTTAAAATTGACAGCTACTAAATGTAGTGTTATAATTATGATACAGTTTACATGACTGACGGATTTTGCGGATAACCGCAAGGGAATGTAAACATATAATGCCGACCGTCTGGGCAATTCAGTTTTGTTGAACTGATTTGCCCTTTTTTGTTTATACAGGCGAATCAGTAAAGTTAAGGAGGATAACAATATGAAGCATGAAAATTGGAACGGTTTTGTTGCCGGCGAATGGCAAAACGAAATCAACGTAAGAAACTTTATTCAGCTTAATTATAAGGAATACCACGGTGATTCCGACTTTCTTGCAAAAGCGACAGACAGAACAAAAACTCTGATGAAAAAACTTGAATCACTTTTTGCGCTTGAAAGACAGTTCGGCGGCGTGCTTGATATTGACACAGCAACTGTTTCGTCACTTACAAGCTACTCGCCCGGTTATATTGATAAAGATAATGAAATCATCGTTGGTTTGCAAACAAACAGACCGCTTAAAAGAGGTGTTAACCCCTTTGGCGGTATGCGAATGGTCAAGCAAGCGTGTGAGGCCTACGGCTACAAGCTTGGCAGAAAAGTTGAAGAAGAATTCCGATTCAGAACAACACATAACGACGGCGTTTTCAGAGCATATACCGATGAAATGCGTCAGGCAAGAAAATGCCACGTTATCACCGGTCTGCCCGACGCTTACGGCAGAGGTAGAATCATCGGCGATTACCGCAGAGTTGCCCTTTACGGCGTTGATAAACTGATTGAAGAAAAGAAGAAAGACAAAAAACAGCTTGCCAACGGCTCTTTTAACACCGAAGCCATCCGTCTTGATGAAGAGCTTTACCGCCAGATAGCTTTCCTCGGCTACCTTAAAGAGATGGCAGCAATGTACGGCTATGATATTAGTGAGCCTGCCGCTAATGCCAAAGAAGCTGTTCAGTGGACTTATTTTGCTTATCTTGCCGCTATCAAAGAACAGAACGGTGCAGCGATGTCGCTCGGCAGAGTAAGCACATTCTTTGATATTTATTTTGAGCGTGACCTTGCAAACGGTGTTCTCACGGAAGACGGCATTCAGGAAATCATTGATGATTTTGTTATGAAGCTCCGCTGTGCACGTCATCTGCGTACACCCGAATATAACGAGCTTTTCGGCGGCGACCCGATGTGGATTACGGAAGCAGTCGGCGGTATGGGTGAAGACGGCAGAACGCTTGTTACAAAGAGCAGTTTCCGTATACTCAACACACTCTATACTCTCGGCTCATCTCCCGAACCTAACCTCACAATTCTCTGGTCAAACTCCCTGCCCGAAAACTTCAAAAAATTCTGCGCAAAAGTTTCTGCCGACACTGACTCAATTCAATATGAAAACGATGACGTTATGCATCCTATTTACGGCGATGATTACGCTATTGCCTGCTGCGTTTCAGCAATGAAAGTCGGCAAGCAGATGCAGTTCTTCGGCGCACGCTGCAACCTTGCAAAGCTTTTGCTTATTGCAATCAACGGCGGCTACGACACAACAAGCGGCATTAAAATCGGTCCGCAGATGCCTGTTCTTGACGGCGACAAGCTTGACTTTGACGCAGTTATGGAACGCTATGATACTTATATTAAATGGCTCAGCAACCTTTATGTCAATACAATGAACATCATCCACTATATGCATGACAAATACGCATATGAAAAAATCCAGATGGCTCTTCACGATACCGACGTTGAGCGCTTTATGGCTTTCGGCATTGCAGGTCTTTCAGTTGTGGCTGACTCACTCAGCGCAATCAAATATGCAAACGTTGCACCTGTTAAAAACGAATCGGGTTACATTGTTGACTTTGTAACAACAGGCGATTTCCCCAAATACGGAAACGATGACGACAGAGTTGACCTCATTGCAAAGGATATGACTCATAAAGTTATCACCGAGCTTCGCAAAACTCCCGCTTACAGAAAGGCTATCCACACCCTTTCTGTTCTCACAATCACTTCAAACGTTATGTACGGCAAAAACACAGGCGCAACTCCCGACGGCAGAAAGGCTTTTGCTCCCTTTGCACCCGGCGCAAACCCGATGCATAACAGAGAAGAAAACGGCGCACTTGCATCTCTCAACTCCGTTGCAAAAATCAGCTATGATGACTGCCGTGACGGTGTTTCAAACACCTTCTCAATCACACCCGAAGCTCTCGGCAGAGATGAGGATGAAAGAGTTTCTAACCTTGTTTCAATTCTTGACGGTTACTTTGCAAAGAAAGCACATCATATAAACGTAAACGTTCTTAACAGAGAAACCCTTATGAAAGCATACGAAAACCCTGAAGCTTATCCTAACCTCACAATCAGAGTTTCAGGCTATGCTGTTAACTTCAACAAGCTTTCAAGAGAACAGCAGCGAGAAGTTATCAGCAGAACCTTCCACGAGGCAATGTAATGAAAGGTTATATCAACTCTTTTCAGAGTCTCGGAGCTCTTGACGGACCCGGCATAAGATTTGTTGTTTTTATGCAAGGCTGTAACCTTCGCTGCGGTTGCTGCCACAATCCGGACACGTGGGATTGTTCGGGCGGCAAAGAATTCAGCGCAAGCGAGGTTGTTGAAAAAGCAAAGAGATATAAAGAATACTTCGGCAAAGACGGCGGAATCACCGTTTCAGGCGGTGAACCGCTTCTGCAGGCTGAATTTGTTTGCGAACTCTTTGAACTCTGTAAAGCAGAAGGCATCAACACCTGCCTTGATACCTCGGGCAGCATTATGGATGATTCAGTCAGAAAACTGCTCACTGTCACCGACAGAGTTTTGCTTGATATCAAATACACAAACGAAAACGATTATCAGAAATACGTCGGCTGTTCATATGCGACAGTGCTTGAGTTTCTTGATTATCTTAATAAAAACCAAATCCCCGTTACGCTTCGTCAGGTAATTATCCCTAATCTTAACGATAACGAGGAAAACATAACTTTGCTCAAAGCAATCAAAGAAAGCAATATTTGCATTGATAAAGCCGAACTTCTGCCGTTCAAAAAAATCTGCCAGGTCAAATATGATAAGCTTGGTATTGATTTTCCGTTTGCTGCAATACCTGAGCCAAAACCCGACACAATGGACCGGCTTAACAATTTAATCAATAACTAAAATTACCTCCTGCGGTTTCAAAGCCACAGGAGGTATAATTTATGTTTATTTCATTTCAGTAAAAGCTTTTGTCTGCATCTTCATCCTGCATATATCATAAACGCAAAGGCGCATTGCATTGCCGAAGCCAATCGGGTCACGCATATAAGCAAGACGAAGAGAAATCATCGTCTGCGGTGCAGAAATGACGTAAAGCATAGTCAATATGCCGCTGTTTCTTGCATAAACGGCAAGTACGGGGTCAAGATAACCCTCACCTGTCAAATCAATGCTTGCATCAGTAATAACAAAGCCGTCAAAGCCCCATTCAGTTCTCAAAAGGTCTGTGATTAAAGGCTTGGAACCGCCGCACCACTGATCGCCAATACGGTTATAAGCTGACATAACGCCCATTGCTTTACCTTCTTTTACCGAAATTTCAAACGGCTCAAGATAAAGCTCACGCAAAGCCTGCTCGTTAACCCAGGTATAGAGTCCGTTGGACTGTCTGTTTGTTTCCTGCTCGTTAGCGGCAAAGTGTTTGACTGTAACAACAATATCCTTGGACTGAACGCCGCGGATAACAGCCGCCGACATCTTACCTGAAAGCAACGGATCCTCGGAATAATATTCGTTATTTCTGCCGCCCTGCGGACTGCGGTGAAGGTTACAGCCGGGCGCATACCAGACGTGCGTGCCGAGCTGGTTGCCTTCTTCGCCGATAACTTCGCCGAATTGTTCGGCCAGCTCATCGTTCCAGGTGCAGGCAAGAGTGGTTGCAACAGGGAAAGCAAGACCGCAATCGGTATAGAGCAATCCGCCGCTTCCTTTGATGCAGGAAGGTCCGTCATTATCTGACGTGTTCGGAATGCCGAGCCTTTTAACCGCCGTTGTTTCATAGCCGCAATCGGCAATAAGATTAATCATTTCCTGAACTGTAAGTTGGTCAAGGAATGCATCCCAGAGGGTTTCATCTTCTGCAACATCCTGCAGAGTGATTACTCCATCATCATATTTAACGCCCGTTTTGGGCTTTTCGCCAACCAAAGTCGGAGCAGGTCTCTTATCGCTGTTCAGAACAGCGGCGGGCGCATAATAATCTGTGGGAGGAGCAGGATAAGTTCCTTCGGCATCTGCTCTTGAAAGATAAGTCAGATCCCCTTGTGCAAAATCAAAAAGGTTTTTGATTTCATTGCCCGACACTGAATCGGTTTTATAAACAGTCTTTTCATCAACATTATAATTAAAGGTTTTTTCGTGAGTTCTCACGTCGTGAGAAACGTGAATCTTATATTCACCGGCATCAAGAACCCACGCCTGTTCAACCGCCGAATCGTAAGAAGCCATATCTTCAACAGCAAAAGTGAGTTCAACCAATTCGCTCTCACCGGGTGCAAGCTCTTTTGTTTTAGCGTATGCAGCAAGTTCAATTGCGCTTTTTTCAATTCCTCCGTCATAATACGGTGCGGAGAAATAAACCTGAACAACATCCTTGCCCGCAACATCACCTGTGTTTTGAACGTCAACCTCAATTTTTATTTCTTTATTGTTACTCTCAAATGATTTAACATTCCATTCAAAATCAGTGTATGATAAACCGTAGCCGAAAGGATACATAACCTTTTCTGGAGCGAACGTTTCAAAATATCTGTAGCCGACGTAGATACCCTCGCAATAATTCACAAAATATTTGGGAATACCTAAAACACCCTTATACATATAATTGCCGAAGTTTTCGGAGGCAGGGTGATCCTCGATATCATACGAAACAGTGTCTGCAAGCTTGCCCGAAGGGTTAACCGCACCTGTCAGAACCTTGCCGACAGCATCTGTGCCAACCTCACCCGGCAGCCACATAATCATTGCACCTTTGATATTATCGTAATCCTCGAGCCATGACATATCTATAACGTTAGATATATTGAACACAACAATTACGTCGCTGAAATTAGCGCAGACTTTTTCTATCATTTCTTTTTCGTCACTTGTCAGATTAAGCTGCTCAAAGCTTAAATCCTTCATTTCAGTACCGACTCTGCCGATAACAATAATTGCTGTTTGAGAATATTCAACAGCCTCAGCCATTGCTTTGCTACTGATTCTGGAAACAGGCATTTCAGACTGACCGCCGCCAAAAAACTGTTTAAGAACGGTTACAACGTAAGAAATCAAACCAAGGTCATATTTTGTTCCGGTAAAATTGGCATAGATATTATAAAGCTCTTTGTTATATTCAATGCCGGCATTCGTCAAAGCGTCATAAAAGCCTATCGCATCTGATGAACGCACCGCACCGGAACCGGCTGCGCCGGCAAAAGCAATTGAGCAGGATGCGGCACCAAAAACATTAACCTTTTTATTCTTTAAAGGCAAAACACTGTCGTCATTTTTTAAAAGAACAATACCCTCTTCTTCAATCTGATAAGCAATATCAATTGATTTTGCTTTAGTATCTTCTGAAATCTTATCAGATGCAGCGAAAGCCGTAACAGTCAACGAAGATAACGTAACAATTACAAGGACAACCGAAACAAAACGCATAAATAATTTTTTGGTTTTGATTTTCATTTGTTTGCCTCCTTTGATGTTTTGATTAATTATACCACACTCAAAAAACAAATTCAATAATTATTCATAAAAAGCAAAACAGCCGCAAAAAACGGCTGTTTTAACATAAAATATTTACTGTTTTGCGCCTGCATCAAACATTTCAAGCATCTTAACGCTTGCTGCAAAGCAATTGGCAATACCCTGCTCGTTCATATTGTCATATGAGTCAAGGCGTGTATGATAGTATCTTTCAAGCTTGTGGTTAAGACCAGTTACGCCTGCCGCTCTGAAACCGCCCTGGCTGAAAGCAGCAGCGTCAACAGCTCCGCCCAGAGGAGGAACCCAGCCTTTTTTGCAGGGAACGCCGACTGCCTGTGCAGCTTCAAAGAAGAGGTCTGCGCAGTCTTTGTCAGACTTAACAGTGCCGTTAAGGTCACGGTAGTTAGCCATGAGATATTTGGGGTCATTGATTGTGTCGTAAGCATAAATGAAAGTGGGAACGTCCTGGAACTCGCCCTTGTGAGCTTCAACCCAGGCTTTTGAGCCTCTTAAACCGATTTCTTCAGAACCGGTAAGAATAACACCGATTTCAGTGTTTTCCAGCTCAATGCCCTCATCCTTAAGAGCTTTAAGAACGGCAATGCCGACATAGCAACCAGTGAGATTATCGTTTGCGCCGTCAACAACTCTGCGATAGTTAACCATAAAGTAAAGACCGATCATAAAAGGAACGTCAATAAGACCCCAGAGAGCAGCTTTAACAAGAGGATCGGAAGTATCGGGCATACCAAATGTGATACCGTTTTTAGCAACATAAATAATCGAAAGAACAAGATAGAATAACGCACCGACTATTGCAAGAATAGCGTGACCTTCAAAACCGACGCCGCCGAGCGCATAGTTAACGGGCCATTCCCAGGTAGCATCAGGATGACCGTTGAAAATAATCCTTCTTTTTGTTTCGCCGGTGCATTTTTTGATAGCAGTAACGTTGTGGCTGGTCTTCTTTTTGAACAAAGGATCAAGAAGCTTTTTATAAACACCGAACTGAATAAGAACAATTACAAAGCCTGCAGCAATAAGCGGAATTGAGAAGATGGGAGCAAAGAAGAAAAGAACAATTGCAATAAGTACAAACGACATTGTGAAATAAATCCAGCCGTAAAAAGCGCGAGGTGCAACTTCATAGGATTCAAGCTTCACATCTTCGCAGCCGCAGTCTTTTTTAAGAACCTCAGCCATATATTCGCATGATTTTTTTTCACCTTCGGAACCGGGATCTCTTTTACCGCAAGTTTTGATAATATGAGTGATTTCGTCAATCATATATTTTGCGGCTTTGTCTTTTTGGTCAATAATCTTCTTGAAATCCATAAAAAACTCTCTCCTTAAGCACATATTTTAATTATATATTAGCACTACGGAAATCAGTTTGTCAACACGAAAAGTTGATAAAAACACATTCTTTTATCTAAACTTTACAACTGTTACAATATTGTTATTTTTGTTTGAGCTTCACACTGTCAAGCAGTGTGAAACCAAGTATCATTGCTCCGCCGATTGCCTGCATAGCCGTCATGCTTTCACCAAGAATCGTAACCGAAATCAGCACTGCAACGAGCGGGTCAATGTAGCTTAAAATTGCAGCTTTCTGACCTGGTAATTCTTTGAGAGAAGAAAAATAAAGGCAATATGTAATTCCGGTGTGAACAAAACCGACTATAAGCAGGTTGGTCCAACCAAAAGCATTAAGAGATTTCAGCGTAAAACCGCTTGATAAAAGAACATAAGGCACGAGAACGGCAACAGCTGAAACAAACTGCAAAAAAGTTCTGTGTATCCCGTCAACATTTTTAAGGAATTTATTCAGAATTACCGCAACGGCATAAAAAACAGCCGCACCCAGACCGAAAGCTATACCAATCAATCCCCTGCCGCCGCCAACTTTTCCGATACCCGTTATCAACACAAGCCCAACTGTTGAAAGAACAAAACAAATTATCTGTTTTGCAGTGAGTCTTTCTTTAAATAATATCGGGCAAATAACCGTTACAATAACCGGAGCAAAATAATAGCTCAGAGTTGCAACCGAAACAGTGGTATATTTATATGCCTCAAAAAGTAATATCCAGTTAACGCCAACCGCAATACCCGAAAACATAAGAAGCGGGATATCCTTTTTGATTTTTGTAAAAGGAATTCTCTGCTTTGTAAGGAGCAGGAACATACCTATCAGAATTATCGCGAGAACGGCTCTGTAAAGGGCAAGCTCCGCCGATGAAACGGGAATGTTGCGGACAAAAAGCGGTAAAGTGCCGAATATCGCCATTGAAATTATAAGCATCAATTGAGGGTTAAAAGCTTTTTTCATTTTAACTTCACACTACCTGTAATTTAATAAATTTGTGCAGATTAAAGCGGCTTGCACGGAGCAAACAGCTTTTCAGCCAAAACAGATATTATTGAAAATATTTTTTCATAAAATAACCATTACCATTTAAAATACCCTGTTATAAATATACAATTATAATAACATATTTAATTTTTTCAGTCAACAAAATGTGTTTAAATGAAATAGTATACAAATTAACTTAAAAATCAAAAACCGCCGAACAATTAAGTTCAGCGGTTGAGTTTTACCACGTTCCGTAAACCGTAAGTCCGTCAACTGTATAAGTTACATCGTGTTTATAATGGTTATCTATTGCTTCGGTGAACGCTTTGAGCATTTCTTCATCTTCCATAACGATTGAAAATTTCATCGTCAGGCTTTCAGGCAGATACATTCTTAACCCGAGATTAAAGCCGTTGACCCACCAATGAAGCTGAGCAGGTTTATTGACGAGAACTCTATCACCGTGAAGAATCTGCATTGACATTTCAAGCATCTGCTCATCATTTGCACAATCATAATATGAGCCGAATTTTGACTTATCACGGCAATATACGCCAACCTCGCCGCCGTTTGATACGGTGTAATTACCCTTCCAGATCTGAATCATATATTCAAGACCGTTATATTCAAACTTGAATCTGCGTGTGATATAATTGAAAAATATCGGCATTGAGTTTGCAACCATATCATAAAAATAGCAGAATCCGAAATCGCGCATCCAGCAATTGATGGTGGCGTAAACGAGCATTTCAGAAAGGTTCATATTGAATCCGACACCGACAATGCCGTTATCGTCAACGTTTGAGCATTCACCTGTAACAGTATTGATAAGCAGACCGGGGAAGAATTCTTCAGTACCGCCGTCTTTGTAGGTAAGGCGAATAAAAACCTCATAAATTTCAGAACTGCCGTCACGGGGCTGTGAAAAAATTTCACACTTTGTAATTACGCTGAAATAAATGCTGATAAAACCGTAAAGAACACCCATTGCAGTGTTGCCTTCATTAAAATAATCATCACTTTTTCCGTGCATTTGCGCTCTCATTTCAGCAGTGTCAATCTGAAAAACGGTGGTAACGATATCAGCAAACCGGTTTGTTTCGGGAATGTTGCCGAGAATGGCGAGAAAGTCAAGACCGCTGTTGGTTGTAATATGCTTGCTTACACCCGTCAGAAACTCATCAACTTCAACATTAAACTTTTTCTGCGGTAAAAACCAAGTACCCGTAATAATTCGCATAAAAGTTGAAAGAACATTGAACACTCCGTGAAGTTTTGCGGTTGTAAAAACTGGATAGCCTTGATCCATAAGGTATTCCTTATAATCCGAAAGATTTTTGAGCTCAGGCAAATCTTCAACGGTATCATCCGACTCATCATCATGCTCCGCATCATAATCAGGCTCATCGGCAGGCAATAATTCGGTTTCAATGTCTGATTCCGAATCAGCCGCAGGTGCGGAATCAACGGGTTCAGCGTTAACGGGCAAAATTGAAATCATCAATATTACCATAGCCAGCATTAACGAAACAAATTTTTTAAAACTAATCATCAATCTACTCCTAAAATTAATCGTGACAATTTTAACAAATTTGTAACCTTTTATCAATAGTCAAAAAGAAATAAGTGTATTGTTTTTTTGTAAAAAAACTATTTATTATTTACATTTATCTGCTGTTTATTAAATAATTAACTCAATAAGGTGTACAGGACTGTTAAAACTTGATTTCAGCAAATTCAAGTTATTTATTAAACAGAAAAACTTTCATAATAATTTAAAATTGTATTTAAAAATTTTTAATATATATTGACAAAATAATACATATGTGCTATTATTTTCTACAACATATGGTTGTAGTGTTTCACTGCGCCAAAAAATGAAAGGAGATAAGGATAATGAAAAAATTCTTATCAATTGTTCTCGCTCTTGTTTGCATTCTTTCAACTGCAACAGTAGCATTTGCATCTGCAAACGTTTGCCCCTATTGTGATGAAAAATTCACAAACGAGCAGGAATACAACGCTCACCTTCCCAATTGTGACGGTTGGCATCGTTCCTGCAAGCACGGCTGCGAAGCAGACTTTGCTACAGAAGAAGAACTTGCTATCCACGAAGGCATTTGCTGGGAGTTTGAAGGCGAATGTGATTACTGCGGTGACAAAGTAAGAACAGAAAACGCATTCAACGAGCACGTTGCAGCTTGCAAGGTTAAGTACATGAGCATCCCCGTTCACAAGATCATGAAGTTCCTTGAGGAAACAGACCTTTATGAAAAGGTTTTAGGCGCTATCTTCGGTGCTCTTAAGGATCTCCCCTATAACAAAGTATTCGGCACAATCTTCGAATACCTTGAGAAGGGCATTCACCTCGCTGTTGACAAGATCTAATCAGCATTCAATAACCTCTCGCTTAAAGGCGGGAGGTTATTTTCTTTTAATCGTATAAATTATTTTCAAATCACAAACCACCGGTTGAACCGGTGGTTTGACTAACCCCTAAAAGGGGTTGATACAGGCTTAGCCCCTGGAAGGGGCGTTGAAGGTTTAGCAGCGCATTACAATC
>JAZSNE010000040.1:0-37431 GCA_045536245.1 Acutalibacteraceae bacterium | reverse complement strand
TACCGTCAATGACCACACAAAAAATATCTACCGCAAACTGAACGTTCACAGCAGATATGAACTCACGGCACTTGTCAATAAAATAATAATCAAAAAATAAACCAACAACAAAGCCGATGAATTATCATTGGCTTTTTGTATGAAATATCATATATGATTATACGCTCCTCATCACCTGCTTCTGAGTGGATGAGGAGCGTATTTTGATTTTGCTTTTTTAAAAAAATCGTTATTTTTCAAAATTAGCATCATAACCGCAAAATATCGCCATTTTTCGATAGCTATGTGCCCCTTTTTTGAAGGCACAAAACACCCAAAACCCAGACAGCAGAAGGGATTCCCCATCTGCTGTCTTTTTTATTTGGCGTAAATATGTTTTTTATGGTGATAAACCTTATGATGCTACGAGTTTTACGATTACATAATATGACAAAAAACATAATTTATCCACGCAAAAAACTAACCGAGTCTGCATTGAGCAAACCCGGTTAGTTTTCGTTTTGAATATGATAAAGATTTATAATTCTTTTTTCATTTTTTTCTGCATATTTGAGAGATTGGTAAGCTCCGCCCGATTCGTTTTTGACATAAACGATAACAAGATCTGCTCTGTCAACCATATCTCTGTTTCTTGCAACTATTGCGTATTTATAGTTTCGGGTAGCTTCGTTGATTTCTATTGAATCGTAATAGCTTTCAAACGCTTCGGTGTTGTTTCGGAGTTCGGCGGTTTCATAGGGGAGAACAAGGGTTAGATAAATATTATCGTTTCCTGTTTCTTTTTTCAGTTTTCTGATAACAGATGCTGCCATCAGGTCAAAATCACCGTTTCTGCCAACAAGAAACTCAACCTCTCCGTTTTTGCGCTGTATCGCAATACGCAGAAGCTCATAGAGCTTATTTTCAACCGTTATGTAATCTTCAACGGTTCTGTGGCCGAAAAGGCTGACTGTATATTTTTCTCTCATTTTCTCTCACCTAAGTGGTGTTTGCCGACACCGAAGCGTCGGCAAACAAATTGAAGTTGGTTTTGCGTTTTAATTAAATCAGCAGCAGTGTACGTATTGAGAAGCCAGCAGTGTTTTTGTTGAGTAATCGCATCTTGAGCAGGCTTCAACATTATATGTTCTTACAAGGCAACGAGGAGCAGTTGTTCTTGCGTTGTGCGTTACTGTCTGTGCTGATGAGGATTCAAGCTTATGGCCCAAAACATCGCAGAGTAAGTTGCAGGTTGCAGCGTCTTCGTGCTCATTTTCGCAGGATTCAATGAAGCTGTTGATAAGGTCTTCTGAAGCGTCTGCTTCAAAAATATATTCAACGTCGCCTTTAACGATGACTATGTTATTTTCATCCGCTGTTTCTGCTGATGCTGAAAATGTTGCGAGCGAAAAAACGGAAGCCAATGCCAGAATAATGGCAAGAATTTTTTTCATATCATTTAATCTCCTTAAGGTTTTCTATGATTTTCAAAACGTCTTCTTCCGTGTGAGCGCTGACAGCGTAATAATAACCGTTGTATTCAAAATCACCCTGAATAAATCCTTCGCTGTATGTTATATATACGGTATGTTCACCGACTTTTTTTGACGGATTTGTTGATTTGAAATCTTCTGGCAGCTTGATTTCTATATATATTGAAACCGCATATTCCGGATCTTCGGGGGAAAGAATATAGCGTTGTCCTAATAAGTCTTCTTCAAAGTATTGAAGTGTAATTATTCTGTTGTTTTCCGGCAACCATGTCGGGAACAGAATGGCTATATTTTCATATCTGACAAGCTCTTCTATGGAAGAAAAGGTTTTTGTTTCATTTGGTTTAATAAGTTCTATATTTTCAATTTCTATTCGTTCGCCGGGTTTCATATCGCCAACGATATAGTGTGCAAAACGGTCAATCAGACTGTCTTCTGCGTTGGTGAAAGTTACGGCAAGGACTGAGAAAACTGCCAACAAAATCGCAAGCACGGCGGCAATAACAACTATCCTTTTTGTTCTTAATTTATTTTTTGTTTTCGAACCGATGGCTGTTATCTTGCCGTGGAACGGTATTTCGTCAACTTTTTTCTTTATTTCTGCTTTTGTGAGCCTTTGTTTTTCTTCAAGTTCCATGAGAAAATCTACGCATTCCGTAACAAGATTACTGTCCATTTCTTTATATGGTTTTGAAGATTCAAGCAGAATTATCGCCATCAGCTTGTCCTTTAAAGTCTGCTTAGAAGCATTCATATCTTGTTTGGTTCCCATGGATTTTTTCACCTCCTGATTAGTTTTTTTGTAAAACGCAAAACCTCCTTCATTTATATATGACAGGATTTGCGTTTTGTCACGCAAAAAAATTAAAAATTTTTTGAAAATTTTTAAAATTTCATAAAAATAAGCAAAATTGCCATGAATATGAAAGACGCTCTGTCTTTGATTTTCAGTTTGAGCCTGTAAACTCTGGCTCTTACCGCGTGCTCGGAAATATCCAAAGCTTTTGCAAGTTCTTCATATTCCATATGTTTGGTGTAGACCATTTCAAAAAGCTCAAGCTCTTTATCATTTAAAGAAGAAAGAATACTCTGTTTCTTTTCTTCGATTTCTTCAGGGGTTATTTTGTTGTCTTCTTCCATTTCATAGAGAATATCCGTGCTTGTTTGCGAACCGAACACCGTTCCGAAAATCAGCTCTTTTTCTCTTTTGGCAATAGCTCTGAATTGCTCTTTGATTTTATTGTTTGCAACGGCATAAAGCCATGCTTTTATATAAACATCTTCAAGTTCGTTATATTTTTCTTGAAAGAAAAGAAAAACCTCCTGGGTAACGTCGTAAGCGTCTTCTTCTCTTTTAAGTCTTGAAAGACAGAGCTGATATACGTCGTCATAGTGCAAGAGCGCAATTTCGGTTGCTCTTTCGGAATTTATCAACGTATATCACCTCTTTTCGTCAAATTCTTACGGTTTTATTATAACGGTTTGACTATATTATGTCAAAGAAAAGTTTTCCGTATTATGAAGCACTAACGGGTTGCCGGTAAGTATAAAATATTAAACAGCGTTTCGAAAAAATAATAAATTAAAAATTTACACGCCGTTCTGTTTATTGCCAAGCTGATAAAAAGCTACTGCGGAAGCTGCAGCAACGTTAAGCGAATCAACACCGTGATGCATCGGTATTTTTACGGTAAAATCGCAGTCGGATATGGTTTGGTCAGAAAGCCCGTCGCCCTCTGTTCCCATAATGACGGCAAGCTTGTTTTCACCTGCCAGCAGGGGATCGCTTAAAGAAACGGAATCATTCTTAAGTGCCATAGCTGCCGTTTTGAAACCGAGAGCTTTTATTTCATCAATAAAGTTGTCGCCTGAAAAAGTCCAGTCAATCTGAAAAACGGTGCCCATACTGACTCTTGCGGCACGTCTGTATAAGGGGTCGGAACATCCGGAAGTCAGGATTACCGCATCCATACCAAGAGCTGCTGCCGAACGGATTACGGCACCCACATTAGTCGGGTTCATAACCTTATCAAGTATTACTATTCTGCTTTTGTTTTTGCAGATTTCTTTTACGTCGGGCAAGGGCTTGCGCTTCATTGCGCACAGCATACCTCTTGTGAGCTTAAAGCCTGTCAGCTGTGTCAGAACATCGAATTCTGCGCAGTAAACAGGAACGCCGCTTATTCTGGCGAGAATTTGTTTGCCTTCGCCTTCAATATGCCTTTTTTCCATAAGGCAGGATACAGGCTCATATCCTGCATCAAGAGCCCGTTCAATAACCTTGGGGCTCTCGGCAATAAACAGGCCTTTTTCCGGCGAATCCCGGTTTAACAGCTGCACTTCGCTTAACCGTGCATATATATCAAGCTCCGGGGCAAGAAAATCAGTTATTTCTGTAATGTTGTTCATATCGTTCTCCGTTATTTTGATGTTGATAAACAGAATTCAGCACTCATAAGCATTATGAAATTCACAGTTGCATCTGTACGCTCTGCGAGTTGCTTATTCTACCGCTTTTTGTATATGACAAGCTCGGGGTTTTCGCCGTTTTCTTCATAAGTGCAGACAAGCAAAAAATCCATATTTGCGGCAATACCGAAACAACGGTCACCGCCAAAATCACATTCCAATTGATTTCCGAGATATGTTGCGTTGTCATCAAGAAATTTCACCTTCTGACCGTTCGGAAGGCGGTATTCAAGGTTAATGTATCCGCCTACGAGAGCGTTGAGCTTTTCAACCTTCGGCATTCCTACGATATGTAAATCGTTAAACTCGCTGATGAGCTGTTGTTTGAATTGCTCAAACTTTTCCTCACCGTCGAGGTTTTTATACTGTTTCCAATAATTGAGTTTCGGAAGCATATCTTTCATATATTCACGTGCCTGTTCAGAAGAAAAGTGCTCGTTTGCCATATTCTGCACGCAGACCTCTATTAAATCATCCATATTATGATACATATATTCTCCGTCGGCGTAGCACCATTTGCAGTATTCCTCGTTGAAAAAGCCGTCTGTTTCCTTGCTGATATTTGCATCCTCAAGCGGCATACCGCAGCATTGGCATATAAGCTTTCTCGGAGAGCCCAAAAGCGTGTTGATTGAAACGTCAAACAGTTTTGATAAAAGCTTCAAAGTTTCGGTGTTCGGCGTAGTTTCTCCGTTTTCCCAGCGAGAAACCGCCTGACGGGTAACAAAAACTTTTTCTGCAAGCTCATCCTGTGATAAACCGTTTTTTGTTCTGAGTTCAAGAATAATATCTTTTGTTTCCATAAATTTTTCACCTCAGCATAATTCTAACGCCCGATGCTTTAGTTGGCAAGCAACTTGCTGTTGCTTTTATTGTTTCAGTTCGATTAGTTGCAGCTTTCCTGCGTGCCTTAAAATCTATGCCTGCTTTTTTCGCCTGGCTACACAAATCCCTTGTCTGTGCAGACATCCTTCGCTGCACTTTTTACAACCTCGCCACGGATTCCACATAGCCATAATAATACTTTTCCGAATTTTATTATTAATCTCATTATAATTCCCTGCCATTGTTTTTGCAACACTTGAATTGACCGTGATAATGATATATAATTTTTTTATCAAAACAGAAAGGTGATAAAATGAAAAAACTTAGAATTGTTCTTTTGATTTTTCTGATACTTGTAATTGCAGCGGGAGGTTATGTGGGAAATATGTTCGGAGCTTTTAACGGAGGTAACTACGGTGAATATTCTTTGAAAAAAACACGGGCGGTTTCCGACAGTCCGATAAGTGGAAAAACAGTCATATTTCTCGGCAGTTCTGTCACGGCAGGTTACGGTTCACTCGGCGTCAGTTTTGTTGATTTTCTTGAAAAAACCGACGGTATAACCGCTGTCAAAGAAGCTGTTTCCGGCACAACTCTTGCTGATATAAAAGGCAATTCTTATGTTTCACGAATGAAAAAGATTGATAAAAATATCAAAGCCGATGCGCTTGTTTGTCAGCTTTCAACCAATGATGCAACCAAGGAATTATCCATAGGAGAAATCTCTGACGGCTTCGGTTTGAATGACTTTGATACACAAACCGTTGCCGGTGCAATTGAGTATATAATTGCTTATGCAAAAGAAACGTGGAACTGCCCCGTTATCTTTTATACACAAGCAAAATATGACAGTGAGCATTATGCAAAAATGGTTGACCTTCTTTTAGAAATCCAAAAGAAATGGAACATAACGGTAATTGATTTATGGAATAACGAAGAGATTAATTCAATTACAGATGAACAAAGAAAACTTTATCTTGTTGACCATATCCACCCAACCAAAGCGGGCTATAAAGAATGGTGGCTGCCTGAATTTCAGAAATGCTTATATGATATTTTAAAATAACGGAAGTGACTGAATGTTTTTTAAAAATGCCGAAATGACGGTAATAAAGAGCAAAAGGAAAACTGTTTCAATTCAGATAAAACCCAATGAGGTTATCGTTCGCGCGCCGGTAAGGTTGAATCAAAGCGAAATTGAAAAATTTGTTGAATCAAAAAGAGGCTGGATTGAAAAACATCTGAAATCAGTTGCAGAAAAACAAAAACTTCTTCAGAATACTCAACCGTATTCCGAAGAAGAAATCAAATGTTTTGTTGCAAAAGCAAAAGAAATTATTCCGCAGAGAGTAGAATTCTATGCCGATAAAATCGGCGTTACTTATAACAGAATTTCAATCAGATGCCAGCGTACACGGTGGGGGAGTTGCTCGTCAAAAGGTAATCTTAACTTCAACTGCCTGCTTGTTTTGCTCCCCGCTGAAATTATTGACAGCGTTGTGGTTCACGAGCTTTGCCACAGAAAACAGATGAATCATTCGGCAAAATTTTATGCGGAAGTCGAAAAGGTTTTTCCGGATTACAACCGTTGCCGTCAGTGGCTTAAACAGAACGGAAATCAATATATGAGCCGGATTCCCCGTTGAAAATCTGGCGATTTCAGCTTTTTTATTTGTTGCATCGAGTCAATTAATGCCTTTGTGTTTTTTGATTCTTTCTTTGCTTGCAGGCTGATTCGGTGTTTGACACAAAAGGCAACTTGTGATATATTCTTTAATGTAATCTAATATTAAAAAAATTTGAAAGGGGATAAAACTGTGGCAGCAGTTATTCAGAAAATACTCAGCATTTTTACTTCAATTGTAGCTTTTTTTACCGGTTCTTTCAGCTTCGGCGGTCTTTGCAACGGTAAGGTTGAAGATTTTAAGGTAACCACTTATTTGAGAGGTGATAACGTATATTCTGCCGCTGACCTTAATTCTGAAGATTTTGATATTGTTACCGACCTCATTATTTTTGAATGTGCAACCTTCAACAGCAAGGGTGAGGTTGAATATGATGAAGCAAAAATGGAAAGAGTTATGTCAGCTGTTCGCAGTGTAATCGGCAGCAGAGATGTTCACGTTACTCTCAATCTCCTCGGCCCTCACGGCATCACGGATTCCACCGTGTGGGATGATCAGATGAAGGCGCAGAGCGAGGAGCATAATAAAGCCTTCAAAAGCGGAGTCCTTGAAGAGAACATCAAAGAAGTTCTTGATAAATATGATTTTGACGGTGTTCATTTTGACTATGAATATCCTATTACCGATGATGCTTGGTATTATTTCAACAGCTTCCTTGTTTCCCTCAGGAATTCGCTTGGCGATGATTACACAATCGGCGTTGCAGCCGGCACGTGGAACGTATTCTTTACTCTCGGAGCTATTGCAGCCGTTGACACCTTTGAGCTTATGACATATGATTATGTTGACGGAAGCGGAAAACACGCAACGTATGAGGATACTGTTGCTCAAATTGAGCAGCTTAAGTATAAGGGTGTTCCCGCTAAAAAGATAAATATCGGTCTTCCTTTCTATTCAAGACCGACAGACCTTTCTGCCTATTGGTACGGCTATAACACCTGCTATAACGAAATAGACGAAGACGGCTGGTATCATTGCAATGAAATTAACAAGGATTTCTGGTTTAACACCCCCGAGGTTATAAGTCAAAAAACACAGTACGCCATTGATAACGGTTACGGCGGTGTTATGATTTGGCATTACAGCTGCGATTTACCCTCAAGCCATGAGGGTTCGCTCCTCAGAGCTGTCGGCGAAACGGTGGAAACTAACTATTAATGTATCAGAGGTTTGCCGCACCAAGCGAAAATCAAAAGAAGCAAGATAAACAAATTGGCTTGAACGGGATATAAACCTGTCCGAGCCAATTTTTGTGTAATATGCAGTAAAATGCAAAACGGGCTGCAAGCATCAACTGCCGCAGTAATTCTTGTTGTCATAATCGCTGGTTTTACCTGAGCGTATTTATGGTTTACAGCGGTGACAAAGAAATTTTTTAAAATATTTTTCAATTTTTTGTGTTACATTTTGAAAAAACGGTGACTACATAATGAAGGCTGATGAAAGGAGTGAGGATAATGAGCGAAAAGAAACGTGCAAATGCATTGCTGCAGGAATGCTATGAAGAATACCGCATAAAGCTTTTCAACTATTGTCTTTCACGCCTTGGCGGTGCGCGGGAGGCTGCAGACGACTGTGTGCAGGAAGTCTTCATTGTTTTCTATAACAAGCTCCTTGACGGTGAGCATTTTGAAAACCCGAGGGCGTTTCTTTACAGAACTGCTGATAATTTTGTTAAGCGGCAAAAGAAACAAGAGGCAAGCGAGCTGCGGCACAATATACCTTTGGACGAAGCGGAGCAAATCGGGATAACCGATGAAGAATACGCCGCACGGCTTGAATCAATTGACTATGAAGAATGCGCCAAACGGCTGCTTTTGCTCCTCACGGATGAAGAAAAAGAAATCTACAATATGCGATACATACAAAACATCGGTGTTGAGGAAATAGCCGAAAAACTCGGGCTCAAAAGGCCGGCCGCCTCAATGAGGCTGATGAGGCTGCGAAACAGAATTAAAACTATGGTTTATGATTTGAATATTGAAGAGAAAGGAGGCTGACGAAATGATGACGGTAAGCAAAGAAATTTTAATGCACCCCGATTTTTTGGGTAACCTTGCAGATGAGCTTTGCCAGATGCTTGAAGCTCTGATTGATGCGGAGTTTGAAAAAGGCGACGAAACGGATTATGATTTTATTGATGAATGTGCTGATGCAATAAACGCAATCCGCTCGGGCGATGATTCGCAGGTTCTTCCCATTATCTCACGCAATGATTTTCTTAAAAAAGTCGGTGTCAAAGCAGAACGCAAATTCAAAGTTTTTGTTGCGGCGTGTGCCGCCGTTGCTGTGCTTTTTGCCGCAGGAACACAAATCAGAACAGAAGAAAACATCACGCTTGTTCATTCGCTTTCGGGCATCGTTTCGAATTTTATTGAAAAAACTTTTTCAAAGGAAGAAACAACTCAGCCCGAATCAACTCAGCCTGAATCAACCTCCGAAACGCCGCAAACCGAAAAAGTTGAGATAATCGGCATCAGCGTTGAAACAACGGCGGATTTCAAAACCGAATATACCGTTGGCGAAAGCTTCAGTGATAAAGGTATAAAGGTTTTTGCCGAATATTCAAACGGCGAACGAAAGCTTGTTACGGCGAAAGGCTTTACTTTGAGAATTCCGGAGCCCTTTGCAAGCAAGGCAGGCTACGAAACCGTTATAATTTCGGCTGCAGGCTTTGAAGAAACGCTTGAGGTGCGTGTTATTGACAGCATAAAAACCCCGAAGCTGACTTCGATTTATGCATTATTCCCCGAGGATTTTACCTTCATGGCAAAGGATATTGACAACGTGGATCTTTCGGAAATGCAGGTTTTTGCGGTTTACAGCGACGGCACAGAGAAAGAACTGAGCAAGGAAGAATATGAAGTTACCGCCCAAACGGAAAAAACTCTTTTTAAGCAGAGCTCTTGGGTAACGGTAAGCTACGGCGGATGCAGCTGTTCTTTTATGATAATGAAAGAATAGCTCCGCAAAATCCGAATTAAAGAGCCGCCGCCGATAGCGGTGCACCGTTAATCGGCGGCAACCAAAAAGGAGGTTAAATTATGAAAAATATAATTAAAAAATCGTTTTCCGTTTTTATGGCGGTGTTGTTTGTTATCGGTGCGTTGCCTCTTGAAGGCATCGACATTGATTTTGGCGCAATTGCGGAGCTTTTCCGTGTTGAAGCTCAGGCTTCGGCAGAGGTGCCGCGCGGCACAATGCGAGAAGGCTTATATTATTATTATGACATTACGAATAACGAAGACTATGAGGATGACTGGGACGTTCCGAATGTATCAGGTGTTGAGATTATAAAATATCTCGGCAGCGAAGAAAACGTTGTTATTCCGTCTGAACTTGGCGGCAAACCTGTTATTTCAATCGGTTATGAAGCTTTTTATCCCGGAGCTCTTTTATCAACACAAACAAAATATGATGAAAATACAGGCGAGGGCAGTTATGCCGAAAACACCGATTGCGCACGTATTAAGAGTGTAACAATCCCTGAAACAGTAATTTATATCGGTGTTGCTGCGTTCGCAGGCTGCACAGCTCTTGAAAAAGTTGAGTTTGAAGGCGAAGGAATCAGATGGATTGATGAAGAAGCTTTCTACAACACAGGTCTTACCGAAATCAATATTCCTCGTTCACTTGAGGCAATAGGTTCGGACTGCTTTAACAAAACATATATAACCGATATGGTTTTCGGCAAAAACGATAAAGACAGTTTTGAACTTTTGTCGAGCGTTTTTAAAGGCTCAAATATCAGAATCTTAACTGTCAAAAGCAACGGTGTTAAGGTTACTTCAAATGTATTCAAGGGTAGTTACGTTAATTCTGTTACCTTTGAGGGCAGCGTCGAAGTATTTGAAAAGGGTGCAATGCCCATAAACAATAATCCCATTCAGCAGCTTATTTTCAAGTCAACTTATCCTGACGAGCTTTCAAGAATGCTCGTGCTGGATTACGGCTATAACTGCTATTATTATGACAATTACGTATGCTTTTCAAAAAGACCACCCAGGCAAAACGGAGTTATTCAGGACACGGACGAATATTCCTATATTGTTAAGGATAACTATGCAACGATTGTTGACTATTTCGGCACAAGCGGTGTTGTTGAAATACCTGAAACCATAGGCGGCTACGTTGTTAATAAAATCGGCTCAACCGCATTCAGAGATTTCAGCTATTACGATAAAATCAAGGGCGAAACCGTTCTTTTAAGCTCCGTCAAAATTCCTTCAAGCGTTAAGGAAATCGGCGACTATGCTTTTGCAAACAACGGTTATCTTTCAAGCATTGATTTCGGTTCGAGTCTGCAAAAAATCGGCGCATCCGCTTTTGAGGGCTGCACCGTGCTTTATGACGTTGCTTTGCCAAGCACAACCAAAGAAATCGGCGACTATTGCTTTATGAACACCAACTTAAAAACTTTCAGCGCACCGGGCATCAAGAAGATTCCCGCAAGTGCATTTGAAAACTGCAAAAGGCTCAGCAGTGTTCTTCTTTCAGGCAATATGGAGAGCATCGGCGCATATGCGTTCAGCGGTTGCGAACAGCTGCGCAATATCGTTATTCCCGAGGGCATAACGGTTATAGAGCCTTATACGTTCAATCAATGCTCAAATCTTGTTAACGTTACTCTGCCCGACAGTATCAGAGAAATCGGCGAATTTGCTTTTTATGATTGCTATTCCCTTAAAACGGTAACCAACACAAAATTTATTGAAACGCTTGGCATTAAATCATTCTATAACTGTAGCATAGACGATTTTGATTTTTCTTCCGTCAAGGGTGAAATTCCCGAAGGCTGTTTCTACGGTTGCTTTTTCAACAAGCATCTTGTAATTCCGTCAACTGTTGTTAAAATCGGTTCAAGTGCGTTTAAAGAGTGCGACATCAGAACTCTCGTTATCAGCGAGGGCGTTAAGGAAATCGGAGGCGAAGCGTTTTTAGGTAACGATTTGCTTGAAGAAGTCAGCATTGCAGGCTCGGTTGAGGTTATTCCGAGAAGATGCTTTGTTGATTGCAGAGTAAGAAAACTTGAACTTAACGAGGGCCTCAAAAAGATTTGTGAATTTGCATTCTCTTATGCAGAACTTGAAGAACTGACCATTCCCGAATCTGTCGAAACACTTCAGGGGGATATTTTCTGGAACGGCAGTATTCAGGTTCTTAACTATAACGCAATCAACTGCAAGGTGTTCGGCGGAACGTTCACTGTAACGGAGTCACCGTTCTACTTAAACGTTCATAACCTCAACATCGGCAGTAAGGTTGAAGCGCTCAATGATTATATCTTCTGCGGCAATGCCATCACAACTCTCACTATTCCCGAAAACGTAAAGACCCTCGGTCAGTATGCTTTTGCTGACAGCCGATGCCTGACCGAAGTTAACCTGCCCGATACACTTAAAACTATCGGTAATTATGCTTTCAAGAACTGTCCCAAGCTTACAGAGTTTACAATTCCCAAGGGCGTAACCTATTACAGCGCAGGTGTTCTTGAAGGTTGCTCTAACATTGAAACCATCAATTTCAATGCGGTTAACTGTGATCTTGGTACACTTCCCGGCAGTGATATGATAAGAAAATCACCGTTCTCGTCAACCACACTCAAATCCCTTAAATATTTCAATATCGGCGAAGGCGTTGTGGATATTCCCGATTATCTTTGCTCGGGTCTTAAATATATTGAGCAGATAACGCTTCCCTCAACCGTAACCGATATCGGCGAAGCTTCATTCTATGATTGCACGTTTGAAACAATCGAGTTGCCGCCCAACCTTGAAAGCATCGGCGAATATTCATTTGGCTTGTGCCGCAAACTCAAGTCAATTGAATTCCCCGAATCAATGAGAATTATCAACAACAATGCGTTTGTCAGATGTTCAAGCCTTGAAAACGTTGATATGAAAAACGGCGTGGTTTATCTCGGCCATAACGCTTTTAACGGTTGTGTTGCTCTTAAAACCATAACTCTTTCCGAGAGCTTAACCACAATTCCGTTAAAATCTTTCCAAAGCTGTGTTGCACTTGAAGAAATTTATATTCCCGACAGCGTTGTTAATATTGCAGAAAACTCATTCCAACACTGCACTGCACTCGTTAAGGTGCGTATGTCACCCAACGTTGCGTTCATTGCCAACGAAGCGTTTGACAGCTGCACGTCTTTGAGCGAATTCATCTGGGAAGCTGATTCAAAACTCATCGGCAGGCTCGCATTCGGCGATTGCACAAGCCTCAAGGAATTCAACTTTATCGGCATCGAAAAGCTCTATGAAAACAGCTTCCAGAACAGCGGTATTTCCGTTCTGACTCTCGGCGAAGCTAAGAACGAAGAAGCCGCAAAGCTTCTTGAAATCGAAGCACAGAGCTTTATGGAGTGCGATAACCTTGAAGCGCTCGGCATCGGCGGTAACGTTGAAACAATCAAAACCCAGGCGTTTGCAAACTGCGAAAACCTTGAAACCGCAGTTATTGCCGACAGCGTAACAAGCATTGCGCCCGACGCATTTGACGGCTGCACAAACCTCACAATTTTCTGCTCTGAAAACTCCTATGCTTATTCTTACGCACAGGCGCAGGGCATCCCCGTGAGCACCTTTGTTGTTGCTCCCATTTCAAATCAGACCTATACGGGCAGCAGAATCGAACCCGAAGTGAAAGTTTCTCTTTCAGGCGAGAGCCTTGAAGAAAACACGGATTTCGGCGTGAAATTTGCAAACAACATCAACGTGGGTGTTGCTGACGTTGAGGTTAAGGGCAAGGGCGTTTATAAGATGTTTGCAAGCAAGGCAAACTTCACAATCGTCACAAAGAATATTTCCGAAGTAACGGTTGAAGCCATTGCTGATCAGCCTTATACCGGCGAAGCGGTTACACCCAAAATAAACGTAACCGACGGCTTCAGATATCTTGCCGAAGGTAAGGATTACACGGTCACTTATTATAATAACGTCGAAGAAGGAACCGCAACCGCAAAAGTTACGGGTAAGGGCAATTATTCAGGCTTCAGCTCAGTTAGCTTCATAATTTCAAAAGAAGCTGAAGAGCCCGGATTCTTTGACGGCCTGATTAATTCAATCAAAGCCTTCTTTGCAAATATCATTTCATTTTTTGCCTCGGTTTTTAAGTTTTAAATTGCGGTTTCTGTTTGCAAACAAAAAAACGGCAAACTCCGCTTTGAGAGCAAACAATAACCGTTGATTTCCCCAAAGCAGACATTTTCATATAATACACACGAAAACCCCGACAGCCTGCATCTTGCTCGCTGCCGGGGTTTGTTTATGTTCAATTGTTGCGGTTTTTCTTGAAGTATCTTGCAATGTAAATCAGCAATGCAAAGCCGATAATCGGGAAGATTGCCGTTACAAGCATACCTGCCTTAAGACCTATCTGTTCGGTTGAAAGGCTTGACTGCACGCTTATTTTTGCCGCAATATCGCTTACTGCAACCTTGTCAACAACAATACCGAGCAGCTGCGGCGCAAGCGAAGCACCGAAGTCACCGCCTGCCGCCATAAGAGCATATGCCGCAACGCCGACGCCGGGAAGGTTTTCTTCCATCATAATCAGCGTGCCGGGCCAGAGCATAGCGGTGAAAAGACCCGTCAGTATGCAGGCAACAAAGGCAAAGTAAGTGTTGGTTGAAAGACCTGCCACAAGGTAACAGCAGGCGGCACCGGCCATACCGAGCGTGAGGGTGCGGATTATGTTTTTGCCGTATTTGGCATAGCTGATTCTTGCCATACCGAGAAGGATTGCAAACATTGCCATACCGAGGATATCGCCGATCGTTTTATCTATGCGCAGTGAATTCTCCATAAAGCTTGATATCCAGTTGGACATTGCGTTTTCTGCGCAGCTGCCAAAGAATATGCAGCCAACACACAGGGCAAGAGCAAAGGTTCTGCGCTTGGTTCCTTTTGTTCCTTCATTGCTGCTTGTAACGTCCATTTCAGGCATAGGCGAAAGCATAAACATAATCGCTGCGATAATTGGCAGAGCTGCCCAGAAAAGAGTCAGATAAAACCAATTTGTTGCCCCGAAAATTCGAAGGAAAAGCGTGCTGATAACAACAACCGTAAACACGCCGAAAGCATAGAGCGAGTGAAGCAGGCTCATATCCTTCTGCGGATTATCAGAGGGGATTGCGGCAATAACAGGGCTTAAAAGTACCTCTGAAAGACCTGCAGAAACCGAGAAAAGAATGGTGCCGATAAGCAGACCTGTATATGCATACTGCGGCATAAATCTGGGAACAACCGCATAAATCAGCATACCTGCCGAGGTTATAAGCGGCATAATTCTGACAACCTTTTTTACGTTGAAATATTTTGTGAAAACCGTAAAAATAAGGTCAACCGTAAGCTGAGTGCAGAAGTTGGTGAGAACAAGCGTGCCGAGCAGGGTGTAAGAAATGCCGTACATATCCTGCAGCGTTGCAAACAGCAGCGGCGGCAGGCTGAAAATGGATGACATTGTAAAATATGCCGTGTAGCAGGCAAGTTTTGTCAGTTTGAAGTTTTGTTTTTTCATATTGATTTCCTTTGAGTCTTATTTGCAGCTTTCAACCACAGCGTAAGCCATCTGCGGATAGTCGGTCATTATGCAGTCTGCGCCGTTTAGAGCAAGATGTTTGATTTCATCTTCGCTGTTGATTGTCCAATACTGCAGGGCGATGTTGTTTTTGTGGGCATAGTTAATCATTTCTCTTGTGCCGAGGTTGATGATGTTATCAAGTGCACTTGAGCCGTAAGGAATCTGCAGAGCAACGTATGATGGCTTAACGTCCTGCAAATCCCAGCCGTTTCTGAAATAGAAATAAAACTGAATTGCTTCAATCGCATCGGCAGTGCGTGAAATTTCGGGATAATTTGATTTCATATAACCCGAAACGTCGGGCGCAAAGGTAGACCAGATTACTCTGTTTTCAAGCCCTCTTTCGGTAATGATTTCATAAAGCCTGTCAACAGCTTTTCTGCCGCTGATGCCGATACTCTTAATCTCAATAACGTAGTTATAAACCTTATCGCCGCAGTTTGCCTCAACGTAGTCGATAACCGTGTCGCATTTGACAACCCTGAGGTTATAGGGGATATCGTCGCCTCTTAATCCCCTGTAGGGATATTCGCCGTCAACCTTAAAGTTTTCGCCCATATTGAGCACCTGTGCTTCTTCAAACGTAACCGATGAGGTGAGAACGTTTTTTCTGCCAAAAACCTCTGCGGCATTTGAAGTGCCGTCATATGTAAGGTCGTGGAGCAGTATCAGCTCGCCGTCAGCGGTAATCTGAACGTCAAATTCGAGGGTGTCAACGCCCGAAGCATCGCCGAGCTCAACGATGTTTTCAAACGCCATCAGCGTGTTTTGCGGTGCAAGACCCGCACCCGAGCGATGGGCGGAAATATCGGGGTCAAGGTATTCTTTGATATACGGATTGGATGAATCGGGATAGCTTTCAACGGGCGTGTCGGGGTTACCTGCGTTGCCCATTGTAAGCAGAATCGGAATAAGCATAAAGACAGAAATTATGCCGTGATAAACGTTTTTTATAAATAAAAAAATTGAAGCCATAATTACACCTCTGATCAATCGCCGAGAAGTCCGTGATATCTGCCCATCCAGTAGGGGAGAAGGTAGTTATAAGGCATCTGCGCTCTCAGGCCGTTTGCGCCTGCAGTGCCCGGAAGCGTTGCTGTGCGGTTAACAAGCTTTGTGTTGATTTCAACAAATCTTTCAGCACCTGAGTCACAGACAAGCTGGTTGCCGTCATAGTTAACCATAACTCTTGCGGAATATTCGAGGGCATATTTAAGCTGTTCGGGCACACCCATTCCGTCCTGCTCGGTGTCCCAAACAATGTCTTTCCTGTGGCTGTTGTAAACAGGCCACCTGATAAGGTCGAGGTTCATCTCGGAGAGCGATTTTGCCGCAAATTCAAGGTCACAGCTGTTGCTTGTGAGTGAGCCGTAAATGATGTTGAACATCGGTGAGCGTTCAACTCTTTCATATTCCCAATGGTGGGTCAGACCCATTTTGAAAATCTCTTTTTCAGCCTCACTGTCTGTGTATGTTATGAGCGGATAAATGTTGATAAAATCAAGCTGGTCGTCAATGTGAGCAAGGTGAGCATCTTCATATTTGTATTGCATACAGTTCATTGCGTAGTGATGCTTCTTAATCAGCATTTTATAAACGTCGTTATATTTTTCTTCACCCGTAACGTGATAGGTTGTTTTGAGGAAAGAGAGAATCTCAAGCGAGTTTGTGCCTCTCTCATAAAACCATCTGTCATCATTGTTGAGCAGGTCGGGTTCCCAGTTTGCCCAGGTGGTGGGAACTCCGTCAACGTCGGTCAGGTGGAAATTGTTATCAATTATGTGGTCGGTGATTGTTTTAACAACTTGTGCAATTTTCTTTTTCTCTTTTTTATCGGCAACAAGGTCAAAATAAACGCCGTATGCAAAATAGTGACCCGTCATTTCATCGCTGGAGGTTTCGCCCAGCCATTCCATATCAGGGTTATCTTCGCAGATGTGCCATTCCTCTCTGTTGCCAGTGCCGAAGTTTTCTTCATAGGAATGCCTTGTAGCTCTTGCGGTAAAGCCGGGTTTGCCTGTTATTTCAGTGAGCTTAATCATTGCTTCAACAGCTCTTTTGGCGTTAGCTTTTGCTTTTTCGTCACCGGTTGCGGCGTAGCGGAAGCATTGGCTGACACAGTAAAGCCCCGTGAAAAGTCCGTCGTTATCCGAATTGGGCAGCCAGCCCGAATCAATATCGCCGTATTTGCGCAGTTTTCTGTCAACCTGATAGCCCTCGTTGCGTGTGAAATATTTTTCGGCATACTCATCATAATGAGCTGCTTTTTCAGCAAGGGTCATATATCTGTACGTTATCAGGCTGATTCCGTCGGGCGTAACGGCAGCAATTGTACCGTTGTCTGAAACGGCAATTTTTGTAACCTTGGGATTCATAAGCCATACGCCGTATGAGAAATACGAAATCTTGCCCTCAATAAGAGTGACAACACCCGTGTTTGTTGCAAAATACTTTTTGCCGTCTGCAGCAAAAAACATATCATTGAATGAACCTGCGGGTACGGAATACAGGTCATTGCCGTTAAACCAATAGCTCTTGCCGTCATAAATATTAAGTCCTTCATCCGAACCAACCCAGAGATGACCCAGACCGTCAAGCGCAATGCAGTTGATTTTTTGGCTGAGAACTCCCGTAACGTCGGGCACAAGCTCTGCAAAATGGCGGCGCTTGCCTTTCATTGACATCAGACCCTCAACCGTTGAGCCGATATAGACAGTTTCGCCGTATTTTGATTTGTTATCAAGCGCAGCAAGGCAGACCGTTTCGTCCGGCAGACCTACAACGTGATTAAACTCACCGTTATCATAAAGATAAAGAGCCGTTTCTGTAATAAGCCAGAGCGAGCCGTCAAGAGCTGTTGACATATCAATAACGGGTGAATCAAGCTCTGCAATTTTTTTGGCTTTGCCTTTTTTAATTTCGGCAAGATTGTTGCCGATTGCAGCATAAAGCTTTCCGCCCGTTGCAAAGAGCTTTGAAGCTTTGATTGCCAGCTTTTTTGTTTTGCCGTTGTCATATTCAATAATGCAGTCAGGCTGGGCGATATAAAGAGTTTCACCGTCAAAAGCAACGGAACTTACGTTATCAATATCCACGCCGTTTTCAGCGGTGATAAATTTTTTGTCATACTGTTTGAATTCACCGAAATTGAGTGTGTTTTTTCTCATAGTATTTCTCCTGTAATTAAAAGATAAGTACAGTTTACCATATATTTTGTTTTTTGTCGACAGTGACTGAAGATATTTTAAAGTTGATTTGCAGATAATCCTGTGATAAACTTTATCTGAAGGAGCGATAAATATGGATTGGAATAAAGAACTTTATGATATAAATGAAAAACCGCTTGATAAGCTTGTTGAAAGCTACAGCATGACTTCAATCTTCCGCAAGATAGCATTTATCGGTGACAGTCTTTCATCGGGCGAGTTTGAAACCTGTGACGGTCAGGGTAATGCAGGTTATTACGATATGTTTGAATATTCCTGGGGTCAGTATATCGCAAGAAAAAACGGTCTGACTGCTTATAATTTTTCAAGAGGCGGCATGACGGCAAAATGGTATATCGAAACGTTTGCCGATGAAAATAATTTATGGGATAAATCAAAAGCCTGTCAGGCTTACGTTGTTGCTCTGGGAGTTAATGATATTTACAATGCAGGTCAGGAAATCGGCAGTGTTGATAATATTGACGTTAACGATTACCGAAACAACAAACCAACTTTTGCAGGTTATTACGCACAGATAATCAGCCGTTATAAAGAAATAAGCCCCGATGCAAAGTTTTTCTTTGTAACTTTTCCGAAAGAGGATGAACGCAAATCGGATTCACAAACATTCGGAATGATTGAATTGCTTTACAAATTCACTGAAATTTTTGATAACTCATATGTGATTGACCTCTATAAATACGGACCTGTTTACGACGAAAAGTTCAAAGAAGAATTCTATCTTCACGGTCATATGTCCGCTGCAGGTTATGTTTTTACCGCAAGGCTGATTGATTCATATATTGACTATATTATTCGCCACAATGCCGATGATTTCAAAAACGTTCCGTTTATCAATTCGGGAATTGAATATTGAATAAAAAACAACCGCAACCTGATCTGTCGTCGGGTTGCGGTGAAACGTTTTTTATACAAGCGGAATTTCCATCGGAACGCCGCCCTGAACGGCTGATTCGTGAGCAATGATGCCGGGAAGCGACATATTGATTGCAAAATCAACGTCGAGAACGGGTTTCTTTCCTTCAACAAGGCATTTGATAAAATCCTTGACCATCTTTGCGTCTGCGCCGCCGTGGCCGCTTGAATCCTCGCCCTCATAGCATGTGGTAACGGGAATATCAATCTTTGAATTGGCGTTGAAAGTGCCGGGCACGCTGTGAAGGCTTGCAAGGGTGTGAGCTTCGTCAACAACCTTTCTGCGGTCTGTTTCAACTGTACCTCTTGTTCCGCAGATGCGGTAATTATGGTCATAGCTTGTGTAAGCACCGAAGCTGACCAGCAGCCTGATAACGGCACCCTTCTGCGTTTTGAAAAGAGCAACGCCCGTTTCTTTGCGTTCGGGAGTGTAGGGGTCGTAATGAACGTCTGCTTCCATGCAGGTAACGCTTACAACCTTGTCATCCATAACGTAGAGCAGGGGACCAAGCTCGTGGGTGAGATATCTGATTGCGGGCTGATACGTTCTCCAGTGACCTTCAGGATAATATGTGGGTGAAAATTCATCGGGGTTGAGGGCGTGAAGATATTCTGCTTCAGCATAAGCTATTTCGCCCAAAAGACCGTCTTGGTGCATCTTTCTCCAGGTTTCAATGAATGCCCAATAGCAGCAGTTTTCAGCCGCCATATATGTAAGCTCGGGGTGAGCAAGGCAGGCTTCTTTGAGCTCTTTTGCTTCTTCAACCGAATTAACCGAAGGGATTTCGCAAAGAACGTGTTTGCCTGCTTCAAAAGCCTTTATAACAATGGGAACGTGATAGACGGCTTCGGTGGCAACTATAACTGCGTCTATATCCGATTTGAGAAATTCGTCATAATCGCTGAACTGAATAAGGCTTTTATCTTCAAGAACCTCTGAAAGCTCCTCATAACCTGATTTGAGAATGGCGGGGTTATGGTCACAAACAGAAACAAGCTTTGCGTTCTTAACACCCTTGAGGCATCTTGCAACAGCTGTACCTCTGCCCAGACCGACTACGCCGCATTTGATAATTTTATCGCTCATTTTATTCACTCCTTTTTGGATTCGGTTTATTATACATCATTATTTCGGTTTTGTCACCACATTATTTAAATTAAATACGGATTTCTCAAAATAGTATTCGGGAATTATGTAATAATCCTGTTATTGTAAAATACAAAATTTTTCCGGGTTGATATAATAATAGCAGACCAAACGGTTATTTTATTCGTCTTTAAGGTGTAACACAAAAGAGGAGGGATACCGTGAAAAAGAAAAACCGTATAATAAAACCGCTTGAAACCGATGAAATTGTAAGAGCCGAAAAAGTTACAAAAAAATACGGAATCGGAACGCTTGATGCTTTTGCGGCAGTTGACAATGCTTCGCTGACGGTTAAAAGAGGAGAGTTCCTTGCTGTTGTCGGCTCAAGCGGTTCTGGCAAATCAACGCTGATGCATATGATAGGCGGGGTCGAAAGACCCACACAGGGCAAGGTTTATATCTGCGGCCACGACATTTATTCGATGAAGGATGAGCAGCTTTCTGCCTACAGATGCCGTGAAATCGGTATGGTCTATCAGTTTTTTAATCTGATTCCCGTTCTGAATGTTGAGGAAAACATTGCTTTCCCGCTTATAGCGGCTGGTGAAACCGTTGATTTTAAAAAAGTGCGTGAAATAATGGAACGGCTCGGAATAGGTAACAAGGGTACGTATTATCCTCACCAGCTTTCGGGCGGCCAGCAGCAGAGAGTTGCAATCGCAAGGGCTGTTATTGCGTCACCTTCGCTTATTCTTGCTGATGAACCGACAGGTAACCTTGACTCCAAGAACAGCAGAGAAGTTATGGATTTGCTTGAGAGTCTGTGCAAAGAGCTCGGTAAAGCACTGATAGTTATTACTCACGATGAAAAAATTGCAAGCCGTGCAGACAGAGTAATCCGCATTGAAGACGGCAGAATCGTATCCGAGACGATGAAGGGTGAAACGGTGATGATGTGAACAATTTAAGAAATATCGCCAAAAAAAGGCTGATAAAAGCTAAAACAGAAAGCTTGCTGATTGTTGTTTCTCTTGCTTTTGCCGCATCGGTGCTGTTTTCATCAGCTGCACTCAGCACCGGCTTTGTAAAATACTTTTTGGCAAATGCCGAAAAAATGACAGGCAACTCTCTCGCTCAAGTGCTCTCAAATGCAAAAACAAATTTTACCCAAATCGGTGATTATTTATATGAAGTGTACAGATATGTTGACACCGGTTATCTTGAAGAAAAAGACCTTGAAGAATACGTTGACGGAAAGCGCGAAGAAGTTCCCTGGCCCATTCCGCTTGCTGACAATGCTGATAATTTGTTTTCTGCAGATGCTTCGGTTGAGAATCTGCCCCTTACGGTAGCTTTGATTTCTGCGGTGGCTTTGTTGTGTGTTTGCGTTGCCGTGTCACTGGCGTTTGACGTAAGCAAAAGGGAACGCAGGAGCTTTTATGCAACACTGCTTGCATCCGGTGCAACGCAGAGCCAAATCAAAAAATGTTTGCTTTATGAGGCAATGTATTACTGCGCAGCAGCAATTCCTGGCGGTGCAGTGTTAAGCTTTGCGGAGTTGCTGGCTGTTAAAAAAGCTGCCGCAAAAGTGCTCGGAAACGGTTTTGCTGTTGCAGGAACGGCTTTTAACGTTGATTTAGGTACGGCTTTGTGTGTTGTTCCTGCCGTCAGTTTGCTGACTGTTTTGCTGGCCTGCCTGTTTTCGTTATCCGTCTGCAGAAAGCTTTCGGTCAGAACTGTTGCAACCGACGTAAAAAGAACGTTTACAACCTCAATAGGTAACAGGGTGCTGACAGATGATGCCCGAAAATACAAATTGCTCGGCTGGAAATATTATGTTGCTTTCAGAAATCTTCATAATAACCTTGATAAATATATCCGGATTATTTTTATGACCGTTGTTTATACGCTTATTCTTTGCTCCTCGCTTATGATATTTACGGCAATGCGTAACTATATGATGTTTGAAAAGGATGCTGTCGGATTTCACCTTATCGCTTTCAGCTATGCCAGCGAAATCTACGTTTGCGCCGTGGCAGCGCTGATTGCACTGATTACCGTTATCAGCACTTTCAATGCGATTTATGCAAACGTTATATCAAACGAGGGTGAATATGCCCTTATGCGTTCGGCAGGTTCGTCGCTTAAATCTGTTGCAGGGTCAGTAAAAATGGAAGGTTTTATCTGCAACGCCATTGCATCTTTCATAAGTTTTGTCTGTCTTCTGTTTTTCTATGTGATTTTTTCGCAGGCTTATAACAGAGAGGAAAGGGTTGACTTCGGTTCTCCGTTCTTGTTCTGGGGCGGTTTTTTGGGAGCAACGCTTCTGCTCGGCGTTTCTGTGATTATAACATCTGCTGTATCCGCAAGAAGAATGAAGCGCATTGATCTTATCGGAGTGCTGAAAGACTATATTTATTAAAAACAAAGTAAAAAGCTTTTAATTTCTGCAACAATTAAAAATCGGCTTGAACGGAAAGAAAAAACCGTTCAAGCCGTTATACTTTGCTTTGATTGTTTTACTGTTTTTTGCAAGAGTGCCTTTTACTATATATATGCTGAATTGATACAGGTTACATCAAAAGCCTATAATTGCTCCGAAAAAGCTTAACAGCGCAACTATGGGGAATAAAAGACTGTAGAACAGTCCTGTTAATCCAAGGGCGCCGTAAGAGCCGGCTGATATAAGCGATTTTAACGTGTCGAAGCCGACAATGCCCAATGTTGAACCGATAAGCTCAAGAAAGTTATCGGGAGTTTCGGGGATAACCCTGATGTTAACCTGAACAATCGTGTCGCCGCTGAATACTTCTTTTATAATCAGAACGGTTTCGCCTCTTGAAACACCTTTTATACTTGTGTTTTCTATTTCGATAATTTGCTCGTCGAAAAAGGTTTCCGGCTTGTTTTCGCCGAGCGTATAAACACACAGATAGTCTTCCGGCAAATCAATAATTTCTGAAATGTCAGCTTTCTGACCGACTTCCAGAGTGTAATCAATTATTTCGTTTTCTATTTCGGGGTTAATTATATCCTCATAAGTAAAATCAACGCTGATATCGTTTGATTTTTCGCCGCCTTCGGGGGGCGTTTCTCTTGCAATGAATTCAAACGTATATTGACCCTGAGATTCAAAAGGATTTTTGCCGACCAATCTCAAACTGAACACGTTATCCGGGGCGTCAAATCTTTTGCTGCAGTGTTCAGCCACGGAAAGCGTGCTGATCAAAGTTTTTTCGTTGCTTTCGTTTCTCTGATAAAAATTGACTGTTTCAAAATCAAAAATATTAAAATCAGAAAACACTACCAAATCCGTACAGTCGCTGTATTGTACGTTTATCCTTATTTTTGTCTGTTCTTTTTCTTCAGCACCCTCGTCAGTGCCGCTTTCGGCGTACCCTGTAACAAACGACGAAACGGCAATCAGCACTGCCATCAAAAAAGTGGCTGTGTTCTTTACAACTCTCATTTTATCACCTCATTTTTGTTATGCAAAAAAATTTGTCCATATTGCCGCTATGTCTGCGAAAGTAGCTGAAACATTTTCAAAAATTCCAATTACCATCGAAATCGGTGCAGCTATAACGGCAAGCGGAGCAATAAGCAAAAGTAATCCCATTATACATCCTCCTCTCTTTTAAATTTGATATTAGGTGAATATTGAAAATACCGCCATAAAAGCGGTTACAAACGGCGTAACAACACCGAAAGCCACGCTCAGAAAAGCAGCTCCGATTGTTTCAAACACGCTTGAAATACTTTTGCCAAAAGTCAGAAAGCTCAATTCAAGCAGCTCTGCAAAATTATCGGCTTCACGAGCTTTGACCTGTACGGTTATTGACCAGAGCTTTTCGCCTGTTTCGTCTGATTTAACCTCAACATAAGCTGTGCCTTCATTTAATGCATAAATTCTGTTGTTTTCAACTCTGACTATCTTTCTGTCATCTTTATCACCCAGGCCGTTATAAAGGTAAGATAAATATACGTCACCTTCATACCACGAGTTGTAATCGGAAATTTCTTCAAGGCTCACCTCATCGCCGACTTCGAGAGAGATTCCGAAAGATGTGAATGAACTGTCCTGCGGTGTGCTTTCTGTTGCTTCGTAATCTGAAGCTATGTATTCATACGGATTTTCGGCAAAAGCGAAAACGTTGGCAGAAAAAATAATTAATACAGATATGAGAACGGCGGCAGTTTTTTTGAATTTTTTCATAACTCGTTACCTCTCTTAATTATCAGCAGAAAAAGTTTGACCACAAATCAAAAAGCTTAACAGATGCAGTGAATCCGGCTTCAAATATTTTTGCAATAACGCCGAACGGAGCAGTAATTGCAAAAAGCGGAGCAAAAATTATCACGAGTGCGCCCATCTCATAACCTCCTTCCGATTTATTCATTAACCGTATTTTAGCATTAAAAATATTAAAGAACCACTATGAAATCATTAAGAAATGCTTAAGACTTTTTTAAGAAAATTAAGATTATGAATTTGTTGTTAATATATTGAAAAACAGCTTTTTCTGCTTTATAATAAAAACATTATATTATGACCGAAGGAGGGTAATGCCGTGTCGGATAAAATACATAATATAGGTATTCTTGCTCACGTTGACTCGGGTAAAACAACACTCACCGAGCAGCTTTTATATCTTATGGGCGCAATCCGCACTGCAGGCAGTGTTGACAGCGGCACGGCGGCAACGGACAGCCTTTCCGTAGAAAAACAAAGGGGTATTTCTGTCAGAACGGCAAGTGCTTCGGCATATTACAAAGGCGTTACGGTCAACATTATTGACACTCCGGGTCACGTTGATTTTGCAGGCGAGGTGGAGCGAGCTCTGACAGCTCTGGATTATGCGGTGGTTATTGTTTCTGCCGTTGAAGGTGTGCGTGCGCACACCGAGAATATCTTAAAATCCCTTGAAGCGGCAAATTTACCCCGTGCTGTATTCATTAATAAAATTGACAGAGCCGGTTCGGACGTTAATTCTGTTACGGAAGAATTGAAGCAGGTTTCGCAGCAGGCTTTTTTGCTTATGACTGACGTTGAAAACGAGGGAGAAGAAAGCTCTTGTGTAATGCCTGTTTGCGGCAAAGCTTTTGCAAAGAGGGCTACTGAAGCACTTGCAGATATAAACGACGAAGCTGCAGAGGCATTTCTTTGTGATGAGATTTTGCCTTTTGAACGGGCGTCTGAGCTGGTTAAAGATGAGATTTCTGCCTGCAGGCTAACACCCGTTTTTTGCGGCAGTGCAAAATATTCAATCGGTGTTGCAGAGTTTGCTGATTTTATTGTTGATTATATGCCTTCAGCTCAAAGGCGAGCAACCGATGAGCTCTGCGGCGTTATTTTTAAAATTGAACACGATAAAACCCTTGGCAAAGTTTCTCACGTCAGACTTTTCGGCGGTGAAATTGCAAACCGTGACGAGGTTGAGATAATATCTCCTTTTGATGTTGCCGATAACTCGCCGCAGACAGACGAGAATGCGGCGGTTGAAATTGAAAAGAAGCCGCCTATAAAGGAAAAGGTTTCTCAAATCAAGAGATTTTCGGGCGCAAAACTGAGCGATTCGGGTATAGTCAGAGGTGGAGATATTGCGGCAATCTGCGGCTTGCCGGGAGCTAAAACAGGCCATTTCATCGGCTCGCTTGCTGTGAGCGAAAACGCAAAGCTTGTCAACCCGTTCCTTCGTGTTAAGGTTACGCCGCAGGATAACGATGCGCTCAAGCTGCCGGCTCTTGCGGCGGCACTCGGTGAATTATCTGACGAAGAGCCGTATATTGATGCAAAATGGGAAAACGGCCAAAAAGAAATAACAATCAGCACCACGGGCAAAATCCAGCTTGAGGTTATTGATAATCTGCTTAAAGAAAGATATAACCTTGCTGCTGCATTTTCTCCGCCGACGGTTATTTATAAAGAAACTCCTGCGTCCAAAGGTTTAGCAAGAGCAAGCTACACCATGCCCAAACCCTGTTGGGCAGTTGTTGAGTTTATGTTTGAACCTATGCCGAGAGGCTACGGAGTGAGCTATCACGGCAGACTGCCGTCAAATCAGTGCTTTTACAGATATCAGTCACACATCAGAACTTCGTTCAATTCCTGCCTTGAGCAAGGTCTTTACGGCTGGGAGGTTACCGATTTCAAATGCACGCTCATCGGCGGCGAACATCACACAATTCATACCCATCCGCTGGATTTCTTTGTGTGCACACCGATGGCTTTTATGAACGGTATGTCACAGCTTGGTTCAACCATTCTTGAACCGCTTCTCAAAATCAGAGTTACCGCACCTGCCGAGCTTTCCGGTAAAATTCTTTCAGAGATAGTTAAAATGGGCGGCGAATATGACAGCCCCGTGACTCGTTTAAACAGCGTGACGCTTGAAGCGGTTGTGCCTGTTGCAACGTCAATGGATTTCCCTGCAAGGCTTGCGGTTTTATCCTCGGGTAAAGCGGTGCTCAACCAATCGTTTTACGGCTACCGCGAATGCCGTGACGGGCTTGAACATATCAGTCCCAGGCGAGGTGTTAACCCTCTTGACCGTTCAAAATGGATTCTCTATGCAAGGGGAGCATATCAGAAAGATTAAGGTGATAAAATGAAAGAATTACATATGATCTGCAATGCACATCTTGACCCCGTGTGGCTCTGGCAGAGACCCGAGGGTATTGCAGAAGCTATTTCAACGTTCAGGGTTGCCGCTGATTTCTGCGAAGAATTTGACGGTTTCGTATTCAACCATAATGAAGCTGTTCTTTACGAGTGGGTTGAGGAAAACGAACCCGAGCTTTTTGAACGCATTCAGCGCCTTGTTAAAGAGGGCAAATGGCGCATTATGGGCGGCTGGTATCTTCAGCCCGACTGTGTTATGCCCTGCGGCGAATCCTTTGTCCGTCAGATAGAAACGGGTCTTTCATATTTTAAAGAAAAATTCGGCGTCAGACCGCTTACCGCAATCAACTTTGACCCCTTCGGTCACACAAGGGGTCTTGTGCAGATAATGAAAAAATGCGGCTATCAGTCCTATGTGTTTATGCGTCCGTCGGGTTTTGAATGTGAGCACGATTTTATCTGGAAAGGCTTTGACGGCAGCGAAATTCTTGCCCATAAAATGAATCAGGGATATAACTCAGGCAAGGGCAAAATTGCCGCAAAGCTTGAACGTGCGTTTGAACGTGAATACGGTGACGACGGCATAAATATGATGTTTTGGGGTATCGGCAATCACGGCGGTGGCCCGTCAAGAGAAGATTTGCTGACAATAGCCGATTTTATGAAAGCCAATCCCGAAAAAGGTATCACGCATTCCTGGTGTGAAAAATATTTTGACCGTATTGATAAATCGAAGCTTCAAACCGTTGAAGAGTCGCTTAACTATACAATGGTTGGTTGCTATACAACTATGGTCCGCATCAAGCAGGCACACAGATGCCTTGAAAATGATCTGGCTGTCTGCGAAAAAATGCTTGCATTAAGCGGCGTATCATATGATAAGCAGGAGCTTGAAAAAGCGATTAAAGCTTTACTTTTCTGCGAGTTTCACGATATTCTTCCGGGCACAAGTATTAAGGCGGCGGAAGACGATTGCCTGCGTCTTTTTGCTTACGGCAGCGAAATAGCCGAGAAATACAAAACAAAGGCTTTCTTCAAGCTTTGCGAGGGTCAGCCCAAGGCCAAAGAGGGCGAAATACCCGTTCTTGTTTTCAATCCGCATCCTTATAGAGTCATTCAGGACGTTGAGGTTGAATTCCAGCTTCAGGACCAGAACTGGAACGAAAACGAGGTTACCGTTGTAAAAGTACGTGACAGCAAAGGTAACTACCTGCCGTCACAAAATGAAAAAGAAGCCTGCACGTTCAGCCTTGACTGGCGCAAAAGGGTTTGCTTCAGGGCAGAACTTGAGCCTATGAGCATCAACCGTTTTGACTGCGAACTTCACGTTGAAAAATATCCCAAGCGCAAAATAGAGCCCTGCACCGAAACCGATGAGCATTTTACTTTTGATAACGGAAAAATGCAGGTTCTAATCAGAAAAAAGACAGGTCTTATTGATAAATACTGCGTTGACGGTGTTGACAGGCTTAACTCCGAAAGCGCAAAGATAACAGTTTATAACGATAATGAAGACCCGTGGGGAATGCGCACCGATAATTTCAGCGAAAGAATCGGTGAATTTACCCTTTTGAGTGCAGAAAAAGCAAACGCCTTCAACGGTTATCCCGAAGAAACGCTTGCCAATGTGAGAGTTATTGAAAACGGTGAGGTGCGCCTTAAGATTCAGGCGATTTTCGGCTATGCTGATTCTTTTGCCGTTGTGACGTATACTCTGCCCAAAAACGGAAATCACGTTGACGTTAAAATCAGAATGCTTTCAAATAACAGCAGCAGATTTTATAAGCTCTCGTTTGACACAACGCTCAATAATCCCGAGTTTTTGGGTCAGACTGCCTTCGGCACAGAGCGGCTGCGCATCGAGGGCAAAGAAGCGGTTTATCAGAAATGGTGTGGAGTTTTTGAAAACAAAAACGCTCTTGCGGTTATCAACAAAGGCACTTACGGCGGCAGTGTTGACGGCAATATGCTCAATATTTCTCTTTTGAGAACACCTGTCAATTCTGCTCACCCCATTGCTGACAGACCTCTTGCGGACAGTGATCGCTCACACGACAGAATTGATATCGGCGAGCGTGATTTTGAATTCAGAATAACTGCTGATACGTCGCATATTGATATGCAGGCAGAAACGTTCAATCAGCCTGTAATTGCGCTTTCTTTCTTCCCGTCGGGAACAAAAGAAAAGCGGGAAACTGCGGTTGAAATCACCAACCCTGCCGTCATTCTTTCAAGATTCTGCAATGATGCAAACGGCTTGAAAATCCGCCTTTATAACTCGGCGGATAAACAGTCCGAAACCGATTTCAGAATTGAAAATAATGTGTTCGCAATTCAGTTCGGAGCGTTTGAAATTAAAACCTTCAGCTACTCAAACGGCAATCTGACAGAAACAGATATGATTTAACAGTGATTATGTTGCGCCGAAAGGAGTGATGTTTTTGAAATTCAGGCAAACGTTTTATTGCAAAAAAGAGCTTATTGATGCTTTGGGTGACTATGTTTTGAAGTATTGCTTAAAGGCTGACGGCAAGAGCGGCATTGCACTGATTGAGTTTGAAGAAAAAGATGCAGCAAAAATAATTGAAGCGATAACTGCAGCAAGAAAAAACAGAGGCGATTCAGACGAAAACGAAGCAGTTCCCGTTATTGGCAAGGATAAAAGAATATATGAAATTAATGAAAACGGAATCCGTCAAACCGATGCTTTGTGTACAACAGGTTTTAGATTTTTAAACCGCCAGTACCGTTTGTATTGCTACGGCGAAAAAAACGCAGACAAGGTCAAAACCAAAGTTGAAAAAGCAAAACGAAATAACCCTGACGTCAGGCTTGTTCCGCAATTCACGCTTTCCGATTATAAAAAGTTCATTTACGTTGACAGCTTCGGTAACAATGTTTCCTGCCGCATAAAATTCAGCAAAAATAAAAACAGTCCCATCCTGTTTTATTTTCACGGCGGCGGTCATAACGGTAATGACAACAGATTACCCTTGTATGAATTCAATCTTGCAAGGCTCGGATTAATCGGCAAGGATATTACTGTTGTTGTGCCTCAACGTCTGAACATTTATAAAGATGATGATGAAGTTTTTGTATCCTCAAAGGAGCTTTTGGATTATATTGCCGATTTGGCAGACGCCGATAAAAACAGGATTTACGTTCTCGGCGGTTCGGCAGGCGGCAGATGCACGTGGGAGTTTGTTTGGCGACACCCCGATTATGTTGCAGCGGCAATTTCGCTTTGCGGCGAATGTATGCAGGTTGCTGATATGAATGCCGAAAAGCTTGTCAGAATTAAAGATGTTCCGCTGTGGATTGCACATGATGAAACCGATAACGCCGTAAGCATTAAACTTGACGATTTTTGCGTTGAGGAATTAAGAAAACTCGGCAGCCCGGTCAGATACTCCAGATACAATAAATACGGTCATATGATAGCAAGAGCATTTTATTTTAAAGAAAAATGGGTTGATTGGCTGCTTGACCAATCGCTTCTCAAGAGATAAGAAAAAGCCGCAGCAGAAATGCTGCGGCTTTTGCATTTTATAATCAGATAAGTGAATTGTAAAGTGCGGTGATTTCTTCAACGCTTGTATCTCTGGGGTTACCGGGACGGCAAGCATCGTCGAATGCGCTCTGTGCAAGGAAGGGGATATCCTCTGCCTTAACGATTTCTTTGAGGTCGGCAGGAATGCCAACGTCGATTGAAAGCTGCTTAACGGCTTCGATAGCTGCCTTGCGTGCGTCTTCAAGGCTCATTGCGTCTGTGCCTTCAACGCCCATTGCCTTTGCAATATCTCTGTATTTTTCGCCTGTTGCAGGTGCGTTGTATTCCATAACTGTGGGCAGAATGATTGCGTTTGCAACGCCGTGAGGTGTGTCATAAAGAGCGCCGAGAGGGTGAGCCATTGAGTGAACAATGCCCAGACCGACGTTTGAGAAGCCCATACCTGCAACGTACTGACCAAGTGCCATGCCTTCTCTGCCTTCGTCTGTGTTTGCAACAGCGCCTCTGAGGCTCTTGGCGATGATTTCGATAGCCTTGATGTGGAACATATCGCTGAGCTCCCAAGCACCCTTTGTGATGTAGCCTTCAATTGCGTGTGTAAGAGCGTCCATACCTGTAGCTGCGGTAAGACCTGCAGGCATTGTTGACATCATATCAGGGTCAACAACTGCAACAACGGGGATATCGTGAACGTCAACGCAAACCATCTTTCTGTTGTTCTGTGCGTCGGTGATAACGTAGTTGATTGTAACTTCAGCGGCTGTGCCAGCGGTTGTGGGAACGGCAATGATGGGCACGCACTTGTTCTTTGTGGGAGCAACGCCTTCAAGTGAACGTACATCTGCGAATTCGGGGTTGGCAATGATGATGCCTACAGCCTTTGCTGTGTCCATTGATGAACCGCCGCCGACAGCGATGATGCAGTCTGCGCCGCTTACCTTGAAGCTTTCAACGCCTGCCTGAACGTTTTCGATTGTGGGGTTTGCCTGAATTGTGCTGAATACGTCATAGGCAATATCAGCGCCCTTAAGAACGTTGAAAACCTTGTCAGCAACGCCGAATTTAATAAGGTCGGGGTCGCAGCAAACAAGAGCCTTTGTAAAGTTTCTTGCCTTGAATTCGTCAGCAATAGCGGCGATAGCGCCCTTGCCGTGGTAAGATGTTTCGTTGAGTACAAATCTGTTAGCCATTGTTAAATCCTCCGTTATAGAATTAGTTATGGGTAGGGGCGGATATTATCCGCCCGTGTGTTTTGATTAAAGATTAAGGAAATCTCTTCTGTAAACGTCAAGAAGATTGAAAGCCTTTGCAATTTCAACAAGGTCGGGGTCGGTGATTGTGTTTACTCTGGGCAGATGAGCAGTCATCATATAAAGCTGAGCTGCCTTTTCAACTGTTTCAATAAGACCGAAAGCTTCGTCAAGGTCCTTGCCACAGCCGTAGATGCCGTGCTGACCCCAAACAACAAGACGGAATTCCTTCATCTTTTCAGCTGTTGCAATGCCGATTTCGTTGGTGCCGCAAACCATCCAGGGAAGAATGCCGATACCGTCGGGGAAAACAACCATGCACTCGGTGCACATTTCCCAGAGTGAATGTGTGAATTTCTTTTCGCTCAGCTCGTGAACGTAAGTCATTGCAAGTGTGTTTGTGGGGTGGCTGTGCATGATAACTCTGTTTTCAGGGTTCTTTGAAAGTCTTGAAATGTGGCTCATAAGGTGAGCAGGGAGCTCTGACGTGGGTCTGCCGCCGTCGCTGTAGCCCCAAAGAAGCTCTGCGGTTGTGCCGTTTTCTGCAATTTTGATGATGCCGAGGTTATTTTCGGGGTCATCTTCGATGTTTTTGAAGTATTTGCCTGTGCCTGTAACGATGAAGATTTTGCCGACGAGAACGCTTGCGTCAAAGCCCATTTCGATTGTTCTGATGGGAGCATTGATATCAAGATATTCTGCAACTTCGTCGTTTTCGAGCATCATGCTGATGTTGCCGCCGTTTCTTTCGTCCCAGCCCATACGGTACATATTGGCTGTTGTTTTCATCATACCCTTAACAAAGGGTGCATCCATAATGTTTTTCATTTTCTGTTCACCAAAACCTTTTCTTCATATTCTTTGATTATATTCAGATAATCGGATTCAACCTTTTGTCTGTTAAGATATTCTGCCCATATATCACCGAAGGGCAGAGTTTTTGCTTCTTCGCCGAGCACCATAAGAGAAGTGAAATCAGCTTTGTCCTGAAGCTCTTTCATTTTTGCGTCAGGCTGGAGCATGGCAAAGAGCAGAGCCTTCTGAACGTTGCGAACGCCAGTTACCCAGGCGCTGATGCGGTTTATTGAAGCATCAAAATAGTCAGTTGCAATAAACACTCTGTCAAGCGCATCATTGCGGACGATTTCTTTTGCGATTTCCTTTGTTTCGTCGTCAAAAAGAACAACGTGGTCACTGTCCCAACGAACGCCTCTTGTGATATGGAGAGCGATTTTATCGTTGAATGCAAGCAGGGCGGAAATTTTATCGGAAACAAGCTCCGTGGGGTGATAGTGACCGTTATCCATAAGCGGAACAATGCCTGCTTTTGTTGAATAGCTGAGGCAGAATTCAGCCGAGCCTACGGTGTAGCTTTCAAGACCGATGGCGAAAACCTTCGACTCAAGGGTGATGAATACCTTTGATTTGTCATAGGGAGTTGCGAGAATTTCGTCAAGTGATTTCTTGAAACGGAGTCTGGGTGAAAGGCGGTCAGCAGGAATATCCTTGTAGCCGTCGGGAATCCATATGTTCATAACGCAGGGATAGCCTGTTTCTTTTGCGAAATAATCTGAAAGCTCAACGCAGCGCTTGCCGTGTTCAACCCAGAATTTGCGTACTTCTTCGTCAGGCGAAGAAAGTGTAAGACCATCTTTGACCATCGGGTGAGAGAAGAAGGTGGGGTTAAAGTCAATGCCGATGTTTCTTGCTTTGGCAAATTCAACCCATTTTGCAAAATGCTCGGGTTTGAGAGCATCTCTGTCAGCTCTGTTACCGTCAAAGATTGCGTAGCTTGCGTGAAGATTAAGCTTAACTTTGCCGGGGATAAGGCTGAATGCCTTGTCGATATCCGCCATAAGCTCATCGGGCGTTCTTGCCTTGCCGGGATAGTTGCCCGTTGTCTGAATACCGCCTGAGAGAGCATCGTCACTGTCAAATCCGCCAACGTCGTCACCCTGCCAGCAGTGAACCGAAACGGTTACCTGAGCAAGGTCAGCAAGAGCTTTTTCGGCGTCAATACCATATTTGGCATATATCTCTTTTGCACTTTCAAATCTGTTCATAACAAACCTCCGTGAGATTTCTAACCAATTTATTATAACTTTTAATATATTATTAGTCAAGATATGTTGCGTTTGTTTCATAATTTTTTACAAAATAAACTTGGCTCTTTTCAAGTTTCTCGGTAGTTTGACAGAATATTTTTGCAAGGCTCAAAAAAACTTGATTTTATGGTTTAATGGATATATACTTAACCTGTTAATTTATTTCTTCTGTAAGGAGAGAAAACAATGAGAAGTGTTCCCGATTATTTCGGCTGTATGGTGTTTGATGATAAAACAATGAAAGCCCGTTTGCCAAAAGAAACATATAAGGCAATGAAAAAGGCTATTCAAGATAATAAACGCCTTGATTTGAGCGTTGCAAACGTTGTTGCAAACGCAATGAAGGACTGGGCAATTGAGAAGGGTGCAACGCACTATACCCACTGGTTCCAGCCGATGACGGGCATTACCGCCGAAAAGCATGACAGCTTTATCTCACCCTGTGAGGGCGGCAACATTATAATGGAATTTTCGGGCAAGGAGCTTGTTAAAGGCGAATCCGACGCTTCGTCTTTCCCTTCAGGCGGTCTGCGTGCAACCTTTGAAGCCAGAGGTTATACCGCATGGGACCCCACGTCATATGCTTTTATAAAAGAAGGCGTGCTTTATATCCCCACGGCGTTCTGTTCCTACGGCCGCGAAGCTCTTGATAAAAAAACTCCTCTTCTGCGTTCAATGGAAGACATCAGTAAGCAGACTGTCAGATTAATGAAGCTTTTCGGTCAGGATATGACGGCGGTCAAAACAACCGTCGGACCCGAGCAGGAATACTTCCTTGTTGATAAAGAGGTTTATGATAAACGAAAAGACCTGCGCTATACGGGCAGAACACTTTTCGGCGCAAGACCTCCCAAGGGTCAGGAAATGGACGACCACTATTTCGGCAGCATCAAACCCAGAGTTGCTGCTTATATGAAAGACCTTGACGAAGAACTCTGGCAGCTTGGCATTCTTGCAAAAACAGAGCATAACGAAGGTGCGCCTGCGCAGCACGAGCTTGCTCCCATTTTCACAACAACAAACATCGCTGCTGACCATAACCAGCTTACAATGGAAATTATGCAGAAGGTTGCAAGAAAACACGGTCTTGTGTGCCTTCTTCACGAAAAACCGTTTAAGGGCGTTAACGGCAGCGGTAAACATAATAACTGGTCTATTCAGACCAACACAGGCGTCAACCTGCTTGAACCCGGCGAAACACCTTATGAAAACGCTCAGTTTTTGCTTTTCCTTTGTGCAGTAATCAAAGCGGTTGATAATTATCAGGATTTGCTTCGCATTTCAGTTGCAAGTGCAGGTAACGACCACCGTCTTGGCGCACACGAAGCACCGCCCGCAGTTGTTTCAATGTTTCTTGGTGACGAGCTTAACGATATTCTTGAAGCTATCGAGAACGATACCGCATACGATGCAAAAGAAGCCGTTCAGATGAAGGTCGGCGTTCACGTTCTTCCCAGATTCCCCAAGGATACGACTGACAGAAACAGAACTTCGCCTTTTGCCTTTACCGGTAACAAATTCGAGTTCAGAATGCTCGGCTCGGCAAGCTCGATTTCGAGCGCAAACATCGCTCTTAACACTGCTGTTGCAGAGTCGCTCAAATCATATGCGGACAGGCTTGAAAACGTTGATAACTTTGAAGAAGCGCTTCACGCACTCATTAAGAAAACGATCAAAGACCATAAACGCATCATCTTCAACGGCAACGGCTATGACGATGAATGGATAAAGGAAGCGGAAAAGAGAGGACTTTCCAACTTGCCTGCCACTCCCGACTGTCTGCCTGCGCTTATCAGCGAAAAGAGTGTTGAGCTTTTCGGTAATCACAAGGTTTTCACAAGAGAAGAACTTGAAGCAAGATATGAAATCTATCTTGAAAACTACTGCAAGACACTCAACATCGAAGCGCTGACAATGATTGATATGGTCAACAAGGATATCCTGCCTGCAATCAGCCGTTATATAGGCGTGCTTAGCGAAACTGCTGTTGCACGCAAAAACGCTTTTGCCGCTGTTGACTGCAGCTATGAAGAAAAAACGGTTGCCAAGCTTTCTGCGCTTAGTGCATCTGTTTTTGAAAAAATTGCAGCTTTTGAAGAAAAGCTTGACAGCGTTAACGCCTGCGGCGATAAGCTTGCGGTTGCCAATATGTATAAGGATATTATAATTCCTGCAATGGACGATATCAGAGCTGACGTTGATGCAGCGGAATCAATCACTTGCGCAGAATACTGGCCTTATCCTTCATACGGCGACCTGCTCTTCAGCGTACAGTAAAACAATAAATCCCGAAGCCAAACGGTTTCGGGATATTTTTTATTATAGAACATATATATAAATATATCGTTTATCTTAATTGTTAGGGTAGGGGCGGATACTATCCGCCCGAATATTCAGTACGCCAATTATAGTATATATGTTTTGAGGTGCGGTATGGATTTTAACCGGATTGAACTTTTCAAAGTAATGCTTATAGGAATTATTGAGGGTGTAACAGAGTGGCTGCCCGTGAGCAGCACAGGGCATATGCTTTTGTTTGATGCTTTTGTTCCGCTGACTATGACGGATGAATTCAAAGAGATGTTTTTTGTTGTAATTCAGCTCGGAGCGATTCTCGCTGTTGTTGCAATGTTTTGGGAAAAGATGTTTCCGTTTTCGCTCCAAAATAAAAAAATAGCAGTTGATAACGGCATAATCAGAATGTGGTGTCGGGTAGCTGCAGCCTGCATACCGTCGGCTGTTCTTGGCTTTTTGTTTGATGATTGGCTTGAAGCGCATTTTGGTTCACCGTTGACAATTGCCGCAATGCTTATTGCCTACGGTGTAGCGTTTATATTTGTTGAGCGCAGAAACCGCAACCAGCCGCCGAAGATTTTTACTCTTTCAGGTATAGATATCAAAACCGCCTTGATAATAGGTCTTTTTCAGGTGCTTTCAATGATACCCGGCACGTCACGCTCGGGCGCAACGATTATCGGCGCACTTTTGCTCGGTGTTTCACGCACAGCGGCGGCAGAATTTACGTTTTTTCTTGCCGTGCCTACAATGCTCGGCGCAAGTGCACTCAAAATACTGAAATTCGGATTTGATTTTTCGCAGTCAGAGTTTATCACATTGGTTATAGGTATGGCAGTTGCATTTGCGGTTTCAATGCTTTCAATAAAATTCCTTATGGACTACGTTCGCAAACACGATTTTAAGGTGTTCGGGGTATACAGAATTGTGCTTGGTATTGCAGTGATTCTGATATGTTGCATATAAAAAAGCCCACCAAACGGTGGGCTTAATTCTTTATTCTTTTTCGCCGTTTCTGATTGCAACTCGTCTTACCTTGCCGCTGAATGTTTTGGGCAGGGCATCAACAAATTCAATGATACGGGGATATTTGTAAGGTGCGGTGTTGACCTTAACATAGTTCTGAAGCTCTTTGATAAGCTCGGGAGAGCCTTCGTAGCCTTCACGAAGAACAACAGTAGCTTTTACAACAAAGCCTCGTACGGGGTCAGGAACGCCCGTAACGGCAACTTCAAGAACAGAGGGATGCTCAAGCATAACGCTTTCAATCTCAAAAGGTCCGATTCAGTAGCCCGATGAGTTGATAACGTCGTCGTTTCTGCCGAAATAAACGTAACGTCCCTGTTCATCTCTGTATGGAAGGTCGCCCGTATGGAAGA
>JAZSNE010000028.1:0-53730 GCA_045536245.1 Acutalibacteraceae bacterium | reverse complement strand
AGGGGCGATTCACGAATCGCCCGTTTCGGGCGGATGATATCCGCCACTACACTGAAACGGTTAATATGGTTTGTTTTTTTCGGGCTACTAATCGTCGCCCCTACGGTGTTACAATTCACAACCAACAATTGCGCATTGCGAATTACGAATTGCGCATTAATATGGGCAAGGGCGAAGCCCTTCCTTAACTTTTAACTCTTCACTCTTCACTATTCATTATTCAATACCTCGGAGGTGTTTTCTTGAACAAAAAAATCTCGCTCGGTTTGTGCATATCGCTTGTGATAATGTCGATTGCCGCCACTTTTTCAATCACAATGGTCGTTTCCAAAAACATATACAACAAAATCATCGGCAACATTTCGCAGCGCTCCCAGATGTATGCCTCGGTTGACGAAATAAACCAGATTATTTCAAACAATTTCTACGGCACCGTTGAGGACAGCAACCTGCTCAGTGCTTCGCTTTCAGAGGGTTATATCAACGGTCTGGGCGACCCTGCAAGCCGCTATATGACCTCTCAGGAATACACCGAATACATCTCACGCCTTGAAGGCGGTGTGACGGGCATCGGCGTTGAAACTGCGTTTGATTATCAGAATAACCGCTTTGTCATCACCCACGTTTATGAAGGCTCACCTGCAGAAACCGCAGGCCTTAAAACGGGCGACGTGATAACCGCAATAGCAAACACCACGGTTAACCGCAGCAACCACGCAAAGCTCTCGCAGAGCCTTTACGGCAATATCCTTACCTCGGTTGAAATTGAGTTTGAACGTGACGGCGAAACAAAAACGGTTGAGCCGCTTCTCGGATTTACGATGCCGAGCATTATCGGCAGGCTTGAGGGCAACGTGGGATATATCAGAATAAGCGGATTTTACAAAAGCACTGCAGAAGAATTTGAAAACGAAATCCGAAAACTCACGGAAGCCGGCGCAGAAAGCTTTGTTTTTGACGTGCGAGGCACAAGCGAGGGCACGATTGATTACGCCGCAAAAACAATCGACGTTATCGTGCCTGCAATTTCCGGCAACATTGCCGTGGCAAAGGATAAAGACGGCGAGGTTTACAGAGATAAAATTTACACGGCGGAGAGCAGCAGCATCAATAACCCCATAGCGGTGCTTGTCAACGGCGGCACTTCGGGCGCAGCGGAGCTTTTTGCCTGCGATTTAAGGGATATCAGCCAGGCGGCGGTTATCGGCACCAAAACGGCAGGCGTGGGCACGATGCAGGAGCTCTTTACGCTTGAAAGCGGCGGAGCAATTTTGCTCACGGTTGCTCTTGTTGAGCCAAAAAACGGTGCGGCGGCTGTTTATGACGGCACGGGCATTGAACCTTCGGTAACGGTAACGCTTGTTTCGGGTGAGGAAACAAACGTTGCTCTGCTTACACCGGAGCAGGATAACCAGCTTACAACGGCAATCAATATGCTGGCGGTATAAATATTAGCGTGATACTCTTAACCGAGTATCACACAACTCTATTCGCCTGCGGCGAGTGATATTGCTTCGCAGTTATATTCGGTTTACACCGAGCAGTATTTGCTGCGCAAGTTTGCGGCGAATAGAATATCACTAAGCCAAACGGGCTTAATATCACTTTCGCAAGCACGAAAATATCACGCAGACTTTAGTCGGCATATCACTTAACAGACAAAAAGAAAGAGAAGACTCGTTATGATACGAATCTTCTCTTTTCTGTTTTAATGGGTTTGTACTTACAAATGCGATGTTAGTTCTTAAACCAAGATGAATAATTATCAATTTCTCAAATAAGAACAATATTGCTTTTTATGCCGTCTTTTCAGTTAATAATGAACAGTGAACAGTTTCGTAAGGGCTGTGCCCTTACCCGAATCTTATTCTGTTAAAACTATTTCCAATTAAACGGACGGAGCATAAAATCAACCGTGCTCTTATCCGTGGGTATCAGCCCGAAAGATGAAACTCTGCTGACGTTATGAGCGATGAAAGCGTCATAAAGCTCCTCGTTTGCCTTTAGACGAAGCGGACAGAGGAAAGAATATTTGCCGATGAACTGGTTTGCCTTGAAGTATTCCCAGCTCAGGTTTGCAACCTCAACCCTGAAAAGCTGCTCCTCGGTGATGTCGGCATTGAGTGCCTTCTTCCAGAGCGAATTGAGCTTAATAACCGTGTGGAACGGATAGAAGCCCGACTGATAATGCCAGTCAAAGTCAAAGGCGTGAGCCGTCGCCTTGACCTGCGCTGTCTGAATGTCAATGATTTCTTTGATATAGGGGGCGGCTTCCTCGCCGTAATATGCCTTGAGAAAATCGTTCATATGGTATTCAACGTCGGCATTGACGTCCCACTGAAGCTTGCAGAGCAGATAGTTGCGCAGCTCGTTGAAGGCGGCGTAGTGTCCGTCGCCGCAGTTATAAACATAGCCCGTGATGCCGATGTCGTGCATATATTTCATCGTTGACTGCAACGTTTCAAAGTTTGAGAAAAACTGCGCCACGTTGAGGAAGTTTATGGTGTAATCATAAATAAACGTTCTGTCTGCAATCTTTGTCCAGTTAACGTGGTCCTCGGCAACCTGCGCATTCTGCTCCATAAAGAGGTTTTCAAAAGTTTCTGCGCCGTCAACTGCGCCGCATTCGGTGATGGGGTGGCTTCTGCAAGCCTTGTGCAGTCCGCACAGAACGGGCACAACGTTGGGGTTGCATTTGAGGGTGAGGTCTGCAGGCGGTCTGTCCGTTTCGTTATAAGCATAAAACGTGAAGGTCATATCGGGGAATTCGTCATCAAGCGCATCGGCAAAGGCGTTTGTAAAAAGAATCGTTGTGGAGCAAACGCTGCCGTATTTTGCGTTGATTTCTTCGCACTTTTCGCAGTGGCAGTAATTTATGTTGTCCTTCTGGCCGATGTGGATATATTTTGAATCTCTCTCGCAGTCAAGAATCGCCTGCCTGCCGTTTGCAATTGCAATTTCAAGCACCTCGGGGTGTGAAAGGCAAACGTGGTCAGTTGTGCGGCTGCCGTCAGGATTCATTGCAAAATATTCGGGATGCTCGGCAAAAAGAGCATCGGGCACAAGCTTATCCAGCGTCACGTCCCACAAAACATATGTAAGCGCACCGCCGTATTCGGGCATTTCATACCAAAAAGAAACGTTCATTCTGCTCCTTGCCCTGTAAGCATCGTTTGTGCCTGCACAGTCGTTGCGGCGAATGGCAAACGACGGCTCAACAAGGCGGTCAATTGCGGCGTCAATGATAACGTTTTTGTTTTCGGGCACAACCTCAAGCTCGGGTGTGAACCAGCGCACGCCGAGATATTCTTCAAGGAAGGTATAAACGCCGTAAAGCGTGCCTCGGCTGTCCTGACCCGTGATAAGCAGATAATTGCCGTCAGAATAAAGCCTGAAGCCGTCCTCCTTGATTGCGGAGGTGTCAACGTTCCTGATGCTCTGCTGCAGCCCGTTTTCACCCAGCACAATTGCGTTTTCGCCGTCAAAATCAGCTTCGGCAACAATATCAAGCCGAGCGCCGCTTATCTTATTAATGTATGTCTGCAGCTCGTTGGCGGCGGTCTGAATGCATTCGTCGGCACCGTCGGCAATAACAATTGCATAATCGCTCTCGCCGTTTTCAACAATATACATCGGTGTTTCAACCGACGGAGCTTTATATTCACCGCCGCCGTAATCGATGTTGCTGCTCACGGGGATAAGCCCGGTAATGCAGAAAATCACCTGCATAAAAGAAAAAAATCCTTTGATATAAGCAAGCATAGGATTACCTCCCTGTCATTATATAATAAAAAGTATATCATATACCGGCAGCCGATTCAAGAAAAAAGAAAATAACAAGACCGAAAAAGCGACGCTGTTTGATAAATTATACTAAAATTGCATAAAATTCGAATTCATTAATATTAAAAGTGCACATTGATTTTTAAACAAATCCGGACTAAAATGTGTGTTAATGAGAGAACTTTGTGCTGAAGTATCTTTTATGACAGGGAACGAAGAAGGCTTCTTTGAGGAGTGTGTGCTGATTAATTTCTCATAATAAGAATATGCCTTCTTCTTAATGCCCTGCCGCTGATGACACCGCAGGGTGTCTTTTTTTATTTTTGCGTTGTCGGATTAAAAATAAGTGAATAATAAACAGTGAAAGGTGAACAGCCTCGGCAGCGCTGCGTATTCACCCGATTTTTGCAGTAATAATTAACAGGAAAAAGGTGGCGGATAAAGATTTTGTTTCACCGCTGTGAGCAGATTTCTGTTTATGTATACCAAAAACGTGAAAAATCTATAGTCAATTTTAACAAAACAAAAAATTTTTAAACCCTGCAGTTTGGAGTACACCACGAAATATAAAAACACGGCTCAAAAATGTTGACGAAGCCGTTTTTTTTGATATAATAAGTATTGTGTTTAAACAAATTATTTGCGTAGGAGATATATTATGTACGTTAAAGATGTAACAGTTCAGAACCAGGTTGGTCTTCATGCACGTCCCGCAACCTTCTTTATTCAGAAGGCAAACGAATTCAAATCATCAATCTGGGTTGAGAAAGAGGAACGCAGAGTTAACGCAAAGAGCCTTCTCGGCGTGCTTTCACTCGGCATTATGGGCGGCACAGCTATCCGCATCATCGCAGGCGGTCCTGACGAAGAAGCAGCAGTTGACGAGCTTGTAAAGCTTGTTGAAACAGGTTTCGCTGAATAATTCTTCGCCTCACACAGCGAAGACCAAAAGAAACAGAAAATAAAAATCAAGTTTTCAACAGGTAACCTCAACGGGGTTACCTGTTTCTTTTTAGCCGTTTTTTATAAAATCTCACGGCAACACCGTAGGGACAGCCCTTGCGGCTGTCCTAAAAAACAAAAGGTCGACCGCAAGGGCCGACCCACAAATATTATTTATTGAGATATAACGTCTGCATCAAAATGCTTTGCGATGAAGCGGCGCATTCTTTCGTCATATTCTTCCTTTGCGTCATAATAGCTGAATGCGTGCTCTGCACCCTCAACCGCAAAAAACTCCTTATCCGTGGGGCAGGCTTCATAAAGCTTTTCGCCCATATAAAACGGCACGAGCGCATCCTCTTTGCCGTGAACAAAAAGAACGGGGCATTTTGCGTTTTTCATTGTGCCGAGAGGGTCGGCATCCTTTTTGAGGTCATATTTTGCAATGAGCTTGCAATAAAAATTGATAAAATAAACGATCAGGTCAGTTTTGATAAATTTGGCCATTGACCTTGTTTTGAAGCCGACCTGCTCAAAGGCGTTGGTGAAGCCGCAATCCTCGACGATGAGCTTAACCTGCTCACGGGGGTTGTTGTTGTTAACGAGCATCGACGTTGCCGCACCCATCGAAATGCCGTGGAGCATAACGTCAATATCTTCGCCGAAGCGTTCAACCAGATAATCAATCCACAGGTTGATATCCTTGTAATCAAGCCCGCCGAAGCCTATGAATCTGCCGCTGCTTCTGCCGTGGCCTCTTAAATCGGGCAGAAAATAGTTAAAGCCCATCTCGTTGTGATAAAACGGAAAAAGATGGCTCATTTCGTCGGGACCGTTGCAGTTATGGCCGTGAATGCAGATAACAAACTTTTTTGTTTCTTTTTCTGCAGGAATCAGCCTTGCCGTCAGGTGAATGCCGTCAGGCGTTGTCAGCGCAACGTCCTCGTGCTTGTGGGAGAGCATATAAGCGTTGTTCTTTTTGCGCACGCCTGCACGGTGAATGCGCTTTTCGTCTTTTTCAGGCGGTCTGACACGTTGCGAAACGCAGGCGGTTCTGAATCCGATTGCGCCTGCAACCATCAGCACGGTGAGCGCAAAAAACACAAATCCGACAATGATGTAAACAAAAATCATATTACCCCTCCAAACTTTATTGTTAACAAAAGTATATCAATAACCGCACAACAGTTCTCACGGCTAAACCGCAGGGGACGGGTCACCCGTTTTAATTCGCAATTCGTAATTCGCAATGCGCAATTGTTGGTTGTGAATTTAGAATGTGGGGCGACGATTCGTCGCCCGTGGATTCAGGCAAACATCGCAGCTATCCGTGATATTGAATAATACCAACAATTTCAGCGTAGGGGCGGATATTATCCTCCCGAAACGGGCGATTCGTGAATCGCCCCTACGAAAACAGGGTTTGTTAAAAACCCTGTGCTTTTATTAACGGCATATTTAACGAAACACAAACGGCATATAATTCTTCATTAAAATATACTGAAAATATTTTACCATAAAAAACAAATTATGGCAATGGTCACGGCTTCAAAAATGTTGACACGGGGCATCAAAAGTTGTAAACTCTAATCAGCAAAATGTCAGAAGGTGGTTTTGGTGACAGGCACACTTGTTAACTGCGCAGCCGTTATTGCAGGCGGCGCAATAGGTCTTGTTTTTAAAAAAGGAATTAAAGAAAGCTTTACGGAAAGCATCAACAAATCGCTCGGTATTGCCGTGCTGATAATCGGCCTTAACGGCGTTATCGCCAATATGTTCAGCGCAAAAGGCGGCGAGCTTTCAAGCAGCGGCGAGCTGCTGCTGGTTGTTTTTCTTGTTGTGGGTACGCTTCTGGGCGAGCTTTTGCGGCTTGATGACCGCTTCACAAAATTCAGCAACCGCATTGAGGGCAAATTCAAAAACGGCGGCTTTGCATCGGGATTTATCAACGGAACGCTGCTTTTCTGCGTGGGTGCAATGACGATTATCGGCTCGCTCAATGACGGCCTGACGGGTGACAGCTCGGTGCTTTTTGTAAAGAGTGCTCTTGACTTTACCTCGGCAATCATCTTTGGCGCAACGCTCGGCTTCGGCGTTATCTTCAGCGCAATTCCGATGCTGATTTATCAGGGCGCAATAACTCTGCTGGCAGGCTCGCTTGAAAACATTCTCACGGGTGAGCTTCTGCGTCAGGTGTGTGCAGTCGGCTACACAATAATTATGGCAATCGGCTTTAATTTTTTGCTCACGAAACGATTCAGGACCCTCAATATGGTGCCTGCAATCTTTCTGCCCGTGGCGTATCATTATATATTGATTCTTATAAATTATATCAGAGCATAAAAAAGCGGTAGGTCAACAACCTGCCGCTTTAACTGTATTTTCAGAATTTTCTGCGAAGCTCCACAACCTTGCCGATGATTGTTACGGGCAGGGTTTCAATTTCATTTTTTGTGAACATCATCGGCTCATACGCCGAATTTTCAGACACAAGTAAAATGCTTGTGTCTTTTTTTATTAATTTCTTAACCGTGGCATCGTTTCCGTTGACAAGCACAACGGCGATTTCGCCGCTTTCAGCGTCGGGCTGGCGGCGCACAATCACCGTGTCGCCTGCCTGAAAGAGGGGAAACATACTGTCGCCCTTTATTTTCAGGCCGAAGTATTCGCCCCGTGACGCCATATCTGCGCTGATTTCTTCATAATCCAAAATATCTTCCACTGCCTCCATAGGTATACCTGCTCTCACGTAACCGAGCACAGGCACAAGCACCGTGCCGCCGATATCCTCGCCGCCGATGAGCGCACCGACTGACACGCCGAGCACGCCTGCAAGAATACGCAGGCTGTCATTGTCGGGGCTTGTTCTGCCGTTTTCCCACTGGCTGACCGCCGTCTGGTGAACGTTGCAAAGCGACGCAAGCTCGTTTTGCGAGAGACCCTTTTGCTTTCTCAATTCTCTGATGATATTCATTTTTATCCCTCCGCCTTCGTGCAGGAGAGTTGTGGGGGCTATCCGCTGCCCCTGTAACCGTCAATCATTGCCGTTCCTGCGCCGAAGCTGCATAATTTAAAACATTTCACGCCTATATTATGAGCCAAACTCTTGAAAAAGTCAAGAGAAAATCAAAAAATATGAAAAATACTATTGACAAACGAACGAATGTTCGCTACAATTAATAGCGTCACTATTAAACGAAGGAGGCTTGAGATGAAAAGCATAGCTTGTGACGAGGATATTTTCAATAAATATCCGAGCAAAGAAGAAATCAAAGCGGCGCAGCTTGCCTGCTGCGGACGTTGCTGCGATGCCTGCGAAACACCTGCGGAATACGCTTGGCGAAAGAGGGGCGTTGATATGGCGGTGCTGCTGGAGCACGCCATTGAAAACGAGCTGAGCGCGGCTGAAAAATCAGCCGTCAGGAGCCGTTGGTTTGAATCAATGACTGTTGGCGAAATTGCGGCAATGCAGGGCATAAGCTCCGCCGCCGTGAGCGTTACTCTTAAACGTGCGCAGGATAAGCTGCACCACGTTTTGCGTTATGCTGTGGCTTACCAGAATAACGTGGGGCAGGAGAGCACGGTGTCGCTTGTGCTCGCCAGAGCAAGAGCCGTTGCCGCAGCAAGAAACAACTGCGGAGCTTCTTTGCCGGAAAGGCTGCGTGCGCTCAGACTTGCGCAGAATCTGACAAGGGAATCAGCGGCAAAAGCAAGCGGAGTTTCCGCCGCCAGGCTTGCTGCTTTTGAAAGAGGCAGTGCCGAGCCGCATATGCAGGAGCTTGTTGCCTTGAGCGAAGCCTTCGGGGTGACGGTTGATTATCTTTTGAAGGGAGAAAAAATTGAAGAGCAATAAAACCCTTTTTGAGCTGGGGCTTGAATATGAAGCTGCAGCCGAAAGAATAAAAAAACGCATTTCTGCCAGAAGAGAAAAATTACGCTCGCTTAAAGACCCGTATCACAGCCGTGAGGCTTACGTTCTTAACAGCGAGCTGAGAACACTTTATTATGAATATGAGGAAACACGGCGAACGGCTGGTTATCTGAAAAACTATTATAAGCCGAAAAGCCGTAACGTATTGGGAGGTATATGATGAAAAACATACTTAACGCAGTTATTGACGAGGCGAGAAACCTTGTTGTTACACCCTCTGAGGGTTTTGCGGGCGAGCATAACGCCGAGGTGCTTGAGATTGACATAGGTCCGTTTGCAGCGGAAGGATATGATTATTATATTCTGAATTTTGAGAATTTCTCTGCCGGCGGCAAGCTTATTTCAAACATTATCAGAACAGAGAACGACGAGCCGTCATATATTGCTAACGGGGTGATTTATTGCCCCTTGACGGCGCAGCTGACGGCATCGGGCAAGCTCCGGCTTCAGCTTGAAGCGCATAAAAACACTGACGGCGGCGAAATAGTCAAAAAGTCCGCTGTTGCTCAGCTTTCATTCAAGCCTTCGGTTATGGGGGCAGATGACCTGATGAATTCGGGCGGCACGTTTCACACAAGGCTTGACAAGGTTGAGCAGGATATTGATGCGCTTGAAAAAAGGCTTGACGGAACAAGGGTTGAGGAATACAGCGAAAGAATTGACGCCGCAGAAGAAACGGCAAAAACTGCAAGCGAAGCGGTGAATGAGCTCGGCGGCAGGGTGGATACCCTTGAAGCGGAGAACGTTCAGACAAAAGGAAGGCTTGAAACTGTTGAGGGCTATAATATACCCGAAAACTTTGCATCCATCGGCGAAAGGGTGCAGGCTCTTGAAGAAAAGCCCGACGGACTTGACGAAATTCCGCTTGCAAGCGAAAAAAGCGTTGGCGGCGTTATGCTCAACGCAAGCTCACCCGTTAAGCTTGATGAAAACGGAGCGCTCGATATCAGCTACACAAACCTTAACCATTATACGCTTGCCTCGCTGTTTGCTCTTGCGCTTATTGCCGAAAGCGGCTCGGTTGAAACCATCGCAGGTGAAACAAGCGAAACGGTGGCAACGTTTGTTTATGACAGCTCAATGTATTTGGCGACGGATTCGCTGCGTGCCGTTGCTTTCACGGTTTTTAACCGCGGAAAAATTGAGTATATCAATGCAAATTATGAGATAGCTGAAATCAATGCGGAAGCCAACCACGTTTACGTTATCAGCAAAAAAGACGGCAATATGGAGGTTGAAGACTATTTCGGCACAGATTTGCGCCGGCTTATTATGGAGGGAATCTGATTTGGATAAAAATATTTGCATTATCGTGGGTCACGGCAAATCAAAGAGCGGCGGCTATGACAGCGGAGCCGTCAGCCGTGACGGCAAATACCACGAATTTGAAATCGCAAAAAGAATTGCAAAATATACCGCAGATTATCTCGGCTGCAGCCTGATGAATTATGACGGCTCTCTTTATCTGACTGACAGAATAAAGGCGGTCAACAGGGCGGATTATGATTTTGTTGCCGAGATTCATCTTAACGCAGGCGGCGGAAAGGGCACAGAGGTATTTTATTATAACGGCTCACCTACGGGTCTTAAAGCTGCAAACGCCGTTTCGCAGGAGATTGCAGACGAATTCGGCGTGCCCAACAGAGGTGCGAAGGTCAGACTCGGCAAAAACGGCAAGGATTATTTTGCAATTATCCGTGACACAAGGCCCACTGCAATTCTTGTGGAAACCCTGTTTATTGATAATAATGAGGAGCTTGAAACGCTCAAAACGTCAGACGGTCAGAAACGCTGCGGCGAAGCAATAGGCAGGGGACTTGAAAAAGCTCTGGGCGCACGCAAAAGCACACAGACCGACGTTGAAATTACGGCAACCAGCCTTCATATCCGCTCGGGTGCAGGCGTGGGCTATAAGTCCGTCGGCTTTGTTATGAAGGGCGAAATTCTCGGCATAACACAAACTGACGCTGCAGGCACCTGGGGCAGACTTGCCGACGGCAGAGGCTGGATATCGCTTAATTCAAAATATGTAAGTAAAATATAAAGGAGAAAACAATGGATATGGATTCGTTATTTTCATTTCTCGGCTCGGCAACAGGCTGCGTTGCAGGCATTCTTGCTTCGCAAAGGCTCACGAATTACCGCATTCAGCAGCTTGAGCAAAAGGTCAACAAGCATAACCACCTTGTGGAAAGAATGACCGTCAGCGAAATGAAAATCAAAAACATTGAGGAAAAGGTTAAATGTGAGGTGTGTAACCATGGATAAAATCAAAGCAGCTCTCGTCAGCTTGCGCAACGTAACGCCCTCTGCGTGGGTCAGGCTCGCCGTGCTTGCGGCGGCAATCATCGGAGTGGGCATAAGGCTTTTTGGCGGCGAAGGAGTGAGCACCGAAGCCGTAAAAGATATTGCGGCAATCGTTGCCCTTGTGGCGGCATCGGCTGCGGCGTATTGGAAAAATAACTCCTTCACCGAAGCGGCGCAGGCGGCAGACGCAGTGCTTGCAGCGCTCAGAAAGAGCAAATAACAATTCGCAATGCGAAATTGACAATGCGCAATTGTTGGCTGTGAATTATAACACCGTAGGGGCGACCCTCTGTGGTCGCCCGTAAAAAACGAACAATATCAACCGTTTCAGTGTAGGGGCAGATATTATCCGCCCGAAACGGGCGATTCGTGAATCGCCCCTACGAAAACATCACTATAGTTCTGCAAGTTATATTGCTGTCGCGGTTTGTTTCGCAACACCGTAGGGGACGGGTCACCCGTCCCGTGGCAATCGTAAAATCTAACGGCAGCACCGTTGAAACAGCTCTTGCCCGTACTCATTTAATTCGCAGTGCGCAATTGTTTGACGGACAAATAAACAGTTTATAAAAAGAGCCTGCATCGGTCACCGACCTTTGCAGGCTTTTGGACATTGATTGATTGCATAATTCAGCAGTGCACGGTTAGATGAGCAGTGATACGTTGCGCCGTGGGTTGCTCACGGAGTTTAAACAGCCGCCAAATATTTTTTATTTTTCACTTGACAAAACGCAGGTTCTTATATATAATAACTCCTGCACTTGATTGTGCAGGTGCGGACGTTTAGCTCAGCTGGTAGAGCATTCGCTTGACGTGCGAAGGGTCAGCGGTTCAAGTCCGTTAACGTCCACCAACCCCGTCTTTTGGCGGGGTTTTCTTTTTTGCTGTTCGGAATATAGACAAAAGCAAAACGGTGTGATATACTTTTGCTGATAAAGGAATACTTTTGTTAACAGCAATCCCATATGTCTGAAATACAGCATGTCACGCACATTCGGCGATTTTTCTCTTTGCCATAGAGGCTATTTCAAAGATTTTTAACAACCCTGTTTTCGTAGGGGCGATTCACGAATCGCCCGTTTCGGGCGGATAATATCCGCCCCTACGGTTTTACCGTGAGATTCATTGTGTTGTTAAAACTCCTATGCTATAATTAACACCAAATTATTTTTTATTCTCAACGAGGGTGATATTGATGATATGTTTTAACTGTAAAGCGCAGCTTCCCGACGGAGTGAAATTCTGCACCTTCTGCGGCTGTGCACTGGCTCAGCCTGCATCTGCCCCGCAAACGCAGAATGCGGATCTTGACGCAACGCAGATGGCTCCGGTTGATGCTGCTCAGGCTGCACCTTTCGGCGCAATGCAGGCAGCGGATTACGATGCCACGCAGGCAGCTCCGTTTGCCGCCAATCAGCCTGTTGATTTTGATGCAACTCAGGCTGCGCCCTTCGGCGCAATGCAGGCAGCGGATTATGATGCCACGCAGGCAGCTCCGTTTGCCGCCAATCAGCCTGTTGATTTTGATGCAACTCAGGCTGCACCCTTCGGTGCGACGCAGGCGATGCCTTATGACGATGCAACTCAGGCTGCTCCCTACGCTGCGGCTCAACCTGCTTATGAGCCTTCGCAGGCGGCAGGCTATCCGCCGCAGGAATACGGCTATTATGCGCCGCCCGTTGCTCCGCCTGCTGCAGAACCTCCGCAGAAAAACGGCAAGGGAATTCTGATTGCCGTTGCAGGTGCAGTTGCCGTGCTTGCCGTTGTTGCAGGCGTTCTTGCCTATCAGTTCATTCCCGACCTTGGCGGTGCCGAAAAGAAATCCAAGAAGGATAAGAAAGAAGAAAGCACAACTGCAGCCGCAACCGTCACCAAGCCGGACACGGATTCGGATTTGGATTTGGTTATCACTATACCCGAGCTGACGGCTCCCGAGATAACGGCTCCGCCGATAATCGGCGGCGATGGTAATAATATTCTTGTGCCTACCGTTCCTCACGGTAACGACACGGTGGATATCGGCTCGCTCGATTTGTTCAAGCCTACGCAGGCTCCCGTTACGCCGCCCACAACACGCCCCAAGCCCTCTTCTCCGCAGCCGACCAATCCGCCTGCAACGCAGCCGGGCAGTAACGGCAACACAAGCTCCTACGTTCCGCCTCAACCGGGAGAATATTCCGAATTGCTTGAAGAACCCTATGCTCTGGTTGACCCTTATGCGGAGTGTGTTCACATCGGCGTTAACACCTATGAAGATGACGGCAGTGCGTTTTACAGAGAATACGGCTATTTCTATAAGGGCGAAAATCTCTGCCTGTTTATGGCGGCAGGCGGTGAGAGCGCCATTGTTGAGGTTGATGAATCTTCCGGCAATATGAGTGCTTACCTCAATGAGGGCAGCGGATATTATAAGATTGACACCACGCAGGATAAGTGCGAGGAAGTCAAGACCCATATCATCGCAATGCTTGTTGAGCTTGGCTATGATGCCGACCATATTTACCCCGAATATAAATATGAATATCTGGGCGACGATTATATGGACGATTTCGGCAACGCAGAGTTTTATGATGTTTATGATAACAATAATAACTATTTCGGCTCGGTTGTTATTGACGAAAGTACAGGCTATTACATCGGCGTTTTTGATGAAAACGAAGAGCTTGTTTACCTTTCGGAATTCATTGACCGGAGCGGAAGTGAGCTGCCTTATAATTTCAGATAAAAAGTGATTGCACATCGGAGCGAATAACAAAAGAAACGGATATTACAAAAACAGCAGGTAGCCAAAACGGTTACCTGCTTTTGCATTGTTAAAAAAGGTGTATTATCCACGGGCGATGAAACGTCGCCCCTGCATTGTTGCCGTGAGATGATTTATATATTTCACGCAAACACGCACAAAATTACGCCGTAGATTGATGCAGCAAGCGTGCCGTAGACCAGCACGGGGCCTGCGATTTTGAACATATTTGCGCCTGTGCCGAGGATTCTGCCTTCGCTTTTGAATTCAAGTGCAGGCGAAACAACGGAGTTTGCAAAGCCTGTTATGGGCACAATCGTGCCTGCGCCGGCAAACAGGGCGATATCGTCAAAAACGCCGAGGGCGGTCAGCGTTGCGGCAAGAACAATCAGCGAAACGGGCACAACCAGTTTTACGTCGTCGGCGCTCATACCGAGGCTTTCGCAGAAAATCGAAACGCCCTCACCCAAAGCACAGATGAAGCCGCCCACGCCAAACGCACACAGGGCGTTTTTGAGCTTTTTGCTTGGCGGCGATGCTTTTTTGGTCATATCGCCGTATTCTTTTTTTGAGATGGGCATAGAGGTTCTCCTTTTGGTTTGGTATACTGTGGTGTTTCGGGCGGATTCAAACCGTTCGACGGACAGCCGCAAGGGCTGTCATTGCGGTGCTGCCGTGAGATTTTGCGATTGCCACGGGACGGGCGACCCGTCCCCTACGGTGTTGCGAAACAAACCGCGACAGCAATATAACTTGCCGAATTACAGTGATGTTTTCGTAGGGGCGATTCACGAATCGCCCGTTTCAGGCGGATAATATCCGCCCCTATACCGAAACGGTTGATATGGTTCGTTTTTTGCGGGCGACGAATCGTCGCCCCCTACATTGTAAATTCAAAACCAACAATTGCGCATTGCGCATTAAAATGGGCAAGGGCGAAGCCATTCCTCAACTATTCACTATTAGTTATTCACTATTCACTTAAAAACAGGTGTGGACGGAGTTCACCCTAAACTTTTCACTCTTCACCATCAGCTATTCGCTATAATTGTTTCCCCACGCAGTGTGATTATACATTTTATATCCTTCGGCATTGACATTGACATTAAAAAGTAATAAAATATAAAATGTAAAATTATGAATTGGAGTGATACCGATGGCTGTTAAAAAGTTAAAGTATTTTGCGGGCGGCAAGTGGATTGAATCAACCTGCGAAAAGTATATGGACGTTTTCAACCCCAGCACGGGTGAGGTTATTGCACAGACTCCCTGCTGCACAAAGGAAGAGGTTGATTATGCCGTTGCCTGCGCAAAGGAAGCTTTCAAGAGCTGGTCTGACACACCCGTTATGAAGCGTGTTCAGGTCATCTATAAATTCCGTGAGCTCCTTGAGGCTCATATGGACGAGCTGACAGAAATCTGCGCCAGAGAGCACGGCAAGGTCTGGAGCGAAGCAAAGGGCGATATCCTCAAGGTTAAAGAACCTGTTGAGCTTGCTCTCTCTGCTCCCTCGCTGCTTATGGGCGAGGCTCTGCGTGACACCTCAACGGGCTATGACACAACGCTTTACAGAGAACCTGTCGGCGTTTTTGCAGGCATTGTTCCCTTCAACTTCCCCGGTATGATTCCCATGGGCTGGATGTCACCTCTTTGCATTGCCTGCGGTAACACAATCGTTCTCAAGGCTGCATCAATGACTCCCATGACCTGTATGCGTCTTGCTGAACTCTGGCAGGAAGCAGGTCTGCCCGACGGCGTTATCAATATCGTTACCTGCTCCAGAAACGAAGCTGAAATTTTCCTTGACCACCCCGACGTTAAGGGTATTACATTCGTCGGTTCAACAAGCGTAGGTCTTCACATTTATTCAAGAGCTGCTGCAAACGGCAAGCGAGTTCAGGCTCTTTGCGAAGCCAAGAACCACGCTCTTGTTCTTGAAGACGCTGCTCTTGAAAGAAGCGCAAGAGGTATCATCAACTCCTCGTTCGGCTGCGCAGGCGAACGCTGCATGGCTCTGCCTGTTATCGTTGCTCAGGAGAGCATTGCCGATGAGCTTGTCGGCTACCTCGTTAAGTTTGCAAAAGAGCTCAAGCTCGGCCCTGCATACGATAAGGAATCCACCCTCGGCCCCGTTGTTACAGAGGCTCACAGGCAGTCCATTCACAAGTGGATTGAAAAAGGCGTTGAAGAGGGTGCAGAGCTTATCCTTGACGGCAGAAATCCCGTTGTTCCCGGCTACGAAAACGGCTTCTACGTCGGCCCCACAATTTTTGACCACGTTACAGAGGATATGACAGTCGGCCAGAGAGAAATCTTCGGCCCCGTTCTCTGCGTCAAGAGAGTCAAGAATTTTGAAGAGGGTCTTGCAGTTATGAACGCCAATCCCTTTGCAAACGGATCTGTTATCTTCACCCAGAGCGGCTACTATGCAAGAGAATTTGCAAAGAGAACAGACGGCGGTATGGTCGGCGTTAACGTCGGTATTCCCGTTCCCGTCGGCGTATTCCCGTTCACAGGTCATAAGCAGTCATTCTTTGGCGACCTTCACTGCCTCGGCAAGGACGGCTTCCGCTTCTACACAGAAACAAAGGCCGTTACAACACGCTGGTTTGACGAAGAAGAAATGAAGGCAACAAGCGTTGACACATGGGACGGCTCAGTCGGCGGCGACCTTAAATAAGATAAAAAAATCGGGCAGCCTTGCTGAAGTGGCTGCCCTTTTTGTTTAACAAATCATTTTCGCAGGGGTGATTCACAAATCGCCCGTTTCGGGGCGGATAATATCTGCCCCTGCACTGAAACGGTTGATATGGTTCGCTTTTTACGGGCGACCACAGAGGGTCGCCCCTACGGTTTAGCAGTGAGATTCATTGCGCTGAAAGTATAATATAAAAGTCAAAAAGGAGTTCTCACGGTGAGAACTCCTTTTTTTGACTTTTGAAAGGATGGAAAGGATATCGGGGCAACTGCACTATCGCACCCGATTGAACAATTCAATTATACAGTATTTTCAGGAGGCAAACAACCTTTTTGAATTACAAATAGTTACAAAACGGTTACAAAATCCTGAGGTTTGATTACAAATTGTAATTTATTAACTGGAATATCAGGTGAACAAGCCTGCATATATATTGTTTAGTGAATAGTTAAGAGTTAAGAGTGAATAGTTGAGGGTGGGCGTTGCCCACACCCGATTGTTAAGTAATAACTAATAGTGAATAGTTGAGGAAAGGCTTCGCCCTTACCCATTTTAATTCGGAATTGTTTTTAGCGTTTAAATTGCAACACTGTAGGGACAGCCCTTGTGGCTGTCCGAAAAGCAGAGTTATATTTGCAACATTGTAGGGGACGGCGACTCGACGTCCCGAATGTGCCGAAGGCGCATAAAATGCAGACCTCACGGTCTGACGGGTTGTCGGGGTCGCCAACCCCTACATTAAAATGCAAACCACACGGCAACACCGTAGGGACAGCCCTTGCGGCTGTCCGTAAAACGGCTTGCCAAATCGGGCGGATAATATCCGCCCCTACACTGAAATTCGCTATGAGTTATCGTTTTGCTAATCTCTGCAACGTCGTAGCGTGAATCGCCCCTACGAAAAACAACTATATTCGGGCAAGTTATATTGCTGTCGCAGTTATATTTGCCTTTGGCAAGTTATATTGCTTCGCAGTTTATATGGTAACCCCTACAATGAAAATAACAGTGAACATCGAACAGATATTTTTACTGCTTCTTCGGTTTGTTACGAACGTTGCTGTTCATAAAGGAAAGTGTGCCTGTTGCCCTTGCGAGCGGTGAGGGATTCCACTCGTGCGGAGCGGCGGCTGTTATGCCGATGCGGCTGAGAATTGAAGAAAAGCATTTGAAGCGGCGGCGGAAGTCTGCCGCATTTTTGTTTTCTTCCTTTGTCCAGCCTGTTTCCGCAACGGCGGCAAGCCTTGGGAAAAACATATAGCCGATGCGCTCAAAGCTGTTTATGAATTCCGTCCAGAGCGGAGCTTCAACGCCGTAAACGTTTTCGGCGCTTTTGATACCGCCGCAAACCGCCTTATAGTTATACGTTTTATCAAGCGGCGTCATTGCATAGGGATAATCGCAGTAATAATGGAAGAAATCGGAAACGATTATTCTGCCGCCCTCGTTTGCAAACTTAACGGAATCCTTTTTGGGGTCCATCCACATCTGCGCCACAACGCTTTTGCCGATAAGTCCGCTTTTTAGGCTTTCGTTCCAGACAATGGCTTTTCTGCCTTTTGATTTAAGAAAATCAACTATTTCGTTGGTGAACCAGCCCTGCAGCTCTTCTTCGTTTTTCAAGCCGACCTGTTTTATTCTTTTCTGGCAGTCGGGGCAGGCTTTCCAATGCGTTTTGGGAGCTTCGTCACCGCCGATGTGTATGTATTCGGAGGGGAAAATTTCAAGAAATTCTTCAAGAATATCAAAGATTATTTCAAAAGTTTCGTCTTTGCCTGCGCAGAGAATATCTTCAAAAATACCCTGATAAGTTTTAACCTCAACGGGGTCACCCGTGCAGCCTATGTTGGGGTAGGCGTGAAGAATTGCGGAGCAGTGGCCGGGCACGTCAAACTCGGGAACAACCGTTATAAAACGCTCGGCGCAGTAATCAACAATTTCCTTCATCTGCTTTGTTGTGTAATAGCCGCCGTATTCGCCGCTTTCGCTGAGCGAGCCGAAATCCGAGCTTTTTCTGACGGAGCCGTCAATTGCTGCGGAGGGCCTGCGGCTTATCCACGGTCTGAAGCCCTGGTCATCGGTCAGGTGCCAATGGAAGCGGTTCATTTTAAGGCTTGCGGCGGCGTCAATGAGCTTTTTGATTTCATCAATGCCAAACATATGGCGCACGCAGTCGAGCATAAAGCCTCTGTATTCAAAAGCGGGTTTATCCTCAATTCTGACGCAGGGGCAGATGCCTCGGAGCTGACGGAGCGTCTGCTTGCCGTAAAAGAGAGCCTGCTCCGAGCCGCCGCATATCGTCAGCACGTTTTCGGTTGCGGTCAAAACGTATTCATCGGCACCGAGCTTTTCGTCAATCAGGTATTTTGCCTTTGACGGTTCAATAAGAACTTCGCCGCCGAGAAAATCAATTTTATTCGGTTTCGGAACAATGTTGAGTCTTTCCATATTTATACTCTCCCCATACAGCTGCAGGCAGAAGCACCGCAGGATAATAAAAAACGGGCCGCAGCATAAGCCGCAGCCCGATGTTGTTTAATCATCGTCCTCATCTTCGTCTGACTCGGGCAATGGCAGAATCTCAACCTTGATGTCTTCAATTCTGCGCTCGTCAAGCGAAAGAACGGTAAAGCGAAGATTCTTATATTCGGCAACTATCGGTGCCTTATCGGTTTCTGAAGGCAGGTAACCGAGCAGGCTGATAACAAAGCCGCCGAGCGTATCATAATCACCCTCGGGCAGGTCAACGCCGACAAGCTCGTTAACCTCGTCAAGGTCAATTGTGCCGTCAATGGTGAAGGTGGTTTCATTTATCTGTGTGATTTCTTCTTCTTCGTTGTCATATTCGTCCTGAATGTTGCCGACTATGGACTCAAGCACGTCTTCAAGAGTAACAATGCCTGCCGTGCCGCCGTATTCGTCAACAACAACGGCAAACTGCGTTCTGCTCTCGTTCATAGCGTTGAAAAGGTCAGCGCAGGACTGGGTTTCGGGCACATAGAGTGCCTTACGCATAACCTTTGAAATGGTGAGGTCTTTCGGGAGTGAGTGACCGACGAATTTGAGAAGGTCTTTTGCATAAAGAACGCCCACGATGCTGTCAGGGTCATCCTCATAAACGGGAATTCTGGAATAACCGTTTTCAACGGCAAGCTCCGCAACCTCTGCGAGCGAGCGTGTGACTTCAATCGCCGTCATTTCCGTGCGGTGTGTCATAATGTCGCCTGCGTCAAGGTCGTCAAACTCAAAGATGTTATCAATCATCTCTTTTTGCGTGTCCTCAATAACGCCCTTTTCGCCGCCGACGTCAACCATCATACGGATTTCTTCTTCGGTAACGTGTTCTTCGTCGGCATTGGGGTCAAAGCCGAAAAGGCGAACAACCGCATTGGTTGAAAAGGCAAGAATCTTAACAAAGGGTTTGGCGATTTTTGCAATGAAAAGCAAAATGCCGACCACTTTGTAAGAGATTTTTTCGGGCATCTGCATACCGATTCTTTTGGGTGCAAGCTCGCCGAGAACAAGCGAGAAATAAGAGGTTACCAAAGTAATCAGTACGGTTGAAACAACGCTTATAACGCCGATGGGAACGTATGTTTCAACTCCTGCTTTCACAAGTGCGTTAACAAGCATATCAACAAAAGTTTGCGAAGCTGATGCCGAGGTCAGAAAGCCTGCCAGCGTAACACCAATCTGAATGGTTGATAAAAAGTTGCTTGAGTTTTCAGTAAGCTTCACAATTTGTTTTGCTTTTTTGTTACCCTCTTCCGCAAGCTTCTGCATTTTTGCATCATTGAGAGAAATAATGGCAATTTCGCTCATCGCAAAGAAAGCGTTGATGAGAATGAGCACAAAAAGCAGAACTATTTTGAGAATAAGAGAAACGGGGTCGCCGCCGTCAGCAACGGCGTTGGTAGCCAGCATAATCGCAGGGCCGGGGTCATCCATTTTGGATTTGCTCCTTTCAAACATAAAAATACAAATAGCATTTTAGCATATAAAAGAGTTATTGTCAACAACCCGTGCGGAAACAGATTTTTGCGTCTTGGTGTCCGTTTTAAGGGTCACGTTAAAATTTATAATATAACCGTCAAATGTGGTGACAAAAAACGGCGGCTGTGTTATAATATCATTTATATTAATTCCGAGCGGTGATTTTATGCTTTATCTGATTTTATCAAGAGCGGGCGGCGGCAAAACCGTCCACATAATGAACCTCATTGAGCAATTTGCAAAGGGCGGCAGAAAAAAGCTGACCCTTATTGTGCCCGAGCAGTTTTCGTTTATGAGCGAAAAGCTTATGCTTGAAAAATTCGGCGCAAAGATGATGGCGGATATTGACGTGCTCAGCTTCACAAGCCTTGGCGAAAAGCTTGTGGGCAGACCTGCGCTGCACGAGCGCAGACGGCTTGACGATTCCGCAAGGGCAGTGCTTATGCGTATGGCGCTTGATGCCGTTAAGGATAAGCTTTGCCTTTATGCCAACCACACGGCAAAAAAATCCGTCATATCCGAATTCATTGCTCTTTCATCCGAATTCAAGCAGAATGCCGTTTCAACAGACAGCGTGCGCCTTGCTCTGGCAAGCGAAAAAGACGGCCTGCTCAAAATGAAGCTGGGCGACATTGCAACGGTTCTTGATGCTTATGACGCAATGGTTGCAGGCAGCTATTTTAACCCCGATGATTTGCTTGACGAGCTGTATGATATTCTGCCCGAAAACGATTATTTCAAAGACAGGCTTGTTTTTATTGATGCTTTCAGAGGCTTCACCGTTCAGGAATATAAAATAATCGAGCGTATGCTTGCAAAGTCGGCGGCGGTTTACGTTACTCTTTGCACGGATAACCTGCAGAACAGTGACGACGAAACAGAGCTTTTTGCTCACACCAAAAGAACTGCTCGCAGGCTGATTGAAGCGGCAAAAAAGAGCGGAGCTCCCGTTGCAAAGCCGCAATATCTTTCTATGCGCAGCAAATTCAATAATTTTCCGCCCGTTTTTGAGCGTTATTCATCGCCCGAACTGCGTGCCCTTGAGCAGGAGCTTTTTTCGCCTGCACCCAATGTTTATGAAGAGGAATGCGGCAATATAACCCTGTGCAAGGCGGCGGATATCTATGCGGAATGCGAATATATAGCCTGCACCGCCAAAAAGCTTATCCGTGAAAACGGCTACAGATGCCGTGACATTGCCGTTATCGCAAGGGACAGCTCTGCTTATGAAGCGCCCCTGCGTTCTGCTCTTAAGAAATGCGGCGTGGGCGTGTTTGATGACAGCCGCCAGCCCGTTGACACCTCGCCCGTAGTTAACCTTGTTGCCTGCGCAGTTGCAATTGCACAGGGCGGATTTGACACGGAAACCGTTATGCGTTACCTCAAAACGGAGCTTACGGACTTCACTGCCGAAGAAATATCGCAGGTTGAAAACTATTGCTACCTGTGGCAGATAAACCGCGGCGGCTGGCTCAAGGATTGGCAGCAGCACCCCAAGGGCTTCGGCGAAGAAATGACACCCGAAGACTCCGCAGAGCTTGATGAGCTTAACGCTTTGCGCCGCAGAATTGTTGCCCCTCTTTGTGATTTGAGGGATAAGCTTGAAAGCACGAACGGCGCAGAAGCGGCAAAGGCGGTTTATGAATTCCTTGAAAGAACAAACACACCCGAAAACCTGAAAAAGCTTGCGGTGTCGCTCGCCGAATCGGGCGAAACAGGCATTGCCATTGAGCTTGACCGCATCTGGAACGTTGTGATGGATATGCTTGATTCAATAGCAACTCTTGCGGCTGAAAGAACTGTTACCGCAGGTGAATTTGCAGATATATTTGACCTTATGCTCGGCGTGCAGACCATAGGCAGCCTGCCGCAGGGGCTTGATGAAATTACCATCGGCTCGGCAGACAGAATACGCACCGTAACGCCGAAGGCCGTGTTTATTGCCGGCGCAAACAGCGGCGTTTTTCCTGCTCTGCCCTCAACAGGCTCAACCCTGACAGACAAGGACAGACGCAGGCTCAGCGAAATCGGCATTGAGCTTGCCGATTACGGCGAATATAAGCTGGCGGAAGAAAAGCTTATTGCTTATAACGCATTCTGCTGCGCTTCGCATAAGCTTTACGTTTGCTGCCCTGAGAGAAACGCACAGAATGAGCAGCTTGCTCCCTCGGAGCTTTACACAAAAATCAAAAACCTTTTTCCGAAATGCAGAGAGGTTGATGCTTCCTGCCTTGACGGACTTTATTATATCGAAGGCGAGAGCCTTGCCTTTGAACAGCTTGCAAAAAACAGAAGCGAAGCCAACGTTCTGGGCGCAACGCTTGAAGAATATTTCAGCGGCAGAGAGGATTTTGCAGGCAGATTTGCCGCGCTTGAAAGGGCAGGCGGTCTGCGCAATTTTGCTTTCACAGATAAAGAAGCCGCACGCAGGCTTTTCGGCGATAACCTCTTTGTTTCCGCATCAAGGGTTGAGAGCTTCTATAAATGCCCGTTTTCATATTTCTGCCGCTACGGCATAAAGGCTATGCCCAGAAAGGTTGCCGAGCTTGACCCGATGCAAAGGGGCAACGTTATCCACCACGTGCTCGAAAAGCTGCTGATGAATTACGATGCCGACGCACTCGCCGATATGTCGGGCGAGGAGCTGCTTGATATAATCTCGTCGCTGATGAACGAATATCTTATGGCAAAGCTTGACGGTGCGCAGCGTGACGAGCGTTTTCTCCATCTTTACCGCAAGCTGGCTCTTACGGTGCGTGACGTTGCCGAGAGGCTCATCAAAGAGCTTGCACTGAGCGATTTCAGACCCGTTGATTTTGAGCTTTCAATCGGTTTTGACGGCGAGATTCCGCCCTATGAGGTTGCAACAGCAAGCGGCAAGGTCAGCATTTCGGGCGCAATTGACCGTGTTGACACGGCGGTTATCAACGGCAAAACCTATCTGCGTGTTGTTGACTATAAGTCATCGGGCAAGGCGTTTAAATTGAGCGACGTTTTGCAGGGGCTCAATATGCAGATGTTCATTTATCTTTTTGCTCTCTGGCAAAACAGCAAAGAAAAATACGGCGAAATCACTCCTGCAGGTGTGCTTTATTACCCTGCCAATTCTCCGCTTGTTTCGGCAGAGAGGAGCGAATCGCCCGAGGACGTTGCCGCCAAAAAGCAGAAACGCTGCAGAATGCAGGGCATCGTGCTCAACGATTGCGACGTTGTTGTGGCAATGGATAAAACGTCGGGCGGACTTTATATCCCCGTTGATTTCAACGCAAAGGGAGAGATGAAGGGCTCGCTGATAAGGCTCAGCCAGCTTGAAAAGCTCAAAGAAAAAGCCGATGAAATTCTTGTTGAAATGGCGGACGCACTCCGTAGCGGCAGAATTGAAGCCGTTCCCGCATACGGAGCAAGCTATAAGAACGTTTGCCAATATTGCGATTATAAATCCGTTTGTTCTTACGAAGAAGATATACCCGTCAAGGAGCTGATTGACACCGACCTTGACGAAGCATTGAGAAATCTTGAGGAAGGAGATGAGCAGAATGGCGATATCGTGGACTGCTGACCAGCAAAAGGCGATTGATGCACGCAAGGGAACACTGCTTGTAAGCGCAGCTGCAGGCTCGGGCAAAACGGCGGTTCTTGTTGAAAGAGTTATTCGCAGAATATGTGACGGCGAAAACCTCTGCGGAGTTGAAAATCTGCTTATCGTTACCTTCACAAAGGCTGCCGCTTCACAGATGAAAGAAAAAATCGAAGCGGCTATCAGCAAAAAAATAGCAGAAAATCCGTCGGATAAACGCCTGCGCCGCCAGCAGCTTATGCTTCCGTGCGCTAATATCTGCACAATCGACTCTTTCTGCATCAACCTTGTGCGTGAGAATTTTCACGCTCTGGGTATTGCGCCCGATTTTGGTATGCTTGATGAAAGCAAGCTGGATATCCTCAAAGCGCAGGCGGTCAACTCTGTTGTGGGTGAGCTTTATAAAAACCCCACGGAGAATTTTATGCGCCTGACAAATCTCATCAGCGATAACCGTGACGACCAAAAGCTTGTTGCGGCAATCTTAAAGCTGCATAATCTTTCGCAGGCATATCCTTTCCCCGAGCTGTGGCTCCGCTCGCTTGCGCAGGCGTTCAGCTCACCCGAGCAGATTAAAGAAAGCAGCTGGGGCAAAATCCTTGTTTCATATATGAAAGCGGCGGTTGAAAGCTGCGTGAGCGGTGCCGACCACTGCCTTATGCTCCTTGCCGACGAGCCTGAGTTACAGGCAAAATATGCCGAAACCTTTGCGTCTGAAAAAGAGATGCTCAGCCGTTTTCTCAAAGCAATCATCAACGAGCCGTGGGATAAAATTGCGGCTGAATATGATAACGTTGTTTTCGGCAGAATGCCTGCCGCCCCCAGAGGCTATGTTTCGGAGGTCAAGGATATCTGCAAAAAGGTAAGGGACGGCTATAAAAAAGAAATCGGCGAAATGGGCAAATATCTCTGCATTTCCGAAAGTGAGCATAAAGCCGACGTTGCGGCTCTTGCTCCCGTTGTTTCGGAGCTGATTGAAGCGGTTATAGCTTTTGCAAATGAGTTTGACCGCCTCAAGCTTGCCGAAAACGGCGCAGATTTTTCCGATACGCTGCATATGGCTCTCAAGCTGCTTGTTGAGCCTGACGGTGAAAAATACGCAAAAACTCCGCTTGCCGTTGCGCTGTCAGAAAACTACGCAGAGATTCTTGTTGACGAATATCAGGACGTTAACCTTGCGCAGGATATGATTTTCAGCGCACTTTCAAAGGATGAAAACAACCTGTTTATGGTTGGCGACGTCAAGCAGAGCATTTACCGTTTCCGTCAGGCGATGCCCGAAATTTTTCTTGCACGCCGTGACAAGATGAACGAATATGAAAACGAAAATTATCCTGCAAAGGTAACTCTCGGCAAAAACTTCAGAAGCCGCAACGGTGTTACGGGCATTGTCAATTTCATTTTTGAAGCGGTGATGAGCCGTGACGCAGGCGGCGTTGATTATAACGAAAACGAAAGGCTTGAAGCGGCGGCGTCATATCCCGACAAAAGCGGAGCCGACACCGAATTTTTGCTTTTTGAAACAGAGAAAGAGAATTTCACAAAGATTCAGGCAGAGTATATTGCTGATTACGTTGAAAAAGCGGTTGCCGAGGGTATGCCGCTTGCTGACGGAGAGGGCTTCAGATCTGCGGAATATAAGGATTTCAGTATTCTTTTAAGAAGCGTCAAAAACAGCTCCCGTGATTATGTTGACGAGCTTAACGCAAGGGGAATTCCCGTCAGCTGCGAAGCAGGCGAAGGCTTCCTCAATACGCCCGAAATAATGTTTCTTGTTTCGCTCCTCAAGGTTATTGATAACCCCGTCAACGATATTCCGCTCACGGCGGTTATGCTTTCACCTGTCTTTGGCTTCACTCCCGATGACCTTGCCGTTATGCGTGCCGAGCGCAAAAAGGGAAGCGTTTACGGCTGCGTTGTTTTTGCAGCTGAAAACGGCAACGAAAAAGCTGCGGATTTCATTGCAAAGCTCAAAGAAATGCGCCGCATTGCCGCCACGGTCAGGGTGGGCGAGCTCGTGCGCAGGCTGATTGAAGAAACAGGCTATGCCGCTGCGGTTTGCGCAATGAAAAACAGCGCCGCTCGCAGAGCAAACCTCAACCTTTTCACCGACCTTGCCAATAAGTTTGAAGCCAACGGCAGGCGCGGCGTTTCGGGTTTTGTGAATTACCTTGATAACATTGAAAAAAGCGGCGGCGACATCAGCGGCGGCAGCTCAAAATCAGAGGCGGCAAACGCCGTCAGGATAATGACTATCCATAAGAGCAAGGGTCTTGAATTCCCCGTCTGCTTTGTTGCGGCTTGTGAAAAAACTTACGGCGATTTCTTTAACCGTGAAGATTTGATTATTGCTTCCGCAAGCGGAATCGGCATCAAGAATAACACGGGTTTTGCCAAATATGACACTTTGCCCAGGCTTGCCGCAAAAACAGAAACTCTCATTGCCGAGCATTCCGAGGAGCTGAGAGTGCTCTACGTTGCTCTCACCAGAGCAAAAGAAAAGCTGATTATGCTTTCTTCCTGTGCAGACAGCACAAAGGCGCTCACCTCTGCGGCGGCAAATCTGCGGCAGGGCAGCAGGGTTGCTCCGTTCACCGTAACAGGCTTTTCAAGCTACGGCGAGTGTATGCTTACGGCGCTTTTGCGCCACCCCGATTCAAACGCCCTGCGTATGGCGGCAGGCATTTCGCAGCGTTTTAACCTGCCTTGCGCCACCCCCCTCAAAGCAGAAATAATCAAGAATTATCAAAGCGAGGCTCTTGTGCGTGAAGCTGTTGAGATACAGCCTGACGAAGAAGTTCTTGCCGAAATCAAAGCAAGGCTCGGCTATGAATATCCCTTTGCCGCACTCGGCGGCGTTGTTGCAAAGCAGATTGCCTCAAACCTTGACGCAGGCGAGATGCAGAGCGAATATTTTGCCTCACGCAAGCCTGCGTTTATGAGCAAGGATAAGCTGACCCCTGCGCAGCGAGGCACGGCAACCCACCGCTTTATGCAGTTTGCGGATTATGCGGCGGCGAGCGTTGATGCGGCGCAGGAGCTCAAACGCCTTGTTGCCGGCGGTATGCTCACCGAAACAGAGGCGAATGCCGTTGATATCAAAGCGGTTTCGGCATTCTTTGCAGGTGCGCTTGCAAAGCGTATTCTCAAAGCCGAAAAGGTGTTTAAGGAATATGAGTTCACCTTCGGCATACCTGTCAGGGAGCTTTATCCCGAAGTGCCTGAAAATGTTGCAGGCAGCGAAAAAATCATCATCGAGGGTGTTGCCGACTGCGCATTTGTTGAAAACGGCAGGCTCATAATCGTTGACTATAAAACCGACAGGGTGGCAAGCGGTGACGAGCTCAAAGAGCTTTACGCTTCGCAGCTCGGCATCTACCGCCGCTGCCTTGAGCAGGTTATCGGTCTGCCCGTCATCCAAACGCTGATTTATTCGTTCAGACTCGGCGAAATAATTGAAGTTTAATTTGAAATCCGTTCCTTTTTGCGAGGGACGGATTTTTTATTTGCAATCCGACCTGCGGCGACAGCGTAGGGACAGCCCTTGCCCGTTTAATTCGCAATTCGCAATTCGCAATGCGCAATTATTGGTTGTAAATTGCAACACCGTAGGGGCGACGATTCGTCGCCGGTGGGTTCAGGCAAACATCGCAGCTATCCGTGATATTGAATAATACCAACAAATTCGGGGTAGGGGCGGATATCATCCGCCCGATGAAAAAACGGTTATGCTTTACCTTTTGCAATCCTCAGTCACTCCGTGACAGCTCCTTTCCAAAGGAGCCCAAACAATCGGCGACATTTTCGCCGATAACTCTCGGCAACACCGTAGGGGCGACCCTCTGCGGTCACCCGAAAAAGCTGAAACGCAACCGTTGAAATAACGGAAAAACGGCGGGATGAGGACATCCCGCCCTACACTGTGATTTGAAATAATCCAACCAGCGTAATACCGTAGGGGACGGCGACCCGACGTCCCGAATGTGCCGAAGGCGCATTAAAAAGCAGACCTCACGGTCTGACGGGTTGTCGGGGTCGCCAACCCCTACATTAAATGCAAACCATACGTCAACACCGTAGGGACAGCCCTTGCGGCTGTCCGAAAATTCGGTAAGTTATATTGCTGCGCAGTTTGTTTTGCACTACCGTAGGGGACGGGTCGCCCGTTTTAATTCGCAATTCGTAATTCGCAATGCGCAATTATTGGTTGTAAGTTATAACACCGTAGGGGCGACCCTCTGTGGTCGCCCGAAACGTTACAACAATTTCCGCCCTGCATTTGTTTGGAAAAACCGCACTGAAACCGAGGATTGCCAAAATATCGGCTGAACCGCTGATGACAAATTTTGTTCGGCATTTTAATCACTTTAACCAAAAACATTTTTTCTGCGGCAAAAGCTTTGTGCAAGTGCAAATTGACAAAAACTTTCAGGTGAGGTAAAATATTATCCGTATTTTCTTATATAAATGGTATATATTATAAAGAATATTACCCGAAAGGACGATATTATGGCTGTTTTCAGACCCTTCAAAGCTGTCAGACCTCTCCCCGAATTTGCCGCAAAGGTTGCCGCGCTTCCTTATGACGTTATGAACAGCAAAGAGGCTGCCGAAATGGTTAAGGGCAACCCCTGCTCTTTCCTGCACGTTGACAAGGCGGAAATTGACCTTCCCGAGGGAACGGACCTCTATTCGGAGCAGGTTTATCTTAAGGCAAAAGAGAATATGGAAAAGCTTGTTTCAGACGGCATCTGCAAGCAGGACGAAGAAAACAGATTTTATATCTACCGCCAGGTTATGAACGGCAGAGCGCAGACAGGTCTTGTGGGCTGCGTTTCGATTGACGATTATATCAACAACGTCATCAAAAAGCACGAGCTTACAAGAGCCGATAAGGAAGCGGACAGAATCAACCACGTTGATTACTGCGATGCAAACACAGGCCCCATCTTCCTCACCTACCGCCCGCAGGCAAAGCTTGCTTCGCTTCTTAACGAGTGGAAGGCAAACCACGAGCCTGTTTATGATTTTGTTACCGATGACGGCATAGGCAACACCGTGTGGGTTGTTGACTGCCCCGAAACAATCGCAGAAATCTCGGCTCTTTTCAAGGGCGTTGATTATCTTTACATTGCAGACGGCCACCACAGAGCAGCTTCGGCTGTCAAGGTCGGCCTTAAACGCCGCGAGCAGAATTCCGATTATAGCGGCAGCGAAGAATTCAACTTCTTCCTTGCGGTTCTTTTTGATTGCGACGAGCTTGAAATTATGGACTATAACCGTGTTATGAAAGATTTGAACGGCAACACGGAGGAAGAATTCATCGCAAAAATCAGCGAAAAATTCACGGTTGAAAAGGTCGGCAAAGAAGCTTATAAGCCCCAAAAGGCGCACACCTTCGGTATGCTTCTGGGCGGCGAATGGTATAAGGTTGAAGCCAAAGACGGCACGTTCGATGCAAACGACCCCGTTGCCGCACTTGACGTTTCAATTCTTCAGAATAATCTCATTTCTCCCGTTCTCGGTATTGATGACCCCAGAACAGATAAGCGCATTGATTTTGTCGGCGGTATCAGAGGTCTTGCAGAGCTTGAAAGAAGAGCAAGCGATGATATGTGCCTTGCGTTTTCGATGTATCCCACAACTCTGCGTGAGCTGATGGATATTGCCGATGCAGGCAAGCTTATGCCGCCCAAATCAACCTGGTTTGAGCCCAAGCTTCTGAGCGGACTTTTTATTCACAGACTTAAATAATAAAAAACATCCTTTCGGGTTAAAATAACACGGAAGGATACTTTTATGAGAGGTGCCATATGAATAAAGTTGCATTTTTTGATACGAAGCCTTATGACAAGCTGTATTTTGATGAGCTTAAAGAGCAGTACGGCGTTGAGATTGAGTATTTTGAGTCAAAGCTCAGCCCGAGAACTGCGGTTATGGCGAAGGGCGCAAAGGCTGTTGTGGCTTTTGTTAATGACGATATCGGCAAAGAAACCATCGGCGTTCTCAAAGAAATCGGCGTTGAGCTGATTGCGCTGCGCAGCGCAGGCTATAACAACGTTGACCTTATGGCGGCAAGCGACGTGATTACCGTTGCCAGAGTGCCCGAATATTCGCCCCACGCCATTGCGGAGCACGCACTTGCGCTTCTGCTCACTCTTGTGCGCAAAACGCATAAGGCATATATCAGAACAAGGGACTTCAACTTCAGCCTCAACGGTTTTGTGGGTTTTGACCTTCACGGCAAAACGCTCGGCGTTATCGGCACGGGCAAAATCGGTATGGCATTTATCGAAATCTGCAGGGGAATAGGTATGAACGTTATCGCCTATGACCCTTATCCCTCACAGGGTTACCTTGAATACGTTTCGCTTGAGGAGCTGTTTGCACGCTCAGACGTTATTTCGCTCCATTGCCCTCTCACGAGCGCCACTTACCACCTTATCAATAACTTTTCGCTCAAGATGATGAAAGACAAGGTGTTTATCCTCAACACCTCAAGAGGTGCGCTGATTGACACGGAAGCACTGATCGAAGGCATCAAAAGCGGCAAGGTCGGCGGCGCAGGCCTTGACGTTTATGAGGAAGAAAGCGAATTCTTCTATGAGGATTTATCGGAAACAATTCTCAAAGACGACGTTCTTTCAAGGCTGATTATGATGCCAAACGTGCTCGTTACTTCGCATCAGGCGTTCCTTACGCACGAAGCACTCAGGCGAATTGCCGAAATTACCCTCGGCAATATCCGTGATTATTTTGACGGCAAGAAGCTTGAAAACGAAATCGTGGCAAAAAAGAAAGTGTTGAGAAACGAATAGCAGCTATTTGAATTATCAACCGATTATCTGATATTTTATAATTGCCCGAACGCAAAGTGTTTGCAATCCTCAGGCTCTATGAGCCAGCTCCTTTCAAAAGGAGCCCAAACGGTCAGTAATAGTGTTACGCAGAAAGCTTGCTGCTATAGTGGCCTCCTTTTTAAAGGAGGTGGATTTTGGCGTAGCCAAAAGACGGAGGATTGCAAGAAAATAAAATTAATAACATTGATTAAAGCACAAACACTCTTGCTAAATAAATCATATTGCTCGGCAATAATTCTATATGTTCGATAAAAAATATATATTTTGCACAAAGCGGCATAAAATCACAATGGATATTGCATATAATTGCCGAAACTGTAATAAATATGCGATAATTCCTTGACTTTATACAAAAAATTGCGTATAATTATGCGTATATCAAATCCCGAGGTACAGCTATGAACAAAACAAAAATATTTATTGACGGCAAAGAGGGCACAACAGGTCTGCGTATTTTTGACCGTCTTAACATAAGAGAAGATATTGAGCTTATCACCCTGCCCGAAGAAAAGCGCAAGGACGTTGCGGCAAGAAAAGAAGCCCTCAACGCCTGCGACATCGCTTTTCTCTGCCTGCCCGATGCGGCGGCGAAAGAGTCGGTTTCGCTGATTGAAAACCCCGAGGTCAAGGTTATTGACACCTCAACGGCTCACCGCACCGAGCCCGACTGGGCTTACGGCTTCCCCGAGCTTTCAGCCGAACACCTTGAAAAAATCAAAAATTCAAAGCGTGTTGCCGTGCCGGGTTGCCACGCAAGCGGATTCATCGCTCTTGTTTATCCGCTCGTCAAAGCAGGTATCCTGCCTGCCGATGCTCTGCTGACCTGCCATTCAGTCACAGGCTACAGCGGCGGCGGCAAAAAGATGATTGCCGAATATGAAAACGGCTCAAGGGGAATCAAATATGCCGCACCCCGTCAGTATGCTCTCACGCAGGAGCATAAGCATCTCAAAGAGATGAAGGCAATAACAGGCATTGAGAATGCACCTGTTTTTTGCCCGATAGTTTCTGATTTTTACAGCGGAATGGCAGTCACCGTTCCTCTTTTCAAGGCAAACCTTGCCGAGGGCAAGAGCGTTGCCGATATAATCAATACATATAAAAGCCTCTATAACGGCAAATTCGTGCGTTATACAGAAGACATCGGCGAGGATGCAATGCTCGGCGCAAATGCTCTTGCGGTCAAAGACTGCATGGAAATCACCGTCAAGGGTAACGACGAAAGAATTCTTCTTATTGCAAGATATGATAATCTCGGCAAAGGCGCTTCGGGCGCAGCCGTTGAATGCCTGAATATTCTTATGGGTGCAGACCCCGAAACAGGTCTGGCTCTTTAATTGAAAGGAAATATATATGAAACAGATTAACGGCGGCGTTTGTGCCGCAAAGGGATTCACCGCAAACGGAGTTCACTGCGGTATCAGAAAGAATAAAACCAAAAAAGACCTTGCTCTTATCTGCAGTGAAAAGAAAGCTGTTGCGGCAAGCGTTTATACAACAAACCTTGTTAAGGGCGCACCCATAGCCGTTACCAAAAACAACATTGCCGACGGTTATGCACAGGCAATTATCTGCAACAGCGGCAACGCAAACACCTGCAACGCAAACGGTGTTGAAATTGCAGAAAAAATGTGTGCTCTGCTCGGCGATAAGCTCGGCATTGATGCAAAAGACGTTATCGTTGCTTCAACGGGCGTTATCGGTCAGCCTCTTGACATTGAACCCATTGCAAACGGTATTCCTTCTCTTGTTGAAGGTCTGAATGCAAACGGCGGTGATGATGCGGCAACCGCAATTATGACAACCGATACGGTTGAAAAGATTATCTCTTATTCGTTTGAAATCGGCGGCAAGGAGTGCAGAATCGGCGGCATTGCCAAGGGCTCGGGTATGATTCACCCCAATATGGCAACAATGCTTGTTTTTGTTACAACAGATGCTGCAATTTCACCTGCAATGCTTCAGAAGGCATTGAGCGAAGATATCAAAAGCTCTTTCAATATGGTCAGCGTTGACGGTGACACCTCAACAAACGATATGGTTTCCGTGCTCGCAAACGGTATGGCAGGCAACGAAGAAATCACCGCAGAGGGTGCTGATTTTGACGAATTCTGCAAGGCTCTGAACGCCGTTACAACCTACCTTTGCAGAATGATTGCCGGCGACGGCGAAGGTGCAACAAAGCTTCTTGAATGCATCGTTACGGGTGCGGCAACAAAAGAAACTGCCGTCACCGTTTCAAAGTCGGTTATCTGCTCCTCGCTTTTCAAGGCGGCGATGTTCGGCGCAGACGCTAACTGGGGCAGAGTGCTTTGCGCAATCGGCTACAGCGGCGCAGACGTTGACGTTACAAAGATTGACGTTGCTTTCAAGTCGGCGGCAGGCGAAATTGTTGTTTGCGTTGACGGCTCGGGCGTTGAGTTCAGCGAAGAAAAGGCAAAAGAAATCCTCACGGAAAAAGAAATTCAGGTTCTTATCAACCTCAAGAGCGGCGATTTTGATGCAACCGCATGGGGCTGCGACCTGACTTATGATTACGTAAAAATAAACGGAGATTACAGAACTTAAGGTGAAAAATATGGTTGTTACAAATGCACAGAGGGCGCAGGTGCTCGGCGAGGCACTGCCTTACATACAGAATTATTCAAACAAAACCGTTGTTATCAAATACGGCGGCAACGCTATGATTAACGAAGAGCTCAAAGATGCCGTTATGGGCGACGTTGCTCTGCTTTCGCAAAGCGACATCAAGGTTGTTCTTGTTCACGGCGGCGGCCCCGAAATCACGGATATGCTCGGCAAAATCGGCAAAGAGAGCAAATTCGTCAACGGTCTGCGTGTAACCGATAAAGAAACTGCAGACATCGTTCAGATGGTGCTTGCAGGCAAGGTCAACAAGAGCCTTGTTGCGCATCTTCAGAGCAAGGGCTGCAAGGCAGTCGGCATCTGCGGCGCAGACGGTTACCTCATCAAATCGGAAATGAAGGATGAGCAGCTCGGCTACGTGGGCGAAATCACCGAGATCAACACAGGCGTTATCAACGACCTGCTTTCGCTCGGCTACGTGCCCGTTGTTTCAACCACAGGCGTTGACGGCGAGGGCAACATTTATAACATCAATGCTGACACAGCCGCCGCAAAAATTGCAGGTGAGCTTTGCGCAGAGGGTCTTGTTTCAATGACGGATATCGACGGCATTCTGCGTGATAAGAATGACCCCTCAACTCTTATTCCCAAGGTGCTTGTGAGTGAGATTTCAGAGCTTGTCAATGCCGATATCATTTCCGGCGGTATGATTCCCAAGGTTGATTGCTGCAGAGAAGCTATCCGCAGGGGCGTTAAAAAGGTGTTTATCATTGACGGCAGAGTGCCCCACTCGCTTCTTCTTGAAATTCTGACCGACGAAGGTATCGGCACAATGTTTGTGCAGAACTGAGAAAGGATAAAAAATGAGCATTATCAATAAAGATAAAGAATACGTTGCAGGCACTTACGCAAGGTTTCCCCTTGAAATTTCAGAGGGCAACGGTGCGCTGATGTATGACGAAGAGGGCAACGAATATATTGACCTCGGCAGCGGCATTGCCGTCAACAGCTTCGGCGTTGCCGATGATGAGTGGCTTGAAGCAATCACCGTTCAGGCATCAATGCTCGGTCACACCTCAAACCTTTATTACACAAAGCCCTGCGCTGACCTTGCAGAAATGCTCTGCAGCAGAACGGGTATGAAAAAGGTTTTCTTCTCGAACTCGGGCGCAGAAGCCAACGAATGCGCAATCAAGGCGGCCCGCAAATGGGCGCTTGTCAATAAGGGCGAGGGCAACCACACAATCATCACCCTCAAAAACAGCTTCCACGGCAGAACAATCACAACTCTTGCCGCAACGGGTCAGGATACTTTCCACACCGATTTCGGACCCTTCCCCGAAGGTTTTGTTTATGCCGAGGCAAACAACCTTGAGAGCGTAAAAGAGCTTGCAGAGAATAATAACTGCGCCGCAATTATGATGGAAACCGTTCAGGGCGAAGGCGGCGTTTATGTGCTTGACGATGATTTCGTTAAGGGCGTTTGCGAAATTGCAAAAGAAAAGAATATGCTTGTTATCATTGACGAAGTTCAGACGGGTAACGGCAGAACGGGCAAGCTTTACAGCTATATGCACTACGGCATCACGCCCGATATCGTTTCAACCGCAAAGGGTCTTGCAGGCGGTCTGCCTCTTGGCTGCACAATGCTTGGCGAAAAGGTGCAGGATATCCTCACACCGGGTTCACACGGCTCAACCTTCGGCGGCAACCCGATTTGCTGCGCAGGCGCATTGAGCATTCTTTCAAGGCTCGATGACGTGATGTTTGAAGAAATCAACAAGAGAAGCGAATATATCATCTCAAGGCTCAACGGTGTTAAAGGCGTCAAGAGCGTTTCGGGCAGAGGTCTTATGCTCGGCATCGAATGCGAAAAGCCTGCAAAAGAGGTTATCGCATCGGCAATGGCAAAGGGCGTTCTTGTTTTAAGCGCAAAAACAAAGGTGCGCCTGCTTCCGCCCCTCAACATTCCCTTCGAACTCCTCGAAATGGCAATGGATAAGCTTGTTGAAGCAATTGAAGAATAAACAAAACAAGGGGCTGCTTTTGCGGTCCCTTTCAGTTTGTCAAAAAGCTGAAATTATGCAAAGCCAATTGATAAATTGCCTCCCCTGCAGGGGAGGTGGATTTTGCAAAGCAAAAGACGGAGGGGTTATCGGTGAGATGTTTTACAAACCAGCGGTTTTACGCAAAATCCGAAACTCTCTCAGGCGCTATGCGCCGGCTCCCTCTTGAGAGAGCCGAAACAACAAATTGCAGTTTATTTTTCAAAAGTCAGCGGCGGGATGTGGGCATACTGCCCTACAACTGTTCACTGATTTTCGGGTGACCGCAGAGGGTCACCCCTACGGTGTTGCTGTAAGATTTCATTTTAAATAGGTGTGGGCAACGCCCACCCGAAACTATTCACTTTTCGCTATTCATTATTCACTAAAAAAGCCGTGTGCAGATTTTGCACACGGCTTTGTTGTGTTTATTCAGCTTTGATAACGGGTGCGGTGAGAATGCCGACGTCTTTGAGGATATATTCGTAGCTCCATTCGTCGTCGCTTGTTCTCCAGGCATCGGGACCGTGCCACGAACGCTTTGCGTTTGCCATATGCACTGCGCCGAAGCAGTTGAAGCGGTTGCCGTAGAGAGTAACGTCAAGCTTGTGGCTGCCTTCGCCGAGGCCGTCAACGCTGAGCATATAGGGCGGATATACAATATTGCCCTTGAGCTCGCCGTCAACCTTAACGTCAATTATGCCGCCTCTGTATCTTGTTGCTTCAACCTGAATTTTGCTGCCCTCGGCTTCAAGGTGATAGGTCACGTTGCCGCCGTAGAAGGGCATACCCTGATTTACGATTGAGCCGAAGCCGATTTTTTGGGGCAGGGCAATGATTTTTGCTTTTCTGCCTGCAACGGAAACGCCGAAGTTGCCCAGAAGATAGCACCACTCTGTGTTTGTGCGTTTGCCGATGGGCAGAGTGATTTCAAGAATATTTTCACCTTTGTTTATATCGGTGAGCTTAACGGTTTTGACGTCCTTATCGGTATACCAGCCGATGATATCGTTTGCAATTTCGTTGCCGTTGAAAACAATTTTTGCTTTTTCGGCATCTTCAAGTGCGAGCATTGCGCCGCTGTAATCAATTTCGCTGTTGATTCTGAAACGCAGGGTAACTGTGTGCTCTGCAGGCTCGTCTTCAACAACCCAGGGTTGTGCAACGTTGCCGCCTCTTTCGGGCAGACCGATAATCTTACGGGCAACGTTATCAAGGCGAAGAATTTCTTCTTCCGCCATAAATTCGCCGTCGTCAACCTTGAATTCCGCCATATCAAGAAGCAGAACGTTGGGCTCGGAAAGGGTGAACGGAACAAATGCGGGCAGAGTTATTTCTTTTTCGGGTGAAACGGCATCTGCAGCATTTGCAGCAGGTTCCGTTCTGCCGTCAACAAGCTTTAAGAGCAGGCTGTCGTATTCATACATTTCCTTTGAAATAACGGTGTTGCCGCCGATATATTCATATTCTGCGGCTTCAATTTCGCCGTTGAGGGTGTTGTAGATATAGGGTGTGAATTCGCCCTTGACGGTTATGCGCAGGTCCTTGCCTCTGACCATATCCTTGTTTTCCGGCTCGCAGCAACGGCTGACGAAAAGCCAGTTGCAGCCGTTATCACGGCGGAGCTGATAGATGAAGCCGTTTGAAAGCTTTCCGTTTTTGAGGCGGAGAGTAACCGTGCGGTTATCTTCAAGGGCAGTGAGAATCTTTTCTCTGTCAAAGGGAATAAGCTGTGACTCTGCACAAAGCTTTTTGCCTCTTTCGGATTCAACGCCGTCCTCAAGATAAGGAGCGCTGCCCATAAAGATGAGCTTGCCGCCTGCCTTGCGGAAGGCTTCAAGACGTTCGAGCGTTGTTGAGCGCAGAGTTTCGCAGTCGGGAACGATGATTGCATCATATTCCATCTTGCCGACTTTAAGCGGAGCAGAGCCGCTTTCGCAAAGGTCGGGCAAAAGTGATTCGCTGATATAGTTGAAGTCGATGCTGCCCTTGAGAAGCCAATCGGCAAGGCTGAGGAATTTTTCGTCCATCGAGCTTCTGATGAGGTCGGTTTTATCGTTGGGACCCCAGTGGAGCCAATAGCTTTCAACGGGGTGAATAACGCCGACTTTAACAACGGGTTTACCTCTTGTGAGTGCGGTGTTGACTCTTGCAAAATGGTCTTCAACGTATGAAAATTTCTTATACCAGGGGGACTGATAATGGATTGAAGCAGGGTAGTCACGCTTTGCTTCGCCGCCCATTGCAACCCAAGAAAGGTGGGGCACACGGATTGTTACGCCGAGGCAGGCCTGCCAGTCGCCGTGAAGCTTGTAGCCTCTGAAATCGTAGTCCCAGCCCGTAACGCCGTAAAGCTCGGAGAGCATACCCTCATAGCCGAATTGATGAACGGCAGACTGCGCCTGCTTGGCGGTTGTGAACTCAAAGTTTGCGCAGAGCATATCAATGCCGGGAAGGTCAAAGCCTCTGTAGGAACGCATAGCGTCGCCGAGTGCGGCAGTCTGGCTCTCGAGAGTGGGTTCTTCCATCATATGGCCTGTCAGAGCAATTCCGTTTTCGCGGCACCATTTGCCGCAGGTGTCTGCAAAGGCCTGAGCAAAACGCTCTGAAATATGGTCGTGATAGCGGTATCTTGCAAGCGAGGGCTTATTATCGGGCAAATCCCAGAAAAGCTCGGGGATTGAGGGGATAATATCGCTGCCGTACTGTGCTTTGTAAGTTTCGGGAATATCGTCTGTCCAGGGCAGAAGAACGTCTGACGTGTCTGTTGAATTGGGAAGCTGCTTTTTGCGTGTGAACTGCGGCTCGTCCGTGAAAATGGCAGGCACGGTTTCGCCAAAGCCGTAGCCGACCTTTTCTTTATATCTGTCGTGAGTAACCTCAACAAAGCGTTCAACCGCCTTGGGGTTGAGGGTGTCAAGGTAGGTCTGATTGTTATACCAGGGTGAGGGAGCGTGAATTTTGAGGTAGGCATACCATTTTGTGCCCTTTGCCTCATCGTTTTCGCCAATCACATCGTAGCTTGCAAGGCAGCCGTCTGCGTCAAGCACAACGTCGTAGCAGGCAATAAGATAGCCCTTGCCGTTTCTGCCGCCCTCTGCTCTTGAGTCGATAAGGTCTGCTGTGTCAGCGCCGCTGTTATCACAGGGCACGGTTGTGAGAAGCAGACATCTTGCTCTGTTTTCTTCGTCTTTTGTAACAAGTCCGCCTGCTGCGCCTGAGGGCCAGCGGTCCTCGTCATAAAGCCAGGCAAGCATTTCTTCTCTGTCCGCCTTGTCAACGCAGTCCTTGACAAGCTGCATAAACTCGTCGGAAAGGTATTTGGTGGACATACCTGTGCGCACGTGCATATGGAAACCGCCAAGACCCATTTCCTTGAAAACTTCAATCTGCCACTGAAGCTCTTCGGACTTAAGGTCACTGTTCCACGCCCAGAACGGAGTGCCTCTGTATTCGCTTGTGGGGTTTCTGAAAAGCTCCTGAGTCAGTTCGGGAGCTGAATTTTTCTTATAAAGCATTATGTTCTCTCCTTTCGGGTAATAAGAGCCTGATTATTTGGTGGGGTGCTTGCATAAAGGCTTATCTTCGCTTGGGGTGTTGAAATTTATAAAGTTATTGCGCTTTGCGTGGTACCATTCCATTTCAAATATTTTTGCGCAGTCATCAACGGGCAGATAAAGCTGGTTTCTGTCAAAATAAGCTTCGCCGTTCATTTCAACCGTACCGAGGTCGGTTTTTGCCTTGCTGCTGCCGACTGTGAAAAGCGCATGGTGGTCATAAGCTTCGCAATAAAGCGTTTCTTTTTCTTTGATTACCTTGCCGCCGATATACTGAATAATAACGCCGAAGGGCACGTACCACACGCCGTCTTTCTGCTGCGCATAAAGCTCCCTTGCAATCAGCTCAAGCATATCGCCTTTGAACGCCATTTTAGTCCAGTCATAGGTGGGTGCAAGCGCATAGGGCAAAAGCAGGTCTTTATCTTTGTCGATTGTCATAACGTCGTATATTCTGCCGTCCTCCATATAGGCGGTGGCTGTCAGAACGTTGCCGTTAATCTCAACCAGAGTGTATGAACCCATTCTTTCTTCCTGCGGATAAAATGCGCTGTGCCAGAGCTTGCGTGCGTTGGAGTGATAGATGTTTCCGCCGCCGTTGCCTGTTATGTAATGAACCGTACCCTCTGACGGCTTGTCAAAAAGCTCGTCGCCCTTGGTGGGATAGGTTCTTGCAAACGAATGCTCGTGACCTGCAAAAAGAATATCAAGCTCTTCAATCGGTTTTCGCAGCCACGGGTAAGCGTCGTTGTTCTGACCCTCGGGCATAACGGGATAAATCGGAAAATGATAAGAGCCGAGCTTCCACGTTTTGTCGGTTTTCTTTAAATCTTCATATGCCCACGGCGAAACCTTTTCGGGAGCGTTTATGCCGAGCACAAGAAAATGCGCATTGCCGTAATCAAACGAATAGTTTTCGCCCGTGTAGCCTTCGGGGCCGTTATCGGGATAAACGGGTCCGAACTGAAAATCAAAAAAGTCGGCATGTTCAAGGTAGAATTTACCTGTCGGCTCGGGGAAATACGTGATGTAGCCTCGGTTATCGTGGTTGCCCGTTGTCATCATATAAGGCATACTTTCGATTATGCCTTTGAGTCCCTCAAACATACCGTTCCACTGCAAATCGTTCTGACCGTTATCGCAGTTATCGCCTGCGGTAAAAATGAAGCGGCATTCGGGGTGGCGCTCAAGAGCTGTTTTGAGCATTCGTTTTACGCACGAATAATCCGGCAGGTGACAGGGGTCACCTTTCTGGTGGTCGGCAATAATGATAAAGCTGAATTTATCAAGGCTTTCAGGCTCCGTTTCAAAGGTGAATTCCTCGCTGCGGTGCGCTTCATCGCCAACGGTGTAGCTGTATTTTGTGCCGCTTTTCAAGCCTTTGAGCCTCACCCAATGGTAACGGCTGATATCAATATCGGTTTCTTTGACCTCGTTTATGCTTTCAACCTTTACGGTTTTGTCCGAGCCGCTTTCACGGTATTCAACGTAACCGTTTTCAACCTCGGTGCTTGTGCGCCAGGCAACCGCCATTTCTGTTTTGGGGTCACCGCAGAATGCAAGCATTATATGGTCGGGATAAACGCCCGAGCCTCTTTCGGGCTTATAGAAATTGCCGTTTGCATCTTTCATTTTTTAAAATCTCCTGTCAGATGAGTGTGAAATACATACAAGATAATTTTATTAATTGTGTATAGTTTTGTCAATAATTAATAACAAAATTTAAACAATTTTATCTTTCTATTGCATTTTGAAGCCAAATACTATATAATACAAGATGCGATAATATTATTCGGGGGGTCAAAAATGAACAAAATATCAAAAATATTATCACTTTTGCTTGCTGCGATAATGGCGTTTGCCTGCTTCGGCATATGCGCTTTTGCGGTTGGCGAAAACTATCTTACACTTGTTGATTTGGGTGATTCCTACATTGTGAACAGATGCGTTACGTCTGCAACAGGTGAAATAAACATACCCGCAACGCATAACGGCAAGCCTGTTACCGCCATCAATTCAAACGCTTTCAAGGAGGCGGAAAGAATTTCCAAGGTAACAATCCCGGCAAGCGTTACAAGCGTCGGCTCGTCAGCGTTTGAAAACTGCGCTTCGCTCGGTACCGTTATTTTTGCAGGTGAAGAATGCACAATCGGCACGGCGGCTTTCCGCTACTGCTCAACGCTTAAAACAATCGCTCTGCCCTCAAAGCTCAAGGCGATTCCGCTTGAAGCCTTTGCCGGCTGTACGGCTCTTGCAGAAATTGATATTCCGTCAACGGTAACGTCAATCAACACTGAAGCCTTCAAGGGTTGCACCTCGCTCCAGAGTGTGACTGTTCCTGCAAGCGTAACCTCAATCGGCAAAAACGCTTTTCTTAACTGCGCTTCGGTTAAATATTATAAGGTTAACTCGGGCAACACGGCTTATAAAGCAGTCAGCGACTGCCTTTATGATTTCAGCGGCAGCACTCTTATTCAGTATCCCAACGGCAAGGTAACAACAGGCTTCACCGTGCCTGCAGGCACAAAAACAATTTCAGATTCCGCTTTCGGTTCAAACACAAGGCTCACAACGGTAACGCTGCCTTCGGGTCTTGAAACAATCGGCGATTACGCATTTAACCAGTGCACCGTGCTGAGCAAAGTGACGATTCCTTCAACAGTCAAAACACTCGGCTCGCAGGCGTTCGGCGGCTGCAAAAACCTTAAAGAAATAACAATTCCTGCAAGCGTAACCTCATATTCGGGTGCTTTTTATAACTCGGGAATTGAAACCGTTACAATTCAGAACGGCGTTAAAATAATTGACGAAAAGGCTTTTGAAAAATGCGCATCGCTCAAGAACGTAAGCATCCCCTCAAGCGTAACCGAAATAAAAATGGGTGCGTTTGACGGCTGCGAAGCTCTTGAAACGCTCACAGTTCCCGAAACCGTAACAACCGTCGGCAAAAACGCTTTTATCAGATGCGGCAATCTTACTCTTAAAGTCAAAAACGGTTCAGCGGCTTATAATTATGCCGTTGCCAATAATATTCCTTATGAGCTTACGGGCGGCTCAACCTCGCAAAAGACCGTTACGGGAATGCAGATTCAGAAATTCCCCGACAAGCTGGACTATAACTACAGAGATACCGTTTCAACCGCAGGTATGGAGCTTCTTATCAGCTATTCAGACGGCACAACCAAAACCGTAACAAGCGGCTTTGACGTTTCTCCGTCTCAGCTGAAAAAAACAGGTCCGCAGACCGTTGAGGTCAGCTATGAGGGCTTCACGGATTATTTCACCGTTAACGTATCATACACCTGGTGGCAGATGATTATTATGATTCTGCTTCTCGGCTTCCTTTGGTATTAAAGCGGCAAGCAGCCTGAGCATATTATGCCCGGCTGAATAAAAACAGAATAAAACAAAGTGGCTTGAACAGGGCAACACCCTGTCCAAGCCATTTTTAATCGGTTTTATAAATTTATAATTTAAAATAACGCTGCTCAGTGTTTGATTTGCGGCGAATAGCAATCGGATGAATAAAGGGCGGCAGCCGTGTTTCTGCCGTACCACACAACGGAGCAGGCGTAATCAAAGAGAGAGCCGCAAGGGCTGCTGTCTGTTACGCTGATAACGGTTTTTGTTTTTTCAAGCGGAGCATATTCGCCGTTATAAATCCGTTTGCAGTAAGAATAAAAATCATAGTCGGATTCAATCTTGATTGTTTCTCTGCCGTCGGGGTGTTTGAGAACGGCTCGCTGATAGGCAAAAGCCGCTTTGAGAGAAGGAGTTGAGCCGTATTTTTGGCAGATCAGGCTTTCAAGCTCGGCAAAAATTCCGTCAGCTTTTTCAAGAGCTTTCATAAAGTAAATCTCGTCAAACTGCCAGCAGATATCGCCCAGACCTTCGCAGGCGACTGCCCAGCCGTTTTTGCCCTGTGACATACCTTTTGCAAAGCCGCTTATAAGCGCCCACACACTGCCGCAGGCGGAGTTTTTGTTTTTTGCGGAATATTCTGCAACGAGTGAATAGATATCGTAATAGCTTATGTTAAGCTCATTGCGCAGATAGAGCGCAACCGCTCTGAAAAGGCCGATGTTATGAAACGCCTGAACAAGGCAGGCAAAGGCAACGCTTTCAATCCAATCGGCAGTGCTCAGGGTGTTTGTTTTAATAACTGCCGTGTTATATTCCTGCACCTCGTGCTTTTCAAGAGTGCTGCAATGCGCCTGCATAAACGGAGCTTTGACGGTTTCGATGCCGTGTTTTCTGATATATTCGGGCTCGCCCATTTCGGAGTTGGGGAGCAAATCGCAGGTGTAAACCTGAATCGCTTTGTGCTGGCCGTATTCAAGCAAATCGCAGATGCCTTTTGCGAAGCTTTCTTTTGTTTCGCCTGCAAGGCCGAGAATCAGCTCTGACGAGGTGGAAATGCCGCATTTGCTGTATTCGTTCATCAGCTCACGGAAATGCTCCAGCGAAATGTTTTGCCTGCCGATATTCTCGAGCACAACGGGCGAAAGGCTCTGGAACGAGAGCGTCTGCGCCTTATCAAGACCGTATTTGTTGAAGCGTGTGCAGATTTTTTTAACAAAATCCGTTCTGTTTTTGGTGAAGCATACTCTGAAATTTTTGGGGTATCCCGTTTTCTTTTTGGTTTCTATGATGTATTCGGCAATTTCTTCGTCACGGTCAAACAGACCGAAGTTGCCGTCGGCGCAGTAAACGTATTCAAAGGAGTGGGCGGCAATCCAGTCAATTTCCGCTTTTATCCTTTCCATAGGGAAAAGGCGAACACGGCTGCCGAGCGTACCCCAATCGCAGAAGGAGCATTTGAAGGGGCAACCTCTGTTTGTTTCAAGTATGGCGGAAAAGTTTGTTTTGCCGTCGGCAATGCCGTCAAAAATTCCCGTGAGATAGGGGGAGGGGTATTCGCTCAGGCAAAAGCTTTTTTCGGCGGTTTTGATATATCCGCCGTCTTTTTTATAAGCTATGTTTGCAACCGATTCAGGCGTTTTGCCCTCAAGCAGACAAAGCATAAGATCTCTGAAAGCTTCTTCGCCCTCACGGTAGATAAGGTAATCAACCGCCGGGCATTCCTCAAAGGTGGCAAAATCTCGCAAAACGTTGTGGCCGCCGAAGATTATTGCACAGTCGGGATATTTTTCTTTAACGGCTTTTGCAAGCACTTTGTTATATTCGTAATTCCACACCGAGCAGGAAAAGGCAACAATAAACGGGTCGCTCATTTTTGCAACGGCTTCGTTAATCGGCTCGTGGGTATAGATAAAACCGCCGAGACGGCAGGTTTCTTTTATTTTTTCATTGTCAAAAGCGTAGGCGGCAATGCAGCCCGAGGCATAGGGGATATAAACGGACCTGCGCTCGTTGCCGTAAACGTTATTTGCCTGAACAAAATAAATGTTTTTCACCGCAGACGCTCCTTTCAGAATAATCATTTAATTATATCATTTGTATAAATTAAAGTCAACCGAGGCGGTTGAAAGAAAAAATCCTGCCGTCATTGACTAACGGCAAGCAAAGTGATATTATAAATATATATGGTATAGACAGATACCTCTGCAAAGTTAAACAAAGGAGTGGGAATATGCTCAATATTCTTGTAACAGGCGGCGCAGGATATATCGGCTCAGTGCTTGTGCCTCTGCTTCTTTCAAAGGGTTGCCGCGTAACGGTGCTGGATAATTTTATGTTTAACCAGAGCTCACTGCTTGAATGCTGCGCAAACCCGAATTTTGAAATCATCAATGCCGATGCACGCAACGAGGCTGCCGTTAAATCGGCGATGAAGGGCAAGGATTATATTATTCCGCTTGCTGCGCTTGCAGGCTTCCCGATTTGTGATAAAGAAGCTTGCTCGGCTTATTCAATCAACCTTGACGCAATCAAGATGATTCTGCGTTTGCGTGAAAAGGGTCAGCGCATTATCTTCCCCTGCACTAACAGCGGCTACGGCTTGGGCGAGGGAGAAAGCTACTGCACAGAGAATTCGCCCATCAAGCCGATTTCAATTTACGGCAAGAGCAAGGTTGAGGCGGAGGCAGCGGTTTTGAGCGAAAGCGGCACAACGGCTTTCCGCTTTGCAACGCTTTTTGGCGCTTCGCCCAGAATGAGAACGGATTTGCTCGTTAACGATTTTGTTTACAGAGCTGTTTTTGACAGAACGATTGTTATTTTTGAAGGCAGCTTCAAGCGCAACTATCTGCACGTCAGAGATGCTGCAAACGCATTCTGGTTTGCAATTGAAAACTTTGAAAAAATGGAAGGCGGCACTCACAACTGCGGTCTGTCGGATTCAAACCTTTCCAAAATTGAGCTTTGCGAAAAGATAAAGCTCCATCTGCCCAAGTTTGTTTATATTGAAGCTCCCGTCGGCGAGGACCCGGATAAGCGCAACTATATTGTTTCAAACGAAAAATTTGAAGCTCTCGGCTGGAAACCGCTTTATTCGCTTGATGACGGCATTGAGGAGCTGAAAAAGGCTTATCAGATTATCAAAAATAACCAGTATTCCAATATCTGAATTCCAACATCAAGGTGGGGTTTTATGAATATCGTTCATCTTAAATATGCTGTTGAAATAGCAAGAACGCAGTCAATCAGCAAGGCGGCGGAAAATCTCTATATGGCTCAGCCTAACCTCAGCAGAGCAGTCAAGGAGCTTGAAGAAGGGCTCGGCATAACCATTTTCAAGCGCACAAGCAAGGGCATAACCGTCACGCCCGAGGGCGAGGAATTTTTGCGCTATGCCAAAAGAATTATCTCGCAGGTTGAAGAGGTTGAGGCGATTTATCAGAACGGTAAGCAGCCGAAGCAGCGTTTTTCCGTCAGCGTGCCCAGAGCAAGCTATATCGCAAAGGCGTTCACGGAGTTTTCCAAAAATATAAGCACGGCTCAGCCTGCAGATATTTTTTATAAAGAAACAAATTCAATGCGCACAATCAATAACATCACCAAAGAGGATTATAACCTGGGTATAATCCGTTATCAGGCGGCGTTTGAAAAATATTTTGTTTCAATGTTCAAAGAGAAAAAGCTCACGCACGAAGTCATAACGGAGTTTTCTTATGTGCTTCTTGCATCAAAGGACAGTCCCCTTGCAAAAAAAGAGAAGATAGAGCCGTCTGATTTGTCGGATTATATTGAAATCTCTCACGCAGACCCCTACGTACCCTCTCTGCCGATGATTGACGTCAAGCGTGCCGAGCTTTCGGAATCGGTTGATAAGCATATTTTTGTTTTTGAGCGTGGCAGCCAGTTTGATTTGCTTGAAAAAGTGCCTGCCACCTTTATGTGGGTTTCGCCCATTCCCGAGGAGCTGCTTGAAAAATATAACCTTGTTCAGCTCAAATGCGAGGGCAACGGCAAAATTTATAAAGATATCCTTGTTTACAGAAACGGCTACAAGCTCAGCGAGCTTGATAAAATGTTTATTGATGAGCTTTGCAAAGCCCGCAGAATTATTCTTGAAAACGGTATATAACATAAAGCTTCAGGCTTGCGCTTGTTTTGCGGTGCAGGCCTGATATTTTTTTGGATAACAGCTTTGCTATATCATAAAAGCAATAGCTCTATGCTTTTTTTATATTTTACATTCTTGCGCAGCTTTTGATATAATTATATCGTAGAAATTTGGGCTTTGCGACGTCAGAGCTGCAGAGCAAACAAACAGGAGGAAAACAAAATGGCAAGATTCACATTACCCAGAGATCTCTATCACGGCAAAGGTTCAGTTGAAATTCTTAAAACACTCAAGGGCAAAAAGGCTATCGTTTGCGTTGGCGGCGGCTCAATGAAGAAGTTCGGCTTCCTTGATAAGGTTGTTGCTTACCTTGAAGAAGCAGGTATGGAAGTTAAGCTTTTTGAAGGCATCGAGCCCGATCCCTCAGTTGATACAGTTATGAAGGGCGCTGCTGTTATGCAGGAATTTGAGCCCGACTGGATTGTTGCTATGGGCGGCGGTTCACCCATCGACGCTGCAAAGGCAATGTGGATTAAGTATGAATATCCCGAAATCACATTTGAAGAAATGTGCAAGGTTTTCGGTATCCCCGAGCTTCGCCAGAAGGCTCGCTTTGTTGCTATTCCCTCAACATCGGGCACAGCAACTGAAGTTACCGCTTTCTCCGTAATCACAGACTATGAAAAGGGCATAAAGTATCCTCTTGCTGACTTTGAAATCACACCCGATATCGCTATCGTTGACTCCGAGCTTGCTGAAACAATGCCCAAAAAGCTTGTTGCTCACACAGGTATGGACGCAATGACACACGCTGTTGAAGCTTACGTTTCAACCTGCAACTGCGATTACACAGATCCCCTTGCTCTTCACGCAATTTCAATGATCGACGAACACCTTGTTGATTCATATAACGGCGACAACGGCGCAAGAGAAAGAATGCACAACGCACAGTGCCTTGCAGGTATGGCTTTTTCAAACGCACTTCTCGGCATCGTTCACTCAATGGCTCACAAGACAGGTGCTGCATTTGACGATTTCGGCGCACACATCATTCACGGCGCAGCAAACGCAATGTATCTTCCCAAAGTTATCGAGTTCAACGCAAAGGTTGAATCCGCTGCAAAGAGATACGCAAAGATTGCTGATTTCATCGGTCTCGGCGGCGAAACAGTTGCCGACAAGGTTGAAAACCTCATCCAGTACCTCAGAGGTATGAACGATAAGCTCAACATTCCCCAGTGCATCAAGAACTACGGCGCAGACAGCTACTTTGCAGAGCAGGGCTTTGTTCCCGAAGAAGTATTCCTTGAAAGACTTCCCGAAATCGCAAAGAACGCAGTTGGCGATGCTTGCACAGGCTCCAACCCCCGTCAGCCCTCCGTTGAAGAGATGGAAAAGCTCTTCAAGTGCTGCTACTATGACCTTCGCGTAGATTTCTAATCAGATTTAAAGAATTAAGCGGATTGCTTCGGCAGTCCGCTTTTTTGTTTTGGTGCAAATCATCAACAACATACGGTTGATTAATGCAGGGTTGCTGAAAATCTTATATTGATAAACGCAAAATAGTGTGATATACTGATATTGCCAAACGAACTCAATATTGAAACCGATATAGGTGTGTATTTTTATTTTGATAAAAATGCATGCTCACTTCTGTATACCTGTATTGGTTAAAGAGTTTGTTTGGCGACAATCGAGCTATGCGTTTTTTATGCGTCAGCTTCGGTTGGCGCATTTTTTATTTGGTCTGTCAATTCTGAATTACGGCGCGGCAATAATGCGCTGTATAATATAATTGAGGCAATAAAAATCATTTATCAGGTGAACTCTTAATGTGTTTTTGCTGCCTTGATTCATAAAAAAGGTCAAATTAAGGAGGAAAACAAAATGTTCAACAAGGTGAAAAGAATTTTGGCAATTGTTCTTTCGGCGGTAACACTTTTATCTGTTGCGGCGTGTTCAGACGTTTCCGAAAAGGGTGAAAAAGGCGCAGAAACCGTAAACGCAGCAGACGGAGAAAATATTGTCAGCAACAAAAATGCCGAAGCAATCAGAGCTGAAATCAAGCAGAATGCGGCGGATATCATTGCAACCCTTGAGGTTGGTAAAACGTATGATGAGCTTCCCATTACCGCCGAAAAGCTTGGCGTTGAAAGGTTCAGCGCCACAAACTGGACACCTCTGCAGAACGGTATGGTAAGAGAGGATAAAATTTTTGTTGATTTGAGAGAACAGGTTGTTTGCAAGTTGCCTGATGATTATGACAGGTGGGTACCTAATTGGTATATCGGCACCCGTGAAAATGGCATAACACACGAGTTTTATGATTTTGGCGAAACGGGCGCACTGGTTGATCATTCAAAAGAATCAGCAATATCTTCTCTTCGTCAACTTTATAATCACTATGGCTATGAAAGCATTACATATTACACAGCAGGACACAAAACCAGTTACGTTTACAAAGGAACAGAAGAAGTGGAAGGCTTTGGCGAAACGCTTGTTTTTGAAGCCGATAACGGTGAGGAAAAAGATATATATTATGTTGACCCCGAAACAGGTTTTTGGGTGATGCAAGGTTATATATATGAAGGCGCTACAAAAATTGTATTTAATATCAAGGATATAGTTATAGAGCCCGAATTTGAAATTCCCGATTTTGAGAGTAAAGCGATTGATTATTCAACCTTCAACGGATTTGAAACATTTGAAGAAGCTAAAGATAAATTTCTTGAGGCTGTGAAAAACAAGGATTATGATTCAATCGCTCTTATGGTTCCTCAGTCGGAAGAAATTTACAGGTTATTTATCGAAAAAGAATTGATCGGATACAAAGAAGAAACGCAAAAGATGACCTCGGTACTTTTGGCAGAGAAGGTTATTGCGACGAACAACGCAGCAGAAGAAGTGCTTAAAAAAGATAGCAGTGAGTTCAGCTTTTACGAGAGAAGCAGCACCTACGGCTTAGACAATTTGTTCACGCTCAGAGGCTTTGAAACTGATATTCAGGCTTATGAGGTGGTTGGCACGTACGGCGATGCCGCTATCTGTGTATGCTTTGTTAAGGATACAAACGATCGATGGTTTGTATTTGCGTGGAGCGATTATTTTGACCCCGATAAATTTTAAAAAAATTCCCCCGAAGCGCAGTGCTTCGGGGGATAACTTTTTATATGAGATTATTTCTCGTTATAGATGCCTCTGGGAACGTAATGAGTGTGAAGAACCTCGTGAGCAACGTGGCTGCCGGGCTTCTCAAAGTATTCAGCATAAACAGCCTTGACTGCTTCGCTTTCGTGTGACTTTCTGACGGGGAGATTCTTGTCTGCCTCATAGAGAGCCTGTCCTCTGATAGCCTTGAGGTCAACAAAGTTGTGAACGCTTGCGGGCTGTGTGGGCTGGCCGCCGCCGTTTACGCAGCCGCCGGGGCAAGCCATAATTTCAACAAAGTGATATTCTGATTTGCCTGCCTTGATGTCGTCCATAACCTTCTTTGCGTTTGAAAGTCCGCTTGCTGCGCAAACCTTAACTTCCATACCTGCAACGGTGTATGTTGCTTCCTTAAGACCTTCAGTACCTCTGACCTCTGTGAAGTCAAGGTTCTTGAGCTCTTCGCCTGTGAGAGTTTCAACAGCTGTTCTGAGAGCTGCTTCCATAACGCCGCCTGTTGCGCCGAAGATAACGCCTGCGCCTGTGCCTTCGCCGAGAGGATTATCAAATTCTTCGTCGGGAAGTGCGTTGAAGTTAAGGCCTGCAGTTTCAATCATTCTTGCAAGCTCACGGGTTGTGAGAGCGTAGTCAACATCAGCATAGCCGCTTGCGGACTGGTCTGCTCTGCCTGCTTCAAACTTCTTGGCTGTGCAGGGCATAATTGAAACAACAACGATATCCTTGGGGTCGATGTTCATCTTCTTTGCATACCAGGTCTTGATAACTGCGCCGAACATCTGCTGGGGTGACTTGCAGCTTGAAAGGTGAGCAAGCTGCTCGGGATAGTAATGCTCGCAATACTTAACCCAACCGGGTGAGCAGGATGTGATGAGGGGCAGTGTGCCGCCGTTGTTGATTCTGTCAAGAAGCTCGTTTGCTTCTTCAAGAATTGTAAGGTCAGCGGAGAAGTCGGTATCAAATACCTTGCTGAAGCCGAGGCGGCGCAGAGCTGCAACCATTTTGCCTGTTACGTTTGTGCCGATTTCGTTGCCGAAAGCTTCACCGAGAGTAACACGGATTGAGGGAGCAGTGTTAACAACAACGAACTTGTCGGGGTTGTTGATTTCTTCGAATACCTTTGCGGTATCGTCTTTTTCATAAAGTGCGCCAACGGGGCAGTGAACGATGCACTGACCGCAGGAAACGCAGCTGTAATCATAGAGAGGAAGCTCAAAGGGTGAGCCGATGTGAGTATCAAAACCTCTGGCGTTTGCGCCGATAACGCTGATAGCCTGTGCATCACAAGCTGCAACGCAGCGGCGGCAGAGAACGCACTTGCTGTTATCTCTGATCATATGGGGAGCGGAATCGTCAAACTGGAACTCGGGGTATGTGCCTTCAAAAGCCTTTTCGTCAGCAACGCCGTAATCCTTGCAGAGCTTCTGAAGCTCGCAGTTGCCGCTTCTTACGCAGGAAAGGCACTCTTTTCTGTGAGTTGAGAGAATGAGCTCAAGAGTCATCTTGCGGCTCTTTCTGACCTTTTCTGTATTTGTGAAAATTTCCATACCTTCGTTTACGGGGAAAACGCAGGCTGAAACAAGTGAACGTGCGCCCTTAACCTCAACCATACAAATACGGCAAGCGCCGATTTCGTTGAGCTCCTTGAGGTAGCAGAGTGTGGGGATTTCGATACCCGCATATCTTGCAGCTTCAAGGATTGAAATGCCACCGGGAACGCTCAGGGGCATATTGTTTATTTTAATGTTTACCATTTCCATTAGTTTATGCCTCCTTAATTAAGCTTTGCTGATTGCGCCGAACTTACAGGAATCAATGCAAGCACCGCACTTAATGCACTTGGTTGTGTCGATAACGTGGGGGTTCTTAACTGTGCCGCTGATTGCGTTTGCGGGGCACTTTCTTGCGCAGAGTGTGCAGCCCTTGCACTTGTCAGCGTCGATAACGTAGTTAAGAAGGCTCTTGCATACGCCTGCGGGGCACTTCTTATCAACAACGTGAGCAATATATTCGTCACGGAAGAACTTGAGTGTTGCAAGAACGGGGTTGGGAGCTGTCTGGCCGAGGCCGCAGAGTGAGTTCTCTTTGATGTAATAAGCAAGCTCTTCAAGCTTATCAAGGTCTTCGAGTGTGCCGTTGCCGTCGGTAATCTTTTCAAGAATTTCCATCATTCTCTTTGTGCCGATGCGGCAGGGTGAGCACTTACCGCAGGATTCGTCGATTGTGAAATCGAGGAAGAACTTTGCGATGTCAACCATGCAGTTGTCTTCGTCCATAACGATAAGACCGCCCGAACCCATCATACAGCCGATAGCTGTGAGGTTATCGTAGTCGATTTCTGTGTCAATAAGGCTTGCGGGGATGCAGCCGCCGGAGGGACCGCCTGTCTGAGCAGCCTTGAACTTTTTGCCGTTGGGGATACCGCCGCCGATATCATAGATGATTTCGCGAAGGGTTGTGCCCATGGGGATTTCAACAAGACCTGTGTTTTCAATCTTGCCGCCGAGAGCGAATACCTTTGTGCCCTTTGATTTTTCTGTGCCCATTGATGCAAACCATTCTGCACCCTTGAGGATAATCTGGGGAATGTTTGCGAAGGTTTCAACGTTGTTTTCTGTTGTGGGCTTGCCGAAAAGACCCTTAACTGCGGGATAGGGAGGTCTGGGTCTGGGCTCGCCTCTGTTACCTTCGATTGAGGTCATAAGAGCTGTTTCTTCACCGCAAACGAATGCGCCTGCACCAAGGCGGATGTGAAGGTCAAAGTCAAAGCCGGAATCAAAGATGTTTTTGCCGAGAAGGCCGTATTCCTTAGCCTGGTCAATAGCAATCTGGAGGCGCTTAACAGCTATGGGGTATTCGGCACGAACGTAAACGTAACCTTCGGATGCGCCTGTTGCGTAGCCGCAGATTGTCATAGCTTCGATAAGGCAGTGGGGGTCGCCTTCAAGAACGGAACGGTCCATGAATGCGCCGGGGTCGCCTTCGTCAGCGTTACAAACAACGTATTTCTGGTCAGCAGCGTTAGCAGCCGTGAAGCTCCACTTTCTGCCTGTGGGGTAGCCGCCGCCGCCTCTGCCTCTGAGGCCTGAGTCGATAACTTCCTTGATAACGTCCTGAGGAGTCATCTCTGTGAGAACCTTGCCGAGTGCTGCGTAACCGTCCATTGCGATGTATTCGTCAATGTTTTCGGGGTCGATAAGACCGCAGTTACGAAGAGCAACTCTCTTCTGGGTCTTATAGAAGTTAGTGTCGTTAAGTGAAACGGATTTGCCGGCTTCTTCAACGATGCTCTCATCAACATCCTTATAAACAAGTCTGTCAACAAGGCGGCCTTTGAGAAGATGCTCGGAAACGATTTCAGCAACGTCGCTTTCAGCAACTCTGCTGTAGAATGTGCCTTCGGGGTAGATGATAACAACGGGGCCCAGAGCGCAAAGACCGAAGCAGCCGGTCTGAACGATTTTAACTTCGTCCTGAAGTCCGTTTTTCTCAAGCTCCTTCTCGAAGGTGGACATAAGTACCTTGCTGCCTGATGATGTACAGCCGGTACCGCCGCAAATCAAAACATGAGAACGAATCATATTACTTTAACCTCCATTATGAGATAGCGTTGGTGATTGTGTATTCCGAAATGGGAGCGCCGCCCTTGAGATGCTTCTCAATAACTTCTGCAGCCTTTTCGGGGGTCATCTTAATGTAAGTAACCTTGTCTTTGCCTGCTTCAAAGATTTCAACAACGGGCTCAAACTGGCAAACGCCGATGCAGCCTGTCTGCGAAACCATAACTTTGTCTGCGAGGCCTGCGTTGCTGACGCCTTCAACGAATGCGTTAAGAACGGGTCTTGCGCCTGCTGCGATGCCGCAGGTAGCCATACCTACAACAACTCTGATTTCACCGCTGCCTTCGCGAAGAACAACCTTGTCCTTCATTTTTTCTCTGATAGCAGCAAGTTCAGCCAATGATTTCATAATATCTATCCTCTCTATAAAATATTAAACTATTTTACCGAATCGTAGCCCTCCTGAAGGTAAAGTCGGATCGTAGCCATGTCGTTCTGTGAGCCAAGGAGTTGGG
>JAZSNE010000042.1:0-148638 GCA_045536245.1 Acutalibacteraceae bacterium | reverse complement strand
CTTGTCCTTTGACAGGGGACGGGTTTCCATAACAAGTACACGGTCGCCCATTGCACATTCGTTGTTTTCGTCATGTGCCTTAAGCTTGTATGTGTTGTTAACGATCTTTTTATAGAGAGGATGTTTAACCCTATCTTTTACGGATACAACTACTGTCTTATCCATTTTGTCGCTGGTTACGATACCAACGCGTGTTTTTCTGAGGTTTCTTTCGCTCATTGAATTTTAACCTCCCTTTCCTTACGCCTTGGTGCCGTGGAGTTCGATATCTCTCTGTACTGTCTTAATACGAGCAATATCTTTTTTAACGGCACTGATTCGCATCGGGTTGTCGAGCTGGTTTACGGCTTGCTGGAAGCGCAGTTTGAACAGCTCATCCTTCAGCTCAAGAAGCTTAGCATCCAGCTCTGCGGCGGAAAGTTTTCTGATTTCACTGGCTTTCATTATTGCTCACCACCCAATTCTTCTTTAGTAACAAATTTACATTTAATAGGAAGCTTGTTAGCTGCAAGACGCATAGCTTCTGCAGCAAGCTCTCTGTCAACGCCGGCGATTTCAAACATTACTCTGCCGGGCTTAACAACTGCAACCCAATATTCGGGAGAACCTTTACCTGAACCCATTCGAGTTTCAGCGGGCTTCTCTGTGATGGGCTTGTCGGGGAAGATCTTGATCCAAACCTGACCGCCACGCTTGATGTATCTTGTCATAGCGATACGGGCTGCCTCAATCTGGTTTGAGGTAATCCATGCGGGCTCGAGAGCTACAAGGCCGTACTGACCGTAAGTAACTGTGGTACCTCTTGTAGCCTTACCCTTAAGTCTGCCTCTCTGCACTCTGCGGTGCTTAACGCGCTTAGGTAAAAGCATTACTGGTTACCTCCTTCTCTGCGTCTTCTGGGGCGAGAATTGTTGTTTCTGCTCTCGTGCAGAACTTCGCCTCTGTAAAGCCAAACCTTAACGCCGATGCGGCCGTATGTGGTCTTAGCTTCTGCAAAGCCGTAATCAATGTCGGCTCTGATTGTCTGAAGAGGAATTGTACCCTCTTTGTAAGTTTCGGAACGTGCAATTTCTGCACCGCCAACGCGGCCTGAAACCTGAGTCTTGATGCCCTTTGCACCGAGCTTCATTGCACGGCCGATAGCCTGCTTAAGAGCACGGCGGTAAGAAATTCTTCTTTCGAGCTGTGAAGCAATGCTTTCAGCAACAAGCTGTGCATTGAGGTCAGGCTGCTTGATTTCGATGATGTTGAGCGAAACCTCTTTGCCGCCAAGCTTCTTCTCGCAGATTTTCTTAAGCTTTTCGATTTCTGCGCCCTGTCTGCCGATAACCATACCGGGCTTTGCGCAGTGAATGTTGACGTAAACTCTCTTTGCGTCACGCTCAATCTCAACCTTGGGAACACCTGCGGGAGCAAGCTTCTCAAGAAGGTACTCACGAAGATTGTAGTCTTCAACGAGAGTATCGCCGAACTTTTCGGGAGCCGCATACCAGCGGGATTCCCAGTTCTTAATAACACCGATTCTTAAACCGGTAGGATTAATTTTCTGTCCCATTGTTTAACCTCCTCCTCGCTTATTCCATTTCCTTGAGAACAAGGGTGATGTGAGATGTCTTCTTGTTAATGCGGAACGCTCTGCCCTGTGCTCTGGGTCTTACTCTCTTGAGGATGGGGCCCTGGCTTACGCTGCATTCTGCAACGTAAAGGCGGCTGACGTCCATATTATTATTGTTTTCAGCATTTGCCATAGCTGATTTTAAAAGCTTCATCAAGGGTTCACACGCGGCCTTGGGCGTGTACTTGAGAATTGCCATTGCCTTATCTGCGGGCTGATTGCGGATTAAGTCAAGCACAATCTGAACCTTGCGAGGCGCAATACGAACATAAGTGGCTTTAGCTGTTGCTGTGGGCACACTCTGCATTGCCATATCTGACATTGTTAATACACTCCTTTCGCCGATTATTTACCGTTGTTTGATGTTTTTGAGCCTGCATGACCTCTGAAGGTTCTTGTAGGCGCAAATTCGCCGAGCTTGTGACCTACCATATCTTCTGTTACATAAACAGGAACATGCTTGCGTCCGTCGTGAACTGCAAATGTGTGGCCGACAAAGTCGGGGAAGATTGTGGATGAGCGGCTCCAGGTCTTAAGAACCTGCTTCTCGCCGGCTTCGTTCATCTTCTGAACTCTTTCGAGCAGTTTAGGCTGCACAAAAGGTCCTTTTTTAACGCTTCTGCCCATTATTATCTGCTCCTTTCACTTATTTGTCGTTACGACGCTTTATGATAAGCTTGTCGGACGTTTTCTTGGTCTTTCTGGTCTTGTAACCGAGAGCGGGCTTGCCCCAGGGTGTAACAGGACCGGGTCTACCGATGGGAGCTCTACCTTCACCACCGCCGTGGGGGTGATCGCAGGGGTTCATTACTGAACCGCGAACGGTGGGTCTCCAGCCCATGTGACGCTTACGGCCGGCCTTACCAACCTTAACGTTTTCATGGTCGAGGTTGCCTACCTGGCCGATTGTAGCCATGCAGCCAACGGGAACGTTGCGAAGCTCGCCTGAGGGGAGACGAAGAAGGGCATAAACGCCTTCCTTAGCCATAAGCTGAGCGGAGTTACCTGCTGCTCTTGCAAGCTGGCCGCCTCTGCCGGGATAGAGCTCAACGTTGTGGATAACTGTACCAACAGGGATGTTGGTGAGAGGAAGTGCGTTACCGGGCTTGATGTCAGCGTTTGCGCCGGCAACAACGGTATCGCCTACCTTCAGGCCTGCGGGCTGAAGGATGTATCTCTTTTCGCCGTCTTCATACTGAAGAAGAGCGATGAAAGCTGAGCGGTTGGGATCGTACTCAACGCTTGCTACCTGTGCGGGAATATCGAACTTATCTCTCTTGAAGTCGATAACACGGTACTTTCTTCTCTGTCCGCCACCGCGGTGACGAACGGTGATTCTTCCGTAGCTGTTGCGGCCGCTGTTCTTCTTGAGAGAAACAAGCAGGCTTCTTTCGGGTGCAACCTTTGAAAGCTCGGAATAATCTGTAGTCGACATATTACGTCTTGCGTTACTTGTCGGCTTGTAAAGCTTAATAGACATTTTTCTACACTCTCCTTATAGCGGCTTTGCGGAGCAATGTCATTCTCCATACCTTACCGCCGGATTTTATAGGAACATTGTCCTTTTGATTACGTTAAGTAATCGGATTACATCATTCCGTCAAAGAATTCGATTGTCTTGGAGTCTTCGGTAAGAGTAACGATTGCCTTTTTCTTGGAAGGTGTGAAGCCTTCGAAGCGGCCGTATCTTCTGAGCTTACCGTCAACGTTGATTGTGTTAACCTTTGCAACCTTAACATCAAAGAGCTTTTCAACAGCATTCTTGATTTCAACCTTGTTTGCATCTTTAGCAACTTCGAAGGTGTACTTTCTGTCTGCAATGCCGTCCATGCTGTTTTCTGTGATGATGGGGCGGAGGATAATATCCTGTGCTAACTTGCTCATGCGTAAACCTCCTCGATCTTGCTTACGGCATCCTTAAGAACTACAACTGTGTCGCAGTTAAGGAGATCGTAAACGTTGAGTGTGGAAGCAAGAGTGGTCTTAACGCCTGCAATGTTTCTTGCTGAGCGATAAACGATGTCATTCTTCTCGGGAAGAACGAAAAGAACCTTCTTGCCTGTTTCAAGTGCGTTAACAACCTTAGCCATTTCCTTGGTCTTGATAGCGTCGAGCTTGATTGAATCAAGAACGATAAGTTCGCTGTCAGCAACCTTAGCGGAAAGAGCAGACTTGATAGCAAGTCTTCTGACCTTCTTGTTAACATCCTTGTGATACTTGCGGGGCTTGGGTCCGTGTGAGATACCGCCGTGATACCACTGGGGAGCTCTTGTTGAACCCTGTCTTGCGCGGCCAGTGCCCTTCTGTCTCCAGGGCTTTTTGCCGCCGCCGCTTACTTCTGATCTGGTAAGGGTAGACTGTGTGCCCTGACGCTGATTTGCCAGATATGCTACTACGCAAAGGTGCATAGCAGGAATGCTGGGCTCGATTCCGAAGATGCTGTCATTCAGCTCCATATCGGAAAGCTTTTTACCTGTCATGTCGAAAACTGATACTGTAGGCATTCTTTTCTACTCCTTTCCTTATGCTTTTTTAACTGCGTCGCGTACAACAACGATGCCGCCCTTGGGGCCGGGGATGGCGCCCTTGATTGCGAGAAGGTTGTTTTCTGCGTCGATCTTAGCAACTACGAGATTCTGGATTGTAACTCTTTCGCAGCCAAGGTGACCTGCAAGCTTCTTGCCCTTATAAACTCTTGAGGGGTCGGAGCATGCACCCAGTGAACCGGCGTGTCTTGCAACAGGACCTGTACCGTGGGATTCCTTGAGTCTGGAGAAGTTCCATCTCTTGATTGAACCGGCAGTACCCTTACCTTTGCTTGTGCCGACTACGTCTACCTTTTCGCCGACTGCAAAGATGTCTGCCTTGATTGTGTCGCCCACGTTAACGCTTGCCATATCGTCAAGCTTGAACTCTTTGAGAGTCTTCTTGGGGGCAACGTCAGCCTTCTTGAAGTGACCCATCATGGGCTTGTTCACACGCTGAACCTTTACGTCGCCGTAGCCGAGCTGAACTGCTTCATAACCGTCGTTTTCGATTGTCTTCTTCATAACAACGTTGCAGGGGCCGGCTTCAACAACTGTTACGGGAATAACGTTTCCCTTTTCGTCGAAAATCTGTGTCATACCGATTTTCTTGCCGATGATTGCTTTCTGCATATTATGCTTTCCTCCTTTAGGTTATTGGTTGACCCTTTGGCCAACATGACCTGCATTTGTTGAAATTAAAGTTTGATTTCGATTTCAACGCCTGCGGGAAGCTCAAGACCTGTCAGAGCTTCAACTGTTTTTGCTGAAGGTCTGATGATGTCGATAAGCCTTTTGTGTGTTCTCTGCTCAAACTGTTCGCGGCTGTCCTTATACTTATGAACTGCGCGAAGGATTGTAACAACTTCCTTTTCTGTGGGAAGCGGAACGGGGCCCGAAACCTGAGCGCCTGTTCTCTTAGCTGTTTCTACGATCTTTTCTGCTGCTTTGTCAACAAGGTTGTGATCGTAGCCCTTGAGCCTGATTCTGATTTTTCCCTTAACTGCCATTTGGAACGCCTCCTTAAAAATGTGGCGGGCCGCAAACTTTGTGAAAACCGACCCGGGTGTTTCAACCCGTCCGATTTAAAAACCGGAAAAACATATTTCCGGGTTAGCTTTCGCTCATTTGCACATAGGTATCCCGCACCAAGGCCGCCCGGGAATGGCAGACCTTTCGTCAGGACACAATTCGCCCGGTTTAAAATCGGACATACTCCGCAGAAATTTCCCGCTTCAGAGAGCGGCCACCTCCTGCATCAACGCATATCATGCCAGCTTTCGGATGGGTTTTGGGCATAATTTGCCCCTAGTCCGAGAGCGTGCTCGATTATGATAGCATAATACCCCCTGCTTGTCAATAGTTTTTTGAAGATTTTTTCAAAAATTTTTGCAGCCTTCAAAGTCCTCAATCCCAACAATATCAAGGCTTTTGCGCTTTAACTGAGCAGAGTGCATCTTTGCCCGAGTGACATATATATAAAATGTATATAATAGAATATATCAACTAAATGCAGCAATAACACAAGATGGTGTGGTTATTTTGTAAATCAAACTTACATATTGATAATTTTGTATTTATGTGGTAGAATAACCGCATAAGATTTTGAAAGGGGTTTTAAGCTATGATAGGTCTTGGCAAATGGACTTGCAGCGTGAACGCAATGTTTTTCTCGGGCGAAGTAAAATTTGAAATTTTTGATGATAACGGCAAATACGGCTTCAATATTGATATGCCGGGAATAAAAATTCCTGATATAACCGTTAAAAGCGTTGAAGAGGATGACGACACAATCACCGCAACGATTCAGACCAGTCTGCTTGAAGGCAAGGACATAAATCTTTTTGTTTCGATTGACGGCGATACTTTTGACGGCTATATAAAAATTCCTATGCTCGGCAAGGTGAAGCTGAAAAACGGACACAGAGTTACCGAATAAAAAGATTAACCGCATTGCTTTTGACGGCAATGCGGTTGTTTTATTTATTGTTCTGTTTTGTGCGCCGAACGAGAAAAAACGTTCGGTTCGCCTTTTAATTCGCCGAATTCTTTGTAACGTCGCCGCAGCACTTCTTATACTTTTTGCCGCTGCCGCAGGGACAGGGGTCGTTAGGACCGACTTTTTCTTTCTTTCTTACGGTTCTGCCTTTTTCGCTGCCGTCGGAAGCGCCGCTTGTGCCCGTGATTTTGGCGGTCTGCTCACGCTTTGTTTCTTCCTTGCTTCTTATCATAACGGTAAGAATCTGTCTTGCGGTATCTTCACGGATTTCTTCGTTCATACCGTCGAACATATCAGAACCGACCTGTCTGTAAGCCACAACGGGGTCTGTCTGACCGTATGCACGCAGGCCGATACCTCTGCGGAGCTGGTCCATTGCGTCGATGTGGTCCATCCAGCGGTTATCAACGTTTCTGAGAAGAACCATCTTTTCAAGCTCACGCATAACAGGTTCGCCCTTGTCGGTTTCGCCAAAGAGCTCTTCTCTGTCTGCATATCTCTTCTCTGCTCTTTCAAGAAGCGTTTCGCGGATATCTTCCTTGTCGGTTGTGCCTTCAAAATCGCCTTCCTCAATAAGACCCCAGCTCTTGAACTTATCCTTAAGACCGTCTATGTTCCAATCCTTCTTTGATGCCTGGTCGGAGCAGAACATATCAACCGCATCGTTGATGCTGCCTTCAATCATTCTGGTGATAACAGGTTTAAGCTCCTCGCCGTCAAGCACCTGGTTGCGCTGCTTATAAATAAGCTCTCTCTGGCGGTTCATAACGTCATCATACTGAAGAACGTTCTTTCTGATGCCGAAGTTTCTGCCTTCAATCTTCTTCTGTGCGCTTTCGATTGTATTTGAAATCATCTTTGCCTCGATAGGCATATCCTCGAGCGTTTTGAGGGTGTTCATAACTGCGGTGATTCTTTCACCGCCGAAAAGACGCATAAGGTCATCTTCAAGTGAAAGATAGAATCGGCTTGCACCGGGGTCGCCTTGACGGCCTGCACGGCCTCTGAGCTGGTTATCAATTCGTCTTGATTCGTGGCGTTCCGTGCCGATGATGCAAAGACCGCCCGCTTCTCTTACCTTGTCGGCTTCGGGAGCGATTTCATCGTCATATTTCTTTTCGAGTGAGGTATAAAGCGCTCTTGCGTCAAGAATTTCCTGATTGTCAGTTTCCGCAAAGCCTGTTGCTTCAGCAATAAGCTCCTCTGTGCAGCCCATACGGCGCATTTCGGATTTTGCAAGGTATTCTGCGTTACCGCCAAGCTTGATATCGGTACCACGGCCCGCCATATTTGTGGCAATTGTAACTGCTCCGAATTTACCTGCCTGAGCAACGATTTCGGCTTCTTTTTCGTGGTGCTTTGCGTTGAGAACTTCGTGCTTGATGCCCTTGCGCTTGAGGAGAGCACTCAGAAGCTCTGATTTTTCAATTGAAACAGTGCCCACAAGCACAGGCTGACCCTTTGCGTGGCATTCTTCGATTTTTTCAATAAGAGCAAGATATTTTGCCTTCTCCGTTTTATAAACGACGTCGGGCATATCATCTCTTATCATCGGCTTGTTGGTGGGAATTTCGATAACGTCAAGACCGTAAATCTGGTTGAATTCCGTTTCTTCCGTCATTGCCGTACCCGTCATACCCGAAAGCTTTTTATAAAGACGGAAATAGTTCTGGAACGTGATTGTTGCCAGAGTTTTGCTCTCGTGCTCAACGCTCACGTTTTCTTTTGCTTCGATAGCCTGATGCAGACCCTCGTTATAACGTCTGCCGAGCATAATTCTGCCCGTGAATTCGTCAACGATGAGAACCTGATTATCCTTAACAACGTAGTCAACGTCACGCTTCATAACGCCGATTGCCTTGATTGCCTGGTTGATGTGGTGCTGAATCGTCATATTCTCGGCATCCATAAGGTTTTCAAGGTTAAAGAAAGCTTCTGCCTTTGCAACGCCGGCCTTTGTGAGAGTTGCAGTCTTTGCCTTTTCGTCAACAACATAGTCGCAGTCGTCGCCTACAAGGTCTTCAACGTTTTCTTTTGAGTTGACTTCTTTGATTTTTACGCATTTAAGTGAGGTTGCAAAACGGTTAGCCATTTTATAGAGGTCTGTTGATTTTTCGCCTCTGCCCGAAATAATAAGGGGTGTTCTGGCTTCGTCGATAAGAATTGAGTCCACCTCGTCGACGATTGCAAAGCTATGTCCTCTCTGAACCTTGTGCTCCTTATACACAACCATATTGTCACGCAGATAATCGAAGCCCATCTCGTTGTTTGTGCCGTAAGTAATATCGGCCGCATAGGCTTCCTTGCGCTCGGGATTTTCTTTTTCGTGAATAATAAGGCCAACCGTGAGACCCATAAAACGGTAAACCTTGCCCATCCACTCACTGTCACGGCGAGCAAGATAATCGTTAACGGTAACAATGTGAACGCCGTCGCCCGAAAGAGCGTTAAGGTATGCAGGCAGGGTTGCCACAAGGGTTTTACCTTCACCTGTTCTCATTTCGGCAATTCTGCCCTGATGCAGAATAATGCCGCCGATAATCTGAACGGGGAAATGCTTAAGGCCGATAACTCGCCACGATGCCTCTCGGCAGGCAGCAAAAGCTTCGGGCAAAATATCGTCAAGCGTTTCGCCGTTTGCAAGGCGTTCTTTGAATTCAGGTGTTTTTGCCTGAAGCTGCTCATCGGTAAGCTTTGAAAACTCCTCCTCAAGCTCAAGAACCTTATTGCAAAGCGGTTTGATTCGCTTTATCTCTTTTGTTGAGTAATCACCGAAGATTTTGGTTAAAAAACCCATTTTAATCACCTCATAGGTATGTTTTAATAATTTTTATGTTGTAATATCCGCCCCGATATGCTAAACTTTCAATATTGAAATAAAAAGGAGCTGTAAATATGCCTAAAAGAGAGGACTATATTTCCTGGGACGAATATTTTATGGGAATCGCCATGTTGTCTGCACGCAGAAGCAAAGACCCCAGCACACAGGTAGGCGCCTGCATAGTCAACAACAATAAAAAGATTATGTCTGTCGGCTATAACGGCTTCCCGAGAGGCTGCAGCGATGACTGCTTCCCCTGGGAAAGAAGCGGCGACGAATTTGAAACAAAATACCCTTACGTCTGCCACGCAGAGCTCAACGCCATTCTTAACAGCGGCGGCTCTGACCTTGAGGGCTGCAAAATCTACGTTGCCCTTTTCCCCTGCAACGAATGCGCAAAGGCAATTATTCAATGCGGAATCAAAGAGGTTGTTTACCTCTCTGATAAATATAAGGACACCGTGGGCGTGCGTGCATCAAAAAGAATGTTTGATGCAGCAGGTGTTAAATACACCGCTCTTGAGCTTGACCACGACGAAATCGTGCTCGATTTCAGAAAAGAAAATATTTAATAGGAATAAACCACGCTGCCGACCTTTGTGCCTGTGCCGTCAAGAGCACGCACACTCATCACCTTATCAGCATCAAGCCAGACAAAACCTGCGCTTTCGCTGAAAAGAAGCGGCTCGTTATAAACCGCAGGCCGCTTTGAGCCGTCTGCAGCGCAGTAGATAACCTGCTGAATTATTGCGCCGTTTTCGTTTGCTTCGCCGTTTTTGGCAAAAACAAATTTTGCACCGTCAGGCGAAACGTAAGCGTGGTCAAAACCGATAATATTTATACCCGAAAGAGTCTTTGTTGCACCGGTCATAAGATCGGTCACGACAAGGCTCTTTTTGTTTATGAGCCATCTGCCGTCCTGAAGGTAATCGGTAAAATAATCGCCCTCAAACTCGGCAAGAACGGTTTCTGCCTTGTTCTGATTTATAACATTATTGAAGCCCTTATCTGTTTTGCGCAGATAGTGCATACCGTTTGCATCGTTGACAAACCATGTACCAAGGATATCCTTTGCAACGATTTCGGGTCTGTATGCATTTGAAAGAACCATAATATCAGCTCTTGTTCCTCTCTCATCTGCAGTGTAATATCTTGAAGAAAAGAAATATTTTGCACCGCCGAGATTTGCAACAAAATCATCTGTAAGCATAGTCCAGTCTGCTCTGAATGCGCCGTTTTTGTCGATAAGACGGGTGTTGTTTGAAACATAGGTGCTTGCCTTGCCGTTTGCAAGGTTGAAGTTATAAATTTCGGAATAAATTTTATCTGCGTTGTAGAAGTTTTCTTTTTCAAAGTCTGCAAGCAGAAGATGACCTGTGCCGTAACCTGCAGGCTTATTTATAAGCTTGACAAAGGCATAGGAATAAACCTTGACCGAAGCGCTCATATCGGAGGTGAACACACCTATACCGAATGTTTTGCCGTCTTTTTCAATATAATTGACTGTAACGGGGATTGATTCATATGTTGCAGCAAGGTTTGTTTTTATCTGCTTAACAGGCAGTGTGCTTGCGGCAAATTCGCCGTTGGCATAATCATAGAATTTAACGTTGCCTGCAAGGTCAGCGGTAAAATAAACGTTTGCAATGTCAGAGGGCAAAAAGATTTCGCCGTTTGCGCCCTTTGCAGAAACCATCTTTGTGTAGGCCGTGCCGTTAAAATCATAAACAGGTGCCGCAACCTTTGCGGAGCCGGAGTCGCCGTCACTCAAGCCCTTTGTCAATGCGCCGTCACCCTTCATGCTTGTGAAAACAAAGCCGATAAGTGCGGCAACTGTTGTTACTGCCAGAACTATTGCGATTATTTTTAATGTTTTTTCTTTCATTTTTCTTTCCCTCACAGTTCTATTGTAAGCTCAACGGGGCAATGGTCAGAGCCGAAAATCTGATTATGGATTTTTGCATCCTTAAGGCTGTCTTTAAGCCTTTCGGAAACAATAAAATAGTCAATTCTCCAACCGGCGTTCTTTGCTCTTGCAGAGAATCTGTAGCTCCACCAGCTGTATGCACCCTCAAGATCGGGGTAAAAATATCTGAACGTATCAACAAATCCGCTTTCAAGCATCTCGGTAAACTTCCCTCTTTCTTCATCGGTAAAGCCGGGATTGCGGCGGTTTGATTTGGGATTCTTTAGGTCGATTTCATTGTGAGCAACGTTTAAATCGCCGCAGAAGATAACAGGCTTTTTCTCATCGAGCTTTTTGATATATGCCCTGAAAGCATCTTCCCACTCCATACGGTAATCAAGGCGAACAAGTCCGTCTCTTGCGTTGGGAACATAAACGGTTATAAAATAATAGTTTTCAAACTCAAGGGTAATTACTCTGCCCTCTGTGTCGTGCTCGGGAATACCCAGGCCGTAAAAAACATTGAGCGGCTCTTCCTTTGAAAAAACAGCTGTACCGGAATAGCCCTTTTTCTCGGCAAAATTCCAATATTGGTGATAGCCGTTCAGCTCAAGTTCTGCCTGGCCGAGCTGCATTTTTGTTTCCTGCAGGCAAAAAACGTCTGCATCAAGTGCCGCAAAGCTCCCGTAAAAATCCTTGCCCAGGCAGGCTCTTATTCCGTTAACATTCCACGAAACAAACTTTTTTATTGCCATTCCGTACAATCCTCCATTTTAATTGAAAGATATTATATCATAGTTTTTCGGTTCTGTCACTATTATTTGTTTAATAAAATGTAAATAAATAATAAATTTCACCATTATACGCAATAAACAAAAATCATCTTGACAAAATGCGATTAATGATGTATTTTTATTATAAGCGGATGTGCGGGATGCATATCATCTGTGCATTCCGCCAAAACACTATATTTTCAGGAGGAAAAATCATGAAGAAAATTCTCGCACTTGTTCTTGTTTTTGCAACATTATTTGCATTTGCAGCTTGCGGCAACAAGAATGACGCAACCGTAACAGAAACCACATTTGACCAGGCCGCTCTTGACAAAGAGTTTGAAGAAGCTCTCAAGAACACTCAGGCTGCAGTAACAAAGGTTCAGGAAAACGTTGTTACTGAAGTAGCTACAGAAGTTGTTACAAACGCTGAAGGCGCAACAGAAGTTGTAACAGAAGTTGTAACAGAAGTTGTTACAGAAGCTCCCAAGGGCCTTACATCACAGGACATCGCTGCTATCGTTGAATTCTACAACGCTGCAGAAAAGAGAACTGAAGAAGCAGGCGCTCCCGAAGGTAACCAGACAATGGCTCTCGGTGCAAGCGGTATCCAGGGCGACGGCGCTGTAGGTGCTGTTCTTAACATCGTTGAACCCGTTATCAAGTCAACACTTGAAAAGAACTCCAACCCCTCAGACTACATCCCCGGTAAGGGCGCTCTCAAAGCAAGCGACGTTTCAAAGGCAACAGCTATTTCCAAGGACGGCAAAACAAGAATCCGTATGGAAATCAAGAACCAGACTGACGGTCCTGATGCTCCCGACGGCGATACAACCGGTCCCGTAGCAAGAGCTATCGGTACTCTTGGTAACATCGACGGCGCTCTCAGCGAACTCGGTGCAACAATCAGCGAAGGCAGAGAAAACGTTAAGCTTACATACACAAACGCTTACATTGAATGCGTTATCGATGAAGAAACAGGCAAGATCGTAAGCGGTCACTGGCATCACACTGTTAACATCTCCATCACAAACGCAAAACTTCACCTTGTTGTTAACATCAAGCTCAAGAACCTCGATGCAGCTGTTGAATACGACGTTGTTATCTAATTTGGTTTAACATTTTTTCAGGCGCTCTCCTTATGGAGAGCGCTTTTTTTATCTGCATTGCGCAATACAAGTAAAAACAAAGAGGCAGGGGTTTAATCCTGCCTCTTTGCTTTTATTCTGCTATTTCGTTAACACCCGGCTTAAGTTCAATCTCTTTGCCGCCGATATAGGCAACAGCTGTGCTTTCTTCGGGAACAACAAAAGTATATTTAACCTTGCCGTTTTCTCTTCTCCACTCTGATTTAACAAGACCCCTGCGTGTTTCTAACGACGCTTTAACGTAGTCAAGCCTGTCATCGGTAATCGGACGGAAAACAACCTTTTCGTAGCCCGGTGCGCTTTCGTCAGAGTTGATGCCCGCCGCAACACCGTAAAGCCAATCACCCACGCTGCCGTAAGCATAATGGTTGAAGGAGTTCATTGACGTGCTCCACATTGAGCCGTCCTCACGCAGACTGTCCCAATGCTCCCAGATAGTTGTTGCACCCATTTTGACCGAGAAAAGCCACGAAGGATATTCCTCGCGCAGAATCAGGTCATATGCCGTTTTGCCGTAGCCGTTGTTGCTTAATGCGTGCATAATGTAAGGCGTGCCGACAAAGCCTGTTTTAATATGGCCGCACTCGGTTACAAGCTCATTGAGCTGAGCCGCCGTTTCCGCAATATCATCGCTTATGCCGAAGTGAACGGCAAGCGTGCAGGCCGTCTGGGTTGCTTTTTCGGGAATAATTCTGCCGTTTGCCATATATTCACGGCGGAATGCAGCAATTGACTCCTCACGGAGCTTTTCATATTTCTCGCAGTCCTCGCCGAGAATTTTCATTGATTTAATGAGAATTTCGCTTGAATAAATAAAATATGCGGTTGCAATAAGCTCTTTATCCGTTCCCCTGCTGCAGTCAGTGTCATCGCTTGCATCAAGGTTAAGCCAGTCACCGAAGTGCCAGCCGTCTTTCCATATACCGTCACGCAATCTGCTTTCAATGAAGCTTATGTATTCCTGCATTGAGTGGAGAGAGTCTTTGAGAAGCTCTTTATTGTTATATGCAAGGTAAATCTGCCACGGGCAAACCGTTGCTGCATCTGCCCAGGCGGCGGAGCATTCATTGTCTGTGCCGAAAACATCGGGGATAACGTGAGGAATTGTTCCCCATTCTGTCTGGTCGGCTCTTAAATCAGCAAGCCATTTTATGAAGAACCTCTCGACGTCATAGTTATATGCCGCAGTTCTGACGAACACCTGCGCATCGCCTGTCCAACCCAGACGCTCGTCACGCTGGGGACAGTCTGTGGGCACGTCAAGGAAGTTGCCTTTCTGACCCCAGATGATATTTGAGAAAAGTTTGTTTATCCTGCTGTCTGAACATTCAAAGCTGCCTGTTCTTTTAAGCTCAGAATGAACAACCACTGCCGTGAAGTTTTTGGGGTCAATTTCATCTCCGAAGCCCTCAAGGCAAATGTAACGGAAACCGTAAAAATTATACGGCGGCTTATAGGTCTGCTTGCGTCCGTTGCAAACAAACACAGCCTCTGCCTTTGCGCCACGCAGGTTATCCGTATAAAAATTGCCTTCTGCATCAAGAACTTCGGCGTGTCTGATTCTGACCTCCTGACCGTCAGAGCCATTAACGGTAAATTCAACGTAACCCGTGAGATTCTGGCCAAAGTCAATTACCTTTTCGCCTTTTGGAGTGATAATAAACTCTTTTGCGGCAAGTCTTTCAACCTCAACTACCTTTTCACCCTGTCTGTCAATAAGAATTTTGCCGGGGTGCGGAAATTCCGTTGCATACATCGGCTTTCTGTCAATATATGTGCTGTCATAACGGTAACCGTTATAAATGTTGGAATATCGGGTTTTCGACTGGCGGGCGCGCCAGTTTCTGCCGCTGTAAAGAATCTCTGTTTTGCCGCTTTTATAAACAATTTCAAGCGCGCAAAGCAGGGCAACCTCTTTTGCGCCGATGTAGTCGCCGCCGTAATGGAAGGGTGCTGCCATATAGTTACCTCTCCAGCCCGGTGCAACGCCAACCTGAATCTGGTTGTTGCGGCGGATAAGGTCCGTAACGTCATAGCTGTCCACCTGAAGGCGCTTGTTATATGAAGTCCAGCCGGGAGCAAAAATGAAATCGCCGACTCTTACACCGTTGATTTTTGCCTCGTAAACACCGAGAGCCGTTATCTCAAGCGTTGCGCTTGCAACTTCGCCCTCTGAGGCAAAGGATTTGCCGAATTCAATTGCCCTGTCAACATAGACCATAGGGTGTTTTATCCATTTTGCGTTCTGAATGTTTTTCACAAAAGCCCTCCTTTTTATCGGGAATAAATTCATTTTATACCATAACACACCAAAAAGCAATAAAAGTATTGAATAAATCAGATTTATCTGTTAGAATACAATATTATAAGTTTTGAAAGGATTTGCATTTATGAAAAAAATAATTACCGCCCTCCTTATTGCTGCCCTCACGCTCACAATGTTTGCAGCTTGCGGCAATAATGACACCGAAAACAGCACCGAAACCACTGCCCCCGTCCAAAACGAAAACGTTGTGTCTTTCCCCCCAACAGCGAAAGGTGTTAAGGAATTCAAAAATGATGCCGGCAAGGTGGTTTATAAGGTCGAGTATGATGTCCCCTGGCTTGACAACACATACAGCGAAGAAGCTCAGGTGCAGTTCAACAACTATATTCAGGTTCAGTTCCTTGATATGGCTTACGGTTTTGCAGAAAGCAACGTTAATAACGTCAGGGATAATGAAACAGAGCCCAGAGTTATCAAAATCAGCCATGAATATATTTACAGAACGGACAGCCTTATGAGCGTTTCCCTTTCAACCGCTTATTCTTCAAACTCTTCCGTTGACGTTTACAGAACCTTTGACCTTAACACAGGTTTTGTTCTTCACGCAGAGGAGCTCTTTACCGGAAACGTTGAAGAAACCAAAAAAGCCCTTTTTGAATGCCTTCTTCCCGACGCTGTTAATCTGATTCCCGAAAATCCCGAAATGACAGCTGAAGAAAGAGAAGCTCTTGCAGCCGAAAAACTTGCTGCAGGATTCGAGTCTGCAAACTTCTACGTAACAGATATCGAAATCGGCTTTGTTTATAATCTTTCCGCTTTCCAGGAAGGAGTCGGTGCAGGCGCAGGCACACACACCTTTGTTCTTGACCTGAACACCTATTCATATCTCGGCATTGCAAACACGCTCGAAAACGCCGCCGCATAATATCGCACAAATAAATATCAGTATAACAAATAACGGGCCCACAAAAAGTGAGCCCGTTGTTTTGTTTTAATATCCGGTTTGCCGCTATCTTCCGTTTGATTGATTAGAGCGAGTAAAACGGGTGTTTTCTTTGAGCGACGGCGTATCGGTATACGTCAAGCGAGAAAAAACGCCCGGTTTGCCGCTATCATCAATCAAAGTGATGCAGCGATGCGTGCCATTGCCTCATTTGCTTCCTTGGTGAGAGGCAGGAAGGGTCTTCTGCAGGGGCCGCAGTCAATGCCGAGGTGAGTCATAATTGCCTTTTCGCAGGGAAGAACGGTATACTTAATCATTTCTGCAATAATTTCGTTGGCTTCTGTCTGGATAGCCTGTGCAGTTGCCATATCACCTGCATTAAAAGCTTCAAAAATCTTGATGAACTTATCGCCCATAAAGTTATATGTGCTGCCGATTGCGCCGTCCGCACCCATTGCAAGACCGCCAAGGCACATTTCGTCAAAGCCGTTGAAGATGGTAACGGGTCTGTCAATCTTCTGCTTGAACTGGTGAAGGGTATAAAGGTCATTTGATGTGTGCTTGATACCCATATAACGCTCGTCCTTGAACATTTCGGCTGCATAGTCAGCTGTAAAAGTAACACCGCTGCCGCCGGGGAAATTATAAACAACCATAGGAATGTTCACGCTTGAAACGATATCGTCATAATACTTTCTGATTGCAGGGAAAGAAAAGCCGTAATAGAGAGGTGCAACAGCCGAAACAGCATCATAGCCGAGAGCTTCTGCCGTTTTTGCCATGCTGATAGCTTCATCTGTTGAAATTGAGCCGCAGTGTGCAATAAGAGGAACTTTGTCGCCTGCAGCTTCCTTGACAATACGGAAAACTTCTTTGCGTTCTTCAGAGGTCATAATAAGACCTTCGCCCGTGCTTCCGCCAACATAAAAACCGTTGATGCCTTTTTCAAGGTTGAATTCAACAAGCTTTTTGAGCGATGCTTCGTTGATTGAATAGTCATCCTTAAAGGGTGTGAGCAGAGCGGTAAAAATACCTTTCATTTTGTTCATCTCCAAAAATAAAATTTTTATTATTCGTATAAGGGATATTTGCGGCAGATTTCATTAACGCCTTCTCTGATTTTATCTGCGCTGTTTTCAAAATCCGTTGCGCAAAGGTAAATAAATTCTGCGATTTTATCCATATCTTCTTCAACAAGACCTCTTGAGGTTGCCGCCGCTGTGCCGAGTCTGACACCGCTTGTTACAAACGGCTTTTCGGGGTCATTGGGAATGGCGTTTTTGTTAGCAGTGATATAAACCTCGTCAAGTCTGCGCTCAAGCTCCTTGCCGGTGATGCCGAGTGAACGAAGGTCAACAAGAATGAGGTGGTTGTCCGTTCCGCCCGAAACAAGGTTTACGCCTCTTGAAGTAAGACCCTTTGCAAGAGCCGCACAGTTGGCAATAATCTGCTTCTGATATTCTTTGAATTCGGGCTTGAGAGCTTCGCCGAAGCAAACAGCCTTCGCTGCGATAACGTGCATCAAAGGTCCGCCCTGGTTGCCGGGGAAAATAGCCTTGTTGATTGCAGCCTCAAGCTCTGCTTTGCAAAGAATAAGACCGCCTCTGGGGCCTCTGAGAGTTTTATGCGTTGTAGTTGTTACTATGTCTGCATAAGGAACGGGTGAGGGATGAAGGCCTGCAGCAACAAGACCCGCAATGTGAGCCATATCAACCATAAAATATGCACCGACTGACTTTGCGATTTTTGAAATACGCTCAAAATCAATTGTTCTTGCATATGCGGATGCACCCGCAACAATAAGCTTGGGCTTTGATTCGTTTGCAACTCTTTCAAGCTCGTCATAATCAATAAAGCCGTCATCACTAACGCCGTAAGGAACAAACTTATAAAGCTTGCCGCTTGCGTTAACAGGTGAGCCGTGTGTGAGATGGCCGCCGTGAGCAAGGTTCATACCCATAACAATGTCGCCGGGCTGAAGGATTGCAGAATAAGCTGCCATATTAGCCTGTGCACCCGAATGGGGCTGAACGTTTGCCGCTTCAGCACCGAAAAGCTCTTTTGCTCTGTCGATTGCAAGCTGCTCAACAACGTCAACACATTCGCAGCCGCCGTAATATCTTTTGCCGGGATAACCCTCAGCGTATTTATTTGTCAGCACGCTGCCCATTGCAGCCATAACTGCAGGTGAAACGATATTTTCGGAAGCGATAAGTTCAATGTTTCTCTTCTGTCTGCCAAGTTCGGCTGCCATAGCATTACCAACCTGTGCATCATACTTTGAAACGAAACTTATGGTATCAAGATAATCTGAAAACATAGTAACTTCCCCTTTAAGCAATATTTATCTATTATAATGAAATAATATCACGAAATCAAAGTGTTTGTCAAACTGCATTATTAACAAAAAATACTTGTATTCTTCAATTAAATAGGTTATACTGTATGGGAATATATATAAGGAGATGAATCTATGGATCCTATAAAGGTTGATTTTTCGCGCAAAGAAGGCAGCAGAAAAAACGATATAGTTGTTCCGCCTGAAAGAGCAGCTTTAAAAATCGTGTTAAGCGTTCTCTGCTCTGCCGTGTTTGCGGTCATTCTTTTCTATTTTATGCTCCCCGCAATTAATTTCAAGGCTATCGAGTTTTATATTTACATTGCCGCCATTGCTGTTTCTTACATTGTTTTCAGCACGGTTTTCACAAAGGCAATTGCAAAACCCGAATATATGCCCTACGTCAAAAAGCAGGCAAGAATTCCCGGCATAATCATTGCCGCCCTTGTTCTTGTTGTAGCTGTTGGCTACCTTATCTCCTGCCAGCTTTTCAGAGCAAAGGATTACAGCAAAATCATCACCGTTACGGATGCTGATTTTGCCGAAGGCATTGATGCCCAGACCTATGAAAGCTTTGAAGAAGTTCCCAGGCTTGACGGTGATTCCGCTAACCAGATTGCTTCCAGAGGTCTTGGTGAGCTTGCCGATTACGGACTTGAATCGCAGTATAAGGTTTCTGAAGAAAACAACAACCAGATAAACTTCCAGGGCAACCCCACAAGAGTTGTTCCCCTTGAATATGATAACATCATCAAGTGGATTTATAACACAAAGTCGGGTATTCCCGGTTATATCCAGATTGATATGTCCAGCATGGAACAGCAGTTCGTAAAGCTTGATGACGGCAAATACATCAGATATTCCTCCGCTGAGCATTTCAATTATAACCTTAAGCGTCATCTCCGATTCGAATATCCCACCTATATGTTCGGCGACGCTTCATTTGAAATCAACGAAAGCGGCGCACCTTTCTGGGTATGCCCCATTCTTGATAAGACCATCGGCCTTTTCGGCGGCAACGACGTTAAAGGCATTATCCTTGTTGACGCCGTAACAGGCGGATGCACAGAGTATTCGCTTGAAGATATCAACAACAACACCGAGCTTTTCTGGATTGACCGTGTTTATGATTCAGACCTTGTTGTTGAACAGTATGATTACTACGGTAAATACCGTGACGGTTTCTTCAACTCACTTCTCGGCCAGAAAAACGTTGTTGCAACCACAGAAGGTTATAACTACATTGCACAGGACGGCGACGTTTGGCTTTACACCGGCGTTACCTCTGTTACGGGAGATAACTCGCTCGTAGGCTTTGTTCTCATAAATCAGAGAACAAAGGAAACAAAATTCTATCCCGTTGCCGGCGGTACGGAAAGCTCCGCCCAGAGCGCTGCACAGGGTCTTGTTAAGGACCTTCAGTACACTGCAACCTTCCCCGTTCTTCTCAACATCGGCGGCGAACCCACATACTTTATGTCGCTCAAAGATGAGAGCAACATCGTTCAGCAGTGCGCACTCGTAAACGTAAGCGATTATAACAGAATAAACGCACACGATAAGGACCTCAAGACCTGCCTTGAGCTCTATCTTGCACAGCTTGACAAGGCTGACGTTGACTTTGATGCCGAGGGTCTTGAACAGTCCGGCACACCTTCAACCGACGACGCAGCTAAGGCAGCAGAGGTTAAAGGCGTTATCACCGATATCAGAACAGCTGTTATAGGCGGCGAAAGCTACTATTATATCAAGCTTGATTCAAACGCAGCCTATTTCTCACTTGCCGCAAAGGATAACGAAGCTGTTGTTATCCTCAACAAGGGTGACAACGTTACCGTTACTTTTGAAGGTGAAGGTAAAGAAGCTATCGTTGAGGCTGCATCAATCGCAGCTGTGGCTGCAGAGCCTGCAGCACCCGAAGCTCCTGCAGCACCCGAAGCTGCTCCCGCAGAATAAAAATCACAAAAGCCGCTTCTTAATCGGAGCGGCTTTGCTTGTAAAATCTCTTTTATGAAAGAGGAATCTTATGGAATTTTACGAAAACAAACAGGAGCCTGAAAAGGCAGTGCTTATAGCCGTTGACACGGGCGAATATAACTGTGAAACCTCGCTTGATGAGCTTGAAGAACTTGCCGCAACGGCAGGCGCACAGGTTATCGGCAGAATGTGGCAAAAAAGAGATAAGCCCGATTCTGCAACATTTCTTGGCAGCGGAAGGCTTGAAGAACTTGCCGAATTCTGCGAAAACAATGAAATTGACCTTGTTATTGCAGACAGCGAACTCTCTCCTGCACAGCTTCGCAACGTCGAAAAAGAAACCGATACAAGGGTTGTTGACAGAACAACACTGATTCTTGATATTTTTGCCGACAGAGCAAGGAGCAACGAAGGTAAACTGCAGGTTGAGCTTGCCCAGCTCAAATACTCTCTGCCAAGGCTTACGGGCAAAGGCATTCAGCTTTCAAGACTCGGCGGCGGCATCGGCACAAGAGGCCCCGGCGAAACAAAGCTTGAAACAGACAGGCGTCATATCCGCCGCAGAGTAAAGTCGCTCGAAGAAGAGCTTGAATCCCTTGAAAAGCGCAGAGGTCTTGCAAGGGCAAGGCGTGAAAAAGACGGCGTTGAAACCGTTGTTATTGTCGGCTATACAAATGCCGGCAAATCAACACTTATGAACACACTCACCGAAGCAGGCGTGCTTGCGCAGGATAAGCTCTTTGCAACCCTTGACCCCACGTCAAGAGCATTGACCCTGCCCGACGGCAGAAAGGTTATGCTCATTGATACGGTTGGTTTTATCCGCCGTTTGCCGCATAATCTTGTTGAGGCCTTCAAATCCACTCTTGAAGAAGCGGTTTGCGCAAAGGTCATTCTTAACGTTTGCGACGCTTCAGACCCCGAATGTGCAGAGCATCTTGAGGTCACAAAGCAGCTTCTCGATGAACTCGGCTGCAGCGGCAAGCCAACCATTCCCGTTTTCAACAAATGCGACCTTGCCGAGGCAAATTTGTATCTTTTCAACGAGCCGAATGCCGTCAGGATTTCCGCCCTTGAAAAAACGGGACTCGACGAGCTTCTTGAAGCTGTTTCAAAGGCGCTGCCGCCCACAAGAGCAAGAGTTAAAATGCTTATCCCCTATTCAGACGGTGCAGCAGGTGCAATTCTTCGCAAAGACGGCGTTATTCAGTTTGAGGAATACCGTGCAGACGGCCTTTTTCTTGACCTGATTGCAGACGTTTATCTGATTGACAAATATAAAGATTACTGCGTGTGAGGTGGATTAAATGAAGATTATTTCAACCGTTCTCAGCTTTATTCTTGCCGTCAGTGTGGGCGTTTTTCCAAAAAGCTACGAACCTGTCGCAGAAAATGCAGAGCTTGATTTTGTTGTTGTTTCCGATATTCATATGGAGGGCAACAACCCTGACCGATTCAGGGATTTTCCGCAGATTCTGCTTGATATCAACGGCTTCGAGCGCAAAAATGATGCGCTTGTTATGCTTGGCGATAACACGATGAACGGCCAGCACATTGAATACATCTTCCTCGCTCTTTCGCTAAAAATGTTCAGCCGCATCAAAAACAACATTCTTGTTATGGGTAACCACGAATATTTCACCGAACAGAATGGCTACGAAAAAGGTCTGGCAAAATTCCTCTCCTACGGCAAAATGATTATGGGCGAAAAATATGAAAAGCCCTATTACAGCCGTGAGGTTGACGGCTTCACCTTTATTACTCTCAGCACCGAATCCGACACCGACGTTTCAGCTTACATCTCACCCGAGCAGATTGCCTGGCTTGATTCAACCCTTGCCGACGCCACCCAAAACGGTAAGCCCGCCTTTGTTTTTTGCCATTTTCCGATTAACGGCACGGTAGAAACCCGTTGGCCTGCCGGTCTGATGGGTGAACAGAGCGACGAAGTTCTTGCCGTTCTTTCCAAATATAAAAACGTTTTCTATTTTTCGGGACATCTTCACAATTCGGTTGATTATTCGGGTGTGCGCCGAGTTAACGGAGTTACCTTCGTTGACGTTCCGTCTGTTCTTTCAGACCATTCGGTGGGCAATACTCCTTCAAGAGGTACCGGCTATTGTGTTGAGGTTCACGACGGTGTTGTTGAGCTTCGCCCGAGGAATTTTCTGACAGGCGAATGGTTTGAGGACCTGTTTGTGACCGTAGAAATTGTCTGATTCAAAGGCTGTTTTCTTCTTGGAGTAACCGCATCTTAAAGATTTGTTAATATTATACTTGTTGACAAACGGCAAGCGTTAGGTTATAATGTTGCCGTAAACTCCCGTTTCAGGAGTATGTAAAAAATTAAAAAGGGGGAAATTAATTATGGACATCAACACACAGGGAATTCAGGATCTTATCCTTGCAGCAGCAAACGCTCTTGCAAATTTTGACCTCAAAACACTTGATTTTGACTGGCTCGCAGAGCTTCTCACAAAGTTCCACCCTATCTGGAACCCCATTTGGGAAATTGTTAATGTTGCTCTTGAGAAATGGTTCGGCTTCTAAAAACAAGCAACAGGCTCGCAGTGATGCGAGCCTGTTATTTTTTTATCTTGATTTATCTGTTGAAAATTGAATTGAAATTATAAAACGCCAAAGTGTAGAGCATTGAAAGCAGCTCATAAAGACCGAGTTCTTTAAGGAAGTTTGCAATACCGTTGGTGATTATATTGTCAAACGGCGTTTTTGCTGCAGCAGAAACCGTTCCGCCCTCATACTCAACCGCTTCACCGTTCATAACGTTGAAATTCTGCGTTCTGTAACCGAGAGGTGTCACGGTATTCGTTGAGTAATAAACGGTTATGCTGAACACCTTTTTGCTTACCTCGGGAACTGTGCCTGTGAACGGAACCTCAACACTCTCGCCGGGAGCAAGCGAAACCTTTTTAAGGTCAAAATCAAGGTCAAGACCGTCAACGTGGATTCCCTCCAGCTTGACTCTGTTCTGAATGCTGCAGTTGGTGATAACAAGGCTTGTTGCCTCGCCGTCAAGTATGCCGGGGTCAGCCGTGTTGAATTCAGCATACACACCGTGAGACGGGTTTGAAGTATCTCTGAACTGTGGATAATCGGGGTCGCTGTAAACGTCGGTAATCTCATCTGTGAGAAGCGTTGTGGCAAGCAGAGTTCTGGTGTAAGCATCCTTGTTTGTCATTCCGTGGAAAAGACCGTCAACAAACCAGGTATTATCCGGCAGATATGCGGTTGAAGCATCAATATCCATATCCGGGCTGATTTTGTTTTTTCCGCCGCAGGGGTTCTTCTGCACGTAGCCGTCTGCAAATCTCTCGCCCAAAGGAGCACAGTAAGCACCCGTTGACGCATTGGTGGTTATGATGGCGTCGGAGTTTTCCATCAGACCGGAAACGATTCTGTTGCCCGTGCCTGCAATTATGGTGATGTTCATTCCGTAATCATCAATGCATTTCTGCATTTTTTCACCCATTGTGGGCAAAAGCTCATAGTGGAAACGGTCGCTCTTTTCAATCAAATCCGCACTTTCCGTGGGGTCAAGAAGTCTTGCTTTGAGGTCTTCATATGCGTTCACGGGGCAGAAGTCCCACAAGCTGCCCCAATAACCGATAGAGGGGAAGATTTTGGGGAAGAGAGCTTCAAGGATTTTGTCAATAAAGCCGAACTGCTGTGCCTTGACAATCCAGTTATAATCTTCTTCCGTCATTGTTCCGTGTTCAACAAAGCGAACAAGGCATTCTTCATCAAAATCAATATCGCCGTTGAACGCATCATAAAGTATGCCTGCGCCGCCGATTGCGGGAATGGTGAGCACGGCGTTGTCAACGTCACCCAGGTGACCGTAGAGGTTAAGGTAGGTTGCCGTTACCTGGCCGCCGTGGCTCAGGCAAAAGATGTTAACCTTATCTTTACCGGTTTCCTTTTTAACGTCCTGGATAAATTCGTGAAGCATATTGGCGCAGATTTCTGCACCCATTCTGAAATCGCTCGTGAAGTTATAGATGTTTTCAACCCCGACGTATTTTGCAATCATCTCAGCAATTTCCTGCTCGTGGCGCTGGTCAGGGTCATTCTCCTTCATATGCTCAAGCATATAGGCACTGTTGCATTCCTCGGCGGTAATATATTTGCGCTTAACGTCATATGCGCTTGAACCGTCGGGATTACAACGGATTTTTTCAAACAGAACCAGCATTTCTTCACTCAGGGTGTTTGCAATAAGCTCTGCGTTGCCTACGGTGAGGGCACCAAGGCCTATTCCCAGGTCAACTATTCTTGCAAAAACTCTGTCAAGAACGTGGTCAAAATCAAGGCCCCATACCTGTTCCCCTGTTTCAAAGCTGTCACCGATATAAAGGGTGGTTGCGCTGTAACCCGGAACAATAATAACGGGGTAATCCGAAATTTTGCTTTCTGCTGTGATGTGAGCCGTTGCGCCGACTGCACCTGTTGCAAAAATCATTGTGATGCAAAGCAAAACCGAAATTAATTTTTTCATTCTTCTCCGCCTTTCTGCTTTGGAATAATTTGATTATAACACATATTTTCTGCAATTGCACTACAAAACAAAAAAATATTTAAGCCGGTAAAGCAGCAGCTCCGCCGAAGCGGTTTGCTTCAGCGGAGCTGTATCTGCATAACAGCTTAACCGATTTCAATAATTCTTCTGAATTCTTCGCTGTTTTTGAATTCATCTGAAAGCTCAGGTCTTTTCAGCAGGCCGTCTTTCATATCTTCAAAGAACGAGCCTTCCCAGAAACGGTATGCTTTTGTTTTGTCAAATTCAAGGCCCTTCACCGCCTCTGAGGTGTGAACAAGAATATCAGGCATCTCGTCATAGCTTTTTGCAAGCTTAAGGCCCTTTTCAAAATGCTCAAGTGCTGCTTTTTCATCGCCGGCAACATATTTTTTTACTCCGAGCCGATGATGGTTGATTACCATAAGATAATGGCTCTTGCCGTAATCGCCGTCGGGCATAACCTTTTCAACCAGATTGATATATGCTTCTGAAACGTCACCGTCAGCTTCAAGAAAATTTTTATATTTTCTGTTCATAATTTCGCCGAAAAGGCGAAGCATTTCAGAAATACCGTTTGCGCAGGCAACTGCACGCTTTTCATCGTCGTGAGGATACATATACATAGCCTCATAATCCCTTGTGTTCTGCATAATCGGCATCTGTTCAAGAATTTTTTCTGCTTCGGCAATGTCAACGCCGCTGTTGTTGATAAAGCTCAGGTCACGCAGATAGCGGCACATAAGCTTCTGGCTCCAGATTCTGATGCTGTCCACCGTGCAATAGTTCTGAAGCGTGTCGTATACTCTCTGAACATCTGACTTTATTGAAAGAAGATATTCCGCATCATACTTTGCGTGAATAAGCGCATTCATATATTTTGCAAGCAGGTCATAGTTGCCCGGGAATTCGGTTGTTGCTGTTTTGAGCATATCTCTTGCTTCGGCAATTCTGTCCTCACTCAGCAAACGGGAATAATTTTCGCAATATTCGTTTATGCGTTTTTCCTGTTCAATCATATCTGCGCCGAGAAGGCTGTCAACACTGACTCCGAAGAAGGATGCAATTGTGGGAAGCATTGTTATATCCGGATAGGTTTCGCCTCGTTCCCATTTACTTATTGCCTGAAATGACATACCGAGGAAATCTGCAAGTGCCTCCTGAGTGAGTTCCTTTGATTTGCGAAGCTTTTTGAGGTTTTCTCCGAAATAGATTGTCATAATATTATCACCTTTCAATGTTGATGTTAACCCGGCCGGTGGTTACAACCAGATAATAACAGTTTTTTGAACAAGAAACAATAACCCGTTCATTGAAGCGAATTCTCTTGGCAGGAGAATTTTTCTATCGAAACGATTTTATGAAAACCAAAACAGGCTGACACCGGGTCAAACCGTTGCAAGCCTGTTTCTGAAAAGCGTATTTTTATTATTAAACTTTTGCGGGAGCTGTTCTGTTTTTTCTGTGGTGGTGCGGCTCTTTGGGCGTGATTTCACCTGCTTTTGTAAGAGCGATTTTGGTAAGAGTCGGGCCAACAAGCTCGTAAATCAGAACAGAGAAAAGAACGATATTTCTGATAAGGTGGCCGACTTCGCCCAGCTCCATTGCCGTAACACTCATACCAAGAGCAACACCTGCCTGCGGGAGCAGAGTTATGCCGAGATATTTTGTTGTACTCTTATCACAGTGTGAAATCTTTGCGCTTGCATATGCACCATAGTATTTGCCCAATGAACGGGAAATGATGTATGCGGCGCCTATGCCGATAATTGCAACGTCAGTAAACACACTGAGCTCGAGCTCTGCACCGCTGAGAACAAAGAAAAGGGTGAAAATCGGGTTTGTCCAGCTGTCGGTTTTATCCATAATTTCTGCCGAGAAATCGCAGAGGTTGCAAAACATTGTTCCGAGCATCATACAAACAAGAAGAGCCGAGAAGCCTATGTGAATGCCGCCTATTTCAAATTTCAGCATTGAAATCGCAACAGTCAGAATAACAAACGTTATTGAAAGGCTCAGACGCTTGCTGTTTGAGCTGAAGAACTTTTCGCAGAAAGTGAAAAGCACACCCATAATTGCGCCAAGAGCAAGGGAGCAAACAATTTCAAGAATCGGTTCAAGAACAATTGCCATAACGCTGACTTCACCGTGAACGAGTGCCTTTGACACACCGAACGAAACGGCAAAAATAACAAGGCCGATTGCGTCGTCAATAGCAACGATGGGCAGCAGCAAATCTGTGAGCTTACCCTTTGCCTTATACTGACGGACAACCATAAGCGTTGCCGCAGGAGCCGTTGCCGCTGCAACCGCACCGAGAGTTATTGCCATGGGGAGGGGCAGCTTTTCGCCAAGAACAAAATGCAGGCCGATAAGTGCCGCATCAACGCAGAGAGTTGCCACAACAGCCTGGAAAATACCGATGAAGGTTGCCTTTTTGCCTACCTGCTTGAGCTGTGAAAGCCTGAATTCATTGCCGATTGCAAACGCTATAAAGCCGAGAGCTACGTTGGAGATGATTTCAAGCTCCTTGACGCTTTCTGCCGAAGTGAAGCCCAGACCTTCAATGCCGAGTCTGCCGAGGCAGTAAGGACCTACAACAATACCTGCCACAAGATAGGCGGTTACCGAAGGCAGATTAAGAACCTTTGAAAGACGGCTCATAAAAAGACCCGCTGCAAGAGCAATTGAAATGCACATTAATGTATTCATATTTTTCGCCTGATTTCTTATTTATTTTAAACCTATTAAGGTATAGCACAACGAAACATTAAAGTCAAGTTAAAATAATTTTTTTGTGAAATGTTATAATTAAGCTGCCAAAAGCTACTCTCAAACAATAATTTTGCCGAAAGAATATGTTGTTTTATGTTATAAAACAGTTTACAACGTCGCTTTTGCGTGATAGAATAATACCAGCATCAACCCTCAAACTTAATATCGGAGGTCAGAAAATGAAACTTGTTTACAACATCAAGGACAAACCCAAGTTCGGTCAGCTGATTGTTTTTGCTTTCCAGCAGCTTCTTGCCATTATGGCAGCAACGGTTGCCGTGCCTATGATTATCGGTAACGGTATGCAGCCCTCGGCAGCACTTTTCGGCGCAGGTGTGGGTACACTTATTTACGTTCTTTTCACTAAAGGCAGAAGCCCCGTTTTCCTCGGCTCATCCTTCGCTTTTCTCGGCTCAATGCCCGTTGCTTTTGCGGGTGCTGTTTCAATGGAAAAAGGCTTTGCCGGCCTTATAATCGGTGCAATTTTTGCCGGTCTTGTTTATGTGATTATTGCTGCAATCGTTAAGTTTGCAGGTGTTAAATGGGTTGATAAGCTTATGCCCAAGCAGGTTATCGGCCCCACGGTTGCAATTATCGGTCTTTCTCTTGCGGGTAACGCCGTGGGCGACCTCCAGAAGGGCAGCTATATGGTTGAAAACGTTACACAGGCTATCGAAAACGGCGCAATCGTTGACGTTACCGGCTTCGTGCCTTCTGCAAATCCTCTTATTGCCATTGTATGCGGTCTTGTTACCCTCGTTGTAACGGTTCTTTGCTCGGTTTACGGCAAAAAAGGCGTAAAGCTTATTCCTTTTATCATCGGTATTGTTTCAGGCTATGCGGTTGCCGCTGTATTCACCGCAATCGGCATCTCAACAGGCAACGACGCTCTGCGTATCATCAACTTTGACCTGTTCAAAGATATGGGCGCATTCTCTGTTCCCGAGTTCACTTTCATTAAGGCTTTAAAGGGCTTCAAAGAAATTGACGGCAAATTCATCGCTTCGCTCGCTGCCGCATATGTTCCCGTTGCTTTTGTTGTTTTTGCGGAACATATTGCAGACCACAAAAACATATCTTCCATCATCGACAAGGATCTTCTTAAAGATCCCGGCCTTCACAGAACGCTTCTCGGTGACGGCGTAGGCTCAATAGTCGGTTCGATTTTCGGCGGTTGCCCCAACACAACCTATGGCGAAAGCGTTGCCTGCGTGGCAATCACACGCAACGCTTCGGTTGCAACAATCATCACAACAGCAGTTCTTGCAATGGTTATTTCCTTCATTTCTCCCTTCGTGACCTTCCTTAATTCCATTCCCTCCTGCGTAATGGGCGGCGTTTGTATGGCTCTTTACGGCTTCATCGCAGTGAGCGGTCTTAAGATGGTGCAGAAAGTTGACCTTGAGGATAACAAAAATCTCTTTGTTGTTTCGGTTATTCTTATTGCAGGTATCGGCGGCCTTGTTCTTGATTTCGGCGCAATCAAAATCACTTCAATCGCAACCGCTCTTATCCTCGGCATTCTGATGAACATTATGCTTTCAAAGAAAAAGGCATAAGTTTTCGAAAAACAGAATTAAAACAACAAACAGGCTTGCAGTGTAAAAAAACATTGCAAGCCTGTTTCTTATTGTTCGTTATTCAGGTTTAGGGTCTTTTTCGCCAAAAATAATGCTGGCATTCACAAAGGCCTTATCGCCAACCCAAACTGCCGACCACGCTGTTTTGCTGCCGGCATAATATACCTTTTCAACCGAATCGGCAAAAGCTTTTGTACCTACTGTTGTTACAGACTTAGGCAAGCTTACCTGTGTTATTTCCGTGCAGCCGGCAAAAGAATTATCGCCGATAACCTGCAGCGTTTCCGGGAATTCAACCGCCTTAAGCGAGGTGCAGTTTTCAAACGCCGATTCTCCGATAAGCGTTATCTGCTGCGGCAGACTGATTTCTCTCAGATTTTCGCAATCCGCAAACGCTCTTGCTCCAATTTGAATCAGGCTGTCTGAAAAATCTATACTAACGAGCTTTTCGTTGCCGAGAAATGCGTTTTCACCGATTCTTTCAACCGTTGACGGAACGGTGTAAGAATTCATACGGAAGCCGTCTGAATACATCACGAGCTCAGTTTTGGCTTTGTTAAAAATCACTCCGTAGCGGTCAGTTGAATAATAGGCGTTATCTGCGCTGATTTTTATATCTGTTATTTCACATTCATCAAATGCATCAGCCGAAAATGAAGCCACGTTTTTACCAAAATTCAAAGCCTGAACGTTGCAGCCGGAAAAAGCCTGTTCCTCAATAATCTGCATACTTTCGGGCAAAGAGAGCTCTTTAAGGTTTTTGCAGCCTTTGAACGCTTCTTGGCCGACTATACTTATACCTTCGCTGAAGCAGACTTTTTTAATCATTTCGGCGTATGCAAGCACCTGCTCGCTCGCATCCCATCTGCCGGCACCCGTGATATCAAGCTCACCGTCATTATAAAGTATCCAATGTATACCTGTGTTATCACCGCTTGCTGCAACGCCGCTTTCGTTCGGCTTGCGCTCGGCAGTCACGGTTTCTCTTTCTGCGTGGGGAATGACGGAAGCTTCCGTTATTTCCTCTTTGTTTTTGCCTGCACACGAGGTAACAGATAACACTGCGGCAAGCACAATTAAAATTGATATTGCTTTTTTCATTTGTAAACAGACCTTTGCTGATTTATTATGCCGAGAGAAAAAGATTCACCCAGCAGAGCTTTCCGTTTTTGTCAGGGTCGGCGGCAACACCGATACCTATTTTAACAAAATCGGGATTCATCAGGTTTTCATAGTGAGAATCGGATTCTTTCCACGCCTGACAAACGTCCTCCGGGCTGTCAAAAACATAGCCGAGGTTTTCGCCTGCCATACCCGTTTCAAAGCCGGCATCCTTGAAGATGGTGAGGCCGGATTTGCCGTTGGGTCTTCTGTGGGAATGCTTGCCTGACCAAGCAATTTCCTCTGCCCTGACACACGCAACAACCGTTAATTCTTCATCAAGCTTCAACGGTGCTATGCCTTTTTCTGCTCTGTACGAATTGATTATGCGAAGATTTTCATTAATATATGACCTGTATTTTTCTCTGTTATCCCGTGCACCGGGCAGCAGCTCCTCATAGGTTGCCGAATAACTGCGTCTGTTAATAAAAGTGTTTGTGTATTCATAGCCAACCTCAACGCTTTCCCCGTTTATATCCTGAAAATATACGGTTTTGTATTTATGCTCCTTAACACCGTATTTGAGCTCAATCGCTTCGATTGCTTCTTTCTTATATACACGGCCGGCTGACGTTGTTGAGATAACGAACGGGCGTGTGGTTGCCGGAGCCTTTGTTGTTTTGGGAGCTTTCGTTGTCTGCGGTGCTCTTGTTGTTTTTGGCGCTGCGGTTGTTATAGGAGCTTGCGTCGTTGTTGACAGCTGAGTAACAAGCTCCGTAAGCGTCGGAACTTCTGCTGCAAGAGTCGTTGCCTGCGCGGTCAGGCTGTGTGTTGTCTGCAATATTTTTTCCGTAGCACTTATTATAGCTTCAGAATCTTTAACGGCGCACGCACCGAGTGTCGTTGCAGCCAAAACAAGAGCCGACGCCGCAAATATTTTATATTTCACCGGGTTTCCTCCAAGTTAATCTTCTTTTTAGCCTAATCAAGTCTGCTCTATTCCACATCAAACAGAAGCGTTGCTTTGAACTCGTTGCTTTCTGCTTCAATCTCAAGCGCAGCACCCTGGAGCTCAGCAAGCGTTTTTGATATTGAAAGACCAAGGCCGCTTCCTTCCGTGTGGCGTGAACGGTCGCCTCTTACAAAACGCTCCGTAAGCTCCTGTGCATCAACGTTTATTTCGTTCTTTGACGTGTTGGCAATGCAGAGCTTTGCTTTGCCGCCGTCAACGCCGAGAGTGATTCGAACGTCAGTTTCCGGTGCAGCATATTTACAGGCGTTGTTTAACAGATTTGCAAGTATTCGCCAGAGCCAGCGTCCGTCACCCATAACGTAAACATCCTGCTCGGGCATAGATATCCTTGGCAGCAAGCAGTTTTTTTCAAGCTTATAGGCGAATTCTTCAACCGTCTGATTGATGATGATATTCAGGCTGATTCTTGACAGCTCGATATCAATGTTGCCCGAGCTGATTTGCGAAGCCTCAATAAGGTCATCAAGCAAAAGATTGAGCTTTTCCGTGTGGCGTGAGAGTATGCCGAGGTATTTTTCTTTTTCGTTTTGCGTGAGGTTGTCTCTTTTGAGCAAATCAACGTAGCTGACGATTAAGGTCAGCGGCGTTTTTATATCGTGCGAAACGTTTGTGATAAGCTCGCTCTTGAGCCTTTCGCTCTTGATTTCCTGCTCCATTGCTTTGTTGATTTCTTTTTTAATCTGGTCAAGGTTTTTGCCGTGAGCCCTGAAGCTGGCTATTGTGAGCTTGCTTGCAATTTCATCTCCAAGAACACCCTCTGCAAGGCGCTGACCCTCTTCACGGATATAGTTGAGGTTAATTGCTATCATAGCAATAATCGGAATCATAACAAGCCTTGTCAATGCCCAGATAACAAGGAACGTGCCGAGAACACTCCTCGGCTCATATGATTCGTTGATAACGCCGAAATATACTGCTGTAAGCAGTATGGCAGCTTCAGCAATAATATAAAGCGAAATACCGATGCAGATTTTTTTGAAAAGGCTTATCTCTTTAAAAATACGTTTTCTGAGTTTTCTCGGAGTTTTTCTTTTGAATTTTCTGATTATTCTGTATATAACCGTGTTTTTATAGAGCTTGCCCATCTTTGCTCTGACGGAAACGGTTGTAAGAAAAATCATCAGAACAAGAATGATGGCAACAAAGGTTATCATAATAACCACGTTGTTGAGCACCATATCAACGTCTGCCGCCGTTGTTAATCCCATAACAACCCACGCAAGCGCAAATATAATGAGCACAAACAGCAGGCAGATATCAAACGGCACGCGGTCAATGAATCCCGCTTCAACCTCGCCGTTCTCGCCTTCTTTAAGACCTGCGTTGATCGTTAAGAGCGAGAGCATAATAACAATAACAATCGCCGCAATGCCCAGAGCAAAGAAAAGAACGTATTTGAGCATATCCGCAATTTCAATCCATTGGAATGCGCTTGCATATTTATCCTTAACGGAATTTTCGTCAATTTCAGGCAGATAGTAGTTTATCCTCAAAGGTATGGTTTCGCCGTTTTTATCATAAATGAAATAGCTCGAGCTGCCCCTGTAAGCGGCATCATCATAATCATTTACGGCTGAATTAACTCCTTTGGGTGAGTTGGTATAATAAATTCTGCCGCTGTTATCTGTAACATAAAAGGTAAAGTTTGTTCTTGTCTGTGAAAATCTGTCTTTATAGTATTTTATTCTGTAGGTATCTTTTCCTTCATAAAAGCAGTTATAGTAATCCTTTGCCTGCTCAAGGTCATCAAGCGAATAAATCTGAAATGCGATGGTTTTGGCGGTTTTGCCGTCATCGCCTTTTTCATAAAAATTATATTCCACAAGATACGATATTCCCAAAACGCAGCCAATCGCCACAATCGCCATACAAATGAGAACGATTATGGCAGAGCTTCTGTCATTTTCATAACGCATATTGCTGCCCATTGTTTCTCCCCCTCTGTGTGAATTTATCTGCGCTTCAGGACTGTTTTTGTCTTCTGCGCCAAACGCCGGTTAATTCTCGCCGGCAGACACATCGCTTTTTTCTTCGGCTGCGGGCGAAGGCTTCTTTTCCATTTTGTAGCCGTGACCCCAGACAACCTTAAGATAATCGGGGCTGGCAGGATTGATTTCGATTTTTTCTCTGAGGTGGCGGATATGAACGGTTACGGTGTTTTCTGCTCCGAGCGGATCATCTCTCCACACGTGGCGGTAAATATCTCTGGGCGAAAAAACCCTGCCCTGATTTTCCATAAAGAATTTAAGAAGTGAAAATTCAGTAGGCGTAAGGTTAACAGGCTCGCCGTCAATGCAAACGGATTTTGATTTGATATCAAGCTCTATTCCGCCGTTATAGAGAACAGCTTCAGCCGAAACTCCCGTAGCAGAACCGCCGAGGCGCATATATCTGCGAAGCTGCGACTTAACTCTTGCGCTGACCTCAATGGGGTTGAACGGCTTTGTTATGTAGTCATCGGCACCGGAATTAAGGCCAAGGATTTTATCCATATCCTGCGTTTTTGCCGTAAGAAGAATAACGGGAATGTTTGAAAACTCCCTGAGCTTTGCCAGAGCCTTCATACCGTCCATAACAGGCATCATTATGTCCATCAGAAGCAGATGGATTTCTTCCTTTTCAATAATCTCAAGGGCTTTTTTGCCGTTTTCAGCTTCAAAAATACCGTAGCCGTCATCTTTAAGATAAATTCTTAACGCTGTGCGGATATCGGCTTCGTCATCACAAATCAGAATATTATACATAACAACTACCTCTCTGGCATCAGGCTCGGCAAACAGATTTATGCCGCCTCTTGCTTTTAATTTATTTTTCATTATAACAGGCAAGCGCAAATAAATAAATAGTTTTTTCAATAATTTATAATTATTTAAGAATTATTTGTTGACCGCCAAAAACATCACCGCAGGCAAAGCTAAAGGCACCGGTCACCCGATGCCTTTAGCTTTTATAGAAGGATGTATGAATCTCGCCGGGGCGGAAGCACGGTTGCGGAGCCCTGCTCCTTTTTCCGGCAGGAGAAAGCCGATTAATCTTCGTTAGCTTCCTTTGCAGCCTTTACAACGTCTTCGGGAACGGCTTCACCGTGCTTGACGAAGAGGATGAGAAGAAGGCTCAGAGCAAACATAACGGGGCTGTAAACAAACAGCGACATATAAGTGCCTGAAAGCATACGGACAATACCGTAAACGATGGGGGAAGCAATCTGTGCCGAGAAGGTGGCTGTGTAGTAATAGCCTGTGAAAGTGCCGACCTTTTCGATGCCGCCGATATCAAGAACAAGCGGAAGAGTATTAACTGTAATAAGCATATTTGCAAAACCGCCGAGAACAAGAGCAACCCAGATAAGAGCCATATTCTGAACAACAACGTAAATTGCAAATACTGCCATAAACACGGCAAGACCCATAAGGATGGTCTTCTTTCTGCCGAGCTTTTTGCCGAGATAACCTGCAGGAATTGCAGCAATAGCAGAGCAAACGGCAAAGAGGGTTGTCATAATGGTTGCCTGAGCGGTTGTTTTGCCGAGAACTTCCGCCGCAAAAAGCGAGAAGAAAGTGGTGATTGCGTTTGTACCGCAGAAGAGGAAGAAAAGACCGCCAAGCATAAAGATAAGGCTCTTTCTTTCACCCTTTGAAAGCTTTTCAGCCTTTCTTGCAGCTTTTTCAGCTTTCTTTGCTTCTTTTTCAGCCTTGATTCTTGCAGCTTCGTCAGCAGCCTGATTTCTTTCTGCAACGGCTTCAAGCTTGCTTGAGGGCTCTTTTACAAAGAAAAGAATCACAAGCATACCGATAATCATAACGATTGCGCCGGTAAGGAAAACGTAGGGGAAGGTAAGATATTCGTTTTCTTTTGATATCTCTGTTTTGGTGAAAAGCGTGTAAATTGCACCTACGATTGTGCCAGCAAACATACCGACTGCGCTGCCGATACCACCCATAAGGTTGATGATGGCGTTGCCTTCACTGCGTAATGCAGGAGGAGTCAGTGCAGGCATAAGAGCAACAACGGGGGCTCTCCAGAGCGACATTGAGAAAACAAACAGAATGATAAAGAACATTGTGAGGGGAAGCGAATTATTGAGTGCCACCCAAGGAATAATTGCAAAAAGCATCGCCGAAACAGGAGCGCCGAAAACAATAAAGGGGCGGCGCTTGCCGAGCTTTGAATGGCAGCGGTCTGAAAGCTTGCCGAAGGTCGGCTGGAAGATAACACCGAAAATGTTATCGAAAGTCATAATAATACCTATGAAAAGAGGAACAAGGGTTATGCCGCCTGCTGCGGTGGTAACATTTTCACCCTGTGATTCCGCAAATCTTGCAAGAACGGGAAACATTTCGTTAAGCTTTGCGCTCCAGCCTGTAACCGTGGCGGAAGCATTGAGCAATCTTTCAAGAATCTTGGTAATATAGGGGTCATAGATAGCCCACGCAATTGAGGAAGCCATAAAGCCAAAGCCCGTAAGAATGGTTCTGGGGCGGTGAAGCTTGCCGTTCTCTCTTTCGCAGAATAAGGTGTTCTTCATAAAAACTCTCCTTGCTATATGTTTACCTGAAAACCAGGCATCGCCCGTAAAATCGGACAATATACACAGGTATTATATCATCTTTGATATGGATTTTAAAGATAACATTTTAACCTAAAAATAGTTTGTTTTTTTGGTAGACTTGCCGAAAAATTTTTGCCTGAAAGAAGAAAAAAGCCTTGACAAACATAATCTGCGGCGTTATACTCTAAAACAGAAAAATTATTAAAGGAGGCGGACTCAATGGCAAACAGAATCAATTTTTTAACAGCTTGCTCCTCGGGTAAAGTGTTGTGTCCGCACGGCGTTTTATAATTTTTGCGGATACTATTGGTGAACGCAGCGCTTCTTGAGGACAAGAGCGCTGTTTTTTTGTTTTTACACAGAAAATATCCAACCTTTTGCTCTCAGTCCACACTATATATACACAAACATCACACACGAAAGAGGTGAAACAATGGGAAAAAAAGAGAAAAAATCCAATCACTCTCACGCTCAGAAAAACAAGCATAAGTTTCCCGAGCCGTTGCTGAAAAAGCTTGAGGAAGCGGGCCTTGACACAAAAAACCTCATTTTCTGCTGTACGGGTGATATGGATAACGACGCCTGCTACCGCAGTGCGTGGCTCTGCTTCGATGAAAAAGGCTTTTACGTTGCCTACGGCACCGAGGAGCTTGCAAAATCAAAGCGTAAAAAACACATCGAAACCAAATACACGGTTGAAGAAATCACCGCCATACCCATTGAAGATATTGATTCGCTTGAAACGGAGCGATATGTTTCAACAGGCAGGCTGGTTGCCGTTAAGAACGGCGAACAGAGCAGCCTCGTGCGTTTCTCGGTAGGCAGGCTCGGTCAGTTTGATAACCTGACAAAGGCTTTCAATTCGCTCAAGAAAAAAGGCGAAGCGGAAATCCCCTCATCTGCCGAACCTGAAGAAAAGAAATGCAAAAAGTGCGGCAAACCCTGCCCCGACGGTAAAGATTTCTGCAAAAAATGCGGCAAAAACTCCGCCGTTGCCATTCGTCTTTTCAAGTTTTTCGGCGGTTACGTTTGGCAGATTGTTGCAATCATAGCAATAATGCTGCTTGGCGCAGCCGTAACGGTTTTCGTTCCGCAGGTCAGCACCCGTGCGCTGTTTGATGACGTGCTGGCAAACCCCGACGGTCTGCCTGCCGCCGAGCTTATTAAGGCTCTCGGCGTGCTTGTGCTTTCGATTTTCGGCATCAAACTGCTCAACACACTGCTTACCGTTATTCAGCAATATCTCACGGGCGGCATAATGCCGAGAGTAATCTATGATATCAGAATCAAAATTTTCAAAGCAATGCAGCGCCTTTCGGTGAGCTTCTATTCATCAAAGCAAACAGGCTCACTGATGGAAAGAGTTATAAGCGATTCCAATAACATTTATTGGTTTTTCGTTGACGGTGTGCCGAGCGTGATTATCGACACGGCAACCATTATCGGCGTTCTTGCTCTGATGTTCATTATGAGCTGGAAGCTTTCGCTGATTGTTATTGTGGCTCTGCCCCTGCTTATGACGGCGCTTGTGCTCGGCGATAAATTCTTCAGAAGACTTCACCACAGAAACTGGCTTTTCGGCGCACGTGTTTCCGCAATGGTCAGCGATAACATAAACGGTCAGCGTGTTATCAAGGCATTTGCAAAAGAAAACGATGAGTTTGACCGCTTCAGCAAAGTGAGCGAGGAGCTGATGAATTCCGAAATCAAGCTCTCTGTTACGGAAGCAACTGTATATCCGTTTTTTGAGGTCGTTATTCTTCTGCTTTCAACCGTTGTTCTCGGTGCAGGCGGCGTACTTGTTGCAAAAGGAGAAATGACCGCCGGCACATTGCTGACATACATAGTTTATCTTGAAATGCTCCGCGGTCCGTTCGACTTCCTTTCGTGGGTTTCAAACTGGTGGTCAAGATGTGCGGACTCGGCACAGAGAGTTTTTGAAATCTGCGATGCAGAGCCCGATATCGTTGAAAAAGACAATGCTGTAAGCTTTGAAAACCTGCAAGGCGATATTGAAATCAATGAGCTTGAGTTTGAATACGAGCCTGCAAGACCTATTATCAGAAAGCTCAGCCTCAACGTTAAGGCAGGCGATATGCTCGGCATAGTCGGCAAAACGGGCGCAGGCAAAACAACCATAGCCAACCTGATTGCAAGGCTTTATGACGCAAAAGAGGGCTCGGTTAAAATCGACGGCATTGACGTGCGTGACCTCAAGCTTACCGAGCTGCGCCGCAACATAGGTCTTGTTTCACAGGATATTTACCTTTTCATCGGCACAATTGCCGATAATATCCGTTATGCAAAACCCGACGCAACAATGAGCGAAGTTATTGCTGCAGCAAAAGCGGCCTCGGCTCACGATTTTATTATGAAACTGCCGGACGCTTATGAAACAAGAGTCGGTGCCGGCGGCCAGAAGCTTTCAGGCGGCGAAAGACAGCGTATTTCCATTGCACGAACAATAATTCAGAATCCCAAAATTCTTATTCTTGATGAAGCCACCGCTGCAATGGATACTGAAACAGAGCGCAACATTCAGAATTCGCTCACAAAGCTGAAGGCTGGCAGAACAACCCTTGCCATTGCCCACAGACTTTCCACTCTGCGTGATTCCGATTACCTTGCGGTTATTGACGACGGCAAAATAATCGAATACGGAACTTATCAGGAGCTTCTGAAGCAAAAGGGCGAGTTCTATAAGCAATATAAGATTCAGTCCGAGGCCCTTAAAACAATCGGCATCGGCACAGGAGAAACTGAAGAGGAGGAGGAATAATAATGAGCTCAAACACAATATCTCCCGAAACTCTGAAAACAGAATATGTTTCACCAGAAAAATGCGTTTTTTCGCTTAACCCCAACGGTTTTCTTGCCGCTGAAATCGACGGCAAGGTTTATAAAAGAGTCATTCTGACCCGTTCTCTGCCGCTTTCTTTGCCTGATGAATACATCTGCATATCCGATATCGAAAAAAACGAGCTTGGTATCATAGAAAAAATTGCGGATTTTTCAAAGGAACAGCAGGAATATATAAATTCAGAGCTCTCCCAGAGATATTATTGCCCCATAATTGATAAAATCGACTCAATAAAAGAAAAAATGGGTCACTTTTATTTTGACGTGGTAATAGGCGGAACAAAAAAATCGTTTGCCGTTAAGGATATCACCAAAAGCATCCGCCAGCACGGCGGCTCCATCGACGTTACCGACATTGACGGCAACCGCTACAGAATCACTGATTTTGACGGCATTGAAGCAAAAAGCCGCCGCAAGCTGGAGCCTTATCTTTATTAAACAAAAACAAATTTCTTAAAAGTGAATGATAACGGAGGGCGTCGCCCTTACCCGATTATATTCACGGCAAACATCCGAAAAAGGGGTGAAAATTATGCAAAACAAAGTGCGGTTTGACCTGACCGCAGACGGCAATTTATGCAACGGTGAGCTGATATTTGAAAACGGCTCTCTGTGTGCCGTCTGCAACGGAGAAACCGTTTTCAGCAATAACCTTGACGGAATTGAAGAGCTTCTTCAGCGCTCTTACGTCGGTTGCGGCTGCCTGGAACTTGTGCAAAAAGAAACGAGCTCCGAAATGGAAAATTCCATTCCCGTTTGCCGTTTTTCTCTTGCTCAGGCAAACGAAATCGGCGAATTCTGCAAGGTTGTGAACCACTATATAAAAACAGGCGAAGAAACCGAGCTTTCGCGTGAGGATTTCAGAGTTTGCCCGAAATGCGGCAAGCATTACCCCAAGGGAATTGATATCTGCTTGTTCTGCGTTGAAAAGAGTTATATTTTCAAGCGTGCGCTTAATATGTCAAAGCCGTATCTCGGCGGACTTGCGGTTTCGGGTATTCTTCTTTCAATTTCAACGGCACTCGGCGCAATGCTGCCTATGCTCAACGCAAAACTGCTTGACGGTTATCTCGCAAACACCGCAATGCCGACAAACGAAAAAATCAAAGGCATCGTTTTTCTCGTGATTATTATGGCTTTAACACAGATTGCCGGCAGAATTTTTTCAATTTTGTCGCTGAGAAAAACAAACAGAATCAGTTCGCATTTCTCAAACGATTTGCGCCTTCTCGTCTATGATAAGGTTCAGAGACTTTCGCTTTCATCAATGTCCAAAAAAACTTCGGGCGACCTGATGAAAAGAGTTACAAAGGATACCGAGGTTGTGCGCCGCTTTGTTACGGAGCACGGTATGTATGCCGTTGAAAAGCTGATAATGTTCATCGTTATCCTGATTATCCTCATCAACATAAGCCCTGTTCTGACCCTGCTTGTGTTTGTTCCCGTTCCCTTTGTTATTCTTGCAATCAGAGGCTTCTGGAAGTTTATTCATATACGCTATGAAAAGCAGTGGAGATGCAACTCACGGTCAAATTCGGTGCTTCACGATATTGTCAAAGGTATAAGGGTCGTTAAAACCTTTGGCAGCGAAGAAAGAGAAATCAAAAAGTTTGACAGCATATGCTACCGTCTTGCAGAAATATCGGCAAGCAACGAACAGCTCTGGGCAAAGGTTTTTCCCTTCTTATCGTTCTTTATGGGCGTTGGTGAATTTCTTGTTCTCTATTTCGGCGGCAGAATGGCAATCCGCGGTGAAATCTCGGTTGGTGAGCTGCTGGAATTCACGCTTTTCCTTGCCTATATTTATCAACCGCTGCGCTGGATTTCAACCTTGCCCAGAAGACTCGGCGAGGTTGCAACGAGCCTTATTAAAATTTTTGAGGTTGTTGATGAAAAGCAGAACGTTACGGATGCCGAGTTCCCCGTTGAGGCAACCCTTGGGGGTGACATCGTGTTCAGCGACGTTCGCTTCGGCTACAAAGCATATGAGCCCGTGCTCAAGGATATCAACCTGACGGTCAAGCAGGGCGAGATGATCGGCCTTGTCGGCCATTCGGGAGCAGGCAAGTCAACGCTCATCAACCTGATAATGCGCCTTTATGATGCAGACGCAGGCAGCATCACCGTTGGCGGAAAAGACGTTAAGCAGATGCGCCAGAGTGATTACAGAGAAAAGGTGGGCGTGGTTTTCCAGGAAACCTTCCTTTTTGCCGGCACGATTTACGATAACATTGCCTATGCACGCCGCACGGCAGAACCGAGCGAGGTTATTGCGGCGGCAAAGGCGGCAAACGCTCACGATTTTATTATGAAATTACCCGACGGATATAACACCATCGTCGGCGAAAACGGCCACAATCTTTCCGGCGGCGAAAGGCAGAGAATTTCCATCGCCAGAGCTGTTTTGAGAAATCCGGAAATCCTTATTCTTGACGAGGCGACGTCGGCTCTTGACCCTGAAACTGAGAGCCTGATTCAGGATGCACTTTCAAAGCTTGTCAAAGGCCGAACAACCTTTGCCATTGCCCACAGGCTTTCAACGCTGCGCAATGCAGACCGCCTTGTGGTTATAGAAAAAGGCAGAATTGCAGAGGTCGGCACGCACAGAGAGCTTCTGCTGCAAAACGGCATTTATGCAAAGCTGGTTATGGCTCAGCGCCAGACGGCAAAGCTTTCAAACTGAAAATAAAACCGAAGAGCTTGCCGAGGCGTTTGCCGACGCAAGCTCATTTTATTAAAAGCAGAGCTTTTTGAACCCCGTTTCTCAACAATTGTTGAACTTGAGTTGAGGTTTGGTTGATATTGACATTTTATAATTAACCTTAATATGGTAAGTGTTTCTTGGTTTGCTTGCCTGCATTCAATTGCAAAGGTTGGTTATATGAATCACAGAATAAAAAAACCGCATAAGCTTCTCAGTAAAGAGGGCACACTGCTTGAGCCCGGCTGGGCAACGAAGCTGATAATGGAATACAGTCCGCTTGACGTTAAGGCGGACAAGCTGAGAATCAAGGAATGGGATTATTATTGCATTGTCAGCCAAAGCGGCGTTGCTTTTTCGCTCACCGTTGCAGACAACCGCTATATGGGTCTGTGCAACGCAAATTTTTATAATCTTAATGAAGGCAAAAAGCATTCATACATAACGCCGATTCCGTTTCCGATGGGCAAAATGAATATGCCTACACACAGCGGAGAGGGCGATATCTGCGTTGAAAAAAAGTTCTGCTCCGTTTCTGTCACCCACGAAAATGGCGGTCGCAGACTCAAAGGCAAATATAAAACGTGTCCTCTTCACGGCGAGCTTGAGTTTGACATCTTTTTGCATAACTACAGCGGTGACACAATGGTTATTGCCACCCCGTGGGAAGATGATGACAAGGCGTTTTATTATAACCAGAAAATCAACTGTCTGCCTGCCGACGGTTACGTGAATTACGACGGCAACATTCACGTTTTCAGCCCCGAAAAGGATTTTGCAACCCTCGATTGGGGCAGAGGTGTATGGACGTATGACAATACCTGGTACTGGAGCTCGGGCAACGGAGTGATTAACGGCAAACAATTCGGCTTTAACCTTGGCTACGGCTTCGGAAACACATCCGCTGCAAGCGAAAATATGATTTTTTATGACGGTAAATGCCACAAGCTTGACCGTGTTTTGTTCGATATACCGGATAACATTATGCAGCCCTGGCACATCATCAGCTCCGACGGCAGATTTGATATGCGTTTTCAGCCAATCTATGATAACAAAAACGTGTGGAATGCAGGTTTAATCGGGCAGGACAGCCATCAGATTTTCGGCAGGTTTTACGGCGACGCCGTTCTTGACAACGGCACAAAGCTTCGCCTTGACGGTCTGACCGCCTTTGCCGAAAGAGTAAGAAACAGATATTGATACTTAAAGGGCAGTTGAATTTCATCTGCCCTTATTGATTTATTCGGGGCAATGGTGTAAAATAATTTCATTATAAAAATTTTAGGATGATAAAGATGTTTAAAATTCTTATTGCCGAAGATGATGCTGAGCTTCGTGACCTTTTTAAGCACGTTTTGCTCAAAAACGGCTATTCCGTTGTCGGCGTTTCAAACGGCAAAGAGGCTCTTGACGCTCTTGACGAGAGCTATTATGACTTGATTATATCGGATATTATGATGCCGGTTATGGACGGTTACGAGCTTGTGCAAAGCCTGCGCAGTGCAGGCAACAACATACCCGTGCTGACCATCACCGCCAAGGATGCGTTTGACGATATGCGCCTCGGTTTCTTATCCGGTATGGACGATTATATGATTAAACCGATAAACGTTAACGAAATGGTTCTGCGTGTGGGCTCGCTTTTAAGAAGAGCACAGGTTATGAACGAACGCAGGCTCACTTTCGGCTCAACGGTTATGGAGTGCGATTCGCTCACCGTAACAGGCAGCGGCGAAAGTATGATATTGCCGCAGAAGGAGTTTATGCTGCTTTACAAAATGGCGTCCTTCCCCGGCAAAATCTTCACTCGCCAACAGCTTATGGACGAAATCTGGGGTTACGATTCCGTAACGGACACCCACACCGTTGACGTTCACATCGGCAGACTGCGTGACAGATTCAAGGATAACAAGGATTTCAGGATTGTTACAATGCGTGGCGTCGGCTACAAGGTGGAAAAGGTATGAAAAAACAGAAAAACAAAAACAAGCGAAAGCTGTGGACTTATTTTCTCTCCTGCGTGTTTGTGGGCTTCGGCATAACAGTTCCTCTTGAAATTCTGCTCGCCGCCATAGTCAAATATTTTTTTGACGTACAGATAAGCCTGCCCAATCTGCTCTGGATTATCTTTGTGGGCATTATCGCCGGAGGCATAGTAATGTCGTTTGCTTCAAAAATCGTTATCACTCCCCTCACAAAACTCAGCACGGCAATGACGAAGGTTGCTCATGGCGATTTTGAAACGCAGATTGAAACCGAAAGCAGGCTTGAAGCCATACAGGATATCTACACAAACTTTAACCTGATGGTTCGTGAGCTCAACGCAACCGAAACTCTGCAGACCGACTTTGTTTCAAACGTTTCGCACGAAATCAAAACGCCGATAACCGCCATCGAAGGCTATGCAACCCTGCTGCAGGATTGCACCGACCCCGAGGCAGAAGCGGAATACGTTGAAAAGATTCTTGCAGGCACAAAGCGGCTTTCGGAGCTTGTTGGCAACGTTTTGCTGCTCTCAAAGGTTGATAACAAAGCAATTCAGGCCAAAAAAACCACCTACCGCCTTGATGAACAGATACGGCAGGCAATTCTTATGCTTGAGCCCAAGTGGAGCGCAAAAAACATTGAGCTTGACGTTGAGCTCGACGAAATTGAATACACGGGTGACAAAAGCCTGATGTTTCACGTATGGAACAACCTTATCGACAATGCAATCAAATTCAGCCCTGACGGCGGTCTTGTTAAGGTTTCTCTTAAAACGCAGGCAGGTAAAACCGTTTTTTCAGTCGCCGATAACGGCTGCGGAATAAACGAAGATGAAAAATCCCGCATTTTCAACAAATTTTATCAGAGCGACAGCTCCCATAAATCAGAAGGCAACGGTCTGGGACTTCCGCTTACAAAAAATATTCTCAGCCTTTGCGGCGGAGAAATCGAAGTTGATAACGCAGCCGACGGCGGTGCAGTTTTCACTGTCAGGCTGTAACAAATAACCCCCGAAGAAAGGTTTTGCCAATCTTCGGGGGTTGGTTTTTGTTTTGGCGGATTCTTTGCGCCGCAGTGCAAGGTGCAGGCGTTATGAATCCCTGTTTTTGATGCGAAGTCCCAGTATGCTTATGCCCGCACAGGCAACGGTAATAACAAGGCAGGCAAACCACGAGCCGAGAACGTTTTCGGTGGTGCCTTCGTATTCATCAACTTCTTCAAAGTTGCCTGATTCTTTTAATGATTCCGCAATCATCTGATTTTGGGGGTCATCATCATCTTCAAGCTCAACAATGATTTTATATTCGGTTTCTTCGTTGATATCTGCCGTTGCAGCAAAAGCGGACATACCCCACTTGCTGTACGTTACGTTTGCAAACACATCGGCAGCATCTTTAAGCTCAAACAAAACGCCGCTCATAACAAGCTGAATGATAAGCACAAAAGGCATTATCGTCATAGCAGTTGTGGGGGTGCCTGAGAGAGAGGATACCATAATGCCGAGCACCGCCGAGCCGAAGGTGAGAAGATACATCGTTATGAAGTTCTCCATAAATGCAGGCAGAAAAGCACCGTCAGACGGTCCGCCTGAAAAGAATCCGAAAATAAGGCAGATAATAAACATAAGCACCGTCTGCACAAGGCAAAGCACTGCCTGCCACATTACGTTGGCGGTTACATATGAAGCAAGGTTCATACCCTGCCTGTATTCGGAGCGAATGATATCGTGTTCTTTGCAAATGCTCTGAATTGAGTTGAAGATGCCGAGCCAAATGCAAGCCGATGCAAGGGTGAAAAAGCCCGACTTTGTTTGCTCAAAGGATTCAAACATATTCTCACCCGTAACCACCGCAACGATTGTTCCGATTATTGCGGCAAAAAGAATAAACTTCCACACCTTTTCTCTTATTGCTATTCGTGATATTTTGCCGAAATAAACCTGTGTCTGTTTTAAATATGATACGTTATTCAATCCACTTACCTGCCTTTATTGCTGTATATTTGTCAATGTAAAAATCTGCTCTGCCTCTGCCGCCCTCGTGAGGGGGGTTGATTTCTTTCATAATATCCTGAAGCTTTGTTACGTTGAAATACTTCAAAGCATCATAAGGATTGCCGAAAAATGCCAGATGACCTGCGTTATCACGGCTTGACTTTGCAAGCACGATAACTTTGGTGAAAAGGATTTCATTTGTTTCAGGGTCTGCCGCATCGTCGGGCTCGTGAGAAATAACCATAACGATTTTGCCGTTGTTGGAAATTTCTTTGAGAATTTCCATCTGCTGAACTCTTGATGCCGCGTCGAGGCCCGAGTCAGGCTCGTCACAAATGAACACCTTCTGGAATCCGACAAGCTGCGCCGCAACGGATACCTTCTTTTTCTGGCCGCCCGAAAGCTGCCTTATCAGGTGGTTTTCAAGGTTTTTAACGCCAACCTTTTCCATAACGTCATCAATGCGCTTCTGCATATCCTCTTTTGAATAATACCTGCTGTCCAGCTTTATCTGAGCAATATCCATAAGAGTCTGGTTAACCTTATCGTTAACACGCAGGTTAACAAACTGCGGCACAAGACCAATCTGCGATTTCATCGTTTTGAAGTTCTGGTAAAGATTTTGTCCGTCAAGAATAACCTCGCCCTCTGCTTTTCCGTCACCGAGAATCGCATTAACAAGAGTGGTTTTACCTGCACCGGAACCGCCGAGAATCAAAATAAAATCGCCTGCTTCTGCCTCAAAACGGATATCCTTAATGAGCGTTTTTCTGCCGAAGTTAACGTCTTTCTTCGCTATGTAAACAGACAGTGTGCCTGAACGCTCACCCGGATTGTTATAAAGAATATCGTCGCCGATAACAACAAGCATTGTGTTTGCGATTTTGATAACGTCAAGGTTATTGAGCGGTCTGGGATTAAAAAGCATAGCACCGTTCACGATGGTTTTATTCTGGCTGCCTCTGTCATAAATAAACAATCCCTGCGGCGTGGCGTTGATAAGAGCGTGCTCTCTTGAAGCCATCATATCCTGCAGGCAGATGGTGTTCTGGCTTCCTCTGCCTATGGTAACAGTGCCGTGGCTGCTGATATTTCTGAAAGTTTCCCATTTTTCGTTGTGCTTCATGCTGCGGCTGAAAACCATAAGCACCGCCTGCGGATGGGGGTTATTCAGCTCGGAGCAGTCAATGCGGATAACGTCACCGTCAGAAAGTCTGTAGGGCTGTGTTCCTCTCTCGTTAAAGGGAGGCAGCTTATAGCCGTTAATGTAAGTTCCGTTTGTTGAGTTGTTATCAATATAATAGTATGAATCGCTTGCGGCATCAAAGAAAAACTCGCCATGGCGTCTGCCCGCAATACCCGAGTTCACCCTGATATCCGTTGTTGCTTCGGCATACTCTCTGCCCAGAGTCATACTGCCCTTAAGCGAAACAACAACCGGCACTCTCCTGCTGTCAACAATCAGCAGCCTCGACGTCTGCACCGGTTTAGGTGCGTAATAAACTGTCATATCATTCATTTTTCATCCCTCGTCAATCAACTTTATTCTGTTTCCGTTTTGCTCCGCAGATTTTATGTGTTCAGCTGCTTTATTCTATTGGCACCGCATAAAAGGAATAGGGTGCGTATTTTCCGCTTTCGGCGTAGGTTTCATCTGCAACAAGGCAGGTCTTTGAATAATAGGCACGCTTTATGAGCTCCTTTGTGAGGTTAGCAACATCGTCACGGCCGAGTGCTTCCTCAACATCAAGCCAGATTACCTCGCTGTTTTCGTCGCCGTCTGTTACAGCCTCGCCCGAAACGTATTCCGCACGGAAGGCAACATACCAATCGTGCATATTGAAGCGTATGCCGATTATTTCCTTCGGCTCAACAACGATTTTTGTTTCTTCGAGGTATTCTCTTTTAACGGCATCCTCGGGAGCTTCGCCGTAATCAACATATCCGCCGGGAACAACAAGCATATTCTTGCCTGCACCGTATGTATGCCTTGCAAGAAGCACCTTACCGTCTTTGATTACCACGCCTGTTACGCTTTTTGTGTAGTTTGTTTCCATTTTTCTTTTCTCCCTTAATTAATTTTCATCCAGCGTTCATATCCGCTTTCTATTATCTTCGTATACTTAGGCACATATCTCTTTTTTGCAATTTGCTGTATCTTCAGTCGAGTTTCTTCATCAAGATTTTTGCAGCGGTAAAAAGTATCGTCCCACATGAGAACATCACTATCAGGCAGGTGCACTTTTTCAAGGTTTTCACATCCTGAAAACGCATAATCTCCTATCCGGCTTACACTTTCGGGGAGTAACAGACTTGTTAAAGCGAAGCATTGAGCAAATGCCTCCCGTCCTATTTCCGTAACACCTTCAGGCATTATTATTTCCTTCAGTGCGGCACACCTCATGAATGCCCACGTATCTATCACCCTCATGCTTTTCGGAAATACCACTGAGGTTAATCCTGTGCAATCTGAAAACGCACTCGCTCCTATTTTTGTTACACCTTCGGGTATAATCACTTTCTCCAACTTGTTGCATCCATAAAAAGCATCTTCCGTTATATGTGTTACACCTTCAGGTATTGCAAGTTTTTTTATCAAATTACCATTCAAATACAAATTCCCTGCATAACACAGAGGATTGGAACGGTTATTACCAAATTCAATATTACACCATTTATATAAATTACTGATGTGCACTCCCTTAAGATTTACACACTCATCAAACGCACCTGTACCTATAAAAGTTAAATTTTCCGGAATAACAACATCAGTTAAACTGCGGCAACCCCAAAAAGCATTTTTCGTTATATGTGTTACACCTTCAGGTATTGCAAGTTTTTTTATCAAATTACCATTCAAATACAAATTTCCTGCATAAGCCAAGGGATTCGAACTTGCCGCCTCTGTCCAGCCGCCAGCTTTGTAGGGTGGCTCTTCTACAAAATCTATACCACACCATTTACTTAAATCACTGATGTAAACACCTTTCAGATTATCGCAAGATAAAAATGCCAATTCTCCTATTTCAGTAATACTGTCTGGAATTACAACATCGGTTAAATTCTTGCAATGACTAAAAGCTTTCTTACCAATAGTCTTCACTCCTTTAGGAATTTTCACACGAGTAAGGCTTTTGCAACAACTAAATGCACCTTCCCCTATTTCTGTTACACTTTCAGCAATAACAATATCGGTTAAATTTTTACACCAGCAAAAAGCTTCATCACCAATTTTCTTTACTCCTTCAGGAATAACAACAGAACTGATATCATCTCGGCTTCTGAACTCCCAAGCTTTTATTTCCGTCGTTCCCTTTGGAATAATCAAATCCACCATCTCGACCTGCGGGACTTCACTTCTTGTGTTATTACTTTTCTTCTGTGGTGTTACGTTTACCGAATCTTTTTCCAAGAACAGCTTTTTTGATTTATCAAAGAAACTCATTTTCAACCTTCCTTTTTCTGTTACAGCAAAAGAACAACAACTTATCGCCAGATAGTTATATAAATCTCTCCGTTTTTAGCAATACTGTATGCATAGGCGTAACCCCCACGTATGGCTTCGTTATTTCTGTCAAAATCCGGGTCGGCTTCAGGTGTTTCGTATTTTCCGGGATAACAGTCTTTTGCCCGCTCTGCATACTCTTTAAATGTACAATTAGGATGCCTCTCTTTATATCGCTGAAAATAGGGCACCAGGTGTGCAAATTCCTCACTAACATAATCAGCAGAATTATTGTTGCTTGCCGAGTATACTATTTTATTTGTTCTGTTCTGTGATGCTTTGTTTGCCGTTCCGGACTTATAAACAAATCTCATCTCATTTGTCCCCTTTTTCCTTGCCTTTTTTATTCTTTGATTTATCGGCACTGTTATCTGCTTTATTCCTTTTCAGAGCCTCGTAAGCGCGCTCGTCCCATACATAACCGCACATACTGCACGCTATATCAGAACGGTTGCTGTTGGCATAACCGCATTTAGGGCAATAAAATTCCATAAATTACACTCCTTTATTAATTAATCTTTATATTACCGAAAGCCTTATAATTTTTGCTTTCTTTGTCCGTTGTGTAAACTGCAAACTCAACAGTTTTAAAGCGGCATTTAAACTCGCCTGCAACATTATTGAATGCACGCACCACCAACTCGGGCGGATTTGCAAAAACTCCGCAGCCGAAAGCACCTAAAATCAGCACAACCGCCTTGTGCTTTGCTGCAACAGCAAGAATTTTTCTCCATCGGATTTCAAAAACCTTCTGCAGCTCATCCTCTGAGGGGCAGTATTCGCTGACATCTCCCGTTTTGCGCACATCGGGTGCGGCACAGGTGATAACATCAACCTTGTACCATTTATCCTCAGGCATCATTTTTTCATTGTCCGCCTCGTCACGCACAACATAAACATCGGGGGTAAACACAATGTCATCCCTGTTGCGGCGGTTCATCTTGCCTTTTTTAATAAGCTCCCAATGATAATCGTAAAACCTGCCTGCCGTTTCCTTATCGCTCAGAGCAAACCAGAGCGTTGATAAGCGGCAGATGCATTCCTCCTGTGCCTGCTCGCCCGTTACAACTCCGCCGCCGGGTGAAACAGAGGAGGCAAAATTGAGAACGCACACCCTATCCCCTGCTTCGGCATATTTTTTTGCCGCTTCAAGAGTTTTCTTCGGAGATATCACCGCCTCAAACGGCTTGCTCCGCACGGCTTCGGGGCATTCAACCGCATCATCTTCCCAATAAATTTTCTGCTCATTTATTGATTTTGAAATTGCTCTGACCAACTTTGGGTTGCTGTTGCATAATTTGCGTGTGCCTTCAAAAACCGCAAGGCGCTCTTCCCTTGTGCTCATATGCGTTCCCCCTTTCTTGTTTCTGATTTTTATCAAATTAACGTTTTGTTAAAGAAACAACACATTCTATATGATTGGTGTGCGGAAACATATCAACGGGCTGAATTGCTCTGACCGCATAACCCTTTTTTGTTATCAACTGCAAATCCCTTGCAAGCGTTTCGGGGTTGCAGGAAATATAAACAACTCTTTCGGGAGCCATTTTTGCAAGCGACTCAATGAATTTTTTGCTGCTGCCTGCTCTTGGAGGGTCCATAAAAACAACGTCTGCGCTCTCGCCCTCATCTGCCAGAGCTTCCATAAAATCACCTGCGTCTGCGCAATAGAATTTGGCGTTTTTCATTTCGTTACGCTTGCAGTTTGATATTGCATCTTTAACTGCGTCGGGGTTCAGCTCAACGCCGATAACCTCGCCTGCGGTTTTTGCCGCAACCAGACCGATTGTGCCTATGCCGCAGTATGCATCTATAACTCTTGACTTTGAATCAAGCTGTGCAAGCTCCATCGCTTTATTATAAAGCTTTTCCGTTTGCACAGGGTTAATCTGATAAAACGATTTGGGCGAAATTCTGAAAACACAGCCGCAAAGCGTGTCTTCAATATATCCGTTACCGTGAAGAACCTCTTCTTTATCGCCCAGAACAAGATTTGTGTTTTTGGGGTTGATGTTAAGAACAACCGTTGTTATTTCGGGGTGAAGCTTAAGCAGCTCTGCGGTGAATTTTTTCTTCATCGGAAAATATCCGCTTGCGCCGACGATAACCACCATAACCTCGCCGCTTGTGAAACCTCTTTTCACAAGAACGTGACGCAAAAAGCCTGTGCCCTTATCTTCATCATAAGTCCAGATTTTGAATTTGGGAACCATATTTCGGATATCGACTATTATTCTGTCGGCAATTTCATCCTCGGTCATACACGAATCAACAGAAACGATTCTGTGGCTGCCCGACTGATAAACGCCTGAAATGATTTTGCCGCTTTTGGTTCTGCCGAAAGCCGCCTGCACCTTGTTGCGATAGTGATAAGGCTCGTCCATACCGATGATTTTCGAAACCTTGCCGAACCTTTTGAGCAAAATCTCGCAACGTGCCTGTTTCCACTTCAATTGGCGGTCATAGGTCATATTCTGAAGCTGACAGCCGCCGCATTTTTTGGCAAGCGGACAGGCATCGGGGTTGGTTTTTAAATTTGAGGTTTGTGACATAATACACCTCTTTTTTAGTGGATAACAAAAAGTGAACAGTTAAGAATGGGCGTTGCCCGCACCCGATTATAATTCTATTATATCTGCGTAAACTCGTCTGCCGTAATACGGATTATTCAAACATCGGGGTTGAAAGATATCTCTCGCCGCCGTCGGGCAGGAGGACAACAATTCTTTTGCCTGCGTTTTCGGGTCTCGATGCTATAACCGATGCCGCATAAAGCGCTGCACCCGAGGTTATACCAACAAGAATACCTTCAGTTTTGACCGTTTTCTTTGAAGCGGCATAAGCTTCTTCGGTTGAAACGGTTATGATTTCATCGTATATTGCCGTATCAAGGATTTTCGGCACAAAGCCTGCACCAATGCCCATCAGACCGTGAGCTCCTGCTCTGCCCTCTGAGAGAAACGGCGAATCCTTTGGCTCAACTGCAATGATTTTTATATCGGGATTCTTTTCTTTCAAGTATCTGCCCGTACCCGTGATTGTGCCGCCCGTACCGACACCGGCAACGAAAAAGTCAATTTTGCCGTCGGTATCCTTCCAGATTTCGGGGCCTGTTGTTTTGTAATGAGCTGCGGAATTATCCGGGTTGTCAAACTGTGCAGGAATAAAGCTGCCCGGAGTTTCGGCGGCAATTTCGTTTGCCTTTTCTATTGCGCCCGGCATTCCCTTTGCGCCGTCTGTGAGCACAAGCTCTGCGCCGTAAGCCGCAAGCAGTTTTCTGCGCTCAACGCTCATTGTTTCAGGCATTGTTATAATCACACGCATTCCCTTTTGCGCCGCAAACGACGCTATGCCGATGCCCGTATTGCCGCTGGTCGGCTCAATAATAACGGAATCAGTTGTTATTCTGCCGTCGGCAAGAGCCGCCTCAAGCATCTCTTTGCCGACTCTGTCCTTTGCGCTGCCTGCAGGGTTCATATATTCGAGCTTGGCAATGATTTTTGCCTGCAGCCCCTGCGAAAACCTTGCAAAATCAACAAGCGGTGTGCCGCCAACAAGCTCGGATACACTGCCGTAAATTTTCATTTTTTCAACTCCTTAAAGCGAACAAAGTGAGTCTGACGTAACTTTCACGGGTATATTCATACATTGTTTCAGGAGATATTCAGCATGCTCTTACGATCTTCAATATATGGCTTGAGAATTTTATATGAATGCTCCTGTGCAGAATTAACGCAGCCGCTGTTTTTGTTTTTGGAAACAAAATCCTTGTTGACTCTTTCTTCAAAAGCCTTGTCATATTTTTCGCTGCCCATTGAACCTCTTGCAACGTCAATCCAGTCATAATCATCAGGGTTTGCGTTCAGGTAAACAATAAAATATGAACCGTCTTTGTTGTCAATTCTGACGCTGTCGCCCTCTTTTCTTGCAGGGTCAAACACCCACTCGTCAATCTCAATAGCGTAATCTCTGACCGAAACAGCCTGATTGAATCCGAAAAGTTCTTCTTCCATTCTTATTGCAGCCGCTTTATTTGAACCATATTCGGCATAAGTTTCCTGTGCTGCGTCGGCAGATGCCTTGTTTTCATTAATCATAGTTTCGTTTGCACCGTATCCGTTGGGGAATTCACAAACAAGTGCCTGATGGGTTGCAATTTCAAACGGTGCATCAATAATATAAATCAAGCACTCATAAAATGAGCCTTTAATCAGCCCGATATCTCCGTTTTTAACATTGCCCTCAAATATCCATTTTGCAATTTCTTCGCCAAAGGTGCCGCCGATTGCATTATAATCAATCCAGAGATATTCGGTTGCTGTTTCTGCATCATAAACGCTGTAAGGGGTGGTTTTCTGTGCAAAAGCAAGGTAGGTTTCTTCATTTACAACAGCGTTAAGATCTGCTTCTGTGTATTCTTTTTCTATAGGATAAACTCTGACGTTGGCAACCTGAAGGGAAGTCTTGTTTTTTGCATAGTAGTTTTTGAGCTCTGCGTCGGAAACTGAATTGCTGAGCCTTTCAATTTCACTCTCCTGATACTCCGCTGCATAATAACTCATAATGCAATGTGCAGCATACATTTCATAAGTCATATTCTCGGCAACCTTTGTTTCAAGGAATGCGTCAAGGCTGAGTCCATTGTTTTCTGCGCTTTCAATTGCTCTTTCATATTCATATATCATACGCTGGAAAGTGCCGTCAGAAAGCTGAATCTTATTCTCAACCGCATATTCAAAAGCGGCAAAATAGAACTGCATATCCTCTATGGCATCATCTGTAAATTTATCTGCCCAGGTGTAATTTGCATCAGTGCTGCCGGGATATTTCTGTTCAGACGGTGCTTTGTTATAGTCAAATCCCGTGGTATTCATCTGTTTGTTGGCATCCATTGCAAGGCTTTCGCTGGTTTTTTCTGTGCAGGCATAGTTATAGTACATTTCAAATCTCGGGCGTGAAACCTGATAATTGCCTATGCTCATTGCCACGCCGTATTTTTCGCAGGCTTCGGCGTTATCAATCTCTGCCTGATTGAGGATAACGGCAACCTCGGCAGGCATCTGAAGACCTCTGTAATCAACGTATTCATAGTCGCTGTCTTCAGGAGGCGTAACCGTTTCAAATGAATGGGTAACGGCAGGCTTTGCCGTAACGGTAACGTCGGCCTGAGTTGTTGATGAACCGTTGGATGTTACACCGCCGTTTTTCTGAACCATTGGCTTTATAACAAAAACACCCAGCAGAATAACCGCAACAACTGCTGCAACAGCTGAGGCAACCATAATTATTTTTTTATTTTGCTGCTGTTTCTTTGCCTGCTTTTTTTTGTTTGCATAATCCGGTGTGTTTGCTTTGTTTTTTGCATTTTTCTTTTCACTCATAGAGAAAATCCTCCGTAATTAATCAGTTTTGTTTTTTGACAACTTTATATTCATCGTAAGGTGTAAAGTACGGACACTCGAATGAACCGCCCTGCATAAATCTGTAAAGCTCGTCCTCATCAAGGTTAACGCCGCACTCATAGCACTCGTATTCTTCGTTATAATCGTAATAGGCGCAGTTATCGCAAATTGTTGATGACATATTTTAAGCACCTCTCAATAAACAGGGATTATTATTTCTTTTTCGGTTTTTCTTACGCCGTCCATACCCAAATCCCTGAGATGAGGCCCGAAAAACAGACCCGGAGCTCTGCCTGCGGGATAAAACTCCAGCAAAGGTGCCATAACAAACGCTCTTTCAAGAACCCTCGGGTGAGGTAAGGTCAGCTCATAGCTTTCGCTTTTGAAGCCCTCATAAAGAATCAGGTCAAGGTCAATTATTCTCGGCTCGTTCTTTTTGGTGCGGTGCCTGCCCATTGCCGCTTCAATGCCGAGGCATTCGCCCAGAAGAAGCGCAGGCGTGGCGTTGGTTTCAACCAGAATTGCCGCATTATAATATTTATCACTGTCTTCATCGCAGCCAATCGGCTCTGTTTCATAAACCGACGAAGCTTTGAGAATTTTTACCTCCGACAAACGGGCAATCGCTCTGACGGCAGCGTTAATGTTTTCAATTTTATTGCCAAGGTTGGAGCCAAGTGCAATTACTGCTTCACTCATCAAGATAATCCTCCCGTTTTCTGTGAATTTGAACACCGACCCAATCAAAATCGGCTTTGATTGGTGCATCGGGTTTTTTGAGCAGAATGTTAAGCTCGCTGATTTTTTCAAACGATTCAAAAAGCGCTTTTGCAACCCTATCTGCCGCTCTTTCAATAAGGTCGTCTTTCTGTGCCGTGAAGGTTTCGGCGATGCACTCGACCATCAGAGCGTAGTTCACCGTATCCTCCACATTATCGCTCTTACACGGCTTTGAAATATCAACAAAAGCATCAACGTCAAATATAAAATACTGACCGTTTGCCTTTTCTTCTTCCATTACTCCGTGATAAGCAAATATTTTAAGGTTTCTGATTAAAATTTTATCCATTTATTCTCCCTGATTTCTGAAAAGAACGTCGGCAACCCTTGCCGCTTGAACAGCACCTGCAACGTCGTGAACTCTTATGATATCTGCACCTGCCGCAATAGCCGCCGTGTGAGCCGCAACCGTACCGGGGTCACGCAGTGCGCTGTTTTCCTCTCCGCTTGCAGTACCGATAAATCTTTTTCTTGATGCCGCAACAAGCAGCGGAACGCCCTTAAACTTGAGCCACTCAAGGTTACGGAGAATTTCAAGATTATCCTCATAGCTCTTGCTGAATCCGAGACCCACATCAAAGCAAAGCTGTTCTTTGCAAAGACCCGTTTCTGCCGCAAGACTCAGAGCATCAAGAAACAGTTTTCTGATATCGCTCACAACGCCGTCTTTATATTCCTGAACAATATCCGCACCGCAGGGGTTATGCATAACCACGTAGCCTGCACCGTATTTTTTGGCAAGCTCAGCCATTTCGGCATTGAATTCTCCGCTGACGTCGTTAATCATACTTGCACCGGCTTCAAGAGCTGCCTTCGCAACCAAAGGATAAAAAGTATCAACCGACAGCGGAACACTCAGCCTGCCTTTTAGTGCTTCAAGGGCAGGAACAATTCTTTCCAGCTCCTCCGATGCTGTAAGAATTTTTGCACCGGGTCGGGTTGAGTTTGCACCCAAATCAATCATATCCGCTCCCTGCTCCTGCATTCGCAGAGCGTGAAGGAGCGCCTGCTCGGGCGTGTTGAACTTGCCGCCGTCTGAAAATGAATCGGGGGTGTAATTCAGAACACCCATAATATATGTTCTTTTGCCCAGGGGCAAAGAAAAATCACGAGCCTTAAACATCAGGGTCTTCCTCCAGTCAGCAAAGACATTGCTTCTGCTCTTGTTCTTGCATCTGAACGCATAATGCCTCGGAGCGCCGAGGTGCGTGTTTCTGCACCCGAAGCTCTTGCGCCTCTCATTGTCATACAAAGATGCTCGGCTTCAACAACCACCGCAACGCCTTTGGGTTCAAGGTGTTCAAAAAGAAAATCGGCAATCTGCGCTGTCAGACGTTCCTGAAGCTGGGGTCTTTTGGCAAAGCTCTCCGTTATTCTTGCAAGCTTTGAAAGGCCGATAACCTTGCCGTCGGTGGGGATGTAGGCGATGTGTGCCTTGCCCATAAACGGAATCAGATGATGCTCGCACATCGAATAAAGCGGAATATCTCTGACAATAACCATTTCCTCATTGCCTTTTTCATTGAAAAGCTTGAGGTGACGGGTCGGTTCATCTTCAAGACCCGAAAAAATTTCTTCATACATTCGGGCAACTCTTGTGGGAGTTTCAACAAGACCCTCTCTGTCAGGGTCTTCACCAATAGCGATAAGAATTTCTCTGACCGCCGCTTCTATTCTTTGTTTATCCATAAGGCAGCTACCTTCCTCTCATTAGCGGTATTCAGGCACAATGGCAAAACACAGCATTTCATCATCAACAATGTATTTTGCCGAGGTGATTAAAATCTTTTTGTCTGATTTGTTTTTTGCAAGTTTCAAAACGGTATACATTCTTTCGTTTTCAATCATTTCCTCAACCATACAGTCAAGAGTTTCTTTGTCTGCAAAACGGAAATACACCGTGTTATTGCCTCTGTTAAGCTCATCAGCTATAATCTGAGCCAGCTTCTTTTCATCGGAGCGGCTGTAAGATTCAAAATAAGCTCCTGTTTTCACAAAGTAATTCTCTTCTGTTTCAGTACACCCGAAATCGTGTGAAAACTTTGAGTGCGTAACGGATATTCCTTCATCATCAAGATTGAAATAGGTGTAGGCTTTTGTGATATCGCCGGCTTTGTCAATGGGGTCATCCCACGTGCAGTCAAGGTGATACCAATTGCCGCCGAGCTTAACCACGTTCCACATATGCGGCTGCTTTTCGCCTGTTTCGCTCTTGGCTTCGCCGCTTATGGCAGCACTTTCAATCTGCGCATAATCCAAAAGGAGCTTCGCCGCTTTTGAATATCCCTCGCAGGCTCCGCTGCCGTTGACAAGAACGCCGTATGCCGTTGAGCCGATGAGGTCATCGCTGAGCACATAATTGCAGTTATCCACCACGTAATCGTGAATTTCAAGCTCTGTCTGCCATGCGTCAGACGGGTTGCTGAAGCTTGCCGTTATTTCTTCGCACTTTTCTTCAAGCTCCGCTTTCATATCTTCATAATCGTCTTTATCAACGATATAGTCCACCGAAAACCACGTTTCCTGACCCTCGGCACGCAAAACACATTTTCTGCCCACAAAAAACAGGTCGGGGTTATCGCTCAGAAGCGCATAAAACACGTTGTCCAGCATCTCCGAGTCGATACGGTTTATTTCAATTTCTTCAGGCATTTCATAGATTTCCTGAAGAATGCAATTATATGCGTGTTTTTCTTCATTGCTGAGCTGATTGAACCAGAATTTATAGTTGCTTCCGCAGTCCGTCAGCTCAAGTGCAGGCTCGCTTGTGTCTATTATCGGCTCCTCTGTGTTCTTTTCGATATCCGTAACAAACATCAGCGCACTTGCCGCCACCAGCACCAGCGAAACAGCCGCTGCCAGACACATAAGAATTCTTTTCATTGTTTTCTCCCTGACTGCCGTCATTCAGAGTATCTGCGGTTATCCGTCGCTCTGAATTCTTCGGGTGACCCGGCAACCACAGCGCTCTTTATGCCTTCCTGCATAAGCTGCTGCACGCCGTCCTCCTCTGCCCTCAAATCCACAACGGATATATCCGTTGTGAAATTGTTTGTTATCTGTGAAAAAATCTTTTCGCTTTTATCAGTGTTTTCAGGTCTGAACACACCGCTGAGAACTTCAAGCATTGTTTGCGCCTGCTTCTCAGGTCCGTTTGCCGCACTGTCGTTAAGATAGAGCATATACTTATAAAGCTCATCGCCGTTGAGCGTTTTTTCGCCCTTTATCAGCACAAGGTTTATGCCGTCGGCTTTATAATCAACCTGCTCGGGAACATTGATTTTTATTCCGCCGAAGAAGTTAACAGTTGATTTGAACTGTGTTGGAGTAGCACTTGCATAACGGTTAACGTCAATACCGTATGCTTCTTCAAGAGCGGCGGTAAGCCCTCTCTCGCCTGTTTTTGAATAAATCGCCGTTGCACTTTCCGCTTCACGCAGAGCTTCATTGGGGTCAACAGTAAGCACCGTCACCCGGTTTGCCGGGATTTCAACCTTAATCAGGTTCATAAAGTGTATCGTCTGCCTGTCAGCATCAGCGCACATAAACAGAAACGTTCTTTCTGTTTTCTGCAAAACAGGAACAGTTTCGTCTTCTTCTTTCTGCGTTACCTCTTCTTTTTCATTGCCGAAAAACGCCTTATTGAAATCAAAATCATTGCTCACGAGTATAAAAGCAAGCGACACGGTAAGAATTGCCAGCACGCTCGCAACAAGAATAATCCAGAACTTATATAAACTGCCGCTGGATCTTCTCTTTTTGGTTTCAAACACAAGGTTCTTTTTCCTTGCCATATATATCACCGCTTAATAATTATTGCCGCAGTATTTTCATCAAGATAAAGCTCTCTGCCGTTAACTCCTCCGCCCATAAGCGCCTCATATCCGTCTTCGGGTAGAATATAGGTTATCGGGTGGCTGTTGCGGTTTGCAACAGTCATTATGCTCTCGCCTCTGCCCCGTCTTTCATAGGCAACGCAGCCCAGAACAGAAGAAACGGGAACAAAGTCGCCGTCTTTGAAAACAGAGTGCTCTTTGCGAAGCCTGCCCAGAGCCTTATAGTGCTCCGTCAGCTCAGAATCCTCATTGCCCCAAGGGTAACAGCCGCGGTTGAACGGGTCTTCGCCGCCGTCCGTTCCCGCTTCGTCGCCATAATAGATACAGGGTACGCCCGGAAGCGTAAACTGCATCATTGAAATCATTTTAAGAAGTTTTTTGCCTTCAGCCTTTTCGCACCCCGTCAAACCTCCGCTGTAACGGTTGAGGTGGTCGGAATAATAGCCTCCGCCGGTTGCAAGGCGGTTAAGCACACGGCAAGTGTCGTGAGTGCCGATATGGTTCATCAGGCAATCCACCGCAGGCTTGGGATAATTTTCGCAGATTTCCGCAACTCTGTCATTGAACCCCTCTGCCGCACCGCTGATTGCAAAGCCGATTAGCAAATCTGCAAACGGATAGTTCATAACCGAATCAAGCTGTGCGCCCTGAAGATATCGGCGGCGCTCGCCGTAGCTGACCTTGTTTGATGCATCTTCCCAGACTTCGCCGAGAATATAGGCATCGCTCTTTTCTGACTTAACGGCAGAACGCAGGGCATCAAGGAATTTATCCGGCAATTCGTCGGCAACGTCAAGCCGCCAACCGCTTGCGCCAAGCCGGAGCCATTTACGCAGAATGCCGTTTTTGCCTGCCATATAGTCGATGTATCCGTCATTTTCTTCGCTGATTTCGGGCAGAATGTCAACCCCCCACCAGCTTTCATATTCATCGGGATATTTTTTAAACTTATACCAGCTGTAATACGGCGAATCGGGCGAATTATAAGCTCCGCCGTCACCGTATCTTTTTTCTCTGTTGAAATATCGGCTGTCCGCACCCGTGTGGCTGAAAACACCGTCAAGAATGATTTTTATGCCGTGCTTTTGCGCACTTGCACAAAGGGATTCAAAATCGCTTTCATCACCCAGAAGCATATCAATTTTTTCATAATCAGCCGTGTCGTAACGGTGGTTGGAATGCGCTTCAAAAATCGGGTTGAGATAGATACAGCCTACGCCGAGTGAGCTGAGATAATCCAGCTTTTGCTCTATGCCCTCAAGGTCACCGCCGAAATAATCGTATTGCGAAATTTTGCCGGCTGAATCGGGCTGCCACATCGGTTTGCCGCCCCAATCTGAACGCATAACCCTTTCAGGCGGAACGTCGTTTTTATATTTGCCCGAAAAATTGAATCTGTCGGGAAAAATCTGATAAATAACGGAACCCTTTATCCAATCGGGCGTTTCAAAACTCTTTGAATAAACAGTCAGCTGGAAGCTGCCTCCGTCGGGCGAGATTTTGCCCGCACCGCCAAATGATTTTGTTATAAGACTTTCACCGTATGCATTCTTAATGCTGAACCTGTACCAATAAATTCCCTGCTCTCCTGCATTGAAGCTGACAGCCCACCACTCCTCATTTTCGCCCTCGGGTCTTTCCCATTCCATCGGGCAAACGGTTTTTTCGCCCTTATCGCTCTCAAGAATGAGGCTTGCACCCGTGCAGCCGAAGCTGACAGGTAAAACAATACGCAGGGTAACCTCTGTTCCCTCGCAAACCGCACCGAAGGGTGATTTGTGATATATAAGCCTTGAATTGTAGGGGATAAACTCCATTTTGTCTGCTTCCTTTGAACGTTATTGAACTGTTTCAGTAATAAAGAGAGCCGGGGGCTCATAGGGCATTTCTGTTATACGCACAAGCACGTCGGTTACAAAATACCCCAGGGCAATCAGCGCCGTAACGGCAAGAATAATAAGAATAATGCTGATTATCCGCCTTGCTTTGACTTTTTCTTCATAGCTCGGTTCAGAACCGAAATGCGCCGAAAACTCTGTTATACTCTCTCGCTGAGAAGGCTTGAGCGCTTTTTCAATAACACCTTTGCTTTTATTCTTTGCCATAAATTCACCTTTGACGTAACCGCTGAATAAGCTGCACTGCAATTATCAGCGAACAGTTTGTTTTTTATGCAAACAGCGAAGTGCCTGCAAAACCCGCAAAAGCAAGCGACAGCAGACCCACGTAAATGAGCATTGCCGGTGTGCCTTTGAACATTTCGGGAATATTTTTATTCTTTTCAAGCGCTGCAGAACCCTTGCTTATGAGTGCCGCCGCAAGAACAAACGCAATGCCTGCGCCGATACCCGAGCCAACAGCAAACGTAAACGAATATGCAGCTGAATCGTTGATAAAAGGAACGGCAAAAACAAGCGTATTGAGCGCCGCTATACCGAGAGTGCCGAGAAATTTATCGTTCACTCTGAATATAAGCTTAAGTAAAAGAGAGGCAACGATGTATACGCCTGCAAGAATACCGCCGTAAACAGCCGCCTTGCCTGCAAACGGCAAGGTGCTGAGGCTGAGAACGCTGTTAAGAAGGCTGCAGATAACGCTTGTTATCACGGAAAACGTTGAAATCATAACAGCGATTATGCCGAAAGTACCGGGTTTTTTGGAAGCTCTGATTGCTTCGCTCATACCAAGACCCGAGCTGAGAACAAGGTTCTGAACAAAGACCGTGAACAATGCGGTTATGAGTAAATCCGAAATTATTTTCATTGCGTCGGACCCTCCTCACCATTTATGTCTATGCCTATGGTTTTAAGAAATTCCTCAAAGTCGGTTTCTGCCAAACCGAAAACGTCGTCAACAAATTCCGTTACAGTCGGCTCCTGCGGAATCTGCTGTGCAACAGGCTCAGAAACCGTTCCGAAGAAGCTTTCGTCAGACACCTCTATCAGCGGTTCTTCTTTTTCTTCAGCAACGGGTTCTTCCTGAATTCCGAACCCTGTGGAAATCAAGAATTTTTTAAGACCTGCCGCAAGGAAGCCGAGAAGAATAAGGCAGCCGAAAGGCAGCGTCATCCCCTTGAGAGTTATCGGCAGATTAAGCCTGACTCCCGCAAAGGTTGAGTGGCCGAGGATTTCTCTGACTGCGCCTGCAAACAGAAAAATCACTGTTCCGCCTATACCGCTTGCCACGGCATCATAGAGCGTCAGCTTCATACTGCTTTTAACCGCAACCTGTTCGCAATGCACCGCCACAACGGAGTTTATTGCCGTCAGCGGCAGATAAATCTTTAAGCTCAGACTGATTCCGCTGAGTGAATAAGTTTCCAAAAAGTAGAGTGCAGGGCAAACAATTGCCAGGCCGATAAGCAGATAAAGGGGCATTCTTATCCAGCGGGGCAAACCCTTCATCAGTGCGTTTGCGATAACGCTGATGATTAAAAGCTCCGCACACATCGCCACTGAAAGAATAACCGCCTGCGTGAAGGTTGTTGATGCCGCAATAACGGGGCAAAGACCCACAAGCTGAACCAAAACGGGGTTATACTGAACAGCACCCCTTTTCATTGCATCTTTAAAAGAAATGGAATTATTCATTCGGCACGCACCTCCTTACGGGAAGCTTTTTTTCCGCCTGCGGATGATGCTTTTTTGCCAATCTTCGTAATATTATTTAATGCAGAATCAATGAGCGGTCTGAAAGCGTTTGCCAGCAAAACGGCAAAACAAACGGGTTCTTCATATGCGCCGAGCAAACGCATACACATACACGCCGCACCGCAGACTGCACCGTAAATTATCTTGTTGATTACCTTCTGAGGCTGAGTTACGGGGTCAGTAACAAAGAAAACCGCTGCAAACAAAAGCGAACCCGAACAAAGCTCCGGCACAAGGTTGGTTCTGAACGATGCCGTAACTCTGGGGAACAGAGCAACCATCAGAACACAAACCGTTATAAAGCTGACGGACGAAATCAACGCCTTGGGGCGTCTGATGAGCAGATATGCTGCGCAGGCAACCATCAGCAAAGCGCAACCCGTACCCATAGGGCCTGCAACGTTGCCGCCGATAATATCAAAAATGCTTGATTCGCCCACATAGACTGCTCTGCCGTTCATCAGCAGCGAGCCCAGAGATGTTGTTCCGAACAGACTTCCTCTTGTGCCTGCCGTAAATGTGAAAACCTGTTCGCTGAAGCAAACACTTGCAAATGCAAATCCTGCCGCCGCAGGAACAAACGGCACTTTGAGGCTGCCGCCGAACGGTATTTTAACAACCGCAATCGCAAACAGCGAAGCGAAAACAGGCACGTAATACGGCACGCTTGCAGGCATCATCAACGCAATTGCCGCCCCTGTGAAAACGCTTCCGGGGTCATCAATATCTATTTTTCTGTTAACTATTATGCCTGCCAGGATATCGGTTATCACCGCTGAAGCAACGCTTGCCGCAATAACAAGCAGGCTCCGCACGCCGTAATACCAATAAGCCATAAAGCAGGGAACAGAAAGCATCAGCAGATAATCGCCGTAAATACTTTTGGCTGTGTGTTTGTTCGTTTTAACGGCACCGTTTGCCATGCTCTCACCTCTTTACTTCCATTATTTATTCATTGCACGCAGCAAAGAAAAATCATATTATAGTTAGTAGCCGCACAACAAGGAGGTTATGCGTTATGCAAATAAATTCCCCATCGGAAAACAGGATTATTGTTGAGCTCACCGCACCGGATATGCTTGAGCTGGATATTACATACGAGGAAATGGACTATGCCTCAATCGAAACAAGGCGTGTTATCTGGACTGTTCTTGATGCCGCCGGCAAACAACTCGGCAGAGAGCTTGACCTCTCCCGCAGAATGCTTATCGAAGCTTCTCCGCTTGCAGACGGAGGATGCGCACTCATATTCACCTTGCTTGACACCGCCGTCAGAGCACGCCGCCCTATGCTGATCAAACAGGCAGGTAACCTTATCTGTGATTTTGAAAGCCTTGACGGTTTGTTTGCCGCCGCCGAGCAGTGCAGAACGGATTGCCGCACGCAAAGCAGTCTTTATGAAAACGGCGGCAGATACCGGCTCGTGATAAGCTCGCCGTTTGAGCTGCATTCGCTTGAACACCGCCTGTGTGAATTTGCCATATGCAGAAAATGCGAAAACCTTGATGCGGAGTTCACCCGTGAGCATTGGACTCTGCTTGCAGAAAACAATGCGCTTGAATCACTGTGCTTCCATAAAAATCAGTTATAAGCTTTTTCAGCTTTATTACGGAGCATTTCAATAACCTCTGCCGGGTTTTCTGCTCCGAAAACAGCGCTGCCTGCAACAAAAACGTTTGCGCCTGCCGCTGCCGCAATTTCAACGGTTTCGGCGTTTATTCCGCCGTCAACCTGAATATCAACGTCAAGGCCTCTGCGTTTGATTTCCGAACGCAGGGTCTTTACTTTTTCCATTGTGTCGTGCATAAACGACTGGCCGCCGAAGCCCGGCTCAACCGTCATAACAAGCACCATAGAAAGCTTTTCAAGGTAAGGGAAAAGCTCCTGCGCCGCCGTTGCCGGCTTGATGCTTATGCCTGCCTTGCAGCCGCTTTCAATTATCTTATCAACCGTTTCATCAACCGGCGATGAGCTTTCATAGTGAAAAGTGATTATATCCGCACCGGCTTTTTTAAAATCATCAATATATTTCAGCGGATTCTGAATCATAAGATGAACGTCAAAAACAAGGTCTGTTTTGCTTCTTACGCTCTTAATAACGGGCGCACCGAAAGAGATATTCGGCACAAAGCAGCCGTCCATAACGTCAAGATGCAGATAATCTGCTCCGCCTTTTTCAACCCTGACTGCCTCTGTGCCGAGTGCCGAAAAATCGCTTGCAAGCACTGACGGTGAAATCTTTATCATAACAAACCTTCCTTTCTGCTGCCCGAAGGCAACACTTGCGGCATTATAATCTGTAATATTATATCAGCTTTATTTTATAAGGTCAACATATATAAAAATAAATTAACAATTTATTTTATTAGTAAAACACTTTACAAAACAGGAATTTTGTTACATAATAAAGAGTGATATTTTGCAGGCTTTAACCATAACGCCGCTTCCGGCGTCATACAGCAAAGGAAAGAAAGAGAAAATGGAAAAGAAAGAAAAAAAGACCGCAGAACAAAACATTTCGCTGATGAAGCGTTTTTTTCCTTATCTGAAAAAGCATCTGGGCACAGAGCTTATAGTGCTTGCCTGTGCCGCAACGTCAGCAGCGTGTGAAATCATTCTGCCGCTTATCGTGCGCAGAATTACGGACCAGGGTGTTTCAGACCCGGCAGGGCTGACTGTGAACCTTATTATCACAATCGTCGTTGCTTATGTAGCTTTGAGAGGAATTGACAGCTTCGCAAGCTTCTGCCAATCATATTGGGGCCACAAAATGGGCACAAAAATCGAAAATTCAATGCGTGAGGATATGTTTGACCATCTTCAGACACTCTCATTCACGTTTTTTGATAACACAAAGGTCGGCCAGCTTATGAGCCGTATGACGTCAGACCTTTTTGACGTTGCGGAATGGGCACATCATTTTCCCGAAATGCTGCTTATGACAATAGTCAAATTCATTGCAAGCTTCTTTATTTTTGCAACAATGGATTTCCGTTTTGCTATCGCAATTTTTGTTCTGATGCCGTTTATGATAATCCTGACCAAACGCTCAAGAACAAAAATGCGTGACACCTTCAAAGAGGGCAGACACCAGGTTGGCGAAATTAACGCCCGCATTGAAGACAGCCTGCTCGGCGTAAGAGTTGTCCGTTCGTTCACAAACGAAAAAACAGAAAAAGAAAAGTTTTCAAAAGGCAACAAGCAATACGTTGAAATCAGAAACAGAAGCCACAGATATATGTCGCAATTCCACGCAACGGTCAAGCTTCTTGACGGCATCACATACATCTGCGTTATTGCAATGGGTGCGCTTCTTATGAAAGAAGAAATAGTTTCTCCCGGCGATTTTGCCGCAAGCCTTCTGCTTATTTCAACGCTTCTCGGCTCAATCCGCACAATCGTTGATTTCAGCGAGCAGTTCAGCAGAGGCATAACCGGCGTTGAACGTTTTGCCGAAATTATGGACGAAAAAGCCGATATCGTTGACTGCGAAAACGCTGTTGACATCACTGATGTTAAAGGTGACATTGAGTTCAGAGACGTTTGCTTCAGCTACGTCAAGGGCGAAAAAGAGATTCTTCACAACCTCAATCTTCAACTCAAAAAGGGTGAAAACCTTGCTCTTGTCGGCCCGAGCGGCGGCGGCAAAACAACTCTGTGTAACCTTATTCCCCGTTTCTATGAGCCCGAAAGCGGCGATATTCTGGTTGACGGCAAAAACATAAAGGATATCACTCTGCACTCTCTGCGTTCAAACATCGGTGTTGTTGCACAGGACGTTTATCTTTTCAGCGGCACAATCCGTGATAACCTTGTTTACGGCAAGGCTGACGCTACAGACGAAGAGCTCGTTGATGCGGCTAAAAAAGCAGGTGCGCACGATTTTATCAGTGCCCTGCCTGACGGCTATGATACTTATGTTGGCGAAAGAGGAATCAAGCTCTCGGGCGGTCAGAAACAGCGTATTTCAATCGCCAGAGTTTTTCTCAAAAATCCGCCGATTCTTCTGCTTGACGAAGCAACCTCAGCTCTTGATAACGAAAGCGAAAAGCTTGTTCAGGAATCGCTTGAACGCCTTGCAAAGGGCAGAACAACTCTCACCATTGCTCACCGTCTGACAACCATACGCAACGCAGACAAAATCGTTGTTCTTACCGAAGACGGCGTTGCGGAGCAAGGCTCACACAAAGAGCTGATGCAGAAAAACGGCATCTACAGCAATATGTATAATATGTACGCAATAATGTAAAGAAAGGAAATATCACCATGCTTAAAAACATCTCTCCCATCATTTCACCCGAACTTCTCAAAATCCTTATGGAAATGGGTCACGGTGACGAAATCGTTATCGGCGACGGCAACTTCCCTGCAGCAGCCAACGCAAAAAGACTTGTCCGTCTTGACGGCCACGGCGTAAACGAAATTCTTGAAGCTATTCTTAAGCTTATGCCTCTTGATACATACGTTGAGGCTCCCGTTGCTCTTATGGATAACGGCGACGCTTCAAATCCCCCTCCCATCTGGGCTGATTACAAAAAGACCGTTGTTGCAGAAGAAGGCGAAAAGAACTTTGAGCTTGTTGAGCGTTTTGCATTCTATGAAAGAGCAAGAGACGCTTATGCAATCATCGCAACAGGCGAAACCGCAATTTATGCAAACATTATCCTCAAAAAAGGCGTTGTTATTCAGTAATTGTTCAAGTGAAAAGCTAAAAGCGAATAGTGAAAAGTTAAGGAAAGGCTTCGCCTTTGACCGATTATAAAATACGGGTGTGGGCAGAGCCCACCCGAAACTATTCACTCTTCACTATTCATTATTCACTTAGAAAGGATATAAAAATGAACAAACGAGTTCTTGCCATAGACTTCGGCGCATCAAGCGGCAGAGCCATTCTCGGTTCTTTTGACGGCAAAAAGATTACGCTCGAAGAGGTTCACCGCTTTTCAAACGATCCCGTCAAGGTCGGCGACACAATGTATTGGGACGTTCTGCGCCTTTTTCACGAAATCAAGCAGGGCATTGTCAAAGCTAATCTTGCCGGCGGCTTTGACAGCGTAGGTATTGACACCTGGGGCGTTGATTTCGGTCTGATTGACGAATTCGGCTGCCTGCTCGAAAACCCCGTTCATTACAGAGATGAACGCACAAAGGGTCTTATTGAAGAATGCGCCGAAACCGTTCCCAACGACGAATTTTACGGCACAACGGGCATTCAGTTTATGGAGCTCAACACCGTTTATCAGCTCTATGCGCTCAAAAAATACCGTCCTCACCTGCTTGAAAGAGCAGATAAAATTCTGTTTATGCCCGACCTTTTCGGCTATATGCTCACGGGCAAAATGACAACCGAGTATTCAATCGCAACCACCTCGCAGATGATTGACCTCAAAACAAAAAAATGGGCAACTCCGCTTCTTGACAGACTCGGAATTCCCTCAAGACTTCTCTGCGATATCGCTCCGTCAGGCACGGTTCTGGGCAAAATCAGAGCCGATATCTGCGCCGAATGCGGCATTCCCGAGGTTGACGTTATCAGTGTTTGCGGTCACGATACACAGAGCGCAATCACCGCCGTTCCCTGCACAGAGGGCGATTTTGCCTTCCTTTCAAGCGGCACGTGGTCACTTTTCGGAACAGAGCTTGACAAGCCCATCGTTGACGAAAAATCAATTGCAATGAACGTCACAAACGAGGGCGGCTACAACGAAAAAGTAGGCTTCCTTAAGAACATCATCGGTCTTTGGCTGATTCAGGAAAGCCGCCGTCACTGGAACAGACACGGCAGCGATTATTCCTATGCAGACCTTGAAAAACTTGCCCTTGCGGCAGAGCCTTTCAAGTGCTTCATTGACCCCGATGCACCCGAATTTGTGCCCCACGGCAACATTCCCGAGCGTGTTCGCGAATACTGCCGCAAAACGGGTCAGGCTGTTCCCGAAAGCGTTGGCGAGGTTATGCGCTGCATCTATGAAAGCCTTGCAATGAAATACCGCTTAACCCTTGAAAAGCTTGAGGAATGCACAGAAAAAACCTATCCTGCAATCCACGTTATCGGCGGCGGAACAAAAGATACTCTCCTTTGCAAAATGACCGCCTGCTCCTGCGGCAGAAAGGTTGTTGCAGGTCCGATTGAAGCAACGGTTCTGGGCAATATTCTTGTTCAGCTTCTCTCCTGCGGCGCAATCGCAGACATTGACGAAGCAAGAAAAATCGTTCGCGAAAGCGAAAACACCGTTGAATGCGCCCCCGAAAACACCGCCGAATGGACAGCGGCATATGAGAGATTTAAGGCTGTTGTAGGCAATTAATCCTGCGGCTGCTTTAGCCTCCCTTTCAAGGGAGGTGGATTTTGCGAAGCAAAAGACGGAGGGATTTAATCAGCTTTTGCGTAACAATTTTTATTAACTCCCTCAGGCGTACCGCCAGCTCCCTCAAGAGGGAGCCAAAACAGTCAGCTTCGATTTTGCAGAAAGTTCAGCTCTGCTTTCAGCCTCCCCTGAAGGGGAGGTGCCGAGCAAAGCGAGGCGGAGGGGTTTTCGCCCCTTTAAAATCCGCTTCGGTGAGGTTTTTTAAAGGAGGTTTATATTTGATACCCTATAAGCATTCAAATGTAACTCTTGCAAAAAATTTTCGAAAAAATATGACCCCTTGGGAACGTAAGCTATGGTTTGAATTTCTTCGGGAATACCCTGTAAGATTTTACCGCCAGAAACCTATCGGTAACTATATTGTTGATTTTTATTGTGCAAAAGTCCGTTTGGTTATTGAACTTGACGGCTCACAACACTATAATGAAAGTGAAATGCTGAAAGATAAAATCAGAACCGAAAACCTTGAAGAATTCAACCTCACCGTTCTTCGCATACCTAACAATGAAATTGATGAAAAGATTTATTGCAGCGGCTCTTTCCATTCTTGTTGGCACATTCGGCTATACAATAGTTGACCAGGCGGTTGAAGACAGAGTAACATTACTTGAAAGTGAAGTTGTTGAGCTGAAGGAAGAAGTTTCAAAATATCATCCCCAGTATAGCGAAATAAAAACAACCATTCCGAAAGCCACAAAACCTCCGACCCAAGAGTCTACCACCAAATATCCATTTACCCCCCTCCCTGTCGGAAGTTATTTAACAGAATACGGTTCTTCAGTGCGTAAATTTTTAGTACGAGAAAATATTTCTGGCTACTATGACTACATTTCGCCAAACAATTATGTGCCTGTTTCTCTCGTTAGCAGACATGAACCAATAACAGCAGCTCCTGGCTGTGGTCCGTTTGTTGCTGAACATTATGTTTATATTAATGGTGCTTCGGCACAAATAACTGATATTTCAGAAAGTGTATCATACAAGTACAGTTATGATAAAGACTATTCATATGTTTCTGAACCGATAGACCAAACCATTACAGAAATTACTGTAGTTTGTACGGGATATACTGACCCCGAATTAGCAGGCAAAAAAATCGTTTTAAAAACCACATTCAATAACGACATATATGTTTTGTATGATTCTGATAGTTCTTTATTTAAAAAAGAAATTATCAGTAACACCATAAATCCTGACGGTTCTTTTGAATATAAAGTCATTTATCAAACAACCGTCACATACTTCAGCATTGATGACTTTGCTTTCAAAGACATACAAATAACAAAATAATAAACTTCACCACATAGAAAGGACTTGATTAAAATGGCAAAAAGCAGACTTATCGGCGATTATCCCGTAATCGGCATTCGCCCCATCATTGACGGCAGAAGAGGACCCCTCAAGGTAAGAGAATCCCTCGAAGACCAGACAATGAACATGGCAAAGGCAGCAAAGGCTCTCTTTGAAGAAAACCTTCGCTATTCAAACGGCGAACCCGTAAAGGTTGTTATCGCTGACACAACAATCGGCAGAGTTGCAGAAGCAGCAGCCTGCGCAGCAAAGTTCAAAAAGGAAGGCGTTGACATCACTCTTTCCGTTACTCCCTGCTGGTGCTACGGCTCCGAAACAATGGATATGGATCCCAACACAATCAAGGGTGTTTGGGGCTTCAACGCAACAGAAAGACCCGGCGCAGTTTACCTTGCAGCTGTTCTTGCTGCTCACGCACAGAAGGGTCTGCCCGCATTCGGCATCTACGGCAAAGACGTTCAGGACGCTGACGACACATCAATGCCCGACGACGTTAAAGAAAAGCTTCTCCGCTTCGGTCGCTCCGCTGTTGCAGTTGCAACAATGAGAGGCAAGAGCTATCTTCAGATCGGCTCAACCTGCATGGGTATTGCAGGCTCAGTTATCGACCCCGATTTCATCGAAGAATATCTCGGCATGAGAGTTGAATCCGTTGACGAGGTTGAAATCATCCGCCGAATGACCGAAGGCATCTATGACGAAGCTGAATTCCAGAAGGCTCTTGCCTGGACAAAGGCAAAGTGCAAGGAAGGCTTTGACAAGAACCCCGAATTCGTAAGAAAGAGCGACGAACAGAAAGAAAAGGATTGGGAGTTTGTTGTTAAGATGATGTGCATCATCAAGGACCTTATGAACGGCAACGATAATCTTCCTGCAGGCTGCGAAGAAGAAGCTGTTGGCCACAACGCTATTGCAGCCGGTTTCCAGGGTCAGAGACAGTGGACAGACTTCTATCCCAACGCTGACTTTGCAGAAGCACTTCTCAACACATCCTTCGACTGGGAAGGCATCAGAGAGCCCTACATCCTTGCAACCGAAAACGACGTTCTCAACGGCATCGGTATGCTCTTTATGAAATTGCTCACCAACAGACCTCAGATGTTTGCTGACGTTCGTACCCACTGGAGCGCAGACGCTGTTAAGAGAGTAACAGGCTATGACATCGAAGGCAAGGCTGCAGAAGCAGGCGGATTTATCCACCTTATCAACTCAGGCGCTTGCTGCCTTGACGCTTGCGGCGAAGTTAAGGACGAAAACGGCAACGGCATTATGAAAGAATGGTATAACGTTACAGAAGAAGACGCTGACAAGATTCTTGAAGCAACAACCTGGAACGCAGCAGACAACGGCTATTTCAGAGGCGGCGGATATTCATCACGTTTCCTCACCAGAGCAGAAATGCCTGCAACAATGATCCGTCTTAACCTTGTTAAGGGTCTGGGTCCCGTTCTTCAGATTGTTGAAGGTTGGACAGTTAACCTTCCCGACGAAGTTTCAGACATCATCTGGAAGAGAACAGACTACACATGGCCCTGCACATGGTTCGCACCCAGATGCACAGGCGAAGGCGCATTCAAGTCAGCATATGACCTTATGAATAACTGGGGCGCAAACCACGGCGCAATCTCCTACGGTCACATCGGCGCAGATATCATCACAATGGCATCAATGCTCCGTATCCCCGTTGCTCTCCACAACGTTCCCGACGAAAAGATTTTCCGTCCTGCTTGCTGGGGTGCATTCGGCACAAAGGACCTTGAAGGCGCAGACTTCAGAGCTTGCGAAAACTACGGTCCTCTTTACAAATAATTTAAGTTAAATAAAAGCAAAAGACTTGCATCGGTTAACCGCCTTTGCAAGTCTTTTTTTGTGTGCAATTTTTAATTGAACTTTTTCGGGCGGATTTTATCCGCCCCTACCCTGAACCCTTTGATATTCTTGGGATTCTTACGGGCGGCGCAACGCCGCCCCTACGATGCTGCCGTAGGTTTTGGCTTCAATATTGCTTACCTCTTGGGCGATTTGGCTCCCTCTTGAGGGAGCTGTCACGGAGTGACTGAGGGAGTTCACAAAGGAGCCGGCGGTACGCCTGAGGATTGCAACGCAAAATCAAGTACAATATGAAAATCAACAGTGTAGGGCGGGATGCCCTCATCCCGCCGTTCAACGTTATAAAATTCACGGCGGCTTGTGGGCAAGCCGCCCTACGTTGTCCTCCAACTATATTGTGCAGCTTTCGGGCGTATAACATCCGTCCCTGCACTGAAATCTATTATTTGTTCAATATTCTTTATTCATTAAGTTTCAAAGCGCACAAAGTTTCGGACAGCCGCAGGGGCTGTCCCTACGATATCATTGTTCGGGGCGGATGACCCGATTTTTATGTAAATTTGTAGGGACAGACCTCCGTGTCTGTCCGTGTGTGCCGTTGGCACACGAAGCGGGACGGCACAGAGGCCGTCCCCTACGGAATTGCCGTGGGATTTGGTTTTATCGAGGCAAATGTAGGGGTTGGCGACCCCGACAACCCGTCAGACCACAGGTCTGAATTGTTATATGTTTACACACATCGGGACGTCGAGTCGCCGTCCCCTACAAATATTCGTTACAAAACACATTACATCAACCCGAAAATCTTTTTGAAAAACCAAATAATCATCATCCACGCATTGACCTCGGAGCTTATTCCTTCCCTGTCGGCAATCGCCTTGCCGTCAATATCCTTAAGTCGGTTTCCGTTTTTATCAACAAGATACGCTTCAATAACGGCATCGCCGTCAACAGTTGCGGTCACGGTGCAGCTCAATCCCGTAGACGACGGCTCAAGTTTAACGCCCCTGCCGTCAACGATTTCCCACCTGATTTTTGCACCCTCGGGCAAATTTGTTGCGTTAGCATAAAGCGTTATTTTTTTGCCGTATTCAAGATAACGTGTCTGCGGCTTGAGCACGGTTATTTTTGCCTCGGAATAATTCTTTGCAACCGTAAATTCTTTACTGAAGCTGCTTGTGCCGTCGGAATAAACGGCTCTGTAAGTGCCTGCTTCATCAATAACAGTAACGGTCTGCCACTGCTCGCCGTCAAACTTTTCCACGCTGAGTGAATAACTTTCATTCACAAAATAAAAATCTCTGCCGTGCAGTTTCTTTTTTGCGGTAATTTTTGAAAGTGCTGTCTGCATAAGGTCGGAGCCTCTGTAAACAAGGTTTTCGGGCACAACAATCATAGTTTCGTCAAGCGTTCCGATGGTATAAGTGCCGTTGCCGATGATTGAGCCGCCATAGGTTATGGAATCCCTGCTGTGGATATGAAAAGTGCCGTTATTCATCAACGCCATACCCCTGTTGATTTCAAGCTTTGCGCCCTCGGGCACGGTCAGCGAATAGCCTTCGCCTATAACGTGGTCGGGGAAAAGAATCTGCTTGCCGTAAACCTTGCCGACCTTGTCCTGATAAAAAATGCCCGAATCAAAACCGACGTCGTCCGCCCAGTATGCTTCATATTTTCGCTCGCCTGTGCTTTCAAGATAAATCACGGCATCGCCGCCGTTGCTGCTCACCTGAGTGCTTTCAAATCTGGACGTAACAAAGCCGTACTCCGTATTGACGTGAAGCTCGCCGCCGCTGATAACCGTTTCGTATGCGGTATGAATAGCATCCTGAACGTGGGTGCAGGTCAGATAAACTGTTCCGCCTGTTATGTATATGTTTCCGTAAAAACCGTTAATATAAGCACTACCGAGTGCAGATGAATTTCTGCCTGCGACTGCCGTAACTGTACCGCCGCTGATAGTCATATCGTTTTCAATATAGCTTTTATGATATCCGCAACCAATACCTGCGGAACTTCCGCCGCCGATTGCCGTAACCTCGCCACCCGTGATTTTTATTTCACCGCAGGTTGAACCCTCGTAATATCCGCTGCCGATACCTGCGCCGCTGTCACCGCCCTGAGCATAAACGGTGCCCGAATTTATCGTGATATTTCCGCAGACGCTTGTGTAATAAATAACGTCACATCCGGAACCTATGCCCGCTCCGTTTCTTCCGCTGATTGCGGTAAGGTTGCATTTGTTTATGGTTATATCTCCGCAGGTTGAGCCCGGACCGGCACCGACACCTGCTCCGTCATCTGCCGAATACGCATATATCGTGCCGCCGTTGAGATAGATTTTGCCGCAAACAGAGTTTGTATCTCCTGCGCCGATTCCTGCGCCGCCGTCACCGTAAGCCTTTATGTCTCCGCCCGAAATGGATATTGTGCCGCATTCGCAAACTGCGTCTCTGTTGTCATATCTCATTCTGCTTCCGTCTCCGCAGCCAATGCCTGCGGCATATTCACCGCTTGTTGCCGTAACAGTGCCTGCAGTTATCCTTATTGTTCCGCAACTTGAACCGTCAGCACCTGTGCCTATGCCTGCACCACCCAAACGACCCCCGTTTGCGGTAATAACACCGCCGTTGATAACAAGAGCCCCCGTTGAAGAATCCGTTTTGCCCGAGCCGATTCCTGCCGCAGCCTCGCCGCCTGTTGCATTGACCGTACCGCCGTAAATCTGAATAACGCCCTTTGCGGCACTCTGACTGCCCGAGCCAATGCCTGCACCGTATTTGCCGCCCGTTGCGTTAAGGATTCCGTTACCGCCGTCATAAATATTGACCCTGCCCGTACCCGAAATTTCAAGACCTGCTCTGTTGAGTCCGCTTTTGAGCGTGCTTTCGCCCGAGAGATAAACGTTGCCTGCGCCGCCCGAAATAAGAAAAGCTGCGGCGTTTTCTGTTGCCGAAACGTCGATATTCAGATTATTCAGCGTTATTTTGCGTGTGCCGCTTTTAAGCTCAACGGTGTTTACGGTTGATGAACCCGTGAGCGTAATTTCACCCGTATACGCCGTTTCCGCTTCGCCGCCAACCGAATATCCCGTTGATGTGATAACTATTGAGCCATCTGCAATATTCAGCTCCGTCGCCGCCGATGCGCAGATGCCGAAAAACGCAAATAACACAAAAACAGCTGAAAACGTAAGACAAAATCTGATTGCTTTTTTCATAAAACCAGCTCCTTTTACAACTTCTTTCACTATGTAGTCACCCAAAATTGAAAATGTAACAGCTTTTTGTGAATTTTTATTTTTCTTTCATTAATATTACGATTCAGAAACACAAAAGGTCTTATATTATAATAAAAATTTTCAGGTTTTTCGGCTTTTATTGCAAGCAGCATCTGAATAATCCGGCTTGTTCACAAAATATTTAACTTAAATCAAAATTTTTGTAAAAATGGTCTTTTATTTTATAATAGCAAGTGATATAATATATCCGATTATGGATAATTATGTATAATACATTACTATATCAAACGGGAGGCTATGAAGTGTCTGCTATTATTTCAGTCAAAAACCTCAGCAAGTCTTACGGCAAAAAAGAGGTTCTTAACAACGTTTCCTTCAACCTTGAAGAAGGTCAGATTATCGGTCTGCTCGGCCCCAACGGCTGCGGCAAGACCTCGCTCATCAAAATTTTAACGGGTCTTATCAACGATTACAGCGGCGAAGTGCTTGTTGACGGCAAAAAACCCGGCAGAATCACCAAGGCAGAGGTTGCTTTTCTGCCCGAAAAAACCTATCTGCCCACTTATATGATTGCAAGCGAAGCCATCACCTACATTGCCGATTTCTATGACGATTTTGACAGAGAAAAGGCAAACCGCCTTATGCAGGTTTTTCAGCTTGACCCCAAACAGAAGGTCAGAACAATGTCCAAAGGCCAGCAGGAAAAGCTGCAGCTTATCCTCGTTATGTGCCGCAACGCAAAAATCTATATTCTGGACGAGCCCATGGGCGGCGTTGACCCTGCTGCAAGAGATTTTATTCTTGAAACAATCCTCAAAAACCGTCCCGAAGGCTCAACAATACTTATGTCAACCCACCTGATTCAGGACGTTGAAGAAATTTTTGATTCAATCCTTATGATTCGTCAGGGCAAAATCCGCATTCAGGATTCCGTTGACAACCTGACCAAAGACGGCAAAACCATCAACGATATTTTCAAGGAGGTGTTCAGCGTTGACTGGCAGTATTAAACCCAAAAACAAATTCGGTATGCTTCTTAAGCACGATTTTCTTGCCAGCGCAAGGGTTATCAGCCTTTTTTATATCGCTGAGGCCATATGTATGCTTCTTTTCAAGGTCGGCGTTCACCTTGCAGAAAATACAACCGACCCGAGCAATCTTGTTTTAAAAATAATCTCATTTGCTCCGTTCGCACTTATCATTTCTGTTGTTATTGCATTTTTGCTGATTTTCCTTACGATTTTCTATATTATTTATGACTTCAACAAATCGCTCTACAGCCCTCAGGGTTATCTGAGCTTCACCCTGCCCGTTTCAAGTGAACAGCTTCTTGCTTCCAAAACCATTGTTTACGGCGGCTGGATGGTTGTGAGCTACTTTGTTTTTTATTTCATCTTTGAGCAGGCAGCCGTTTTTGCCAACGAATATCTTGTTGATGAGCTCGGCGAAGAAGGCGTTGAAATGGGTGAGCTTCTTCTCACACAGGTGCTCAACCTGCCCTCTGTTTCGCAGATTATTGCTTCGGCAATCTTTATGATGCTCAACGTTTTCACCCTTATGTTCCTCTTTGTTGCAACGGCATATTTCACAATCTCCGTTTCACATATGAGATGGTTCCAGAAAGCAAACATTCTGTGGGCAATCATTCTTTTCTTCCCCGTTTTCATTATTCTCACAAGGCTTGCTTTTGAGCCTGCAAAGCACTTCCAGATGATAGTTCAGTTCAAGGCAGACGGCGGCTTCGGCTTCGGAATGGCAAAAGCCGGTGAATCATACGTCGGCGGCTACGATATCAGCCGTATGCTTATGTGCATCATTGAATGCATCGGCCTTTTCTTCGGCACTTCATACGTTATGCACAAAAAGGTCAACATCAAATAAGGAGCGATTCTTATTAAAATCGGCATTTTCGGGGGAACGTTCAACCCCCCTCACAAGGGTCACACCCGTTTGCTCAACACGGCGGCAGATACTCTCGGTTTTGAAAAGCTGATTGTTATTCCTTCGTGCATACCGCCCCATAAGCTTGCAGGCAAGCTTGCAAGCGGCGAGCAGCGGCTTGAGATGTGCCGCCTTGCATTCGGCAAAGACCCGAGATGCGAGATTTCGGCAATCGAGCTTGAGCGAAGCGGCAAAAGCTACACGGTGGACACCCTCAACGAAATCAAAAAAATATATCCCGATGACGAGCTTTATTTCATAATTGGTTCCGATATGCTCCGCACTTTTCAGCAGTGGTACCGCTGGGAAGAAATTCTCACGCTGTGCACTGTCTGCGCCGCTTCAAGAGAAAACGGCTACCGCCCCGATTGGAGCGTTTACACTCCCGAGCAGAGAGAAAGATTTGTTTTCATTGATGCCGAGCCGCTTGAAGTCAGCTCAACGGAGCTGCGCGGCGGTCAGAAAGCGGATTTGCTTGACGGCGACGTTGCTCAATATATCAAAGAAAACAAGCTCTATGATGACGGGCTTGCTCCATACAGAAAAATTCTTGAAGAAAAGCTTGACGATTACAGGCTTGACCACAGCGAGTGCGTAAGCGAATGCGCCGCCGTTCTTGCGGAAAAATACGGCGCAGACCCCGAAAAGGCACGCCTTGCAGGGCTTATGCACGACGTTATGAAAAACGCAACCGTTGAGGAGCACCTGCAGTATGCGGATAATCTGACGGCGGTTGAATTAAATAACCCCAAGGTGTGGCACCAGATTACGGGCGAAGCCTTTCTTCGCAAAAACGGGATTATCACCGATGAAGAAATCCTCGGCGCTGTCAGATGGCACACAACGGGCAGAGCAGATATGACCCTGCTTGAAAAAATAGTTTACGTTGCGGATTTTATCTCCGCTGACAGAAAATATGAGGACGTTGCTGAGGTGCGCAGGCTTGCGCAGATAAGCCTTGAGCAAACGATTCTCTACACAAGCCGCTACACAATAAACAAGCTGGCGCAAAAAGATATGCTTATCCACCCCGCAACCGTGGAATGCTATAACGATATTCTTTTGCGGTTGCAGAAAGGTCAGGTAAAATAATGGAATCAAACGTTCTTGTTAAAGAAATAGCAAAGGTTCTTGACGAAAAAAAGGCGATTGACATTGTGGCAATCAAAACTGAAGAGGTTACAATTGTTTCGGATTATTTCATCATCGCTTCGGGTACTTCAAACACTCACGCAAAATCGCTCGTTGACGACGTTGAGTATGAAATCAAGCAGCGCTTCGGCGTTGACCCTGAACACATTGAAGGCAGAGCCACAGGCTGGATTCTGCTTGATTACGGCACGGTGCTTGTTCACGTTTTCACACAGGAAGACAGAGAATATTATAACCTCGAACGCCTCTGGGCAGACGCAGGAACTGTTGACCTGAGCGACGTTTTGACAGAAGATTAATTTTAGTGAATAGCTGATAATGAAGAGTGAATAGTTGCGGGTGGGCGTTGCCCACACCCGATTATAAAGAAATAACCGTTAAACTGTCTTTCTTCACTTTTCATCGCTGATGTTCACTATTTAAAATGGGTAAGGGCGCAGCCCTTCCTAAACTATTCATTATTCATTATTCACTTTTCACTATGAAAGGATGTTTCATTAAAATGGCTCAGTACGATTTTAAAAGCGTAGAGAAAAAATGGCAGGATATATGGGATAAAGAAAAGACCTTTGAATGCACAGAGGACTATTCCAAAAAGAAGTTCTATGCCCTCGTTGAATTCCCCTATCCCAGCGGCGCAGGTATGCACGTTGGTCACATCAAGGCTTACAGCGGTCTTGAAGTTGTTTCAAGAAAAAGACGCCTTGAAGGATACAACGTTCTGTTCCCCATTGGTTTTGACGCTTTCGGTCTGCCGACTGAAAACTACGCTATCAAAACAGGTCTGCACCCCAGAGTTGTTACCGATAACAACATTGAAAAATTCACAAGCCAGCTCCGCAGAGTAGGCTTCTCCTTTGACTGGTCAAAGGTTGTTGACACCACTCAGGAAGATTACTATAAGTGGACACAGTGGATTTTCCTCAAGATGTTTGATAACGGTCTTGTTTTCAGAGATAAGACTCTCATCAACTATTGCCCCAGCTGCAAGGTTGTTCTTTCAAACGAAGATTCGCAGGGCGGCAAGTGCGATATCTGCCACAGCGACATCGTTCAGAAGTCCAAAGACGTTTGGTACCTTCGCATCACGGAATATGCAGATAAGCTCCTTGAAGGCCTCAAGGAAGTTGACTATCTGCCCAACATAAAGCTTCAGCAGGAAAACTGGATCGGTAAATCAACAGGTGCTTTCGTTAACTTCTCCGTTAACGGCACTGACGAAAAGCTCAAGATTTACACCACCAGACCCGACACACTTTTCGGCGTAACCTTTATGGTTATGGCTCCCGAGCATCCTCTTATTGATAAATACGCTTCGATGATCGGCAATATGGCTGACGTTGAAGCTTACAGAGATATGTGCAGCAAGAAGTCTGCTTTCGAGAGAACACAGCTCGTTAAGGATAAAACAGGCGTTAAGCTTGAGGGCTTCACTGCAACCAACCCCGTTAACGACAAGGAAATTCCCATCTATATTTCCGACTACGTTATGTTGGGCTACGGCACAGGCGCAATTATGGCTGTTCCCGCTCACGACCAGAGTGACTATGAGTTTGCCAAGAAGTTCGGCATTGACATCATCGAAGTCATCAAGGGCGGCGATATGGACGTTGAAGCTTACACCGGCGACGGCGAAATGGTTAACTCTGGTTTCCTCAACGGTCTTACCAACAAAAAGGATTCCATCGAGAAGATGGCAGAATTCCTCCAGGCAGAAGGCATCGGCGAAAAGGGCGTTCAGTATAAGATGAACGACTGGGCATTCAACCGCCAGAGATACTGGGGTGAACCCATTCCGATCGTTCACTGCCCCGATTGCGGCATTGTTCCCGTACCCTACAGCGAGCTGCCCCTCAGACTGCCCAAGGTTGATAACTTTGAACCCGGCACAGACGGCGAAAGCCCGCTTGCAAAGATTGATTCATTCGTTAATTGCTCCTGCCCCAAATGCGGCAAGGCTGCAAAGCGTGAAACCGACACCATGCCTCAGTGGGCAGGTTCATCCTGGTATTTCCTTCGCTACATCGACCCTCACAACGCAGAGAGATTTGCCGACAGCGAAAAGCTGAAATACTGGATGCCCGTTGATTGGTACAACGGCGGTATGGAACACGTTACAAGACACCTTATCTATTCAAGATTCTGGTATAAATTCCTCTATGACCTCGGCGAAGTTCCCGTTTCCGAACCCTACGCCAAGAGAACCGCTCAGGGTCTTATCCTCGGCCCCGACGGCGAAAAGATGTCCAAATCCAAGGGCAACGTTATCGACCCCAATGAGGTTGTTGACCAGTTCGGCGCAGACGTCCTCAGAGCCTACGTTCTCTTTATGGGTGACTACGAAAAGGCTGCTCCCTGGAGCGATACAGCCGTTAAGGGCTGCAAGAGATTTGTTGACCGTATCTGGGGTATGACCGAGATTATGACAGAGGGCGACAGCTATTCAAAAGAGCTTGAAAGCATAATGCACAAGACCGTTAAAAAGGTTACAAGCGACATTGAAAACCTCAAATATAATACAGCCATTGCCGCTCTTATGACTCTCACAAACGAGATTTACAACAAGGGCGCAATCAACAAGGCAGAGCTTAAAACATACATCACCCTGCTCAACCCCTTTGTTCCTCACGTTACAGAGGAAATCTGGCAGGCTGCAGGCTTTGAGGGTATGCTCAACCAGACAAGCTGGCCCACCTATGACGAAGCAAAGTGCGTTGATAACGAAATCGAAATCGCTGTTCAGATTAACGGCAAGGTCAGAGAAAAGCTTGTTGTTGCCGCTGACGCCGATAATGACACCGTTATTGCCGCCGCAAAGGCTCTTGAAAAGGTTGCCGCCGCCATTGACGGTATGACAATCGTTAAGGAGCTCTACGTTAAGGGCAGACTTGTTAACATTGTTGTTAAGCCTTAAAAACGATTCTTTTTTGGCAAAACACCGTCAAAATGTTTGATTTTGGAATGAATAATTGAAAAAAATTAATATTTTGGTGGTTGACAATTCGGGTCAAGCTATTGTATAATACAGATTAAGTTATGATTATCAGGTACCCTGTATCATTCGAGGGGAGGGAATATAATTGAGTCAGGTAAAAGTTAAGGAAGGCGAGTCACTCGAAAACGCACTCAGAAGATTCAAGAGACAGACTTCAAGAGACGGCGTTATTCAGGAAGTTCGCAAAAGAGAACACTACGAGAAGCCCTCTGTAAAGAGAAAGAAGAAGTCTGAAGCTGCTCGTAAGCGTAAGTTTAAATAATTAAATTTACAAAAAATTAACGGACAACACCTTGCAAAAGATGTTGTCCGTTTTTCATTTGTTTTTCAGATTTCAGGCGTTTCTCCGTCAGTTGTGTTTTCAAAAATCAGCTTGCGCGCTTTATTAATATAGTAAAGAAATACAATATGCGAAACCATCGCCGAAACGGTGACTATAATATTGACCCATATCTCATTTAATACTACTAACAAAATACTGCTTGCGATTGATAACACCGCCTGAAATTTCCAGGTGGACATCAGCTTATCGGAATTAAGCTGCTTTCCGGTTTTCTGCTCGAATTCAGCAATACCTTTATCAATAAAGTATATAAGAGCCAATAAAATCAGAACGGAAATCATCCCTGAAACAATATTAACGGCAATTCCGAGACCTGACATACCTATAAAAATTTCTGCACACGAAACCAACACCATTGTGATTGCCAACGGTTTTGCTCTGTTGAAATTCTTTATACCGGAAAACTCGCATAAGCCCATAAAAACCAAAGCATATCCCACAGGATTTAAGAGCACATCAAAACCGTTAATTTTGAAATGGAAAAACACAAACAGAAAACCGATAAAAATTTTGAACATTATTATTCCTCCTTGTTTCGAGGGATTTATTCCCTTCTGTACTAAATGACGAATTCAAAACTCATTTGGTCTGGGAAATAATAAAAATAAACAGATTTTTTCAATAAAAAAACTTGCAAAGATAATATTTATCTCTGCAAGCCATTTTTATTTATTCTTCAAATTCTGCTTTATCAATCGCCTTGCAAACGTACATATCTGTTTCTGCATAAACCTTGCTGCCGAGAGCAACAAAATAATCGTCGTTATCTCTGTCGCAGAGCATAGCAAAATTCTTGCCGATTTCTTCTTCAATGTTTTCCTGCTTGCGAAGCGCAAGGTAATAGAAGGTAAAAGACGAGCCGTCTGAAATGTTTTTGAACATTCCCGGTGATTCTTCCTTCAGCTTTTCAAACATTGCGTTGACAGCCTGCGTTGCAAGCATTGAATGCGGCATATATTTCTGCAGAGCAACCTGCGCCGCAAAGCTCATAAGCGAGCGCAGCTGCATAAGCTCGTTGTTTTTGAGCTTTGCCGCATCTCTCGGAAATTCTTCTTCCGGAACAATGGCTGCAAACGCCTCACCAAGCTTAACCGCCTTTTCCATATTGCCGTTTCGCCTGTAAATATCGGTCAGTGCCGCAAGATGCATCAGGTCGCTGCCTGCACCGCCTGTTTTTTTAGGGTGAAAAATCTTAATATCTTCATCATTATTTCTCAAGGCACTTTCCCCCTGCCTTAATTTTTCTGCAGCTTTATTCCGCAGCTGCAGCCTTGCGTTTTTTCATTTTTGTTTTATAAGTCATAAGAGCCTTAACCGCTGTGTCGGGTGTTTCGCAAGCGCCGAGAGATACAGGCTGCTTTGAATACATTCCCATAAACTCCGTGCCGCCGAGTGAAAGCAGGTTATTTTCACGGGCTATGTTCATAAGCAAATCCTTCTGCTCATCGCTGATTGAAGGGTGCCACACCTCAACACCGTCAAGACCCTTTGAAACAAGGTCTTTAAGGATTTCAACGTCCTTTTCTGTTGAAGGATGGGCAAGCACTGCAATACCGCCCGCCTCGTGAATAGCCTCAATAACCTCTGCAGGCTCGGGATATCCTGCCTTCACAAGAACGTTATCAGGGCTTTCAGGTGAAAAAAGCTCATAAAAGAGGTCGCCGTAAAGTTTATCGGTAAGGCCGCACTCCATAAGAGCGTGCATTATATGCTGCTCAAAAACCGCCGTTGAGCCTGTTGCGCATTTAAGCACAAGCTCAGGGGTAATGGGATATTTGCGTGCAATTTTAAGAGTCATAAGCTGGCTCGCTTTTTTGCGTGCAACTATGTTACGGTGGCAGAGACCCTCAAGTCTGTCAGGGCTGTCACTGAGGTAGCAGAGCATCTCCACGTTTCTTTCTCTTGCAGAGTCATAGCAGGAGATTTCAACGCCGGGGATAACCGTTATGCCTCTGCGCTCGCCGATAATTTTGCCTCTGATGGTGCCTGCCTGGCAATCTCGGTCTGTGATGGCAATTGTGTTTATTCCTCTTTTCTGAGCGAGTACGATGAGGTCATCAATACCCATTGAACTGTCAGAAAGTTTTGTGTGACAATGCAAATCTCCGCCCATACTCAATTAACCTCTTTCAAAAATTTAAGCAAGGATAACGCATTCACGGCACAAGGTGCCTTTTGAGTGCAGAATACCTCAATATACACTAATTATATATTATCTTGCCGAAATCTTCAAGTGTTTTTTGAATTAAAGGGCATATTTTTTGCCTTAATTGTATAATTTTTGCTTGATATTAAATGTTTTTTCTTAATATGAAAAAATTTTTTCGAACAGCCAAAAATATAATAGCGGCAGCTATTGGAAATGATGTAATAATATGATATAATTATTTGATATTACAGATTTTGATTGAGGTGATTTAGCGGTGAAAGCGGCAATCGGACTCAGCGGCGGCGTTGACAGCGCCGTGGCGGCTTATCTGCTCAGGCAGCAAGGTTATGACGTCACGGGCGTTATTCTGCGTTTAAAGCCGGGTGATGCAGCAGATTCCGACATTGCAGACGCAGCGGCAATTGCAGAAAAGCTCGGCATTGAGCTTAAAATTCTTGACCGCAGGGAAGCGTTTGAGCAAAAGGTTATTGCTCCGTTCATCAGCGAATATCTCGGCGGCAGAACGCCTAACCCCTGCATTGAATGCAACAAAGAAATCAAATTCGGCGTTATGCTGGACTATGCTCTTGAAATCGGCTGCGACTGCATTGCAACGGGTCACTACGCTAAAATCGAAGAGTGCGGCGGCAGATATCTGCTCAAACGCTCACAAAGCTCAAAAGACCAGAGCTATTTTCTTTTCAGGCTCACACAGAAGCAGCTTGCAAAAACAGTTTTTCCGCTTGAAGGTCTGACCAAAGAAGAAATCAGGGAAATGGCTCTTAAGGCAGAGCTCCCCGTTGCCAAAAAAAGTGACAGCCAGGAAATCTGCTTTGTTCCCGATGATGACTACATCGCTTTTCTTGCTTCAAAGAATATCACAAGCCCTAAAGGTAATTTTATTGATAAAAACGGCAATATCCTCGGCACACACAACGGCATTATCAATTACACCGTCGGCCAGCGCAAAGGTCTGGGTGCTTTCGGCAAGCCGATGTTTGTTAACAGCATAAATGCGGCAGAAAACACCGTTATCATCGGTGAAAACGGAACACAGTATTGCCGTGGCCTTGTTGCAGACAGGCTCAATTTTATTCCGTTTGACGAACTGACAGAGCCGCTGCGTGCCGAGGTTAAAATCCGCTTCAGAGCCAAAGAACAGCCTGCACTCATCACTCCGCTTGACGGCGGAAGAATGCAGATTATTTTTGATGAACCTCAACGCTCGATAACCCCCGGACAGAGTGCCGTTATTTATGACGGAAATACCGTCATAGGCGGCGGCAGAATAATTGAGCAAATCGACTGAAATCCGAATTACTCAAACACGGTTTCTATAAGCTTGTCGCTCTCTTCCGGCGAATAAACCCAGCGGTCAATGTGGCCACCGTCGATGTAATATTTTATTTTTTCGCTCGGATAATCTGCTCGGAAGGCATCAACGATTATCAGCTTAACCTTCATTTTTGAAGGAATTATGCTTTTGATATATACGCTTGCATGGCTGCCGGCTTCAACACCCTGTGAAAATTCGGCAAGACCGGCAAGGTTCGGAGCAAGCTCAACAAAAATTCCGTATTTTTCAACGGAGCGAACAATTCCGGGAACTGTTTCGCCAACCTGCATATTGGCGGCATTCTGCTCCCAGGTGCCGAGAAGCTCCTTGTGGGTCAGGGTAATTCTTCCCTTTTCATCAATGCTTCTGACAGCGGCAAAAATTCTGTCGCCGGGCATAAACCTTGCGCCGGGATGCGGAATGCGCGAAACGGAAATGCTGTCAATCGGCATAAGCGCACTTATTCCGCAGCCGATATCACAAAACACTCCGAAGCCCTCCATATGGGTTACGGTTGCTGAAATAACGTCGCCTGCAGTGAGTTGAGAAATATAATCTCTCATGCAATCTTCCTGTACTTTGCGGCGGCTTAAAACGGCAACGGTTGCGCCGTTTTCTCCGCTCTCAAAGCCTGTTATAACAAAAACCACGGGTTTATTGACCCTTGAAATCAGGGCAATATCCCTCACGGAGCCGTCTTCGATTCCGAGAGCTCCCTCGTTGCGGGGAATTATTCCTTTCATACAGCCCAAATCGACGTGCAAATTATGCTCTGCATCGCAACGCATAACTCTGCCTTCAAGAACTGCTCCGCTGTGAAAGGCTTCTCTTAAGCAACATTCCCCCGAAAGATGCTTTTTGTTTTCTTCGGTCTGAATAATCCGACCTTCGGGTTTATAATTTTTCATTTTATTGACCACCGTTCCGCCGGCTGGCAGCGTTATAACACCGCCAAATGGCATTTTTAATAAACTATATGCAGTCATTTAACCGCATATTTCAATTTTTTTGCTTCCCTGTACTTTTTACTGTTATTATGGTATAATTTATCATTCAATATAAATCAGGTGTGGGCAAAGCCTTTCCTAAACTGTTCACTCTTAACCCTTCACTATTAATTAAAAAGAGGTGCCCCTATGGATGTCAGAGTCGGCGATAAGCTCAGAATGAAAAAAAGCCACCCCTGCGGCTGCGATATTTTTGACGTGCTGCGCATCGGTGCGGATTTTCGCATCCGTTGCAGCCGGTGCGGCAGAGAGGTTATGCTTGAAAGAGTGAAGGTTGAAAAAAACATCAAAAAAATTATCCGCGAAGATGAGGAATAATATATGCTTGATAAACTTATAAAAGTTGAAGAACGCTTTGAAGATATCAACGAAAAACTCTGCCAAAGCGACGTTGTGGCTGATATTGCCCAATATAAAAAGCTTATGCAGGAACTCAAGGTTTTAACACCGATTGTTGAAAAATACCGCCAGCTCAAAGCTGCGGAATCGGCAATGACGGAAGCAAAAGCAATGCTTGATGCGGGCGGCCTTGATCCCGAATTCCGTGAGCTTTGCCGCGAAGAATTTGAAGATTCAAAGGAAAAGGTTGCAGTTTATAAAGAAGAACTGAAGGTTCTGCTTCTGCCCCGTGACCCCAACGACGATAAAAACGTTATTGTTGAAATCCGAGGCGGCGCAGGCGGCGAAGAAGCCTCGCTCTTTGCCGGTGTGCTTTACAGAATGTATTCAATGTATGGCGAAACAAAGGGCTGGAAATCGGAAATCCTCAACGCTAACCCCACAGAGCTCGGCGGATACAAGGAAATCAGCTTTATGATTGAGGGTGAGGGCGCTTATTCACGTTTCAAATTTGAAAGCGGCGTTCACAGAGTTCAGCGTGTGCCCGAAACCGAAAGCCAGGGCAGAATTCACACCTCAACGGTTACCGTTCCCGTTTTGCCCGAGGCAGAGGAGGTTGATATTGAAATCAACCCTGCCGATTTGCAGATTGATACCTACCGCTCGGGCGGTGCAGGCGGTCAGCACGTTAACAAAACAGAAAGCGCAATCCGCATAACTCACCTGCCCACGGGTACTGTTGTTGAATGCCAGGATGAGCGCAGCCAGCATAAAAACAAAGACAGAGCAATGAAAATTCTGCGCTCCAAAATCCTTGAGGCTGAAAGAGAAAAACAGCACGATGCCATTGCAGGCGAGCGCAGAGCACAGGTAGGCACAGGCGACAGAAGCGAAAGAATACGCACCTATAACTATCCTCAGGGAAGAGTCAGCGACCACAGAATCAACCTGACTCTTTATAAAATCGAAGCCATTCTCAACGGCGACCTTGATGAGATAATTGACGCTCTCATCACCGCCGACACAGCTGAAAAATTAAAAAGCGAAGAATAATATGAACACATTAAAACTCAATTCAAAAAATAAAAACGACCTTTCAACAGCTGCCGCAATACTGAAAAACGGCGGTCTGGTTGCCATACCGACAGAAACTGTTTACGGCCTTGCGGCAAATGCTCTTGATGCCGAAGCGGTCAAAAAAATCTTTGTTGCAAAAGGCAGACCGAACGATAATCCGCTGATTGTTCACGTTTCTTCTCTTGAAGAAATTGCGCCTCTTGTCAGAGAAATCGACCCCAGACTATATGAGCTTGCCGAAAAATTCTGGCCGGGACCGCTGACGGTTATACTCAAAAAATCCGATGCCGTACCGAATGAGGTCAGCCCCGGGCTCGATACGGTTGCAATCCGTATGCCCTCACACCCCGATGCAAGAGAAATTATCCGCCTTTCGGGCGTGCCGCTTGCCGCTCCGAGCGCAAATGCTTCGGGCAAGCCAAGTCCCACAAGCGTGAACCACGTCATTGACGACCTTGACGGCAAAATTGACGCCACCGTTGACGGCGGTGAATGCGCAGTCGGCGTTGAATCAACGGTTATCACCCTTGCCACCGAGCCGCCGACCCTTCTCAGACCGGGCGGAATCACCGTCGAGCAGCTTGAATCGGTGCTTGGCAAAATTGCAGTTTCTTCGGCTGTTACGGAAAAGCTGAAAGATAACGAAAAAGCAGAATCACCCGGTATGAAATATAAACACTATGCCCCGAAGGCCCGTGTTACAATCGTTAAAAGTGATTTTGAAAAATACAAAAGCTTTATGCTTGCGCAAAAAATCCCGGCTTGTGCCGTTTGCTTTAGCGGCGAGGGCAAATATTTTAAAAATTATGTTGAATACGGCGCAGAAAATAACGGCGCTTCACAAGCGCACGGTCTTTTTGAAGCTCTGCGAGAGGTTGACGAAAGCGGATGCGAAACTGCTTTTGTGCGCTGTCCGTCAGCAGACGGCGTAGGTCTTGCAGTTTATAACAGGCTTATCCGCTCCGCAGCATTCAGGGTGATTGACCTTGAAATCGGCATACCCGTTATCGGTCTTACAGGTCAGACGGGCGCAGGCAAATCGACCGTTGCAAAGCTCCTTGAAGAACAAGGTGTATATAACATTGATGCTGATTATCTTGCCCGTCTTGCGGTTGAAAACGGTGAGGTTATTGCTGCTCTTACGGAATATTTCGGCAGCGATATCATTGATAACGGAAAACTTGACCGCCGTGAGCTTGCACGCAGAGCTTTTTCAGACCCTGAAAAACAAAAAAAGCTTAATGCCATTGTGCACCCGGAGGTTACAAGGCTTGCGCTTGAAGAAATACATAAGGCAGAAAAAGAGGGTGCAAAAGCCGCTCTCATTGACGCAGCTTTGCTTTTTGAAAGCGACCTGACTTCAATATGCACCTTCACAGTAAGCGTTGTTGCAGACAAAGAAACACGGCTTGAAAGAATCATCAAACGTGATTCCGTCAGCCGTGAGGACGCCCTTATCCGAATGAATGCGCAGAAAGATGAAGAATATTATATCAGTAACGCCGATATTGTTATCAGAAACAACGGTGAAGAATTGGTTAAAGAAATCATAAAAGTAATTGATAAAATATAATCCGTACATAATAAATAACGAAAGGATGATTAAAATGTGTGACAAAACTCCCGCAGAAGCTCTTAAAGAAGAACTTTTTTACTCACCCGAGCACGCCGCTTATGTCTGCGGTGATGACGAAATAAAGGTTGCGGATAATTTCTGCATCGGCTATGCCGAATTCCTTGACAGATGCAAAACCGAGCGTGAGGCTGTTGCTTTCACAAAGGCTCTTGCCGAGTCGGAAGGCTTCACAGCCTTTGACCCTGCCGCAACCTATAAAGCAGGCGACAAGGTATATTATGAAAACCGCAAAAAGGCACTTATCCTTTGCGTTTTCGGCACGGAGAGCCTTGCAAAGGGAGCAAAAATCGTTGCTTCTCACGTTGATTCCCCCAGACTTGACCTCAAACCCAATCCGCTTTATGAAGATAATGAAATTGCGATGCTTAAAACTCATTATTACGGCGGAATCAAAAAATACCAGTGGACTGCAATTCCTCTTGCACTCCACGGTGTTATCTGCAAGAAAAACGGCGAAACCGTTGAGGTTTGCCTCGGCGAAGATGAGGGCGACCCCAGATTTGTTGTGACTGACCTTTTGCCTCACCTTGATAAAAAGCAGGCCTCAAAGCCGCTTGAAGAAGCAATCCTTGGCGAAAACCTCAACGTTCTTATCGGCAGCCGCCCCTTCGCCGGCGATAAAGGCAGCGAAATGGTGAAGCTCAACATTATGAAGCTTCTCAACGAAAAATACGGCATTGTTGAAGCCGATTTTCTTTCAGCAGAGCTTGAGGTTGTGCCCGCTTTCAAAGCTTGCGATATCGGCCTTGACCGCAGTATGATAGGCGCTTACGGCCACGACGACAGAGTTTGCGCTTATCCCTCAATTATGGCGGCTTTTGCAGTTAAAAATCCTGTTTACACAACCGTTTCGGTTATCACCGATAAAGAAGAAACAGGTTCAGACGGCAACACAGGCCTTAACTCCGCTTATCTCAAGCAGTTTATTGAAGATATAGCCAAGCTTCAGGGTCTTGAGGGCAGAGACGTTCTCCGCGCAAGCGAATGTCTTTCTGCTGACGTAAACGCAGGCTTTGACCCGATTTATCCCTCTGTTCACGATAAGCTCAACGCAGCATTTATCAATAAAGGTATTGTTGTTACAAAGTACACAGGCTCAAGAGGCAAGAGCAGCACAAACGACGCACACGCAGAATTTATGGCAAAAATCCGCAACATCTTTGACGGTTCCGACGTTGCGTGGCAGACAGGTGAACTCGGCAAGGTTGATGAAGGCGGCGGCGGTACGGTTGCTAAATATATTGCAAATCTCGGCGTTGAGGTTGTTGACGTCGGCGTCCCCGTGCTCTCAATGCACGCACCCTTTGAGGTTGTTTCAAAGCTTGACGTTTATATGGCATTCAAGGGCTTCAAAGCTTTCCTTGAGCAAAAATAAAATTCGGCTGAAAAACAGATGTCAAAATATGCTTTTTGCTTGTTTTGTTAAAATGTTTACAATTTGTTCATATTTCAACAACAATAAAAGCATAACTATCCAATATTATACAAATATACACTGTATGTGTTTTGTTTTGACATCTTCTTTTTTCATTTTTATTTTCTCTTTCCCCAACGCACTGCCGAATGCTGCACACATTCGGCAGTGCTCTTTTTATTTACATTTTAACGGAGTGATTATATGAATATCCGTAATCTTCAGCAAACGCTTACAAAGGGCGAAGCATATCTTGTTTCTTCGCCGGAAAACCGCCGTTATCTGACAAACTTCAGCTCCTCTGACGGCTATCTGTTTGTTACTGCAGAAAAAGCTGTTTTTATGACAGACAGCAGATACATTGAGGCAGCTGAAAAAACCGTCAAAGGCTGCAGCGAAATCGTGCAGCTCAATTCTCTTTCTGCTCAACTGCCTGAATACATCAAAAAAACCGGCATTAAAAAGCTTTTTACAGAAAGTGCCAGACTCACGGTTGAAGAATTCAACCGCATTGCAAAAAATGCAGGCTGTGAAACTGCTGCGGAAAAGGCTGATGATGCAATCAGCTCGCTGCGCCGCAAAAAATGCGAAGAAGAAAAAATCTGCATTTTAAAAGCTCAGGCTATTGCCGAAAAAGCGTTTGAGCATATTCTTACGTTTATTTCAACCGACAAAACGGAAAAAGATATTGCACTTGAGCTTGATTTCTTTATGCTTAAAAACGGTGCTCAAAGCCTTTCGTTTGAAACAATAGCTGTCAGCGGTGCAAATTCTTCAATGCCTCACGGTGTACCGTCAGATAAAAAAATTGAAAACGGCGATTTTATAACAATGGACTACGGCGCTGTTATCAACGGCTACCACAGCGATATGACACGAACTGTTGCAGTCGGCTCTGTCAGTAGCAAACAGGCAGAGATTTATGAAACCGTACTGAATGCCCAGCTTGCATCGCTTGCCTCTCTTAAAGCAGGTGTCAGCGGCTTTGATGCAGACAAGGCTGCAAGAGATATTATTAAAGACGCAGGCTACGGCGAATTCTTCGGCCACGGAACGGGTCACGGAGTAGGCATTGAAATCCACGAAGCTCCTCGCCTTTCATTCAAAACTGACTGCGTGCTTGCAGAGGGCGACGTTGTGACGGTTGAACCCGGTATTTATCTGCCCGGTGAATTTGGCGTGCGCATTGTAGATATGGCATATATCACCGCAGATGGCTATGAAAACCTGACCCAATCACCCAAAAACCTTATAATATTATAGTATTAAATATTTTTATTAACAAAAAAGACTTGAAAAATTATTGCATATAGTATAAAATAACTGTGAAAACATATAAACTATAATAAGGAGAAATATTTTATGGTATCAGCAGGCGATTTCAGAAACGGCGTAACCTTCGAAATGGAAGGCCAGGTTTATCAGATTATCGAATTCCAGCACGTTAAGCCCGGTAAAGGCGCTGCTTTCGTAAGAACCAAGATCAGAAACGTTATCGGCGGTGCAGTTGTTGAACGCACATTCAACCCCACCGATAAATTCCCCACAGCTTACATTGAAAGAAAAGAAATGGAATATTCATATGAAGACGGCGGTCTTTACTATTTCATGGACCCCGAAACATATGATATGGTTCCCATCGGTCAGGATACTCTTCCCGACAACTTCAAGTTCGTTAAGGAAAACGAAACCTGCCGTGTTCTTTCCTATAAGGGCAGCGTTTTCGGCGTTGAACCCCCCACAACCGTTACTCTTCAGGTAACAAAGACTGACCCCGGCTTTGCAGGCAACACTGCTACAAACGCAACAAAGCCCGCTACTGTTGAAACAGGCGCTGAGGTTAAGGTTCCTCTCTTCATTGACGAGGGCGAAATGATTATGATTGACACACGTACAGGCGAATATCTCAGCCGTGCATAAGGTTAATTAAATATTTTTTTGGAGGACAAAGAAATGACTCTGACTGAAAAAGTTGCTTATCTCAAAGGTCTTGCAGAAGGTCTTGCACTTGATGAAAGCAAGCCCGAAATCAAAGTTATCAAGGCTATGATGGACATTCTTGATGACCTTGCTCTCACCGTTGCTGACCTTGAAGACGGTATGGATCTCATCACAGAGCAGCTTGACGCTGTTGACGAAGACCTCGACGAGCTTGAAGGCTTCGTTTATGAAGAGCTTGATGATGACGATTGCTGCTGCGACGATTGCTATGATGACGATGACGAATTCTACGATGTAGAATGCCCCACTTGCGGCGAAGTTATCGGCATTGACGCTGACACACTCGACGAAGGAAGCATTGAATGCCCCAACTGCGGCGAGCTCCTTGAGTTTGAATGTGACTGCGATTGCGACGATTGCTGCGAAGACTAATAACTAATTAAAAATTACAGGCTTACAAAGGTAATTAAAACACCTATGTAAGCCTGTTTTTTTATATTCGGCTGTGGGCAACGCCCACCCTTAACTATTCATTATTCACTTTTAGTTTTTCACAATTTACAGATTACTTATACTGTCAACGTAACCTGTTCTTTTTTGAAGCGTTGTTGATGAAATTTGAGCAATATAAACCTTATCTTCGCCTTCCTTGTTGCGGCAGACAATAAAGCTTTTTGGCAAATCATAGCACACGTTTTCAACTATACCCGCTTTTTCTGCCATCGCAAGATAATTCCTTGTGTTTTTTGAAACGGTTGTAGTGTCAAGGTCAAAAATACCGATTATATCATCAAAAGTTATAACCTTATCCATACCGAGATGAAGATACATTTTTTTACCCCATTTCACTGATTTTTCCGTCTTTAACCTCAAACGCCTTGCCCTTTTTGGAGCGAAGAAGCTGTGACGGGTCACAGCAAGTGATAAACACTTGCCAATTGTCAAGATAATTCAAAATAAACGTCTGTCTGCCTTCATCAAGCTCGCTCATAACGTCGTCAAGTAAAACAACGGGGCATTCGCCCGTTATTTTCTCAATTATTGACGCTTCGCCGAGCTTCAGAGCAAGCGCACACGATCTTTGCTGACCCTGTGAGCCGTAAATTCTGGCATCTTTGCCGTTAAGAATCAGCACAATATCGTCTGTGTGCGGACCTGCGTTTGTATAAAGCTTTTTAAAATCGGATTCTCTTGATTTAATAATATTTTCTTTAAGCTTTTCTTTGATTTCTCTTTCTGAAATATTTTCTTTTGAAAAATCGTAATAAAACGAAAACTCTTCTTTACCCGAGCTTATACCTTTATATATTTCGCCCGAAAGCGAATTGAGCTGCTCAATATAGTCAAGCCTGTATTTAATTATTTTTGCGCCGAGCGAAGCCAATTCTTCGTCCCACGGCTCAAAATAGAGCAAATCAAACTTTTTTTCTGCATATTTTTTGAGCAGAGCATTTCTTTGGTCAAGCACACGAAGATAGCGTGACATTATCACGGCGTAATTCGGCTTTATAAGACTTAAAGCAATATCAAGCATCTTGCGTCTTTCTGAAGGGCCGTTTTGCACAATGCCGAGTGTATTCGGAGAAAAAACAACCGCAAAAAACTTGCCCATCATTACTCTCGGCGATTCTTCCTTAACGCCGTTGAGCACAATTTCTTTACGTTTGCCTATTTTCATAGCGGCATTCTGTTCACGCTGCTGAGAGTAAAAAAGAGTTTCAATTTCGGCTTCATCACTACCCTGCTGAATAAGCTGGGCATTTTTTCTTGCTCTGAAGCTGTAAAACCCTGTCATCATCCAGATGCTCTCAATAATATTTGTTTTACCCTGACCGTTTTCGCCATAGATAACGTTCATTTCGGGATGCGGAGTAAACTCAACCTCGTCGAGATTCCGAAACTTTTTTGCGGAATGGAAACTTATTATCAACTTTTTTTCACCATTCCTTTCAAAAAACTGAATACGGGCGATTAAAAACATAACCGCCCGAAATCTTAATCAACAATATAAATAACTCTTTCAAACTCGGCGGTGTCACCTTTGCGGAGCTTTTTGCCGCGCATTGTGCAGACCTCGCCGTTAACCTTGACTTCGCCTTCCTGAATAACGATTTTTGCGTGGCCGCCTGACTGAACGGCATCGTTCATTTTAAGAAAAGCATCAAGTCTTATGAAATCGGTATCTATTTTTTTTGTAATTTTTTGTTTTTCTGCAACTTTAACTTTAATTTTCATTTTTCAGCCTCACGGGAAGAATAAGGAATATAAACTCATCGCCTTCGGGAGGAACAATAAGAATGGGAGCAATTGCGCCGTTAAGCATAATTCTTACTTCGTCGGTATCGCAGACCTTGAGAGCGTCAAGCATATACTTATTGTTAAAACCGATTGTGCAGCTGTCACCTTCAATTTTTGCGGGCAGCTTATCGTTTGCAGTACCCAAAGAGGTAATGCTTGAAATCTTTATGGTATTATCGCTGAAAATGCACTTAACGGGGCTTTTAATCTTATCTGTGATGATAAGAGACGTTCTGTCAATACTGTCAATCAGGCTTCTTGTGTCAACGTTGATAACAGTTTTGGTTGAAGAAGGAATTGCAGCCTTATAATTAAGGAACTCACCGTCAAGCAAACGTGAAATAACGCTGTAGCCGTTAACGTCAAAGATAATATGTCTTTTGCCGACCTCAATTGTTACGGGATCTTCATTAAAGTTCATAAGCTTAACAACTTCGGAAAGTGTTTTTGCAGGAACAACAAAAGAAAGGCTTTCGCCGGCATATTCAATTTTTTCGTTTCTGATTGCAAGGCGAACACCGTCAACTGCAATAAGACGAAGATGATTTTCTTCAATTTCAAACTTAATGCCTGTGTGAACTATCTTGCTGTCTTTGACTGCGGCAGAGAAAATGGTCTTTCTGACCATATCCTTGAGAATATTTTCATCAATATCAATATGATATCCGCCTGTGACGGAAGGAAGCTCGGGATATTCCTCTGATGAAATACCTATAAGTGTTGATTCAAATTCGCCGCTTGTAATGGAGGCAATGTGTCTTGAATCACTGTCGATGCTTACAGTGCTCTCAGGCAGCTTACGGAGAGTTTCGCTGAACATATGGGCATTGAGGACAAGCTCACCTTCTTCTTCAACTCTTGCCGCAATAACTGTTTTGATACCCATTTCAAGGTCATAGCCTGTGAGAGTGAGCACGCCGTTTTTTGCAACCATAAGAATACCTTCAATAGCAGGAATAGCTGTTTTGGTTGATGCTGCTCTTGAAACGTTTTGGCAAGCTTCGGAAAGCTCAAGCGAATTACAAATAACTTTCATTTTTATGCCTCCTGAAGTTTTACACCGTTCACACCCAGTGAACAGGTAAAAATTTTAAAATAGCGGTTTAATCTTTCTTTATTTGGTTATTTCATATCAATATTAATAGTAGTAATAGTAGTGTGCGTTAAAATATGGAATAACTCTTAAACCTGTTGATATAAAACAGATTTGAATTTTATTTGTTTTACACACACAGGTGGAAAACTTTGAGTTATTAACCTGACATTTTTTGACAATGTTAATATGTGGAAAACCCATGTGTGGAAAAGTATAAAAATGTGGAAAACTTAAAGTTCTTTTCTGCCTTCCATTGCTCTGATGAGAGTAAATTCATCAGCATATTCAAGGTCTGCACCGACGGGAACGCCGTAAGCAAGTCTGCTGACGCTGATTCCGAGAGGCTTTATCAGCCTTGAAATATACATTGAGGTTGCTTCACCTTCAACCGTGGGGTTGGTTGCCATAATAACCTCTTTAACGGTGTCATCACCCAAACGCATAATAAGCTCTTTTATGCAGATATCCTCGGGATTAATGTCATTCATCGGTGAAATTACACCGTGGAGAACGTGATAAAGACCGTTGAATTCGTGAGTGCGTTCAATTGCAATAACGTCTCTCGGGTCTTCAACAACGCAGATAACCGATTTATCTCTTGATTTTGAGTTACATACAGAGCAAACTGAACCGTCTGTGAGGTTACAGCAGATTTCGCAGCGCTTGATTGAGCTTCTTGCTTTTTCAATGGTTTCAGTAAAAGCCTTGGCGTCTGCTTCATTCATTGCAAGAATATGAAAAGCGAGCCTTTGGGCGCTTTTTTTGCCAACCGAAGGGAGCTTTGCAAACTGCTCAATCAGTTTATCAAGCGAAGGAGTAAAGCCGCTCATTAAAACAGACCGGGGATAGAAAGGCCGCCCTTAGCTCTTTCCATACCTTTTTCCATTGCTTCGTTTGCTTTGCGAATGCTTTCATTGAAAGCGGAAATAATAAGGTCCTGAAGCATTTCAACGTCTTCGGGGTCAACAACTTCGGGTTTAAGATTAACAGCGGTAACTTCGTGAGCACCGTTAACGATAACTTCAACTGCGCCGCCGCCAACGGAAGAAGAAAATTCTGTTGCTTCAACTTCCTGCTGAATCTTCTGCATATTTTCCTGCATTTCCTGAATTTTTTTCATCATATTGCCGCCCTGGGGAGCATTGGGAATTCTTGCTTTCATTTTGTATTCCTCCGTAAATCAATTATTATTGAAACTGTTTATTTTGTTTTTTAAATTTTCAAGCGGATTTGTTTCTGTTTTTTGTTTTTCAGAATTTGAAACGGCGATTTTCATTTTCTGACCCAGAACATCATAGATGGCTCTTGAAAGTTCTCTTGAATGGGTGTCTGTGCAAATGAAATCAAAAAGTGTCGGATTATCCGAATTAATTATAACTCTGCCGTTTTTGATAACCGCCGTTGAGTTTGCCATAATACCGAAAAGCGGAATATCATATTTTTTAAGTGCTTCAAGCACGTCTGACCAATTATAGAACGGTCCGTCATCAACAGGTGATGCCGATTCAGCCGCAGGCTCGGAAGCCGGCTGAGGCTTTATATTTTCTTCCTGTTTAACAGGTTCGGAATCGGCAGGTTTTGTCTGCTGTTTGGGTTCGGGAGTCTGAGTTGAAGCAGTTTCTTTGGGTGCTGCAACCGGTTTTTGAGCTGCAAGAAGATTGATTTTGCTTTCAAGAAATGCAATTCTTTCTTCAAGCTCTTCGTTTCCGCTGCCGGCAGCGACAGGTGAACACATTTTAATAACAGCTGCTTCAAGCTGAATTTTTTTATTGACAGCATTTTTGATGTTAGCCGCCGCTTTTTCAAGAATCTCTATGCAATTAAGAATTTTTGAAAGTTTAAGCTCAGATGCTCTTGACTTAACTTTTTCAAGCTCATCTTTTGAGCAGACAATCAAGCCTTCGCAATCTTTTACGGTTTTGGCAACCATAAGATTTCTGAAGTGGAGAGTCAGCTCTGTGCAGAGAGAATCAATGTCGCAGGATTCATTATGAAGCTTTGAAACAAGTTTCAGTGCTGAAGTGAAATCACTTTTTGCAACAAATTCGGAAAATGAGAAAAGATGAACTGTTCCTGCAATTCCTGCAGCGGCGCTGACAGCTTCTTCGTCAATATTGTTACCCATTGCAAAGCAACGGTCAAGCAAAGATAGAGCATCTCTCATACCGCCGTCAGCGATTCGTGCAATCAGAGCAGCTGCATTTTCGGTAAGGGTTACGTTTTCGTTTTCTGCAACGTAAACGAGCCTTGCCGTGATATCTTCGGGTGAAATTCGTTTGAAATCAAATCTCTGGCAGCGAGAAAGAATCGTTGCGGGGAGTTTATGTATTTCTGTTGTTGCAAGAATAAAAATAACGTGTGAGGGAGGTTCTTCAAGAGTTTTGAGCAGAGCATTGAAAGCTCCGATTGAGAGCATATGAACCTCGTCAATGATATAAACCCTGTATTTTGCGTTTACGGGAGTAAAATTTGCTTCTTCACGCAGGTCACGGATATTATCAACACCGTTGTTACTTGCGGCGTCGATTTCAATAACGTCAAGAATAGAACCGTTTTCAATTCCTTTGCAGATTTCGCATTCGTTGCAGGGATTACCGTCAACAGGGTTAAGGCAGTTAACCGCTTTTGAAAGAATTTTTGCGCAGGTTGTTTTACCTGTTCCTCTTGAGCCGGTGAAAAGATAAGCGTGCGATATTCTGCCGCTTTCAAGCTGGCTCTGGAGAGTTTTTGTAACGTGAGGCTGACCGTAAACGTCGCTGAAAGATTTGGGACGCCATTTTCTGTATAAAGCCTGATACATTCTTTTCACTCCCTGTTATTTCAATTTAAAAAAAGAGAGCTTTGTCTTGGTCATATGGCGGCAGGCAGACTGTGGCGCACAAAATTGTCCGCTTAATGCTGCTCGGTTCACCCGCCTGACATGGTTCACGGTATCCTGTCGCACAGGACCCACACGCCACATGACCAAAATAAAGCTCTTGTCTGCTTTTATTCAGCTTACCGATATATTATATATTATATTTTAAATAATATCAAGTGCAATTTTTGGTTTTATGGCTTATTTTTAAAAAATACTGCTAAAAACGGGTTATTTTTTTCACATTTCGGTTAAATTCCGAATATCTTGCTAATAACGGCAACACAGGAGGTCAGATTATGAAGCAAGCATATTTTCTCGGTTCAAGTGCAGGTAACGGTTTTTTTTCTTTGTTTAACCGTTTAACGCCGAAAATTGAAGGGCAATATACCTATCTTATAAAAGGCGGTCCGGGCACAGGCAAATCATCTTTTATGAAAAAAATTGCAGATGAAATGGAAGAAAAGAATATTGACTGCGAAAGAATTTTTTGTTCATCAGACCCCGATTCGCTCGACGGTGTGATATTTCCGTCACTCAGAGTGTGCATAGCCGACGCGACCTCGCCGCATATGCTTGACCCTGCTTATCCGGGCGCAACGGGAGAAATAATCAATCTCGGCGAGTGCTGGGATAAGAAAAAACTCCGTGAAAATAGCGAAAAGATTATTGAATTGACCGATGAAAACAGTGCTTGCCACCGCAGGTGCCGCAGATTTATTGAGTCTGCTTTTTCAATTTACGGTGACGGCGAAAAAATCTGCCGTGATAATACCGATAAACGCAGACTTGAACGCTATGCCGCAAGAATTGCAGCACGTTATTTTAAAAGACCGTCAAGCAGAATAGGGCTTGAAAAACTTCGTCTGTTTGAAGCATTCACGCCCAAGGGTTGTTATTTTATGAATGAAACCGTTGACTGTATGTGCGATAAAAAGATTGTTTTTGAAGACGATTTCGGGGTTGCGGCATCAATTATTATTGCTGAAATCCGCACATATGCGTTGGCTTCCGGTTTTGACGTTATATCAAGCCCGTATATAGGAAATGAAAGAAAAATACGCCATATCATCATACCGGAAATCGGACTCGGCTTTTTTACAAAAGACAGATTTTGTGTTCCTGACCTTGAAAATGCAAAACTCGTACCGCTCAGAAGATTTTATGATGCTGACGGTATGAGAAACAACAAAGCCAAGCTGAATTTTGCAAAAAGGGCTTCAAAAGAACTGGCGGATGAAGCATTTGCCGCCCTTAAAACTGCAAAGAGCATACATGATGAGCTTGAAAAAATATATGTTGAAGCGATGAATTTTGATAAGGTTGAAGAAATCCGCAAATCTGTTTCAGAACGAATCTGGCAAAGCGATTGGTGGCCGGAAGAATAAACAAATCCCGTGTACTTTTGCGGTACACGGGAAAAATTTATCATAAATTTTTCTTTTTAAAGTTGAATGCTGTGCTTACGGCAGCAAGACCGATAACGGTTATTATTGTTTCAATGAGCATATATGAGCCGTTATAAGTAAGTGAGTAAACACCTACAAGCATATTTTCAGGTGCATATCCGCTCCAGATTGTTACGCCGCTGATAAAATGACAAATGAAACGGATAATGCAAACCGTTATTCCGCCTGTTATAAGTGCTGCGGTCTGATTTTTGATTTTGTTTTTGAAAATTCCGCCGAGTCCCAAACAGCCGAATGCGACCAGATAATCGGCAAGCGCAACGATAAGCCACGCTGCAATTCCGTTGACATAACTGAAATTTTTAAAGCCCATCATCATTTCAAAAAGAGCAAGACCTGTTGAAGCAACAAGACCGTTTTTAAGACCGTGGCGGTAGGAAACAATAATAATCGGCACCTGACCGAAAAGGCTGAAGCCGCCGCCGTAAACAAAGGGCCACGGGATTGCATCTGAAACGGCAAAAAGAGCGATTGAGAGAGCAAGCATTATTGCGCTTTCAGCGAGTGAATGTGTTTTTGCGAATTTTTGCATTGAATAACTTCCTTTCTTTTTGCGGAATACCGCATATTATAAAGGAGTGTGCATATTTCAAACAGAAACGCTCGGTGCGATATACACCGAGCGTAAAAAATGCACTGAGGCCTTTTCCTACGCCCGCATTACCGGGATCAGGTTTGAGGGTATAATCTCAGCCGACGGTTAGTCAGCACCCCTGAATATCAGCATTATTCTGATTTTTTAAGAGCCGCTTTACCTTCGGGAGTGTCACGGTAAAACTGCGTTTTGGGATTCGGATGCTTTGTTGAATTCCAGAGTTCTTCTGCAACAGGCTTCCACGCAGCGGCAAACTTATCGCATCTTGAGCAAAGGGTTTCTGCACTTTCGGGTTCGATAAGGTCTGTTGATTCTGCACCTGTTTCGGCGATTATTTTACGAAGACAGTCAGGATTCTCAAGCATCGGGCATGGTCTTAAATGGTTATCGTTGAAAGGCTGATTATGGTAATATGCCTGGAAAAGCGGTCTTTTGAGTGCTTCAAGCAGAGTGTGCGTTCTGATGTTTGAATCCGAGTAATGGATAAACACACAGGGCTCCATATCGCCTTCAGAGTTAATATGAAAATAGTTTCTGCCGCCTGCAATGCAGCCGCCGACGTATTCCGCATCGTTCTGGAAGTCCATAACAAATATAGGCTTACCTGTTTTGCTGTTGCGCACCTGACGGAGCCATTTATACATATGAACTCTGTCATCAGGCTGAGGAATAAGCTCGGGCACTGCATCGTGACCAACGGGCATATAAGCGAAATAAAGAGCAAATTTTGCACCTTTTTCAACCATAAGGTCCATAAATTTATCGCTTGTGACCGAAGGAACGTTTTTGCTTGTATAGCAAACCGAAATGCCGAAAAGCATACCGTTTTTCTTTAAGAGGTCCATAGCTTCAATGGTTTTTGAATAAGAGCCGTCGCCTCTTCTGAAATCGTTGCTTGCTTCATCACCTTCAATGCTCAATGCAAGGGTAAGGTTACCGACCTCTTTCATTTTGTCGCAGAAAGCCTGGTCAATAAGCGTTGCGTTGGTATAAGCAAGGAATGCACAGTCGGGATTTTCACGGCAGATTGTTAAAATCTCATCTTTTTTAATAAGGGGCTCGCCGCCTGTGAGCATATAAAAATGTGTGCCGAGCTCTGTGCCCTGGTTAACAATGCTTCTCATTTCATCAAGCGAAAGGTTTGACTTGTGGCCGTATTCAGCAGACCAGCAGCCTTTGCAGTGAAGGTTGCAGGCACTTGTGGGGTCAAAGAGAAGAATAAAAGGAATGTTACACTTATATTTTTCTCTGTTTTCGCGAACAGCCTTTGTGCCGTTAACGCCTGCACCGAGACCGAGGGCAAGGAGCATATTTTTGATTACTCCGGGGTCAATCTCGTTGATAATATTCATTGCAAATTTGTTCCAGACGTTGTTGTCATCAAGAACAGCCTTGCGGAACAATTCAAAATTTTTGGCAGGGAAAGTGTTACCGATAAGCTTTTCGGAAAGATTGATAAGCTTTATCAGATTTTCGGCAGGATTCTTTTTGATATATTTAAATATACCGTCAAAAGCAACAGATGCAGATGCTCTCTGGAGCTTTTCTTTTGCCGTCATCATAACAAATCTCTCCTTCCTTTAAATAATATACTTGAATAGTATAACACAGGTTTTCATTTGTGTCTATAAAAAATTTGTTAATTATTTTATTTTTTGTTGCTTTAAAAACTGTAATAGGTTATTATTAACGGGTAATATCTTAAGTCGGAGGAAAAAATCTTGAAGAAAAATAAGATTGATAAAAAAAATATTCTCGGTCTTGCAGCAAGAATAGCCGTTTCATTTGTTATTATTGCCGTGATTTTCTGGAAATATGATGAGCTGAAAAACATTGACGTGCGTGCAATTGTTGATGCATCAGGCACTTTTGCCGTTGCGGTTATCAGCATACTCGGCGTTTATCTGCTCAAATCGCTCACCTTTGTTGTGCCTGCGTCAATCGTATACATTGCCGTGGGTATGGCGTTTGACTGGTGGGTGGCGCTGCTTATCAACACGGCGGGCATTGCCCTTGAGGTAACCGCAACGTATTTCTTCGGCAAAGTTATGGGCGGCAAAAAGGTTGTTGAAAAGGTTGAAGCCACAAAATACGGCGAAAAACTGCTTAAAATGCAGAGCAAAAATAAGGTTTCTGCCCTGCTTGCAATCAGATTTTTGCCTGTTTTTCCGATTGATATAGTGAGCCTTCTTCTGGGTGCAATGCGCACTCCGTTCGGTCAGTATACAGCGGTTTCGCTCGGCGGCATTCTGCCCAGAGTTTTTCTTTTCACAATTCTCGGCGACGGACTTTATAACTATGTGCCGATGCAGAAGCTCGTGATTGTGGCGGTAATTCTTGTGCCGGTTGCATTGGCTGCCTGGATTGTAAGATATGCAGTTAATAATCTCAGAAACAACAAAAAGAAAAAAGATAAATGAATTTTTAAAGGAGTTGCCTCACTTGGGTTAGTCAGGCAGCTCCTTGCTGCATATTATTTTGTAAGATCAGCATTTTGTTTTTTTGAAAACAGTTGATTTTTATGAATTAGTGCTGTATAATGAAGCAAAAGATGAATAATAATTCATTAAAATCAAATTGGAGGAATAACTTATGAAAAAGATTCTTGCAATCCTTATGGCTCTTGCCATGGTTTTCAGCCTTGCTGCCTGTGGCGATGATAAGCCTGATAAACCCGATGAAACAAAAACGGCTGCCGTTTCAGATGAAGATGCTATTTATGATGCAGCAGAAGCATATTATGATGCTATCGTAAGCGGCAACGGCGAAAAAATCAAAAAATCAATGGCAAGCGTTTTTGAGGATTTCCTGGCAATGGAAAATCCCTTCGAAGGTATTTCAGATGAAGACGCAGTTTTATTTGAGCAGCTTTACGGCGTTGACATTTCAGACCCCAATGCAGTTTATGAGGTTCTCGCTTTATCCACCCTTGAAGAGTTCGGCGAAGTTGACAGCATTGCTGTTGATGAAGTAGATTTTGAAAAATATTCAAAGAAAGAACTTCAGGAAAAGAACCAGGAATTCGTTGACGAAGGTATTGACGATTATAAAGTTGACGATGCAGCAGACGGCGAAGCATTTATTTCTGTTGTTCTTGAAGACGGTCAGGAAATCGTTACCAGCCAGAAGCTTATTTTCGTTAAGGAAGGCGATGACTGGAAGGTTATTCCCGATGATGATGACGGTGAAGAGGATCCCGTTGAGCCCGTTGAGCCCGATCCCGTGCCTGTTGACTCTGAAGAAGCAGCAATCAACACTGCAGCAACAGCATATTACACAGCAATTGTAACTGCAAACGGATCGGCTGTTAAAAGCTCAATGTCTGAAGTTCTTGATAAGTTTATACAGGCTGAAAATCCTCTCGAAGGTATGACTGATGAAGAAATCTCCGCTTTTGAAGAGCTTTACAATGTAAGTCTTTCAGGTCCCGACGCTTTCTATACATGCTTTGCTTTGATGACAAAGGAAGAACTCGGCGAACCCGTTAACATTCGTGTTACAGCTATTGATTATGAAAAGTATGCTGAAGCTGAGGTTGCTTTGTTAAACGATGAGATGGCTGCCGAAGGTATCACCGGAGTAACAATCACTGACTTTGCAGAAGCAGAGGTTGAAGTTGTAATCACATATGGTGACGGCACAACATCAGAAGAAACACAGTTTATGTCATTTGTTGAAGAAAACGGCGCATGGAAGGCATTCCCTGAAATGTAATCCGTAAAAACTGAAAAATTTTGGGGCTGTAAAAAACTTGCGTTTTTTTACAGCCCTTTTTTAAGGGGACAGAAAAAAAGATGCAGAACGGACAAACTGAGCAATAACAAGGCTTTAGCCTTGTTATGCTTGCCCGAAGGCGTACAAAAGTACGTCGAGCGGCGAAGTTTGTTCGTAGCATAAAACATCATTTTTTCTTCTTTTTTTACTTTTGGATGAAATTTTAGGGTTCTGCAGGATATTCATTCCTACAGAACCCTTTGCTTTGTATTGTTTTATGCGGTCTGCGCTTTTTTACAGTCCCTTTTTTATTGCAAAACTGCAAGAAAAATGTTATCATATCAATAACGATTATATTTCGGGAGGATAAATTATGTTTTGTCAAAGATGCGGAGCTGCCGTACCGGACGGCGTAGCTTATTGCCAGGTTTGCGGTAACGCTGTTTCAGCTGTTACGTCCCCTGCTCCTTCAGATAATGATTCCACTGTTGTTGCCGATGACTATGCAAACAGCTTTGATACAACCGTAGCCGCTTCTTCTGCGGGCGGTGCATATCAGGCATCCGGTGCACCCGTAACACCGCCTCAGTATGCGGCACCTCAGGCATTCGTTGCGCCTCCGCCCCCACAAAAAAGCAACAAAGGTCTGACCGTTGCTGTTGCGGTTATTTCGGTTATTGCTGTTGCGGCAATTGTTTTGGTTGTTCTTTTTGCCACAGGCGTTATCGGCGTTGACGGCAAGGAGCAAGACAAGGAAGAAACAACTCTTTCACAGGAAGAAGATATTGAAGAAACCAAAAAAGACAAAGACAAGAATAAAGAAGAAAAAACCGATAAAACCACAAAGCCATCATATGAAGATGACAGAGAAGAAAACGCAAGCGGAAACAAAATAAACAGAGGCGCAGTTTCCGGCAACACATATACTTCGGATTATATGGGCTTTACCTTCACAAAGCCTTATGCGTGGCGCTTTGTTTCTGACAGTGAGCTGGCGCAGATGAACGGAATCAGCAAAGCCGAATTGAACACGGACGTCGGAGAATATCTGGAAAGTCATATTGCGTTTTATGATATGGCAGCAATGACCTCAACAGGAAACAACAATGTTTTTGTTGTTTATGAAAGCCTCAGCGTCACAAATTCAGAGGATATAACTGTTGAGGAATATTTTGAAAACGTAAAGAACGGTTTAGATACTTCAGGTGCAAACTACCAATACGGAGAAATTAAAAAAGATTCTCTTGGCGGCGAAACCTTCTATTCTATGGAAGCTTTTGCAATCACAAGCACAGTTGAAGCCTATCAGAAGATGTTCGTTGCCAAAAAAGGCAACGTCATAGCATCAGTTGTGATAACCGCAACAAGTGAAGCGGAAATTGAAGAAATCGAAGCAATGTTTTCATAATTGATAAAATTTATCGGGGCTGGTTCAGCCCCGGTTTTTTTCTTGTTTTTTTGAGAAATATATAGTATACTTTTTGTGTTAAATTTTAAGGGGGTTAAAATGTGAAAAACTTTGTTTCCCTGTTGCTTGCGGCGGCGATTATTTTTTCTTTTGCTGCCTGCACAAAAAAAGATAACGGCGAAACAACCGCCGCATCTTCAGAATCACAGGATACGGCTCAAAATCAGGAGCAAAAATCCCTGCCGGAAGCAACTGTTGCCGTGAATAACGGTGATGTTGAGCAGGATGACGCAGAAAAAGAAAACCTTCAATTCAACCCGATTGCAGATATAACCGATGCAAAAACCGTCAAGGAGCTTGTTAAAAGATGGGCAACCAACGGCGGAGATAAGCTTCACAGCCGCAACGTTATCAACATTCTGCTTATCGGTGAGGATTACGTTGACGGTTCAAGCCGCTCCGACGCTGCAATTATTGTTTCGGTTGATAAGAAAAACCATAAAATCACACTTACGTCGATTCTGCGTGATTCTTACACCTATATGAACATTAACGGTGAAGAGAGATATGACAAAACCAACCATTCCTATGCCTGGGGAGGAGCTGAAAAGCTGAAAGAAGTTATTTCAGATAACTATAAAATCGTAATTGACCACTACGTTATTCTTGATTTTGAGGGGTTTGTGAGTATTGTTGAGGCTCTGGGCGGAATCACGGTTGAGGTAACGCAGGCGGAAGCCGATTATATCAACAGCACAAGCTCTTATAATGTATCAAGCGGTAAAAACGTTAGGCTTAACGGTCAGCAGGCACTTTATTTTGCAAGAATACGCAAGCTTGACGGAGAAGCGCAGCGCACGGAGCGCCAAAGAAGGCTCATATCCGCTTGCCTTAAAGGCATAAAGGGTTCATCGCTTGAGGAGCTTGAAGGTTTGCTCAAGGCGGTTTATCCTTACGTTACAACAGATTACACCGAGTTTCAGCTTGCTTCGCTCGGAGCGCAGGCAATGACCGGCAGATGGTTTGAATTTGACGTTATCAGCAACATTGCACCGTCTGAAGAAAACCGCAGAGGCTTTAACTCATATAAGACGCATACGGGCAACCTTTCGGTTTGGATTGTTGACTATGTGAAAGCGGCACGAGAACTCCAGCTTTCAATTTACGGGCAGAGCAACATCAGATTGAGCGAGGGCAAACGCAACACGGCGATTGACCTTGCAACAGAGTAAAACACAGCAAAAAGAGCACAGTTTTTAAATAAAAAATAAAACAGAAACGGCTTGAACGGGTTTGCAATTACCGTTCAAGCCGCTTTGCTTTTCTTGAGTTTTACTTTTTGATTGATGAAAAATAACTTGGATTTCAGTGCTTGATTTTTTTAACAGGCTCTTCTTTGTTTTCGCCGATTTCGATGAGCATAAATGAGCCGGTCCAAACGATGATGCCCACAAAAATGATGATGAATGCGGAATGGAAACCGCCAAGCATTATGGTGTCAACACCGATAAATCCGAGAAGCATATTTGAGAACCAGTTATCAGGATTGGTGCCGAAGATATCGGCAATCTGGATTGTGCCGCTGGTAAGAGATGCCGCTGCGGAATTGAAGCAGGAAATCATAACAATTGCAGAGATAAGACCTGCAACGCCTGCAAGCAGAACGGGGAGCCTTTTGCTGCTGCAAATTGAAAAAATAATAACAAAAAGAGCAATCAACAGGCAAAGAACAAAGCAAACCGCAAAAGTGATGAGTCTGCCGTTAAGCGGCTTGAGCGCTTCCGGCCAGGTGAATGATGAAACTGAAAAGCCGCTGAACATATTTGAATAAATGTGCTTTCCCTGAATAATCTGAACAATTTCACGGATTGAAAGAGATTCCTCAATACCGACGCCGGGTGAATCCGGGTTAAAAAGCTGAACAAGCCATTGAGCATTTTTGCTGGTGCCGACCTGAATAAAAATCAGCTCAAGAAAATATGCTGCCGGAAAAATTGCCGCCGCAATAAGGGCGTTAACTACTTTCATTACGTATTTCATCGCAAAAATCCTTTCTTTACGATTATTTCCAGGAAGAATTGAGAGCAACTGTGCGGTTGAAAACAAGTTTACCGTCTGTTGAGGTTTTGTCAACGCAGAAATAGCCCTGACGCATAAACTGGAAGGTATCGCCGCATTTTGCGTTGGCTATTGAGCCTTCAACAAGGCAGCCTTCAAGAACTTCAAGTGAGTTGGGGTTAAGATGGTTAAGATAATTTTCTTTTCCGTCAACAAAGGGATTTTCTGCGCCGAAAAGACGGTCATAAAGACGGATTTCGCAGGGAGCGCTGTCTGCTGCGCTGACCCAATGAATTGTGCCCTTGACCTTTCTGCCGTCGGGCGCTTCTCCGCCCTTGGATTCGGGGTCATAGCTGCAATGCAGGCAGGTAACCTCGCCGTTTTCATCAGTTTCATAGCTGTTGCAGGTTACGAAATATGCACCCTTAAGGCGAACCTCGTTGCCGGGATAAAGTCTGAAATATTTTTTGACGGGTTCAACCATAAAGTCATCTCTCTCAACGTAGATTTCTTTTGAGAAATGAACCGTTCTTGTGCCGAGCTCGGGCTTGAGAGGATTGACTTCAACCTCGATTTCTTCGGTCTGTCCCTCGGGGTAGTTATCAATAACAACCTTGAGGGGGCGGAGCACTGCCATTGCTCTGGGAGCGTTTTCGTTAAGATTATCTCTTACGCAGGCTTCAAGCAGGCCGTAATCAACAACGCTGTCTGCCTTTGAAACGCCGATGCGGCTGATGAATTCACGCACTGCTGCTGCAGGGTAACCTCTTCTTCTCAGACCGCAGAGAGTAATCATTCTGGGGTCATCCCAACCTTCAACAATACCCTTCTGAACCATTTCAAGATTATATCTCTTGCTGGTTACGCAATAGTTGAGGTTAAGACGTGCAAACTCAATCTGTCTGGGAGGCTCTTCAAAGCCGATTTCGTTGATGAACCAGTCATAAAGAGGTCTGTGGTTTTCAAATTCAAGCGAGCAGAGCGAATAGGTGACGCCTTCCCTTGCGTCTGAAAGAGGATGAGCAAAGTCATACATGGGATAAACGCACCATTTATCGCCTGTCTGGTGGTGAGAAACGTGAGCGATTCTGTAAATAACAGGGTCACGCATATTGATGTTGGGCGATGCCATATCAATTTTTGCTCTGAGAGTTCTTTCGCCGTCGGCAAACTCACCTTTTGTCATTCTTTCAAAGAGTTCAAGGTTTTCTTCAATTGAACGCTCTCTGTAAGGGCTATTTTTGCCGGGCTCGGTGAGAGTGCCTCTGTATTCTCTGATTTCATCTGCTGAAAGGTCGCAGACGTATGCCTTGCCGTTCTTGATGAGCTTGATTGCGCATTCATAAATAAAATCAAAGTAGCTTGAAGCATAAAGAACTTTGTTCCACTTATAGCCGAGCCATTCAATATCTTCTTTGATAGCGTCAACGTATTCAACGTCCTCTTTTGAGGGGTTGGTATCGTCAAGACGCAGGTTGCACTCGCCCTTGTATTTTTCGGCGGTGCTGAAGTCAATGCAGATAGCCTTTGCATGGCCTATATGCAGATAGCCGTTGGGCTCGGGAGGAAAACGGGTCTGGATTCTGGTGTTGACTCCGTTTGCAAGGTCTTCGTCAATGAAGTCGTATATAAAATTAGAAGTGGTGTTGATTTCGTCCATTGTAGTCATCCTTTCGGGTTTATCTGAAGCTTTCGATTGCTTCGGCAAGTCTGGCCTTGATTTCATTCTCGCCGAGAAGCTGCATAATCGAATAAAGGTCGGGTGTGTTTCTGCGTGAGGTCAGAGCAATTCTGATAACGGTTGAAACGTCGCCCACGTGACCCTTGAAAGCTTCGGGGTTTTTCTTGTATTCTTTGACGTTGGGAGTGAAGCCGAGGGGTTCACACATATCCTTGATTCTTGCAAACCATTGGTCTTTATCGTCTGCAAGGTCAAACTCTGTAAGATATTTTTCTGCAATCGCCTTTGCATCGTCTGCAGAAATATTTTCGGGCAGAGTGTAATCAGCCTGATAAAGAGGTTTGAAGAAATATGCAACGTAGTCCTTCACTTCGCTCCATCTTGCAATATCCTTACGGGGCTTGGGATTTTCACGGTCAATATTCATAACCGCAGTTGAAAACTCGGGGTCTGCGGTGAAAATATCATAAAACTCGGGGTCATAAACCTTTGCCCAGGCTGCAACGTTTTCATAAACCTCTTTTGCGCTCATAACGGAGATAACGTTTTTGCTTACGTCGTTGAGCTTGACAAGGTCAAACAGACAGCCGCTGGAGCTCATCTTTTTGAGGTTGAAGGGGAATTTTGAAATATCTTCTTTGGGGTTGGCTCTGCGCCAGTCCTCAAAGTTGGAGTTGATGAGAGTGAGCAGGTATTCAAGCACGCTCTCTTTGGGGAAGCCGCCCTCTACGAAATAGCCGACTGCGGCTTCGGGGTCTTTTCTCTTTGAAAGCTTACGCTTGTCGCCTGTTTCTTCATCGGTTTTGAGCACCTGAGGAGTGTGAGCGTATTTGGGAACCTTATATCCGCAAGCCTTGAAAAGCTCAATGTGCTTGGGTACTGAAGAAATCCACTCTTCGCCTCTGATAACGTGAGTTGTTCGCATAAAGTGGTCATCGCAGGCGTGCGCAAAATGGTAGGTGGGGATTCCGTCTGATTTAAGAAGAACTTCGTCGATTATGTTTTCGGGCATTTCGATTTTGCCTCTGATAACGTCATCAAAGATAATCTTTTTATCTTCGCTGCCGCCTGAACGCAGACGAAGCACCCACTGCTTGCCCTCGGCGAGATTCTTTTCTATATCTTCAAGAGTCAGCTCACGGCATTTTGCCCATTTGCCGAAATAGCCTCTGATAAGAGCGCCGCCGTTTTCCTGCTGCTCACGGATTTCGCCGATTTCTTCCGCTGTGCAGAAGCAGGGGTAAGCAAGTCCCTTTTCAACAAGACTCTTTGCAATTGTCTGATAGATTTCTGCACGTTGGCTCTGGGTATAAGGGCCGTAAGCACCTTTTTCCGTGCCGAAGCCCGTAACGCCTTCGTTGAATTCCACGCCGAAATAATCAAAGCCGTTGATGATAGCTGAAACGCCGTCGTCAATTTCACGCTTTTTATCGGTATCTTCAATTCTTAAGTAAGCAACGCCGCCTGTTGCCTGCGCTGTGAGCACGTCAACAAGAGCGCCGAAAAGGCCGCCGATGTGGAGATAACCTGTGGGTGAAGGAGCAAATCTTGTTACTCTTGCGCCCTCGGCAAGACCTCTCTCGGGATAAAGCTCCTCATAATATTCGGGAGTTTTGTTGATATGAGGAAACAAAAGCTCAGCAAGTTTTTTGTTATCCAAAAAAACACTTCCAGTCTTTACTTTTATAAACGGTAATCTCATATGTCTGAAATACAGCATATCACGCACATTCGCCGATTTTTCTCTTTGACATACGAGGTTATTTCAAAGATTTTTAACGCAGGTGTGGCGAAAATATTCCGCCCAAAACCATATTGATTACCATTTATAAAAGTATAAAATTATACCCTATTATTATGACAGAAAATTTTACAAGTATCAAGAGAAATTTTTAAATTTTTCCTTCGAAAAGGCAGATTTTTTATTTCAAATTCAATTATTTTTTGTTTGGAATAAACATAAGCAAAAATGCCCAAAATAACTGTGTAATCTTTTCAAAGGAGAGGTGCTATGAAAAAGAAAATCAAAAACGCAAATATATATACGGCGCTCGGTATTTGCGTGGTTGCGCTGGCGGTTGCGTCGGTTATCAGCCTTGTGCCGGGCAAAACGGAAACGGCGGATGAAACGGGCTTCACAAGAGTCAGCATAAGATGGAGCGAGAGAAACATTGAACAAACCGAGCCTGAAACAGCTGCGGTTGACGTCGGAGTAACGGGCATTGAAGATGACCGCCGTGAAACCGAGCCGACAACAGAAAGCAACAAGCCGTTTAAGGGCAAATTCGTTTTGCCGATGGGTAACGATATAATCAAGGATTTCAGCAACGGTGGAATGGTTTATAACCAAACAATGGGTGATTGGCGTGTGCATAACGGCGTTGACTTCGGCGGTGCGGCAGGCAACAGGGTTGATGCGGTGGCAGACGGAGAAATAACCGCCGTTTATGAGGACAGTTTTCTGGGTACGGTTGTTGAGATTGACCACGGCAACTCAATGACCGTCAGCTATTGCGGCCTGAAAAAAGGAACAACCCTCGCAGAGGGCACTTTTGTTAAAGGCGGAGATAAAATCGGTACTCTCGGAACGGTTCCGGCAGAATCGGCAGACGGCGACCACCTTCACCTTGAAATTAAGGTTGACGGCAAAACCGTTGATCCGCTTGCGGCGCTGAACAGAATAAGGGAAGAATAAAAAGGGACTGCCTCACGAAATATCTTCATTTTCGTGAGGCAGTCATTGCTTTTATGGTTAAAGGCTATTGCGGAATTCTTGAGCGGAATTTCTTTTTGAATTTAAAGCGTTTGCCGCTTCTTGAATCGGGTGAATTATCTGCCCAGGTGCTGAGGTTTGAACAGCAGTATTTTAAAAAGCCGTTCATATAAACATCAAAGCATTCGGTTGTGCCGTTAAAATTATAGCCGCAGACGGTCGGTTCCTTGCCGTCAATAAACAAGTCACGGATTTCAAATATATCAAGCAGATTTCCGCTTTCATCGGTAAAATAACAGCCGAAGGACGGGTCAAACGCACACCATTTTTTGATTTCTCCAAGGTAAACACGGCAAACGAAATGGCAATCGCTGAATTTTTGAGAAAGGAGGCAGACAGGATAAGCTTTTATGCCTGCGGCCACAAGGCAGTCAGCAAACACAATGGCCTTTTCACGGCAGTTGATGGAATATCTGAACGGTTTGCCGAATGAATAATCGAGAAGATCAACGCTGTTGTCTGTAAGCTGTTTTGTTTTTATTCCGCTGTAGAATGTGTTATCCGTTAACCATTTAAGGAGTTTGGTTGTGCGCTCAAAATCGGTTTTGCTGCAAGCAATTTTATCCGGAGAATACTTTCTGATAAGCTCATTATGAACGCTGTTTTTTTCGCAGATTGCGGCAAGTGTTGTTTCCGTAAGCTCCTTGCCGTCAGACGCCTTATCATTGACGCATACAGGCTCTCTTTCAAGCATCCCTGCGGTGTCAATTGTTTTAACAAAGCTGATATAGCCGTTCAGAGTTTTGGATTTCAGCGTATTGATAAGCATTTTAATATTCATAGCAGTTTTTCCTTTCTTTCAGTTATGACGGAAGGGTGTCGCAGAAAAGCATACTTGTGAGAGAGCATTTCTGTTCTTCCGTGGGCATTGTGAGAACGCCCGATTCAAGGAGCTGCTTAATTACCGTCATCCTCATCGGACCGGCAGACCAGACGGCGCTGCAGGAAGCCTTGTGAAGGCCGTGCATATGCTCTGCGTAGCATTCTTTTGTGATTTCATAGTATTTTTTGTTGAATTCCTCAAGTTTTTTTGCAAGGTTTTCATCAGGGTCAGGAAGAAGATTAACGAATTCGTCTCCGCCATAAGTTGAAACTATCCAGGTTACTTTATCTTTTTCGCCGTCTTTGACGAGATATCCTTTTTCGTAAAGATACTGATATTTTTCGAGCGAAACATCGTCCTTTTTGATTTTGCCTGAAATGTGTTCATAGAGATAATCGGTGTCTGCTGATTTGAATTCACGCCAGCTGAGCTTGCGGCTGTCATAATATGTTCCGAACTGCCAGCCGACAAAACCGTATTTTTCGTTGCTTCTGGTCATATCGCCGCAGGTGTCATAAAGCTCCTTGTTAAAGCTTAATTCAAAATCGGGTTCAACGTCGGCAAAGGCAATGTAATTGCCGCCGTCCTTTCTTTTTACGCTGTATTTATCAAGAATATCGTAATAGGGATGGTCAAGCATGCTCTTGCCGAAAGCCAGAGCAATTGCCGTCCACATAAGGAAGTTGATATCGTTATCGGGAACGTAGATTTTGCTCATATCAAGCTTTTTGACCGCTTCAAAAACAGCGGGAATATAGCTTTCGCAAATGAATTTTGCATATTCCTCACGGAGAAGCTGTGTTTTTTCGGCAATCTCCTTGGTCTTTTCACTGATATAGATGTTGGTTCTGTATTTTCCGCCGCCGAGTTTATCCATAAAGCCGTTTTCTTCAAGGTTGTGAACTTCGTCAGCAATAAAAATCGGTGAAACGCCGAGCTCTTCTGCGATTTCAGCAATGGTTCTTGGTGTGTAGTAGGCTGCATAAGCGATATTCTGGGTGAGACTGTTGCGAAGAAAATCTTTTGTGTCACCGCCGGTGCCTGTATATCCGCTGTGACCCATATTGATAAATTTAACGGGATTTATTCCGAGTGTGCCGGGAGTTCTTTTCATTTCAATTCCTTCTTTCAAACTGTTTTTTGCTTCGTAGAGATGCCACTTGACCGTTCCGAGAGGAAGGCCCAGTTTTTCGGCTATTTCGTTAAGCTTAAGATTATCATAATAATGCATAACAACGATTTTGCGTTGTGTTTCAGATAAATACGCAATTTCACGGCGAAGAACCTTTGCTGTTTCCGAATCAATAATATCTTTTGCAAAATCCACAAACACGGGGACGTTGGCTGTTTCGAGATCAAGGTGCGCGCTTCCTTTGCTCTCGGCAATGAACCTGGCATAAACGTTGCAGGCAATGCGGTAGATATAACCGTTTATGTTTGCAATTTCGTCTGCTTTCAGAAGAGAAGTATAAACCTCGAGAGTGATTCTGGAGGCAAGCTCCTCCGCCTTGTCAATGTTTGAAATCTTTGACAGAGCAAAGCCGAAAAGCTTTTCGTAGTATTCGGTTATGATTCGGTCTGCAAGGTGTTTTTTCATTTTTTATCGCCCTTTCTTTGCGTCCTTCGATTATATAGTGAAGCCGTTTGAAAAAAGGTTGGGAATTTTTTGAGAAAAATTTTGCGATTTTAAAAAACAAAACGGGTGCAGAGAAACACCCGTTGAAATATTATTCTAAAGCTGAAAGTATATTTGCGATTCTTGCAAGGTCATCTTTATCAAAGAAAGCGATTTCGAGAGTGCCGCCTTCTTTGCCATCTTTTGTTATAACCTTTGCTTTTCTGCCAAGGCTGTTATTGAGGGAAAGCTCAACCTCGTCAAAGAAAGAGTGCCTTGATTTTGAAGGCTTCTTTGCTTTTTTCTCTGCAGTGAGAGCCTTGACCATTCTCTCTGTTTCTCTGACGGAAAGACCTTTTTCAATAACCGCTTCTGCAGCAAGCAGGGCGGTTTTTTCGTCATCAATTGCGGCAATGGCTCTGGCATGACCTGCCGAGAGCTTACCTTCACGGATATAGTCAAGCACCTTTTCGGGGAGCTTGAGCAGACGCAGAGCGTTTGCAACAACGGGGCGTGATTTGCCCACACGCTTTGCCGCTTCTTCCTGCGTTAAATCAAAGTCCTTTATAAGGCTTGCAAAGCCGAGAGCCTCTTCAACAGGGTTCAGGTCCTCACGCTGCAAATTTTCTATTAAAGAAATTACAGCAGCTTCATCGTCAGAAAGCTCTTTGATGATAACGGGAACCTGTGTCAAGCCTGCAATGCGGCTTGCACGCCATCTTCTTTCGCCTGCGATAAGCTGATATCCGCCGCCGAAGATAGGGCGCACAAGAAGCGGCTGCAAAACGCCGTGTTGAGCGATTGAATCGGCAAGCTCGGAAAGAGCGGCTTCGTCAAACTGTTTTCTTGCCTGCTCCTTGTTGGGTTCAATGTCAAGTATGTTCAGCTTGACTGCCTGTGAGGACATATTTTCTTCTAAAGAATTATCAGAGAGCAGAGAGTTGATGCCTCTGCCCAGACCGCCTTTTTTGGGTGCCATATGTTTTCTCCTTATCTTCCGTTCATTTTGAGGAATTCGTCTGCCAAATCGAGATATGCGTGGCTGCCTTTTGATGATTTATCATAATACAAAACAGGCTGGCCGTAGCTGGGTGCTTCCGAAAGACGCACGTTTCTGGGAATAAAGGTTGAATAAACCTTTTTTGGGAAGCATTTCTTGACTTCCTCAACAACCTGCTGGGTGAGGTTGAGTCTGCCGTCATACATAGTGAGCAGAACGCCTTCAATTTCAATATAGGGATTATAAAGGCGTTTAACGGTTCTGACTGTTGAAATAAGCTGCGACAAGCCTTCAAGAGCATAGAATTCACACTGGATTGGAACCATGAGAGTGTCTGCGGCGCAAAGACCGTTGAGTGTTATCAGACCGAGCGACGGAGGACAGTCAAGGAAGATAAAATCAAAATCATCTTTGACCGTGGCAAGAGCGTTGCGCAGGCGTGATTCTCTTTTCTGAATTTCAACAAGCTCAAGCTCTGCGCCTGCAAGGTCCATACTTGAGGGCATAACAGAAACGTTTTCATAAGGAGTCTGAACAATTGCCTGGCTTGCAGGGCTTGTGCCGATAAGTACGCTGTAAGATGAAAGGGCGAGTCCCCTTTTGTTTATGCCGAGACCGCTTGTGGAGTTGCCCTGAGGGTCAATATCAACAAGCAGAACTTTATAGCCTTTGCTGCCGAGGGCGGCTGTGAGGTTAACCGCAGAGGTGGTTTTGCCGACTCCGCCTTTCTGGTTAACTATTGCAATGGTTTTTCCCAAATTTATCTCTCCTAATAATAATTACATTATATTAACGTAATCAGTATATCACAGTTGAGCGTGAAATGAAACATTATTTTGTAAATTTTTATGTTTCACGTGAAACAGCCTCCCAAAAGCGAAAAGAGCAGGCAAAAAGCCTGCTCCTTCCGCTTGGATGTGGGTGTGAAAGAGAAAGATATGGTAATTGGTAGAACTCTGTTCAGTGCGGCATCAAGCCGAGTTTTTCTTTGCTTTTATAACGCATCCCTTGCTTTTGGGGATACGCACGATATATTCAATGTATTCTTCTGTTTCGCTTTTTGCTGAGTCAGCTTCTATGCCTGCACGCCTCATTGTGTCAACAGCGTGGTTGAGGGTGTTCACAAATATTCTGACGTCTTTGAAAAGCTTTACGGGAGGTTGCTTTCTGCCCGATTCGTTTGCAAGAATGCGGCTGATGAGCTGCTCACTTTCCGCAACGGTCAGGCGTTTTTCTGCAATGATTGAAATTGCACGCTCCATCTGGCTGAAGTTGGTCAGGCGCAGAAGAGCTCTTGCGTGGCGTTCGCTGAGGTTTTCAAGCGTGATTTTATGGCGTATTTCTTCGGGAATGCGAAGAAGGCGTAATTTATTTGAAACGGTTGACGGTGCTTTGCCGAGCTTTTTGCAGATATCCTCACGGGTTAACCCGTAGTCTGTGAGCAGCTTTTCAATGGCGCACGCTTCTTCAAAAAACTCGAGGTCACAACGCTGAACGTTTTCAATCAGAGCAAACAGGGCTGATTTTTCATCGTCGGCATCCATTATGATGCAAGGCAGGCGTGTTATGCCGACGAGCCTTGATGCACGCAGTCGCCTTTCGCCTGAAATCAGCTCATATTTCCCCTGCCCATTAATTCTGACAGCTATCGGCTGAATGATTCCGTTTTGCCTTATGCTTTGTGCCAGACCCTCCAGCTCATCAAAGTCAAACCGTCTGCGTGGCTGATTGGGGTTCGGATATATATCTTCCTGCGGAATCAGGATTATCTGACCGCCGATTTTGTATTTGCTACTCTTCAAAAAATCCCCCCGTTCGGTGTTTGTTTGCTTCGTTGCTTAAAGCATAGCACCGTTCGGAGGGTTTGTCCAATCATTTCGGTTGATAAAAATCGCTGTAAAATGACAAATAATATTAAATTAATGCGGCTTTTTTGAAATCTGAGCAGAAACTCTGGGGTATTTTGCCGGAGTTTGCGATATCTTTTTGATAAGGATAAGAGTTCTTTCGCCCCCGTCTGAAAGGGTAAATGTCTTTTTATCAATTATTTTGCCGCCGAGAATACCGATTGCCTTTTTGGCATCGACGATTTCTTCTTCTGCCTTTGCGCTTTTCATTGCCACAAACACGCCGCCTACTTTAACAAACGGCAGACAGTATTCGCTCAAAACGTTCAGCGCCGCAACGGCTCTGGAGCAAACAACGTCATATTGCTCCCTGTAATCGGAATTTTTGCCTGCCTCCTCCGCTCTTGCGTGCAGAGTTTCAGCCTCAAGGCCGAGCTTTTCAACGGTGTCGGCAACGTAGCGGAGCTTCTTGGCGGTGCTGTCAACCATCGTCAGGCGAATGTCGGGACGGGTTATGAGCAGCGGTATGCCGGGAAAGCCTGCGCCTGTGCCGAGGTCAAGTATTTTTGCACCTTCTTCGGGATTAACGGCAGAAAAAAGTGACACGCTGTCTGCAAAATGCTTGATAACAACTTCGTCGGGGTCAGTTATGGCAGTCAGATTCATTGTTTTGTTTTGCTCAATCAAAGCTTCGGCAAGCATATCAAACTTTGCAAGCGCTTCGTCGCCCAACTCCACACCGAGCGTGGCGGCGTTTGATTTAAGAAGGTCTTTATTAATTAACATTAATACCGTTCCTCTCAAGATAAATCAGTAAAACAGAAATGTCTGCAGGCGAAACACCCGAAATGCGTGATGCCTGACCGACGGTTTCGGGGCGGATTTTTGAAAGCTTTTCAATAGCTTCAAGGCGCAGACCCGTTATATCATTATAATCAAGGTTCTGCGGCAGCTTTTTAACCTCAAGGCGATGCAGCTCGTTTATCTGCTGCTGCTGGCGCTTGATATAGCCTTCGTACTTAATATCAATCTCTACCTGCTCAAAAACTTCAAACGGCAGGTCGGGTCTGTCTTTATCAAATGGAGCAAGTGCGTCATAATTTATCTGCGGTCTGCGCAGAAGCTCAATCATTTTAACGCCTTTTTCAAGCGGAGATGTTTCACGTGAAACAAGCATTGCATCAATTTCAGGTGTTTTCGGCACTGAAAGATTTGCAATTCTTTCTCTCTCCTGCTCTATAAGCCTGAGCTTTTCGCAGAAACGGTCATATCTTTCCTGTGAAACAAGACCTGCTCTGTAGCCGATTTCGGTCAGTCTGCGGTCTGCGTTATCCTGACGCAGAACAAGGCGGTATTCGGAGCGAGAGGTCATCATTCTGTATGGGTCGGAGCAGCCTTTGGTTACAAGGTCATCAATCAGAGTGCCGATATATGAGGTTGTGCGGTCAAGGATAACGGGGTCTTTGCCCTGAATTTTAAGGGCGGCGTTCAAACCTGCAACAAGACCCTGTGCTGCTGCTTCCTCATATCCGCTGGAGCCGTTGAACTGACCTGCACCGTAAAGACCGTCAAAATCCTTGAATTCAAGGGTCTGTTTGAGTGAAAGCGGGTCAACGCAGTCATATTCTATGGCGTATGCGGTGCGCAGAAACTCGGCTTTTTCAAGACCGGGTATGCTTCTTACTATGCGAAGCTGAACATCCTCGGGCAAAGATGACGAAAGACCCTGAAGATACATTTCATCTGTGTTTGCGCCGCAGGGCTCAACAAATATCTGATGCCTCTCCTTTTCGGAAAAGCGAACGATTTTATCTTCAATGCTCGGGCAGTAACGGGGACCTACGCCGTCAATTTTGCCCGAATAGAGCGGTGAACGGTGCAGATTATCAAGAATAACCTGCCTTGTTTCGGGACCTGTGTATGTTATGTAGCAAGGCTCGGTGTTTTTGACCTGTGCATCGCTGACATATGAAAATTTGACAATTCTTTCGTCGCCGTGCTGTGCTTCAAGCGATTCAAGGTCAACACTGCGTCGGTTTATTCTGGGCGGAGTACCTGTTTTGAAGCGTCTTGTGGCTACGCCGAGATTTTTGAGCGCAACGGCAAGCTCGTTTGCGGGAAACATTCCGTCAGGGCCGCTGTCATAAACAATATCGCCGATATAAACCTTGCCTGCAAGGAAGGTGCCTGTGGCAATGATAACTGCCTTTGCTCTGTGCAGAGCTTCAAGACGGGTTTTGAGAATCCATTCGTCGCCGTCTTTGCGAAGGTCGATGATTTCAGCCTGACGCAGATAAAGGTTATCCTGTTTTTCCATAACCGCTTTCATATAATCGGAATAGAGGCGGCGGTCAATCTGGGCACGCAGACTGTGCACCGCAGGACCTTTGCCGAGATTCAGCATACGGCTCTGCAGTGTGTTATGGTCAGCGGCAATTCCCATCTCACCGCCGAGTGCATCAATCTCACGCACAAGGTGGCCTTTTGATGTGCCGCCGATTGACGGGTTGCAGGGCATATTGCCCACCCAGTCGAGGTTGATTGTAAAAACTGCCGTTTTGCAGCCGAGCCTTGCGGCGGCAAGACCTGCCTCAATGCCTGCATGACCCGCACCGATAACGGCAACGTCATAATTTTCGGAAATGTACTCCATATTGTCACCAAAGAAAAATAAAGTATAAAAATATGCTGTTATTATTCTGGAAAAGAACTAAAAACGCCGATTCCCGTTTACAGCCGATAGAAAATTTTAAAACGATGCAGAGTTAAATCTCAATCACGTAATCGGCTGGAATCGAGAGGTTGAAAATGCGGGAAATTTTATAAAAATCGGGTGTGGGCGTAGCCCACCCTTAACTATTAACTATTCACTCTCAACTCTTCACTAATCAATATGTGTGGTCGCAGATTTCTTTAATTTTACGCTGTAAAGCGAGAAAGTCCTCGAGAGCGTCGGGTTTTTGGTTGGGGTTGCGAAGCAGTGCGGCAGGGTGGAAGGTACCCATAAAGAGGATACCGCCTTTTTCTATGAATTGACCGTGCTGCTTGGTTACCCTGAAATCTTTGTCGATAAGTCTTTGCGCCGAAATTCTGCCGAGACACACTATTATTTTTGGTCTGATAAGTTTTGTCTGCTCACGCAGCCACTGAATGCAGGCATCCTGCTCTTCGGGCTTGGGGTCTCTGTTTTGAGGCGGACGGCATTTGACCATATTGGCAATGTAAATGTTCTTTTTGCGGTCAAGGTCAATCGCATCAAGAAACTTATCAAGCAGCTTGCCGCCTCTGCCAACAAAGGGTTCACCCTGCAAATCTTCGTTTTCGCCCGGACCCTCGCCGATAAAAAGCACTTCGGCGTTTTCGTTGCCTACGCCGAAAACAAGATTTGTTCTTGTTTCGCAAAGAGCGCATTTGCGGCACTGCATACAGTCATTTTTGAGCTGTTCCCAATTTTCATACATCGCCGTTTTCACCTCGTTTTTTATATATTTCTTTGGAAGTTTCGGCATCTGCTCTTATGCGGTTGCCGAGAGCCTCCATATTCTCAAATTTCATTTCCCCACGCAGATATTGAAGCAAACGAACCTCAATATCTTTGCCGTAAAGGTCGCCGCTGAAGCCGAGAATGCAGGTTTCACTGCGTAAATCCGTATTCTCAAACGACGGGCGCAGACCGATGTTTGTGACAGAGGGATATTCCTTGCCGTCAACAACCGTTACGGAAGCATAAACTCCGTTTTTGGGTATAACAAAATTCTTGCCGAAGTGCTGGTTGATTGTGGGAGCGCCCATAAGTCTGCCGCGCCTGTCACCGCTCACAACGGTATATTTATAGCGGAATTCTCTGCCGAGCATTGCGTTTGCAAGGGGAATATCGCCGCTTTCAATTGCCTGCCTGATGCGTGTGGAGCTGACCGGAGAACCGCCCTGCGAAACTTCGGGACTGATTTTCAGCTCAACGCCGAATTCGGCGCAAAGCTCTTTTAACTCCCCTATTCCACCTGAACCGCCGGCACCAAAGCGGTAGTTATGGCCGCAGCACACGGCACCTGCATTGAGCTTTTCAAGCAGGATTTTTATAAAAAACTCACGGCAGGACAAACTTTTTATTTCGTTAAAAGAAATAACTTTACTTGCCACTCCCCTGTTTTGCAGAATATCAGCTCTTAATTCGGGTTGGAGAATTTCTGCGGGAGCTTTGCCCGTGAGGCATTTTAACGGGTGCATATCAAAAAGCATCACAAGCGGAGTAAGCCCACACTCTTTAAAAGAAAGAGCGCAGGCGATAACCGACATATGACCTTTGTGAAGACCGTCAAAGCTGCCCAAAGCGACAGCCGTTTTGTTTTTTGATATCATTGAAATATCCTTATCGGATTATTTTTTTCTGAACTGCTGCTTCATACGAAGCTCTTTTGAAAGGATGCGTTTGCGCAGGCGCAGCGAAGTGGGCGTGACCTCAAGAAGCTCATCGTCCTTGATGAATTCCATGCACTGCTCAAGGCTGAGTACGCTGTGAGGAACAAGGCGCAGAGCATCGTCGGAGCCGGAAGCACGGGTATTTGTGAGATGCTTTGTTTTGCATACGTTGCAAACAATATCTTCATTTTTTGCACATTCGCCGACAATCATACCTTCATAAACGTCAACGCCTGCAGGAATAAAGAGTCTGCCTCTGTCCTGGGTGTTGAAAAGACCGTAAGCCGTACTTACGCCTGTTTCGTGAACAACGATTGAGCCTCTTTCACGGGTCTGGATATCGCCCTTATAAGGAGCGTAGCCGTCAAAGAGCTGGTTCATAATGCCGTTGCCGTTTGTGTCTGTGAGGAATTCGGCTCTGTAGCCGATAAGACCTCTTGACGGTATTTTGAATTCAAGATGGGTTGAGCCGCCTTCACGGGCACCCATATTTTCGAGTTCGCCCTTGCGTGAGCCGAGTTTTTCTATAACTGCGCCAACGTACTGCTCGGGCACTTCAACAATAAGAAGCTCCATAGGCTCAAGAAGCTGACCGTTCTGCTCCTTGAATATAACCTTGGGCCTTGAAACCTGGAATTCATAGCCCTGGCGGCGCATTGTTTCAATAAGAATTGAAAGGTGAAGCTCGCCCCTGCCCGAAACCTTGAAGGTGTCGGTGCTTTCTGTTTCTTCAACTCTCATACTGACGTTTGTTTCAACCTCTTTGAAAAGGCGGTCACGAACGTTTCTTGACGTTACGAACTTGCCCTCTTTGCCTGCAAAGGGGCTGTCATTAACGATAAAGTTCATTGAAATTGTGGGCTCGTCTATCTTTATGAAAGGCAGAGCCTCAACGTGTTCGGGGTCACAGGCGGTTTCGCCGATGTTGATGCCTTCAATGCCCGAAACGCAGATGATATCGCCCGCTTCGGCTTCTTCGCATTCAACTCTTGCAAGGCCTTCAAACTGATAAAGGCGTGAAACCTTAACGTTCTGGCGTGTTCCGTCATCTTTGCAGAGAGTGACCTGCTGGTTCTTTCTGATACGTCCCCTCTCCACTCTGCCAACGCCGATTCTGCCAACGTAATCGTCATAATCAAGGCTTGAGAAAAGCACCTGAAGCGGCTCGTCGGGATTGCCTGTGGGAGCGTCAATATTTTCAAGAATGGCATCAAAAAGAGGTTGCATATTGCCGCTTCTGGCATTGGGGTCAAGGCTTGAATAGCCGTCTCTGCCGCTGGCATAAACAACGGGGAATTCAAGCTGGTCTTCGTCTGCACCAAGGTCAATGAACAGGTCAAGCACCTCGTCAACAACCTCATAGGGTCTGGCGTTGGGGCGGTCAACCTTGTTGATAACAACAAGAACCTTCTTCTTAAGACCCAGAGCCTTTTTGAGAACGAATCTTGTTTGAGGCATACAGCCTTCAAATGCATCAACAAGCAGCAGAACGCCGTCAACCATCATCAGAATACGCTCAACCTCACCGCCGAAATCTGCGTGGCCGGGAGTGTCAACAATGTTGATTTTTGTGTTTTTATAATGAATTGAGGTGTTTTTTGAAAGAATGGTGATGCCTCTTTCACGCTCAAGGTCGTTGGAGTCCATAACACGGTCAGCAACCTGCTCATTTTCACGGAAAGTACCGCTCTGCTTGAGCATTTCGTCAACGAGAGTTGTTTTGCCGTGGTCAACGTGAGCAATAATGGCAACGTTTCTTAAATCTTTTTTCTGGGGCATAGGAATCTCCTCCGTGGGAATTAGTATTTATGTGAAATTGATATTGTTTTCAAAGTAAGACGGTGATTTTCCGGATATCGGGGCAGGCACCGTAACCTGCCCCGACGGATAGAAGAAATTATTCCGTAACGGTGAAGCCTTCTTTTTCACGCTTCACTTTAAGCTCTGCAAGCATTTTTTCTTTTTCTTTGCCTGCAATTTTATAGAAGAACATAGGAATTGCGCACAGGAGCATACTGATGCCGGGGATAAGAGAAACAAGCAGGAACATTGAGAATCTCTGGTCCATGGGAACTTCAAAAGCAAACTTGACAGCTTCGGAAGAAAGCATATTTTTGGGGTCCATACCGATAACCATATAGAGAACAATAATTCCTGACGTTGCAAATGCATTGCCGATTTTGTTGATGAAGCCCTGGCAAGCTGAACCCAGGCCGTTTTCTCTGTGGCCCGTGGTGAGCTCCATATAGTCAAGGCTGTCACAAATCATAGCATAGGAAACAACGTTGATAACGCCCAGAGGAATTGACTGAACAATGATGAACGGAGCAAGAATATAGATGCTTGAAAGCTCTGTTACATAGCCGATAACCGTTGTCAGAATGCTTGCGGCAAAGCCTGCAAGGCAGGTTACGATAACGATTTTCTTATAATCAAACTTTCTCATCAGCTTGGGCATAACAAGAGTTGTGCCGAACATACCAACAACCGTGCAGATAAGGAAGATTGTATTAACAAGGCCGATGCTCTTTTCATAAGCAGCGGTTTTTTCTGCAAGGCTCATTGCATCGGTGATTTCAGGGCCGATATAGAATGAATAGCGGGCAACGTGAGCCGCTGCTGCCTGAACAAGATATCTGCCGCTGGAAAGAACGCCCATAATAACAACAAGCATAAGGGGCTTGCACTTAAAAATTCTGGAAAGGCTGCCGGGCTGACCGGGAACTTTTTTCTTATCGGGCAAAACAACCTTTTCTTTGATGTGGAAATAGCTGTTGATATAAAGAATACCGCCGATAACAACAGTCAGAATAGCGATAACGAGATATTTGATTTTGCCGAAAGCAATGGGGTCGGTATCCTGACTGATGAAAAGACCGACAACGATGGGAACAACAGCAAAGAAGATTTCAGGGAAAGCGGAGCCGATGCTGTTGATGATTTTTGTGAACGAGATGACATCGCTGCGTTCCTTTGAGTTGGGAGTGAGAACGTTGGGCAGAGACCAGAAAGGAACGTCAGCAAGGGTGTATGCCATACCCCAGAGAACGTAAACAACCGCCGTGTATACCATAAGAGGAACAGGGCTGAGGTTGGGGCTGAGGAACATAAGGATAGTCAAAACCGATATAATCGGGGTTGCGATGATGATATAAGGTCTCATTCTGCCTGTTTTGAGCGAACGTCTGTCAACAATCATACCCATCAGCGGGTCATTGATTGCGTCCCAGACTCTTGCCGCAAGCATAAGAACAAGAACAAACATAAGGTCGAGCTGGAGAACGTTGGTGTAATAGTCACTGATTTTGCCTGACATTGAGGCATAAATCATACCCTGACCGCCTGCGCCGAGAGCATACATCCACAGCTCTTTTTTGCTGACATATTTTTTATCCTGCATAAAAAATCCTCCCTTTATTTATCTTCGGCAATCTTTTTTGCCCATTCTTCTTCGAATTTGACTTTGATGCCTTCATAGATTTCAGCGGGAACATCGGGATTACCCTTGGAATAGCTGGGAACGAGCATATCGCCGGCAACCATGGGAGCGGTGCATTCGGTATCGTTCCTCCATTTTTCTCTCTCTTCGGGGCAGCGAAGGTCGGGGATATCAAGAGGGATACCGCCCTGAAGCACTGAACGGTAAGCAAACATACCGGGCAGGAACATATCCATTGCTTCATAAACGTCAATGATATCCATATTTTCTCTGCCTCTGACAGTTTCTACCACGTTGTGCATAACGTACCAGTCAGAACCGCCGTGACCTGAAGGCGCAGCGAGGCGTGAGAAGCAGTCCGCCGTTGATCTTTCAACGGGTTCGTTTGCGTTCTGACCTTCAAATTCATCAAGGTTTGTGTAAAGCACGTTAACGTGGCCTTCTTCGCAGGCATCTTCACGGGCGCATTCCATTCTGCCCTTTGAGCCGTAAATGCTGTACCAAACGGAGTTTCTTGAAGGACCGACGCCGTGAATGCTCTTGAGAACGGCACCGTTTTCAAGAGTAATCATTTCGATACCGGTGTGGCCTGCTTTTGCGCCCATTCTTGCCATTCTTGCGTTGAAGGGGAGCTCAAAGCCTGTTACCTTAACGGGCTTGAGGCCTGTGATGTGGATGAGCGGACCGATTGAGTGTGTGCAATAATAGCACGCATGCATATTGTTTCTCCAATGGTCGGGGTCGCCGAAGGTGATGTTGTGCCAGATGCTTTCGCAGTTATGGAGATATTCGCCTTCGCCGTATTCAAATTCGCCAAGCTCACCCTCACGGTAGAGCTCTCTCATCTTTTTGGGAGCACCCATATAGCAATAGTTTTCTGCATAGAAATACTTTTTGCCTGTTCTTTCAACAGCTTCGATGAGTTCAACGGCCTCTTTCATTGTCTGAACAGGAAGAACTTCACTGAGAACGTGGAAGCCTTTTTCAAGAGCCTTTACGGCGAAAGGTGCGTGCTCTGTTGCAAAGTTTGCAAGAACGACAACGTCCATATCGTGGTTGAGGAAATCCTCATAGTTATCATAGAACGTGATATCTCTGTCGGCGTAATCTTTTTTAGCCTTGTCAAGAAGAATATCATAATTGTCGCAGATGGCAACGGTTTTTGCACCCTTGACGTTTTCGCAATGGTTAATCATTGTTCTGCCTCTGCCGACTCCGACAACGCCGATTCTGATAACGGGAGCCTTTTCAAGCTTTCTGCAGAATGAACGGTCTTCATTGACCATATCAACGCTGTCAACTCCGAGCTCGCAGAGCATCCACTCCCAGCGGCCCTTCATGTCCTCGTCTTCTTCGTATTCAACGGGAATAAAGCCTTCTGAAAGATAGCTCTTGACTGCGCCTTTACGCCATTCATCGGTTGTGAGATACATATAATCTGCATCCTGGGCTGCAAGCTTTTTAACAGCGGCATTGTTAAGATATTTGCCCAGACCTTTTCCTCTGAACTCGGTCTTGATGCCGACCATATGAACCTGACCCTCTTTTTCTTCAGGGTGGAAAATGGCGGAAACGGTGCCGATGTGCTCACCGTTGTAATCAAGGAAGAAAACGTCTTTTTCAGGTACGCAATCATCAACGGAGGCAACGCATTCGTCAAAAAATTCGGGAGCAGTGTCATCGCCTACCAAACCGTTTTTGCAGCATTCAACCCAGGCTGCTTTATCTTCAATGCAGTCTTTGTAGTTAACGATTGAGTATCCTTCGGGGAGTTCAAGGTGCCTGACGGGTGTGCCTTTAAGCCAATACATTTTAAGCTGTGCCATAGTGTTTCACCTTTTGCAATGAATTTTTGTTTTTGGAAAAATTTAAATATAAAAACGGAAAAACGGAGCTGTTAAAAAAACAGCTCCTGATTTTTCTGTTAATTATTCGCCCTTCATTTCAAGGAGTTTTGCCGTGCCGTCATAAACAGCCTGGCTTACCTTGATTGAATCTGTGATAGCAGCAACGATATCGTCCTCAGTTGCACCGAGTTCAACTGAATATTTCTTGTCAATGAAGAGGTTGCGTGCCATAATGTCAGCAAGTCCGTCAACATCAATGCCGCTTTCAATGCCCTTTTCGGCATATTCCTTTTTAACCTTGCCGAGACCCATTCTCATCATCCATGCAGGAACGCTGAGAATCTTTCTGTTATCGCCCATGCCTCTTGCGGCATAAACAATCTTGAGGAATTCCTTCCAGGTCTGGTTATACATTGAGATGGGCCAAGCCTTTGCGCCCTTTGACTTTTCAGCAGCACCAACGATAACTTCGCCAACCTGACGAACTGTAAGCATTGCTGTGCCGCCGCCGGGATACATTGTGAGAGGAAGCTTATCCATCATCTTGATTTGCTCAATGAGGATAACCCAAACGGGCTTTCTGCCGGGCTGTGTGCCGAAAATGTAAGGAAGTTCGAGAACGGCAACATCGAAGTTTTCGTCTGCAAATGAGAAGGCAACTTCTTCCTGGTCGATACGGCTTCTTATGTAAGGATGCTTTTTGGTGAGCTCCATTTCGGGCCATTCCTTTGCGGCATATGAGAAATATGAGCCGAGGATAACCGAATTCTTCATACCAACCTCTTTGCAAAGGGGAAGGATTCTCTTGAGGGGAGCGATGTTATACTTGTAATAAGCATCATAAACGGGTGCGGGGAATTCAACTCTTTCATCAATGCCTGCGGCAAAAACGAAGCAGTCATAACCCTGCATCATAGCCTTGATTTCGTCGTCTGATTTTTCATAGATATTGCAGAATTCAAGCTCCATTGCTTCGGGAATGGGAGCGCCTTCGGGAAGGGGAGGAAGCGCAACGCTTTTAACCTGATGGCCTCTTTCGATGAAGATGCGTGCAGCTTCGCAGCCGAGCAGACCTGTGCCGCCGATCATAAACACTTTCATAAATTTATTCCTCCTTGAATATTGTACATTAGAGTACCGTACTTTTATAATATAAATCTTTTATCATAATTAGTCAAGACATTTTTGAGTGATTGAAAAGGTTTTTGAACCGACGCACAGGATAAAAAAACAAAGAATTAACTAATTGTGAACGGAAAAGTCCGATTTTTATTAAAAATTAATTCTTTTGTCATTCTTTTGTAATTGAGATTTAAAGAATGGTGTGTTATAATCCATATCGTAAAACAGGGGATTGGAAAGTTTTACAAAACGAACGGAGGGTATATATGACACAGGGTATTCAGTTCAGAAGAAAGCCGAAAATTCCGAAATCGCTTATTGTAACACTCAGCGTTGTGGCAGCAGTGGCAGTTGTGGTTGTTGCCGTGCTTGTTGTTGTTCACGTGATGAAGGATAAAGGCACACAGAGCAAAGCTGAAATCGGCAGCGGAACATGGTCAACAGAGGGCTTTGAGTTCATTGAAGACGCAAAGGTGCTTGATGAAAAGCTGATAATTTTTACGGATTCGGACAGCGGCAAAAAAGGCATAATGACCTTTGAAGGCGCAGTTACCGAAGAAGCCAAACATAACGAATTCTACGTTGTGAGCGATGCCTGGAGAAGTAAGAGATATATCGTTGAAACTCCGGTTTCGGAGTATAATCTTCTTGTTGATGCAAAAACAGGCACAGTCACGTCAAGGCAGTATCACGGACTGACGGAGCCTGAAAAAGTAGCATATTGGGAAAAAACTTATGATTACCTCGCCTGGCACGGTGACAGGGGATATACAGGCAGGGTTAAAACGAGTGAAGTTGCGCTCGGAAGCGGATTTTATCCCGTTTCAACGCCACCGTCACAGGGCGGAAAATGGGGATATATCAGCAAATCGCTGGCTCTTGAAACAGACTTGCGTTATGATAAGGCGATGGATTTCAGCGGCGGTTATGCTGCCGTGTGTGAAAACGGCAAATGGGGTTATATCAACTCTGATTGCGTTACCGTAATAAACTTTGAATACGAGTCCGTCAGTGAACTTGACGTGATGGGCGAAGAATGCGCATTTGCCTTCAGAAACGGTCTTGCACCCGTTAAAAAAGACGGCAAATACGGCATTATCAACGCCTCGGGTGATACTGTTATCAATTTTGTTTTTGAAGCGGTTCTTCCCGGCGAAAACGGCTGCTTTATTGCCAAAAAAGACGGCAAATGGGGCAAGATAACTGTTGATGAAAACTCTGTAACGCAGGATGTTACACAGGAAAGCGACAATTCCGCTCAAGGCGGAGCAGCCATAGAATCCGGACTTTACGTTGTCAAGACTTCAGGCAGTCCTCTTAATATGAGAAACGAGCCGAACGGAGAAACAAGAATTGCCCAGATTCCCAACGGAAGCGTTGTAACCGTGTCAAGCTATGACGGCGGTTGGGCATATGTCAAATACAGCAAATATCAGGGTTGGGTCAGCTCGCAATACCTTGAAAAGGCACCCGAATCCGCAACAGTTTCCGCACCGTCAGCAACGGCAGCCTCAACAGCGGCAACGCAGACAACGCAACCCTGATTTTTGGATTAAAGAATAATGGGCTGAAACAGGCAAAAAAATGCCGAAAAACAGCCAAAAATTTTCAAAAAAGCTCTTGACCTTTGCAAAAAAAGAGGATATAATCTTGATGTATGGTATATCCGTACATCTGCATTTGTGAGCAACAATGTCAGAGCCATCCGATAAAAGACGGAGAACGATTTGCGCGTTCTCCGTCTTTTATCTTTCTGCAAACAGCACCTATATATAGCGGTTACTTAGCTGAAAAGCTGAATACCTTGTGTACTGAAATCACAGACTTAAAACCCGGTTTTAAATATTGAACAAAACGAAAGCTTGCATCGGCGGTTAAAACCTATGCAAGCTTTCAATGATTATTTATTCAAAAATTTCATAATTCCGTGCCAGTCGTCACGGCTGAAATAATGCGTGCCCTCACGGGTGCTTAAGCCAATGCTTCCTTCGTGCAGATATTTCGGTTTAAGAAAATCGGAATCGTTAAAAACAAAGCCTTTTTTGCCGTAAATTTCATAGACCTCGGAGGCTGCCGCACAGCAGAGAAACTGCACCTGCGGACCTGCCCAAACGTCTTTGAGAGCTGATGCAACGTGAACCTTTCTGGGGGCTATCAGAGCGTGCAAAAAATGCTGCTCAAACGGAGTTTCGCTGTCTTTGCCGGCAAAGTTTTTATAGTTTTCGCAAAACCAGAAGGGGAAGTTTTTGACAATGTGCGCAATATATTCGTTTCCTTCGGTTTTGCCTCTGTTGAGCGAGTCGCCGCTGCAGCCTGCGCAGTTGGAATGAACGGCAGAAAAACGGGTGTCAACCGCACCTGTGAGGAGTGCCGTTTTGCCGAGCCTTGAATGGCCCGCAACGCAAATATTTTCTTTGTCAACTTCATCACGGGTCTGCAGAAAATCCATCACTCTCATAGCTGCCCACGCCCACATTGCAATCTTGCCGCAGGAGTAAGCCGAACGCCCGGAATCCTTATATATCAAGCCGGCCAGCCCGTCGGCGAAGTTGCCGTCATCGCTTGTTATGTCCTTATAGCAAAACGAAGCACAGGCAAAACCGTTATCAATTATTTCCTCCGTGGGAATGTATCTGTCGGGAATATCGGGTCTGAAATTTATGATAACAAAGGTCTTGAATTTTTCGCCCTTTGTGGGGTAGACATAGGAAAACGGAAAAGTGAATTTTTCGCCGTAAACGGAGCATACCGCCTCAAGAGTCAGATAGTTTGCTTTGCCGCCGCAGAAACGCCCGATTTCGGAGGCAATAACGTTGAATTCAACCTTTTCGGGCTCTTCGGGAAGATAACCGTATTCGTTTCTGAGCATTGAGTCAAGAACAAGAGGTCTGACGGCTTCCCATTCTTCAACCGAGCAGGCTTTTTTGCCGCCGATTTCCAGCGGAGAAGGAATTTTAAGCTCTTCCAGCATCTTTTTAATCATAAAATCACCCTTTCGTGCACAGTGCAGCAGAGTTTGCAGAAAAGCCGCAAAAGGCGTGACTGCGGAATCGCCCACTGCGCAAAACGTTTATTCAAATAAATTTTAAATCCGCATAAAACATTTGTCAAGCGTTGTTATATGCTGATATCGGTGAAAATAATTCACACACTTTTTACATAAAAAATAAAATAAACTCTTGTAATTATCTTTGATTTTAATTATAATAGCATCATAATAGGATAATAGGGGCTTTGGTAATTGTTTTGCGGCTGATGCCCCGAAAAAGAAAGAAGGCAAAAAAATGTCGGTTCAGGCTGTCAGAGAACACCTTGAAAAATTCGGCTATGCAGACAGAATCGCCGAGTTCAGCGAATCAACGGCAACTGTTGAGCTTGCTGCCGCAGTTGTTGGCGTTATCCCTGCAAGGATAGCAAAAACACTGTCTTTCAAGGTGAATGAATCGGTTATCCTTATTGTTGCGGCGGGCGATGCAAAAATTGATAACCGCAAATATAAAGATAAATTCGGCGCAAAAGCAAAAATGCTCACGGCGCAGGAAGCGATTGACCTTGTGGGTCACCCCGTCGGCGGTGTTTGCCCCTTTGCTGTCAATGAAGGCGTTACGGTTTATCTTGACGGTTCGCTCAAACGGTTTGAATCTGTTTTTCCTGCGGCAGGCAGCGCAGGCAGTGCCGTGAGGCTGACCTGCGATGAGCTTTTTGAAAGCTCGCAGGCTGCGGAGTGGGTTGACGTTTGCAAGATTCCGGAAAATGAAGATTAAATTAAAAACAGAACAGCTTCAAGGAGGAAAATATGAGTAAGAAATATGTTATTTCCTATGACATAGGAACAACCGGCGTTAAAAGCTGTCTTTTTGAAATCGAAAAAACCATAAAACTTATCGGTGCGGCAATGGAGGGCTATAATCTTTATATTATGCCTGACGGCGGCGCAGAGCAGGACCCCGATGAATGGTGGGGTGCAATTTGCTCCACAACAAAAACGATTTTTGAAAACTGCGATATCAAACCCGAGCAGGTTGAAGGCATTTCATTCTGCTCACAGATGCAGGGACTTGTGCTTGTTGATAAAAACGGCAAACCTGTTCACAGAGCGTTCAGCTATATGGATCAGCGTGCCAGAAAGCAGATTAAAGAAGGAATGGCAAACGGCATTCAGGTTGCAGGCGCAAACGTTTTCAAGCTTCTGCCTTCGCTTATGATTACGGGTGCGGTTTCTGCAAGTGTTAAGGACCCTGTATGGAAATATAATTGGGTCAAGGATAATGAACCTGAAAACTTCAAGAGAATCCACAAGTGGCTTGACGTTAAGGAATACATAATAAGCCGTATGACGGGCGAGTTCGTTATGACGAGGGACTCTGCCTTCGGCACGCTGCTTTATGATATCCGCAAAGGCCACGAGGATTGGAGCCCCACAATCTGCAAGCTGCTCGGCGTTAACCCCGACCACCTTGCAAAGATTATTGACTGCACTGAAAAAGCTGGCGGCCTGACTGCTCAGGCAGCCGCAGAGCTTGGCCTTAAAGAGGGTACGGCTGTTTTCGGCGGCGGCGGTGATGCTTCGCTCATCGGCGTTGGCGCAGGCAGCGTTGAGCTTGGCGATACTCACGCTTATTCGGGTACCTCGGGTTGGGTTTCAACCGTTGTTGACAAGAGCGTTGTTGATGCTTCGGCAATGATTGCGGCTATTGTCGGTGCTCAGAAGGGCAGATTCAATTATTTTGCAGAGCTTGAAACCGCAGGTAAGTGCCTTGAATGGGTCAAAGACCACCTTGCGCTTGACGAAATCGGCATTTTTATGCAGAAAACACACGTTGCGGAATCACCCGAATCGGTTTACACCAGCCTTTATGACTATATGTCAAAGGTTGTTTCCGAAATCCCTGCAGGCAGCGGCGGCGTTATCTTTACACCTTGGCTTCACGGCAACCGTTGCCCGTTTGAAGACCCCAACGCAAGAGGTATGTTCTTCAACGTAAGCCTTGAAACAGGCAAGACTGAGCTCATCAGGTCTGTGCTTGAGGGCGTTTGTATGCACCTTCGCTGGTTCCTTGAAACGCAGGATAAGAAAATCAAAACCTCATCGGTTATCCGCTTTGTCGGCGGCGGCGCACTTTCAGACGTAACCTGCCAGATTCTTGCCGACGTTACGGGCAGAACTGTTGAAACCGTTGACAGTCCTCAGAACGTTGGTGCAGTCGGTGCAGCGGTTATTATGGCTGTCGGTCTTGGAATGATTGACAGTGTTGCCGACGCAAAGAAGCTTATTCCTGCAAGCAAAACCTTCAAACCCAATGCAGCAAACAAAGAGGTTTATGACCGCAACTATGAGGTTTATAAAACTCTTTATGCAAACAACAAAAAAGCGTTCAAAGCACTGAACGGCTGATACTCACAAAGTTATCATCAATTAACAGCCGCAATGCGGCACAATGAAAGGAAATTTACTGTTATGAAAAATATGAAAAAAACACTTGCTTTAGTTCTTACTTTTGTGGTTATTCTTACTTGCTTTGTTGCTTGTAAAAAAGAGGATGAAGAAAAGGTGAAGCCTCATAAGAATTTTGCAGGCGAAGCTGTTGCGGTTGTTACAGAAAAAGACGGCGGAATTATCCGTGACGATGTAGGCAACGTTGTTGTTTACGTTACCGAAAAAGACGGCGTAATAGTTAAAAATGAAGATGGCGAACCCGAAACAAAGCATCAGGCAATTGAGCACGCAATCGTTACAGGCAGAAGAATTGAAATGGCGGACTATGCTATCAACATTCCCGACGGTTGGTCTGATTCAAAGAGCTATGATGACCTTCACATCAAAAGAAACGGCACAGAAGACCAGATTTCCATTACTGTAAGCAGAGACAAAAAGCTCGCTGACATTGAGGCTGCCAACAGCAAAATCATCGATTTCTTCCCCGGCGATGCAAAAACAAACAAAACAATAAAAGTTGCAGGTGAAGAAGCAAACTTTGTTTCAGCTTACACGACCACCACAGTAAAGGATGAAGAAACAGGCAAGGATAAAACTGTAGGCGTTTACCTTTGCTTTGTTACCTTCTCACACCAGGGCGCAGTTTACAGCTGCAGAATTGACTCTGACCGTGACCTTTCAGGTGATATCAATAACATCGTTGCAATTCTCGACACCATCGAATTCGTTCACTAATTGTTTTTCGGGAGGAAAATAATATGTTATTTACTCAGGATATCGGTATCGACCTCGGTACCGCCAACACCCTTGTTTTCGTCAAGGGCAAGGGAATTGTTATAAGAGAGCCTTCGGTTGTTGCCGTTGACCAGAAAAGCAATCCGCCCCGTGTGGTTGCTGTCGGCAGCGAAGCCAAAGAGATGATAGGCAGAACTCCCGGCTCAATCATCGCAGTGCGTCCCCTCAAAGACGGCGTTATTGCCGATTTCGAGATTACTGCAGAAATGATAGCTTCTTTCATCAGAAGAACAACCAAGCGTCACCCCTTTGCACGCATCAGAGTGCTTATCTGCATTCCCTCGGGCGTTACTGAGGTTGAAAGAAAAGCTGTTTATGATGCCGCAAAGGCAGCTAACGCAAAATACGTAAGCCTTATTGAAGAGCCTATGGCAGCAGCTAACGGCGCAGGCCTGCCTGTCAGCGAAGCAACGGGCAGCATGGTTGTTGATATCGGCGGCGGCACTGCAGAGGTTGCGGTTATCTCGCTCGGCGGCGTTGTTACAGCCAACTCCTGCAGAGTTGCAGGTGATAACTTTGATGAAGCCATTATCGCTTATATCAAAAAGAAATATAACCTTCTTATCGGCGAAAGAACCGCAGAAGATATCAAAATCAAAATCGGTTCGGCTTATCCCTATGAAGGTGAAGGCACAATGAACATAAAGGGAAGAAACCTTATGGACGGTCTGCCCAAAAACGTTGACATTACCTCCGAAGAAATCAGAGAGGCTATGGCAGACACCGTTTCGCAGATTGTAGATGCTGTTAAGTCCACTCTTGAAAAAACACCACCCGAGCTTGCCGCTGATATTATTGACCACGGCATTATGCTCACAGGCGGCGGTGCTCTTCTCAGAGGTCTTGATAAACTTATTTCAACAGAAACAAAGATTCCCGTTAATATTGCAGCCAATCCCCTTGACTGTGTTGCCGACGGCACGGGTATCTGCCTTGAAAACGATAATCTCAATATGATCAGCAATAAAAAGTATATCTGATTTTATAATTTGTAAGGAGCAATCTGATGGTCCGTTTTTTTAAGAGCACGGCATTTAAAATATTTGCGGTTGTTGCCGCCGCCCTGATGGCAGGCTCGGTTTTTGCGCTTGTTTCAAGGAGCGGCTCGTCGCCGTTTAACAGTGCCGTGAGCTTTGTTTTCGGTCCGCTGACAAGGCTTTCGGCATATGTTGCGAATCAGTTTGAGGATTTGCCTGTTTCATTCAAATCCTCATCTGCTCTTTCCGCACAGGTTGAAAAGCTTGAGAAAAAGGTTGATTCCCTTACCGAGCAGCTTGTTGATTACGAGCAGGCGAAGCAAAAGAACAAATTCTATCAGGAGTTTCTGGAGCTTAAAGAGGAGCATAACGACTATGAGTTTGTTGAAGCGGCGGTTATCGGCAGAGATGCCGCCGATAAGCTTGGCTTTTTTACGCTCAACAGAGGCTCGCTGAACGGTATCAGCAAAAATGACCCCGTAATTTACGGCGAATACCTTGTCGGAGTTGTTGAAAGCGTAACCCCGACCCAGTGCAGAGTCAGCACGATTCTTAACCCCGAAGTTAACGTAAGCGCTTATGAAGTCAGAACACGTGATATGGGTTACGTTACTTCGAGCGTTGAGCTTGCAAGAGAAGGGCATTGCCGGATGCCGGGTTTGCAGGCGTCAACGGCGATAACAACGGGCGGAATTGTGTGCACTTCCGGAATCGGCGGAGTTTTTCCCAGAGATCTTATAATCGGCTCGGTTGTTGATGTGGTTGACGCAACGGTTGATATTTCTGCAAGCGCAATCATCAAACCCGGAGTGGATTTCAACAAGCTGACAGATGTTTTTGTTATTACCTCGTTTGACGGCCAGTCCGTTCAGACCATAGAATGATATGACGATGGAAACCGAACGCAAAAAGTTGATATTGCGACGGGGCAGCCTTGCTTTGATTCTGCTGGTGCTGTCGGTGCTTCAGAACACCGACGGTTTCTTTCCGCAGATATTCGGAGTCAGGGCTTTGCTGCTTATTCCTGCGGTTGTTTGCATTGCAATGTTTGAGCGTGATATTGCGGGAATGTTTTTTGGCCTGTTTGCAGGTGCGCTTTGGGATATGCACGCATCGGGCGCAAGCTTTAACGCTTTGTTTCTGCTCACGGTGGGGTTTGTTTGCGGCACGCTTATCAACACCGTGATGCGCAACAACATTGTTACCGCTTTTTTGCTGACGATGATTTTTGTGCCGCTCTATGAGGTTGGTTATTGGTTTTTCCGTTTTATTGTGGGCGGTCTTGATATGGCAGGGTTTATGTTATGGCGCTATTATCTTCCGGGTATTTTATATACGGCAGTGCTGTTGCCGGTTATGTTTATTATAATCAGGGCGGTTGAAAAAGTTTTTGTTGAAGAATGACCGCCGAACTTATTTTCAATGAAAGGAGATGCAGGCTATGCACGTTAAGATGACTATGGCAAGACGGATTGTTTCGGTCTGCGTCATCCTGTTTTTCTTTGTGTTTTTCATTTTTGACCTTGTTAAGGTTCAGATTATTGACGGCGAAAAATATAACGCCGCAAGCCTTGCGATATCAGAGAAAACAGCGACCATTGCCGCCGCAAGAGGCGAGATTGTTGACAGCAACGGAACTCCGCTTATTTATAACACACAGGGCTACACCGTTGTTTTTGATGCCGCATATTTTCCCTCTGCAGAAGAGCAAGCCATGCGCAACGAAATAATCTTAAGCCTTATCAAGCATTTTGAAGAAAATTCGCTTGAATGGATTGATGTTTTACCCCTTGTTTTTGATGCAAGCGGAAAAATTGCATACAAAGAGGATTCCGAGGAGCTTATCAAAGAGATGAAGAGCAGCGATATGCTCAACCTCAACGAATATGCAACGGCGCAGAACTGTTTTGACACACTTATTGCAAACTATTCGCTTGAAAAATATTCTCCGCAGGAGGCACGCAAAATTGCGTCTGTCTGCTACGGAATGAAGCGTATATATTTTAAAATCGGCACGCCTTATGTTTTTGCTGTCGAAGTGCCCGATGAAACCGTGGCTCTGATAAAAGAAAACAGCGGCTTCTATAAGGGCGTTGACGTGAGGATTGACCCTGTCAGAAATTATACTGACGGCAAGCTTGCTCCGCACATTCTCGGCAGAGTCGGTGCGATTGATGCCGAGGAATATGCCGAAAAGAAAGAGCTTGGTTATAAGATTACCGATATTATCGGAAAAAGCGGCATTGAATATGCTATGGAAGAATATTTAAGGGGCATTGACGGTGTTGAAACAGTTTTCATTGATGCAGACGGCAACAGAACGTCGCAGGTGACAACTGCTCCCATTCAGGGTAACAACGTTGTGCTTACAATTAATGCGCCGCTGCAGCAGGTTGCTCAGGAGGCGTTGAAAAACGCTCTTCTCGACTATGCCGGCACAAGAGGAAATATGGTTGATGATGCCGGTGCAGTTGTGGTTATTGACTGCCGCACAGGTGCGGTTCTTGCCTGCGCAACTTATCCCACTTACGATATTTCAACCTATGCCGAAAACGCTGCCGAGCTTAACACGGCGTCGGGTTCACCGCTGTGGAACAGAGCTTTACTCTCAACCTATGCTACGGGCTCCACAATGAAGCCGTCTGTTGCGATTGCAGCTCTTGAATGCGGCGAAATCACGGAGGACACAACGGTTTACTGCTCGGGCAGCTACACTTATCTCGGCCAGCACTTCAAGTGTGAACAGAATCACGACACCCGCCACGTCAACGTTGTTAACGCTATCGACGAATCCTGCAACACGTTCTTTTATGAAGTGGGCAAAAACATTGGCATTGAAAAGATGAATGAATACCGCATTCTCTTTGGCTTTGGTGCAAAAACAGGCTGTGAAATTGCAGAGGCGGCAGGCGTGCTTGACAGCCCCGAATACCGTGCATCTCTCGGTCAGACCTGGCTTCCCGGTTACACCGTTCAGTCAGCTATCGGCCAGGCAGGCAACTTGTTTACACCCATTCAGCTTGCAAACTACACTGCCACCATTGCAAACGGCGGCACAAGATATAAAACACATTTTGTCAAAAGCGTAAAGAGCCACGATTATTCACAGACGATTTATGAAACTCAGCCGGAGGTTGTTGCCGAAACGGGGGTTACGGCAGAAACTCTGGATATCGTCAAGCGTGGTATGCTCAAGGTAGGTACGACGGGCTATTGCGCCGAATATTTTGATGAGCTTCCCGTTCAGGTTGCCTGTAAGACAGGTACGTCACAGGAAATCAGACAGATTGAAGGTCAGCCCGTTAAAATCAACAACGGCTTCCTCATTGCATTTGCACCGTATGAAGAACCCGAAATTGCGGTTGCCGTTGTGGGTGAAGGTATGATTTCGGGCGTTTACGTTGCACCCGTTGTTGAGGAAATCTGTGAATTCTATTTTTCACAGAACGGAACGGCTGAAGAAATTCAACCTGAAAACACATTTATTCCCTGAGAAAGGAGTTTGCCGATGGCGGAAATAATTCTTGTTTCTTCGGGAAAGGGCGGCTCAGGCAAAAGCTCTTTCACCGCAGGGGTCAGCCGAGCTCTTGCCGCTTGCGGCAAAAAGGTGCTCGCTGTTGACTTTGATATCGGCCTGCGTTCGCTTGATTTGCTTTTGGGAGTGAGCGACAAGGTTGTTTTTGATTGGGGCGACCTGCTGCTTGAAAGATGCTCTGCAGAGCAGGCGACAGTCAGCGGAAAGGTCGATTTGCTTGCCGCTCCGCTTAGGTTTAACAGCGCATTCACCGCCGAGGCGGTGGCGAAGATGATGAAATCACTCAAGCCGCATTATGATTACATTATGATAGATTCTCCTGCAGGTATAGACAGGGGCTTTGAGCTTGCTGCCGCAGGCGCAGAGAGGGCGGTTGTTGTTTCAACGCCTGACAGCGTTTGCGTGCGAAGCTGCGGCAGAGCCTTTGATGAGCTTGATAAAATGGGCATCAGCGATATAAAACTGATTATCAATATGTTTGAGGTCAAGCCGGTCTGCAGGCATAAGCTTCTCAATATTGACCAATGTATTGACGAAACAGGTGTTCAGCTTCTGGGCATTGTTCCCCGTGATCCGAATCTCGGTTACTGCTCCGTGACAGGGGTAACTCCGGGCGAATTTTCGCCGTCAACGCTCGCTTTTTCACGTATTGCAAAGCGAATTACAGGCAAAAGAGTTCCTCTTGTTTGCGAATGAAAGGAAATAACATATGAGCAACCGCACAATTGCCGCAATTGCAACCCCAAATGCACCCGGCGGAATAGGCACAATCCGCATTTCAGGCGAAAATGCGCTTGAAATTGCCGCAAAGGTATTCAGACCCGTGGGCGGCAAGAATCTTTGTGATTTCAAGGGATATACCGCTTCGTTCGGAGCAGTTTACGATAATAACGAAAAAATTGACGAGGCAGTTTGCCTCGTTTTTCGTGCGCCAAAAAGTTATACAGGCGAAAACGTCTGTGAAATAAGCTGCCACGGCGGTCTTTACATAACAAAAAGAGCGCTCCGTGCAGTGCTTGATGCAGGTGCGGAGCCTGCCCAAGCCGGCGAATTCACAAAAAGAGCCTTTCTCAACGGCAAAATTGACCTTGCAGGCAGCGAAAGCGTTATGGCGCTTATCGGCGCTTCGGGTAAGCAGGCTGCTGCCGCCGCACTCAACACTCTTGACGGCAACCTGAGCAAAAAAATCAGAGAGTGCGCCGACGGAATCATCGGCGTTTGTGCTTCGCTTGCAGCGTGGGTTGATTACCCCGATGAGGATATTGAAGATATAAGTGCCGCACAGATGCTGCCTGTTTTTGAAAAAACAAGGGCAGATCTTGCTGAAATCGTTCGCCGTTATGACTGCGGCAGAGCCGTGACCGACGGCGTGGATACCGTTATAGTCGGCAAACCGAACGTAGGAAAATCCACGCTTATGAATATGCTCACGGGCTATGAGCGTTCTATTGTTACCGATATTGCAGGTACAACCCGTGACGTTGTTGAAGAGCGGATTATGCTTGGCGAAATCATTCTTCGGGTTGCAGACACCGCAGGCATCAGAGAAACCGAAAACGTGGTTGAAAATATGGGCGTCAGCCTTGCAAAACGCCGCCTTGAAAGGGCAGAGCTGGCTCTTGCGGTGTTTGACACAAGCGTGCCGCTGAATGCTGATGACCTTGATATTATTGAGCAATGCAAAACCAAAAAAAGCGTTGCAATTCTTAACAAAGCAGACCTGCCTGCCGCCGCAGACAGAGAGGTTATCGAAAAAGCGTTTCCCTTCACCGTGGAGCTTTCCGCTTCAACGGGTGCAGGCAGAGATAAGCTTGAGCAGGCGGTTGCCGAAATAATGATGACAAACGAATTTGACCCCTCTGCAGCCTGCCTGACGAGTGAAAGACAAAGACAGTGCTGCATAAGAGCTATGAGCCACATCGACGAAGCGATTGATGCAATTACGGGCGGCGTAACTCTTGACGCAGTCAACGTTTGCGCCGATTGCGCCATTGATGCTCTGCTTGAGCTGACGGGCGAAAAGGCAACGGCGGCAGTTGTTGACGAGGTGTTCTCACGCTTCTGCGTGGGCAAATGATATATTGCTGTAAAATAAAAAGCCACGGCTGACTCACATATATGAATCAGCCGTGGCGTTTGTTTTAGAATTAAAGTCTTGAAATTTCGATGATGATTGCCCAGATCTTTGTGCCCTTGAAGAAGTTAACGATTTTGTTGATGAATGCCTGAAGGCCTGTTAATTCTTCATCTTCGATGGGGTCGTTGCCGTTATCAAGCACAAATGCCTGTGAGCAGCAAAGGCCGCCGGGTCCGAAGAGCTCTGCTCTGATGTATTTATAGTTTTCAACACCTTCAAAATCATCAAGGTTGAGGGTGTAAGAACCGCCGTTTGAAACGTCAACGGATTTGAGAATTTCGCCGTTTGCAATCCACTGAAGTGTTTCAGCGTCGGTTGTTGAAACGGAAACGCTGTGACCTTCAACAGCGATGTTTGTGAACATGGGATAGGGGATACCGGAGTCAATGCAGTCAATCTCTGCTGCGGGGCCGATTTTGTTGAGGTCGTTGGCACGCAGTCTTCTTGTGATGCCGAAGAACGCACCGCTCTGCATTGTTTTCTCAATGTTTTTCTCTGTGTTTGCTTCCATCATAAACACGCTGAAAGATGAGTCAATTGTGCCGGGCTCGTGAGCATCCGTGTTGCTGAAGCCGATAACGGTTTTGCCTCTGGGGATGCAGTATTCAAGCATATTATCCCAAAGGATTCTGTCATAGCCTGTTGTGCCGTTTTTCTCATTGAGAATTTCAATACCGAGGCAGCTGTCATAATCAAGCACAAGCTCACTTAAAAACTTAACGCTGTTTTTGTCGCAAACAATAGCGGGGTTGGAGTTGCTGTCAAGCCAGTCGCCGGGGTGGTTGATGTATGAAAGGCCGTCATGCTTGTCGATATAGGAAAGAGCCTGGATATAGCCCTGCTCATTTTCCATACCGGGGAAGCCGTTGCCTTCATTACTCTTAAGGAAATGGCCGTTAACGTGGTTCTTTGTGAGTGAAAGGTTGTTGAATTCGTTGCCGCCGAGAACGGGGGTCAAACCGAAACCTCTGTTTTTATACGTGCCGCTCTTGATTGCTTCATAGTCCTCTGTTGAGAGGTGCTTGTATTCATTGCCAAGAAGGGGCTGATAGAAATAGAGGGGGTGTCTGAAGGGATCTTCGTCCCACTCAACGCCTGTTACGCCATGGTCGGAAACGCAGAGGAAATCATAATCTCTGGCATAGGATTCCTTGACCATAACTTCAAGGGAATAATCGGCGTCGCTGTAGGTTGAGTGTGAGTGGAGTGAGCCTTTGTAAGCTCCCCAGGCGTCATCGCCGCTCCATTTAACGTCTGCATAGGGGTTAACGATGGTGTAATCTGCAGCAGCATCTCCACCGGCAAAGCCCATAACGCCAAGCTGAAGGCAGAGCATAACGCTGAGGATAACACATAATGCTTTTCTGAAATTTTTCATTGAAATTCCTCCTGTATTCATATACAATAATATTAAACCAATTCAATTCATAAAGTCAAGAATTTTATTTATAAAATTTTAAATTATAAAAAAATAACAGACCAAACCCGTTTTCGATTCGTCATACAGATGAAAGGACAAAACCTTTTGAAAATTAAAACATGAAGGAAGAGTGGTTTGAATGAAAGAAAACTTCAAAAAAGTCCTGTGGTGTTTGCCGTTTGTGTTTCCCGTTTCGTTTGCGTGCATAGCGATGAGAGAACCTTTCAGAGGCTTTGAAACCGTGGTTTACACCATGATTTGGGTTTTGCCTGTGATCTACGGTTTGCTCGGCAAGCGTTCACCTATTGTTACCGGCAACCTGGCATCGGGTCTTATCTCAATGGCCATGATTCTATGTAATTCCGAACTCATTAACACAAACTCAAGCGGCATATTTCCTTATGGACTATATGTGTTTTCATCTTGTATGATGGTTCTGGTTTTTCAGGTTTGTGTAGCGTCAGTAATAATCAGAATCAGAAAAAAAGCAGTTACCGGCAGCGTGCGCAAAGCTCTTATCGCTGTTGCGGCGGTTTTGCCTGCGGTGCTTTCAATCGTGTTGACGGCAGCTGTTATTTATGTTCCTTACAGTTTTAACAAGTACGGCATCACCGATGATAAATATGACTATATAGTTACCGAGCATTACAGCGATTATCTTTATTTTGAGGGTGTTGATGCTGTTTTTGAAGGTGAAGATGACGTTGTTCTCGGCAATGGCTCAAATTGGGATTATTATGATGACCACCTGATTGACTGCGATGTTTATAAATCAGAAAACAGCGATGACGTTTATATCAGAGTCTTTCAACAGATTTTCTGGAGTGCATATGATAACGATTACCTTGCTTTTACAACAGAGAATCAGAAGGCGTGGAGCGTCAACGGCGAGGAACTTGTTCTTGTGCCTGTTCTCAAGGACGACAAAACACACAAGGTGATTTCGGGTTGTTTTGTTGATGATTCGGAGAGGTTCAGCTATCATATCTATGATTCGCAGGGAAAACGTCTGACGGTCAATGACCTTGACGAATATTTTCCGATTAACGTAAGAATTAAAACTCATGCTGTTTGTACAACGAGGACCGACGTGTTTTAAAGGTTCTGTAATTCTTCAAATCAAACAACAGAAAAGAGGTTGTTTTAATGAGAAAATGCTTAAGGTGTGAAACCGAAATGGTTGAAAATCTTACCGTGATGGTCACTTCGGGCAGTTACGGCATAGACGTAAGAGAAAAAGGAATGTTCAAAGGCTCTTTGGGAAAAATCAGGTGTGCGGTATGCCCTGAATGCGGATATACCGAAACATACGTTGACGACACCGAAAAAATCAGAAAGCTGATTGAAAAAGACTGATAAATGCGTGTAACGGATACAACTTGGAAAATTTGCGCTCAGAAACAGACGATTAATCCAAAACTGTTTAGCGAACAAAGAGAAATGCTGTGTGCAATCTGCCCACGGCATTTTTGCGTTGTTATTGAAACAGATTACGGTTATTTCCTGATTTAATTTTTTGTTGACACAAAAAAGCTCTTTTGAGATAATAAACATAAGGTGTTTTGATTTTATACTTTTATTAACAACACAATTAATCTCACGGCGGAACCGTAGGGGCGGATATTATCCGCCCAAAACGGGCGATTCGTGAATCGCCCCTACGAAAACAGGTTTTGTTAATAAAAGTATACATTTGTAAATAGGGGAAGGTTATTATGAGAATTCTGATTGCCGAAGATGAAAAAAGCCTTAACAGAATAATCGCTAAGCAGCTTAAATCGTCGGGCTACAGCGTTGACTGCGCTTTCAACGGCGAAGAAGCCTATGATTTGATAAGTATGACGGATTATGATGCTGCCGTTTTTGATGTTATGATGCCGAAAATTGACGGGTTTTCGCTGCTTAAAAAAATTCGGAAAGACGGCAACAATCTGCCCGTTCTTTTTCTTACTGCCCGTGACAGCATTGAGGACAGAGTGGAGGGTCTTGATATCGGTGCAGACGATTATCTCGTGAAGCCGTTTGCGTTTGAGGAGCTGCTTGCAAGAATAAGAGTTCTTATCAGAAAAAACAGCGTTTCCAATTCAAACATAATCACCGTTGCGGATTTAACCGTTGATATTTCAAGCAGAAAGGTTGCAAGAGGGGGCAAGGACATTTCTCTCTCTGCAAAGGAATATGAGCTTTTGCAGTATCTTGCCGTCAATAACGGGATTGTTCTCAGCCGTGAAAAAATCGAAGACCACATCTGGAATTATGATTATGAAGGAGGAACAAACGTCGTTGACGTTTATATCCGTTACCTTCGCAAAAAGATTGACGAAAACTATGACAAAAAGCTTATTCACACCGTCAGAGGAATGGGATATGTTCTCAGGGAGGAAAAATGAAAAAACTTTCATTTAAAATTATAACAACGCTCTGGATTACGCTTCTGATTGCCGTTGTTTGCGGCGTCAGCATAACGGCGCTTATGCTCATCAGCCGAAAAACTGCCGACGATAAGCTGCGGCAGACTCTGATTGCCTCCGCACAAAGCAACTCGGATGAAATGGAATTCAGCAACGGCATTTTTGAGGTTGAAAATGATTTTGTGTATTATTCCGACGGAATTTATTGCGACCTTTTCAGCGAAGACGGCGAATATATCCGCGGTGAAACGCCGCATATGCTTATCGAAACACCGTCTGATTTGAAAAAGGTTGTTAAAAAGAATTTTGACGGCAAAGAGTATTACGTTTATTCAGAGCTTCTTGAGTTCACTAAATTCGAATATGAGATTGATATACGCTCGGGTCAGGTAATATCCTATGAAGCAGACGTTACCCCTGTGAACGAATTGAAGCCTGTTCCTTATTCTGAAACGAATTTTCAAAACGGTATAAGCACAAACGAAGCAATAGAAGCTGCACTTGCTCACGCAGGCATTAAGAAAGACGAAGCAACAATAATCGGAGTTCAGATTCCCGTATACAACGACAGGCAGGTTTTTAAAATCGAGTTTACCGCAGACAGCCCGTTGTGCAAAAAAATCTATATCCGTTCAATATGCCCTGCTGAAGACGTGAAAACAATGTTTACCCATATCGGAAGGATTTCCGTATACTTTCTTCCGTTTTTCGTGATTATTGCGGCAATAGGCGCATATATCATTTCAAAGAAAACAGTTGCACCGATTGAAAAAATAACAGATTCGGCACACAAAATATCAACAGGCAGCGACCTTTCAAAGCGTCTTGAAACCAACAAGGCACCCCGTGAAATCAGTAATCTTGCCGACACCATCAACGGAATGTTTGAACGGTTGCACACTTCGTTTGAAAATGAGAAGAGGTTCACCTCCGATGCGTCCCATGAGCTTCGCACACCTCTTGCGGTTATAAAGGCGGAATGCGAATACGCTCTTTCTGAAAATGCAGATGAAGAAGAAAGAATGCAGGCTCTTGAATCCGTTGAAGAGCAAGCCGACAAAATGGCTTCTCTGGTTTCAGCTCTGCTTTCCGTAACAAGGGCAGAGCAGGGGCTTAACAGGTTTACGCTTGAAAAAGCAAATCTCAGCGAGCTTGTTAATGAAGTGTGTGATAAATTCAAAAGCTCAAAAAGCATTAAATTGATAACCGATATTGATAACAACGTTGTAATCAATATGAACACTCCGCTGATGGTTCAGCTTCTTGAAAATCTGCTTTCAAATGCAGAGAAATACGGCAAAGAAAACGGAGTTATCAACGTTAAGCTGTATTCCGAAAAAGATAAAACAGTTTTGTCTGTAAGAGATAACGGAATCGGCATAAGTGAAGCTGACCTTCCGAAAATCTGGAACAGATTTTACAGAGCAGACACCTCAAGGTCGGAAACCGAGGGTTTCGGTCTGGGGCTTGCACTTGTTAAAAAGATAGCTGAAATTCATTCTGCAGAATGCGTTGCAGAATCCGAAATTGATAAATTCACCGAAATTAAAATATTTTTCAAAACTTTCTGAAAAATCAGTTTTTTCTAATGTTCCTTTAATGTTTGCCCGTTATTATTAAGTCACAGTCAAGGACGACTAAATAAAAAACAAACTGAAAGGAATTGATATTATGAAAAAACTTATAGCTTTTTTGCTTGCACTCCTCGTTGTATTTTCTCTTTCCGTGCCGGCACTCGCCGCACCGTCTGAAAACCTGATTTCAAAAGAAAGAGCAAAGGAAATCGCTCTTGACCACGCAGGATATGAAGAATCCGAAGTCAGATTTGTCAAAGCAAAGCTTGACCGTGACGATGGCAGGTATGAATATGAAATCGAATTCAGAGCCGACGGCAATATCGAATATGATTATTCAATCAACGCCGTAAACGGAAAAATCGTTGAGGTTGACCGTGACTATGAGGTTCCCGATGTTTTTGAGTCAATCGGACTTTTCAGATTTTTAAGAAATCTTCTGGCAAGGCTTTTCGGATAAAAACTCCGGTCAGAGATTAAAAATATATTGAGAGGTGAAATAAAATGAAGAAAAAAGTATTTGCAGTGTTGGTTTCGGTGGTTCTGGTTTTATCGGTTGCGCTGTTCGCAGGATGCTCGGCAGATAAACCCGTTGAAGAAAACGCAACAGTCAATCAGGCGCAGGCAGCCGCACCGTCGGTTAAAAGCGGTGAAGTTGTAAATGTTTCACCCGATGAAGCAATTGATGCAGCGCTCAAACACGCAGGTGTTGCCAGAGAAAACGCCGTAATGTTCGGTGCTCCTTCACTGGATGAAGAAAACGGAAAAGCGCACTATGACGTTGAGTTCGGATATAACGGATTCGAGTATGAATATGAAGTTGCAGTTGCTGACGGTTCTGTTCTGAAATCAAAAAAGGAAGCGGAGAAGGTTAAAGTTCCCGAAAAGGAAAGTGTTCCCGCAAAGGCCGAGGTTCCCGTAAAAGAAGAAAACAATAACGGTTATATCAGCGTTGAAGCTGCAAAGCAGAAGGCTCTTGAAGACGCAGGCGTTAAAGCCGAGGAAGCGGTTTTCTTAAGAGCATACTATGATTCGGACGACATCGTTCCCCATTATGACGTTAAGTTTGAAGCAAACGGATATGAATATGAATATGAGGTCAAAGCTTCTGACGGTTCTGTTCTTGAAAAAGATGTTGACAGAGAAAGAAAACCCGTTAACAGCTCACAGGTTCCCGAGGAATATATCTCTGCAGACAGAGCAAAATCGTTGGCCTATGAGCACGCAGGCGTAAAAGCGGCAGACGTAAAATTCTCAAAAGCAGAGCTTGACCGTGATGATTTGATAGTTCACTATGACGTTGAGTTTGTTGCAGACAGATACGAATATGAATATGAAATAAACGCCGAATCAGGAAAGGTTATAGCTTTTGACAAGGAATTCAATGATTGATGTTTTTAATAACGGCAGGGTGGCTGCATCACCGGCCGAAAAACAAAAAGGCTTGAACAGGTTTGCTCCTGTTCAAGCCTTTGGTTGGTGCCTTCAGGTGTGGAAATAAACCCCTGGTTTTACCAGGGGTTAAAGACGGCTTCAGCAAAGCCAAAACGGGCGAGCTCAAAGCAAGCCCGAAAGGTTGAAAGATAATCAAACCTCCAAGTATAATAGTAATGGTT
>JAZSNE010000011.1:0-32633 GCA_045536245.1 Acutalibacteraceae bacterium | reverse complement strand
AGCGTAGCCATGTCGTTCTGTGAGCCAAGGAGTTGGTTTCAAGTGTTGTCTTCCTAAGACCGCTTGGCCTCCGACTTGGAAGGGCTTCGCCCTTGCCCATATTAATGCGCAATTCGTAATTCGCAATGCGCAATTGTTGGTTGTGAATTGTAACACCGTAGGGGCGACGATTCGTCGCCCGAAAAAAACGAACCATATTAACCGTTTCAGTGTAGTGGCGGATATCATCCGCCCGAAACGGGCGATTCGTGAATCGCCCCTACGAAAACAGGTTTTGTTAACCGCAGAATAAATCTCACGGCTGAACCGTAGGGGACGGGTGACCCGTCCCGTGATGCCGCACAAATAAACGGCTGCTGTTTCACCGTTTACCGCAAATTAATCTGCGGCGGCTTGAGGGCAAGCCGCCCTACGCTTTGAACGAGGGCACCCAAGGGAGAAAAAACCGCATTCAGCGACTTTATTATTTCAGTTTGGCGCTGAGTAAGGAAGTTGAATGGCGTTTTCTTCGACTGACGGCGTATAAAGATACGCCGAGGGAGAAAAAACGTCATTAAACAACTTAATCAGCCGACAAAAAAGGAGTCGGAAATCCGACTCCTTTTATTATATCACGGTTTTTTAACATAATCAAGAGGCTGAACACGGCTTACGTCGCCGTTTGCCTTTTTAACTCTTACCTCAAAGTGGAGGTGAGGACCCGTTACGTTACCGGTATCACCGATAGCGCCGATGTTTTCGCCCTTCTGAACAACGTCGCCGACGCTTACGTAAAGAGTTTTTGCGTGTGCATAGAGAGTCTGCGTACCGTCGCCGTGGTCGATAACGCAATAGTTACCGAAGCCGTAGTTCCAGTTGCCGTCGTTCTTTGCGATGATAACCTCACCGCCCTGTGCGGCACGGAAAGGCGAGCCCTTGGTTGTGACGTCTGTTCTGACAATGTCAATACCCATATGGCGGTCACCGTTGCTGTATGCAGGGTAGCCTGCAGTTACTCTTGTTGAGCCGGGAACAGGCCAGAGCATCTTACCGTCGTTGTTATATTCCTCGTCGGGTGTGTCGCCCTGTGTAGAACCGTGCTGCCTGATGTATTCATCAATCTGCCTGTCGATTTCTTCACGTTCCTTTTTCTGGCGGGCGATTTCAGCTTTGTACTCTGCGCTGTCTTTATCAAGCTCTGCAAGCACGCCTTTGATTTCTTCGTGCTTATTGGTTGCTTCTTTTCGCTTTTTTTCCTGGGTGCTCTTGCTGTCTTCAAGGTCACTCTGGCGGTCAGCAAGCAGCTGCATATCGGACTTAAGCTCTTCCTTTTTTGTTTCAAGGTCTGCTTTCTGGCCGTTGAGCTGCGTTTCAAGCGAGTTTAGCTCGCTGACCTTTGCAGCCATTTCGTTGATAAGCTCGGTGTCGTTTGTGGACATCTGAGCCACAAGCTCCTGCCTTTCAAGGAAAGAGGTGAGGTCGGTTGCGGCAAAGAGGATTTCAAGCCTTGAGCCGCCGCCTGCCATATAGTTTTCTCTGATGCGGTTGAGAAGCTGATTTTTGGTTTCTTCCGTAAGGGCTTCGCAGTCCGCAATCTGCTCTTCAATATCGTCAATCATTTCATCAATTGCAACGATTTCTGCAGAGAGAGCGTTAATATCTGTGTTGAGGTCATTGATATCGCCGTTAAGCACGTCGATTCTTTCATCAAGGTTTGCTATCTGGCTGTTGATATCTTCGATTTCGGAGTTAAGCTTATCAAGCTTGTTCTCGTTGGTATTAATCTGACCCTCAACCTTATCAAGCTTATCTTCGTTCTTTTTGATTTCTTCTTCTATTTTTGCGTATTCATCCTCAAGCTCTTCAAGCGTTTTTTCAGCATAAACGCTGACGGGAGCAATTGAGCCGACGATGCATAAAAGTGCAAGCAAAAGGCAAAGGACTGACTTGAGCCTGCTTTTATTCTTTTTAATCTTCAAGCTCAACAAACTTCCTTTCCTTAAGATATTTTCTCATCGACGTTATTGAGCCGAAAACGCCCGTAAACACACCGATTCCGATAAATGCAAGCGCAAGCCACGGAGCATACTTAATGAACATAACCGGGTCGGCGCTGCCTGCGGCGGAAGAAGTGAGTTTGCCGATGAATCTGTTGAGAGCCAGGTCATTGATAAGCCACACAACGCCCGTTGCAAGCAAGCCTGCAATAACGCCGATGTTTATGCCCTCAACGATGAACGGCCAGCGGATAAACGAATTTGTTGCGCCGACGCTTTTCATAATGCTGATTTCAAGGCGGCGGCTGAACATCGTTATTCTGACTGTGTTTGAAATAATGAAAAGTGAAACTGCAAGCAGAAGCACTATCATACCCATACTGATATATGTTATGCCCGAGCGCAGGTCAGTCAGCTTGCGTGCAAGCTCGCTGTTTTCTCTGACTCTGAAAACGCCCTGAACCTTACTCACCTGCTTGACAACGCCGTCAAAATTCTTCATATCGTTAACGGTGATGTGGTAAGCGTGGGGCATAATATTTTCGTCAAGGTTGTTAAGGTAAGTTTTGAGACCTTCGTCAGCAGTGCTTTCGATAACGTCATTAAACGCGTCTTCGCCTGCAACAAACTCAACCTTTTCAACATTTTTGATTTTTTCAAGGTCGCTCTGAACCTTTTTGATTTCAAGGTCATCCGCATCATACTCAACAAACGCAACAATTTCGTTTTCAGCTTCAATTGATTTGATGAAATTGTTGATGTTGACCTGGAGCATAAACGCAATGCCCACAAGCATAAGGCAGCTGAAAAGAACGGTTATTGACGCAAGGGTCATAAGCTTATTGACCACAAGGTTGCGAAAACCTTCTTTGGTCAGATAATTGAGTTTACCCATCAGTTTTCGCCTCCCTTCACGGTTACGCCGTTTTCTGCAGCAAACGATGCATCTGCATCAACCGCTGCGTTAACGGGAGCTGAAATGGGAATATCAGGCGTTGCAACCGGAGCAGCTTCAACCATTTCCGCATCAACCTCTCCTGCACAGACAGGGTCAGCGGAATCAATCTCCGTCGCCGGTATGTAAGCCGAATAATCCTCATCGGGAGGAACAACAAATTCGTTTGAAATTTCGCTTGCCGCATTGATGTGTGAGGTTGCGGCTTCTCTGATAAGAGTGCCGCCGTCAGCAACAACGTTACCTCTGTCAAGAATAATAACGCGTTTATCAAAGCAGCGCACAAGGCTGTGCTCGTGAGTAACCATAATAACGGTTGTGCCTGCTTCGTTGAGCCTCATAAGCATATCAACGATTTCATAGCTCATCTGGGGGTCAACGTTACCCGTTGGCTCGTCCGCAATAATGATTTCGGCATTGTTTGCAAGAGCTCTTGCAAGCGCAACTCTCTGCTGCTCACCGCCCGAAAGCTCTCTGGGATACTTTCTTGCCTTATCGTTAAGACCCATAAGGCTGAGCACATAGGGCACTCTGCGGCGGATTTTCTTTTCTTTTGTGCCGATAACACGCATTGCAAACGCAACGTTATCATAAACCGTCATATTGGGAATAAGCCTGAAATCCTGAAAAACGATTCCGAGCCTGCGGCGGAATTTGGGAATATCCCTTTTGCGGATTTTATTAAGATTATATTCATCAACGGTGATGGTACCCGAGGATGCAACCTCCTCACGCATCATCAGCTTGAGAAACGTACTTTTACCTGCGCCCGAAGAGCCGACAACAAACACGAATTCCCCTTTTTCAATGTGAATGTTGATGTCTTTGAGTGCATAGGAATCAGCAGTGTCATACTTTTTGCTGACATTGTTAAATTCTATCACAGTATCATCCTTATATTTTTATTTACTCCTCATAAATCTCCTCTGAATAAAGCCGCCGGCTGCGGCAGTGAGCCTGTGATTAATTTTTGGTAATTAATATTTAACAGGCTTGGCGTCAAGATATTTCTTGACCATAAGAGCTACTTTGAAAACAATGGCATCATCAAACTCACGCAGGTCAAGGCCTGTGAGCTTTTTGATTTTTTCAAGTCTGTAAACCAGAGTGTTTCTGTGAACGAAGAGTTTTCTCGACGTTTCGGAAACGTTGAGGTTGTTTTCAAAGAAACGCTGGATTGTGAACAGGGTTTCGTGGTCAAGGCTTTCAATCGAGCCTCTCTTGAATATCTCTCTGAGGAACATATCGCAAAGAGTTGTGGGAAGCTGATAGATAAGTCTTGCAATACCGAGGTTTTCATAGCTGACAATTGTTTTTTCGGTGTCAAAAACTTTGCCGACTTCAAGCGCAATCTGAGCCTCCTTGAAGGAACGTGCAAGGTCCTTGATGCCCTCGATGGTTGTGCCGATGCCCACAAGAACGTGAGTGTAAAGCTCGGTGCTCAGCGAATCGGAAATTGAGCGTGCAAGCTTCTCAAGGTCTTTGGGCTCAATGTTGCTGCGAACCTCTTTGACAATGGCGATATCGTGCTCGTTAATGTTGATAACAAAATCCTTGTTCTTATCGGGGAACAGGTTCTGAACCGTTTCATAAACAGCGGCGTCATTGTGGTCCGTGATTCTGATAAGAAGCACAACCCTTGTTGCCTCGCTGTTAAAGCGAAGCTCTCTTGATTTGAGATAAATGTCGCCGGGCAGAATATTATCAAGAATAACGTTTTTGATGAAATTGCCTCTGTCAAACTTTTCTTCATAATACTGCTTGAGATTTTCAAGCGAAACGCAGCAAACGGAAGCAAATCTGCCCGCCAGCTCGTCAGTACCCTCCACAAACACCGCATATTCGGTCTGCATATGTGCGCCGAAGTTGCAGAAGGTATAGTTGTTAATGTAATGGAATTCAGCGTCTGCAAAAACTTCTGAAGCGGTGGAGAAAACCTCACCGATTTTGCTCAGCTCGCTGCAGGCGATGATTGTTCCTGTTTCGTCAATTACACCCAGAGTTCTGCCAACCGCTTCTCTCATCTGGTGAACAAGACCCTGGAAAATTCTGTTTGACATAAAAATTACCCCTCATCTGATTTGATTTTGAACTTCTGTTTTTTTAGACAAAATGACCATCGGGACAATATACATTTTACACAATGGCGAAGCATTTTTCAAGAGAAAAGCGCATATTTTTTTAAATTTTTTTTGAATTTATTGTGAATTTTGCTCATAATTTATTGATATTTACCAAATTTTGCACAAAACACCCTGTCAAATGCTCTTTTGTCTGCGGCTCTTTTGAAGCTTAAATTCCGTAATTTTTACCAAATACGGGCTTTTCCTTTTGGCAATAATGCAAACATTTTTTCGAACGCTGAGAATTCGCCGCAAATCGTTGTATATTTTGATGGTAGCTTTTTTCACCGTTTGAGTGTCTGTTATGACAATTTGCAGCAGAGTTTTTTGTTGGTTTTGCCGTATTTGAGAATGTGTTATCCGCCGCCTTTCAAGGCATAATAAATCGGGGATTTGCAGCTGCTTTGCGGCGCAGGAACGCATATTGTTGAATATTGCTATAAGGAATATAAAAAAATTACATTTTTTTTATGTTTTAGGTCTTTTCAAACGGAAGAAAAGGTGCTATAATTCCTTGGAATGGAATTTTGAATATAACTTTTGTTTTTTGTATATTAAATTTTGAGTGAAAGAGGGAGAGCATTGGAGAAGATAATCATCAACGGCGGAGCTCCGCTTCGCGGCGAAGTTGAAATCAGCGGCGCAAAAAATGCCGCTCTTGCAATTATCCCCGCCGCAATCCTTTCGCAGGACGTTTGCGTTATCGAAAACCTTCCCCTGTCAATAAGCGACGTTAACTATATGATGAAGATTCTTCATCATCTGGGCGCAAAGGTCAGGGTTCTCAATAAACACACAATCGAAATCGACTCACGCTGTGTCAATTCATACGTTATTTCTCACGATATGACGAAGCACCTGCGTGCATCATATTATTTCATCGGTGCGCTTCTCGGCAGATACGGCAGGGCAAAGGTTGCAATGCCCGGCGGCTGCTACCTCGGCGCAAGGCCGATTGACCAGCACATCAAGGGCTTTGAGCTTCTGGGTGCAAGCGTTTCAATTGAAGAAAACGCAATTGTTGACGCAAGAGCAGACCGCCTTACAGGCTCGCCGGTTTACCTTGATATGGTTTCCGTCGGTGCAACGGTCAACGTTCTGCTTGCAGCAGTCAAAGCAACCGGACTGACGGTTATTGAAAACGCCGCCAAAGAGCCTCACATTGTTGACCTTGCAAACTTCCTTAACTCAATGGGTGCCGACGTCAGAGGCGCAGGCACAGACGTTATCAAAGTCAGAGGCGTTGAAAAGCTCCACGGCTGCACATATTCCATAATCCCCGACCAGATTGAAGCAGGCACATATATGGTTGCCGCCGCTGCAACAATGGGCGACGTTCTTATCAAAAACGTTATTCCCAAGCACCTTGAATCCATTTCAACAAAGCTTATCGAATGCGGCGCAGAGGTTGAGGAGTTTGACGACGCCGTCAGAGTTTCGCTTGACCGCCGCCCCGGCAAATGCAATATCAAAACAATGCCTCACCCCGGCTTCCCCACGGATATGCAGCCCCAGATGGCTGTTTTGCTGGCTCTTGCCGACGGGACAAGCATTGTTTCAGAAAGCATCTGGTCAAACCGTTTCCGTTATGCGGAGCAGCTTAACAGAATGGGCGCTTCAATCAAGGTTGACGGTCAGCTTGCCGTTGTTCAGGGCGTTGAAGCTCTCAAGGGCGCACCCGTCAAAGCTGATGACCTGCGTGCAGGCGCAGCCATGCTCATTGCAGGCCTTGCCGCTTCGGGCACAACGGAGATTGAAGATATCCAGCATATTGACAGAGGCTACGAGGACGTTGTTGAAAAATTCAGCGCACTCGGCGCAAGCATCAAGCGTGTTAATTTGCCTGACCCCAACGCACTCACAAACGCAGGCTGAGTGCTATATATAATGATTATATTACAAATCAACGGGTTGTTTCTCACAGAAGCAGCCCGTTTTTACAAGGTGAAATATGGCTAAATTCTGTTCTCTTTATTCATCAAGCAGCGGCAACTGCACCTTTATCGGCACTTCACGGGGAGGCATTCTCGTTGATATCGGCGTGAGTGCAAAGCGAGCGGCGGATGCACTTTGCGGCATCGGCGTTGACCCGTCGGAAATTGCCGCAATTTTCATCACCCACGAGCACGCAGACCATATAAACGGCGTGCGTGTTTTTGCCAAAAAATTCGGTGTTCCCGTTTATGCTTCGGCAGGTACGCTTGACGGTATGCAGGCTCTCGGCGCTCTTGACCCGAGGATAAAAACACAGGTGATTCCTGCTTCAGGCGTTGAAGCTGCAGGCATTTTTGTGCGCCCGTTTGCCACTCCGCATGACAGCCGTGAGAGCTGCGGCTACAGCGTTTTAACGCCTGACGGCAAACGTATATCCGTTGCAACGGATATCGGCAGAGTGACCGATGCAATTATGAACGCCATTCACGGCAGCGACCTTGTTTTGCTCGAATCAAACCACGACGTGGGTATGCTGCGCAACGGACCTTATCCGTTTTTTCTCAAGCAGAGAATTCTCTCTGACCACGGTCACCTTTCAAACGAAAGCTGCGCACAAACCGCCGTTAAGCTTGTGGAATCGGGCACAACACGCCTTGTGCTGGGGCATCTGAGCAAAGAAAACAACATACCTGCCCTCGCCTATGAAACCACGCACTCCGCAATGACGATTGCAGGCGCAAAGCTCGGCTCGGATTATCTGCTCACCGTTGCAGGCGACCTGAATTCTCCCATCACTTTTTAAGAGGAAAAACTATGCTTAATATCAACATCATCTGCGTGGGCAAGCTCAAAGAGGATTATCTGCGTGCCGCCTGTGCGGAATATCAGAAAAGGCTCGGCGCATTCTGCCGCCTTAATATAACCGAGCTCACCCCTGCCCGTCTGCCCGAAAATCCAAACAGCTCGCAGATTGCGGCAGCACTTGCCGACGAGGGCGAGCGCATCCTTGCAAAAATCACAAACAGCGACGCCGTTTTTGCAATGTGCATCGAGGGCAAAATGCTGTCATCGGAGGCTCTTTCGGCTGAAATCGGCAAGCTTGCGATTGACGGCTTCGGCAGCCTTTGCTTCATTATCGGCGGCTCTCACGGGCTTGACCCGAGGGTTAAAAACAGGGCAAAAATCCGCCTTTCGATGAGCCCGATGACCTTCCCCCACCAGCTTGCAAGGGTAATGCTTCTGGAGCAGATTTACCGTGCGTTTATGATTTCAAGCGGCGGCAAATACCATAAATAACACCAATACACCTGTTAAAAAACAGAGCACTGTAACCGCCGAAAATATCATAATTGATATATAAATATTACAATTTTGATATGGACTGTGCATATTTATTCGGCTTAAATTACACCCATTGAGTGGCTTTAAAGGCAAATTTTGTTCAGATTACCAAATATCTCAAAAATCTTAAAAAATTGTTGCATATTCTTTCAAAAACGATTAAAATAAGTAATGGCAAAAAATAAAAATTAATTTTTTGGAGGTAATTCCCATGGCAGTTAAAGTTGCAATTAACGGTTTCGGTCGTATCGGCCGTCTCGCATTCCGTCAGATGTTCGGCGCAGAAGGTTACGAAGTTGTTGCTATCAACGACCTCACAAAGCCCTCAATGCTCGCTACTCTTCTTAAGTATGACACAGCTCAGGGCGGTTACTGCGGCTACATCGGCCAGAACGCTCACACTGTTGAAGCTGACGACGAAGCAGGCACAATCACAGTTGACGGCAAGACTCTTAAGATTTACGCAATGGCTAACGCTGCAGAGCTCCCCTGGGGTGAAATCGGCGTTGACGTTGTTCTTGAATGCACAGGCTTCTATTGCTCAAAGGCAAAGAGCCAGGCTCACATCGACGCAGGCGCAAAGAAGGTTGTTATTTCCGCTCCCGCAGGCAACGACCTTCCCACAATCGTTTACAGCGTAAACGAAAACACACTTTCAGCTGAAGATACAATCATCTCCGCTGCTTCCTGCACAACAAACTGCCTTGCTCCCATGGCAAAGGCTCTCAACGATTATGCTCCCATCCAGAGCGGTATTATGACAACTGTTCACGCTTACACAGGTGACCAGATGATCCTTGACGGTCCTCACAGAAAGGGCGACCTTCGCCGTGCACGTGCCGGCGCTGCTAACATCGTTCCCAACTCAACAGGCGCTGCAAAGGCTATCGGCCTTGTTATCCCCGAGCTCAACGGCAAGCTTATCGGCTCCGCACAGAGAGTTCCCACACCCACAGGCTCAACAACAATCCTTGTTGCTGTTGTTAAGGGCAAGGACATCACTGTTGCAGGCATCAACGCTGCTATGAAGGCTGCTGCTAACGATTCCTTCGGCTATAACGAAGAGCAGATCGTTTCATCAGACGTTATCGGTATGCGTTACGGCTCACTCTTTGATGCAACACAGACAATGGTTGCTAAGATTGATGACGACACATATCAGGTACAGGTTGTTTCATGGTATGACAACGAAAACAGCTACACAAGCCAGATGGTTCGTACAATCAAGTACTTCGCAGAGCTTGCATAATTTAAGCTGAATTTATTCAAAGGGTCGGCAAAAACCGGCCCTTTTTCTTCATTTGTTTTGCCAACCCGTCGGCAATGCAAAGGCAGAGCTTTTCCGCCTGTCAGAACCCAAAGCATATCAACGGTTTCAGTGTAGGGGCGGATATTATCCGCCCGAAATATTTGCTGTCCGTCTGACGGACAGCCGCAAGGGCTGTCCCTACATTATAGAAACGGTTAAAGGCGGAGCCTTTCCTTAACTATTCACTATTAGCTATTCACTTAAAATCAGGTGTAGGCAACGCCCACCCTAAGCTATTCACTATTCATTCTTCACTATTCACTTAACAAAGGTGTCACTATGGGATTAAAACGTCTTGACAAATTGATAGCGCTTAACTGCAACGTTTCCAGAAAGGATGCACGCAAGCTGATAAAAGATTCCGCCGTTACTGTCAACGGGCGGCTTTGTCTGCGTGCCGAAGAGCTGATTGACGTTGAGGCAGACGATATTTCTGTAAAGGGATTTAACTTTACAATCAAGGAGCATATTTATATTATGCTCAACAAACCGAAGGGCGTTGTGAGCGCAACCCGTGACCCTGCCAAAAAGACGGTTATTGATATCATTCCCGATAACCTCAAGCGCAAATCGCTTTTCCCCTGCGGCAGACTTGACCGTGACACAACGGGTCTGCTGATTATCACCGATGACGGCGCATATGCCCACCGCATAATGAGCCCCACGCACCACGTTTATAAAACATATGAAGCGGTGCTGTCATACCCTCTTTATGACGAGGATATTGCAAAGCTTGAATCGGGCATCACCCTTGACGACGGCACGGAGTGCTTGCCTGCAAAGGTTGAAGCCATTGAGATTGACGGTCTGCCTGCAGGCAGAATCCGCATCAGAGAAGGCAAGTATCACCAGGTCAAAAGAATGTTTGCCGCCGTGGGTAACCACGTTGAGCAGCTGCGCAGAATTCAGATTGGCTCGCTGCATCTTGACCCCGATTTGCCCGAAGGCGAAAGCAGAGAATTAACCGATGAAGAAACACAGCTTGTGTTTATTGATGAAGAATTTTAACGGCAGGGCAACCTGCCGTTTTTTTATATTCAGAATGACACTGATTGCGTTGTGTTGCTGACGGCGGATAATATCCGCCCCTACACTGAAATTGTTGGTATTATTCAATATCACGAACTGGCGTAAGATTTGCCTGAATCCACGGGCGACCGCAGAGGGTCGCCCCTACGATGTTACAATTCATAACCAACAATTGCGCATTGCGCATTGCGAATTAAAATGGGCAAGGGCGAAGCCCTTCCTTAACTCTTCACTATTATTTAGCGGACAGCCGCAAGGGCTGTCCCTACGGTGTTGCCGTGACTTTGCGATTATCACGGGACGGGTGACCCGTCCCCTACGATGTTACAATTCACAACCAACAATTGCGCATTGCGAATTGCGAATTGCGAATTAACAATAGCAACGCCCACCCTTAACTATTCACTCATCATTCCCCTCTTTTCGGCATAGACTTATAACATCGTCTTTGTCGGGAGGGGTTTTATGTTTGTTATTCTGCGGCCTGTTGAGGTGCCGGAAAAATTCTTTAAAAAACGAAAAATGATAAAGGAAATTGCCCGTTCCCCTGCCGTTTTGCACAGGGAAAACAACACCTTGCCTTTTTATACGCTTGACGTTGCTTCGCAAAAAACCAATTGGGCTGCCGTTGCCGAAAAATGCGGCAGATATGCTTCACGCACCGTTGCTCCCGTCAGTTTTCCACTGCCTGACGGCACGCCTCTGCGCCGTTTTGTGCCCTGCTCAACAGTTCATTCCTTTGTGCTGAACACCGCTGTCAGGCACCTTCGTGCTGCCCGACCCGACCCTCATACATTCACTCTCACCCTGACCGACAGGCTTGCTCTTTTAAGCTCCAGAACAGTTGATTTGATTGAGCTTTGCGCCTGCGTCAGAATCATCACGTCACGCCCGGAAAGGTATGCCTCCGCCTGCGAAAATGCGCTTGTCAATTACGGTGCGTCGCTTGTTTTGCGCTCCCGTTACGAGCCGACGCAAAAGCCCGATATCGTTATCTGCGCCGACGGTGCGGTTTGCTCATCAATGAGCAATGCTGCGGTTTTTACCGCCAAAAGCAGCGGTTGCGGCAAGCTTGTTTTTCTGCTCGGCGGCGTTGAGCTTTTGCCGCAGCACCGTGAGCTTTTGCCCGACGGCGCAAGAGAAATTGACCTTGCCGGCGCACTGACGGAGCTTTGCGGCAGCACCGCCTACTCAAACGCATTCTTTAACGAAATCGGCATCAGCTGCAGCAAGTGCACGCCGCCCGACGTTGAAAAATGCATCCTTTGCCATATCGGGCAGAATAAGGCGCAAAAACCGAATATTTTTGAATGTTATCACAATGCCGCAAACTCTATAAATACTTGACATATTAATTATAATTATATATAATATAACAGTTAATAACTTGTTTTAAAATAAACAAAGCCAAAGGAGTTAAATCAAAATGGAAAAATTCACAGTCTATACCCGTGAAGATTACGAAAAACTGCGTGCCGAGCTTAACAGGCTCAAGACCGAAGGCAGAGATGATATTGCCGAAAAAATCAAGGAAGCCCGTTCACACGGCGACCTTTCAGAAAACGCCGAATACGATGAGGCTATGAACGAGCAGGCAAAGATGGAAGCTGAAATTGCCAAGCTTGAAGCAGAGCTTCGCAACGCAAAGATTCTTGATGAAGAAGATCTCACAACAGAGGTTGTTCACATCGGCTCAAAGGTTAAGCTTCTTGACCTTGAATATAACGAAGAGCTTGAATACAAAATCCTCGGCAAGAGCGATATCGAGCACGGCATTATCTCTGACCTTTCACCCGTCGGCTCTGCTGTTATGAACAAAAAGGTTGGCGACGTTGCTGACGTTCACACACCTTCAGGCAAGGTTATCAAAATGCAGATTCTTGCAATTTCAAAATAAGCTTTTCACGCATTCCCCCAAACGAAAGGATTGATAAAAATGGCAGATGAAAAGATTCTCAACGCTGCTCCCGAAGCAGAGGAGCAGGATATAAACGAGCTTAAGAAAATCAGAATAGAAAAACTTGAAGCTCTTCAGGCTGCAGGCAAGGACCCCTTTGAAATCACCCTTGCAGAGCAGAGCATTCACAATGCAGAAATCGTTGAAAAGTTTGAAGAGCTTGAAAATCAGGACGTTACCATCTGCGGCAGAATGATGAGCCGCAGAGATATGGGCAAGGCAAACTTCATCGACGTTCGTGACCTCACGGGCAGAATGCAGGTTTACGTTAAGATTGACGAAATCGGCGAAGACACCTTTGCAGAGTTCAAAAAGTGGGATATCGGCGATATCGTTGAAGTCAAGGGCTTTGTTTTCAGAACAAGACGCGGCGAAATCTCCGTTCACGCAAAGGCAATCCGCCTTCTTTCAAAGTCACTTCTTCCCCTGCCCGAAAAATTCCACGGTCTGACCAACACAGACACACGTTACCGCAGACGTTACCTTGACCTCATTATGAACCCCGAGGTTAAGGATACCTTCGTCAAGCGTTCACTTATCCTCAGAGAAATCAGAAGCTACCTTGATTCACAGGGCTTCCTTGAGGTTGAAACACCCATTCTTGTTGCAAACGCAGGCGGCGCAGCCGCAAGACCCTTCCTCACTCACCACAACGCACTCAATGAGGATTTCAAGCTCCGCATTTCTCTTGAGCTTTATCTTAAGCGCCTTATCGTCGGCGGTATGGAAAAGGTTTATGAAATCGGCAGAGTTTTCAGAAACGAAGGCTGCGACACACGCCATAACCCCGAGTTCACTCTTATGGAGCTTTATCAGGCATACACCGACTACAACGGTATGATGGAGCTTACCGAAAACCTTTACAGACACGTTGCACAGGCAGTTCTCGGTTCAACCAAGATTTCCTATAACGGCGTTGAAATGGACCTTGGCAAGCCTTTTGAGAAGATTACTATGATTGACGCTGTCAAGAAGTATGCAAACGTTGACTGGAACGAGGTTGCAACTCTTGAAGATGCAAGAGCACTTGCAGACAAGCATCACATCGAATATGAGAGCAGACACGGCAAGGGCGATATTCTTGCTCTGTTCTTTGAAGAATACGCTGAAGAACATCTTATTCAGCCCACCTTCGTCATCGACCACCCCATCGAAATTTCACCCCTCACAAAGAAGAAGCCCGGCAACCCCGATTACGTTGAGCGTTTCGAGTTCTTTATGAACGGCTGGGAAATGGCAAACGCTTATTCCGAGCTTAACGACCCCATTGACCAGAAAGAACGCTTCAAGGCTCAGGAAGCTCTGCTTGCACAGGGTGACGAAGAAGCAAACACAACCGACGACGATTTCCTTATGGCTCTTGAATACGGTATGCCCCCCACAGGCGGTATCGGCTTCGGCATTGACAGAATGTGTATGCTTCTCACCGACTCCTCCGCTATCAGAGACGTTCTTCTCTTCCCCACAATGAAGAGCCTCGGCGGTTCGGATTCCGCAAAGTCTGCCGAAAAGGCAGAAGCTGTTGACGCAGTTGAAGCAGCAGTTGCAGAACCCGTAAAAGAAGAAGTTATCGACTTCTCAAAGGTCAAAATCGAACCTCTGTTTGAAGATACCGTTGATTTTGAAACCTTCAGCAAGTCAGATTTCAGAGCAGTAAAGGTCAAGGACTGCGTTGCAGTTCCCAAGAGCAAAAAGCTTCTGCAGTTCACTCTTGATGACGGAACAGAAAACGAGCGTACTATCCTCAGCGGTATCCACGCTTACTATGAACCCGAAGAGCTTATCGGCAAAACACTCATCGCCATCACAAACCTCCCCCCCAGAGCAATGATGGGCATTGAGTCCTGCGGCATGCTTCTGAGTGCCGTTCACGAAGAAGAGGGCGAAGAAAAGCTCCATCTTCTTATGGTTGATAAGCACATTCCCGCAGGTGCAAAGCTCTATTAATCAATATGAAAATTTCTGTTGCATTAGCCGCCTATAAAGGCGAAAAATACATTGCCGGGCAGATTGACTCCATCCTCTCTCAGCTCGGCGCAGACGATGAGCTGATTGTTTCCGACGATTATCCGTCGGGCAAAACAAAAGCGGTTGTTGAGTCCTTTGCCGCAAAAGACGGCAGAGTAAAATACCTTGAAGGCAAAGGCAAGGGCGTTGTAAAGAATTTTGAAAACGCCCTGAATGCCTGCAGCGGCGACGTTATCTTCCTGTGCGACCAGGACGACGTGTGGCTGCCCGACAAGGTTCAGACGGTTATGGCTGAATTTGAAAACGGCGCGCAGCTTGTTATGCACGACGCTTCAATCACCGACGCCGACCTCAACGTCACAAACCCCTCCTGTTTTTCGGTTCACGGCGCAAACACCTCCCTGTGCAAAAACCTGCTCAAAAACACCTTTGTGGGCTGCTGTATGGCGTTCACAAAAGATTTGCTGAGCGAAACAATGCCCTTCCCCAACGGCATTGCAATGCACGACTGGTGGATTGCCCTTGTTGCCCTCAAAAAGAAACGCAAAACCGCTTTGATTCAAAAGCCGCTTATTCTGTGGCGCAGACACGGCGAAAACGTTACGGGCAACAAAACAACCGCTGCGCAGAAAATCAGCTGGCGTTTAAAAATGCTTTCAGCTCTTATGCGAAAGTAACAGTTACGTTAATCTCTTGCAACCCTCAGCCATTCTCTTGCAAAACGCCGCCTTCCGCCAAAGGGAGGCCGCTGCAGTAAGCTACACGCTGCAATGCCGCTTACTGTGCCCGGGTTGCAATAATTACAAATTGCGAATTCCGAATTGCGAATTCCGAATTTCCAATATGTGCCTTGGAAAGGAACAAACAAATGAATAAAAAAATTACCGGCTGTATCGTGACTTATAACAATATGTCAACAATTGACAACGCAGTAAGCTCACTGCTCAAACACACAGCCGCGGATTTCCGCCTTTACATAGTCGATAACGGCTCAACCGACGGAACTCCGGAACATATCGAAAAGAACTATCCTCAGGCAACGGTTATCCGAAGCGGCGGCAACATCGGCTTCGGCGCAGGCCATAACCTGATTATGGACAGGCTGGATTCTGATTATCACGTCATCATCAACCCCGACATTTGCCTGCGTGACGATGCAATCTCGCAGCTTGCCGCTTATCTTGACGAAAATGCCGACGTGGGCCTTGCTTCTCCCCGTATTATGTTCCCCGACGGCAGAATTCAGATTCTGGGCAAAAAAACGCCCTGCCTGCGCTATCTGTTTGCGAGCCATTTCAGAAAGGGCGATGAGCCTGATGAAACGCTCCGTGAATACGCAATGCTTGACGAGGATTATTCAAAGCCCTTTGCAATTGAAAACGCAACAGGCTGCTTTATGTTTATCCGCACCGAGCTTTTCAAAAAACTCGGCGGCTTTGATAAACGCTATTTTATGTATTTTGAAGACTGCGACCTTTCACGCGAAGTCAACCGTGTGAGCAAAATCGTTCACCACCCGGGTGTTACGGTTTACCACGAATGGGGCCGCGGCTCAAAAAGAAATTACAAGCTGAAGCTTATTCACGCAACATCTATGGTGAAATATTTTTCAAAATGGTGCTTCAAAAAATAAGCCGAAGCAGAAACGGAAGTAGTTTTAATGACGAAATATTTCAAAAACTTTCACAAATACAGATTTTTGCTTTATGAAATCGTGCGCAAGAACATAAAGCTGCAATACCGTAACTCCGTTCTCGGCGTTTTCTGGACTTTTCTGCAGCCTTTGCTCACAACCCTTGTTCTTGTTGCGGTTTTCGGCGGCATCTTCGGTTCAAGCAGAAATTACACCACCTGCTACCCGATTTATCTGCTTTGCGGCAGACTGATTTATGAATTCTTCACGCAGTCAACCAAGCGTGCAATGCGTTCAATAACCAACAGCGCATCGGTCATCAAAAAGGTGTATGTTCCCAAATACATCTATCCCCTTTCAAACGTTCTTGCAAACTTTGTGACCTTTGTTATTTCGCTGCTTGTTCTTGTGTGCTTTATAATTTATTTCTATTTCTTCACAGACCAGCAGCCCGTTATTTCGGGTTATCTTTTCCTTGCACCCATACCCATTCTTATTCTGCTTATCCTTGCAATCGGCGTGGGTATGATTCTTGCAACATTCTCCGTTTTCTTTAAGGATATTGAATATATCTACGAAGTTTTCTGTATGCTGCTTTTCTATATGACCCCCATCTTCTTCCACGCAGGTCAGCTTAACGCAAGCCCCATTGTCGGCTATGCTATCAAGATAAACCCACTTTATTCAATAACGGAAATGTTCCGCTGCAGCGTGCTTTACGGCAGAATGTTCACTATGAATCACCTCTACTATGCGCTCGGCTTCAGCATTGCAATCTTCTTTATCGGCTTCTTTGTTTTCTATAAGAAGCAGGATAAATTTATTCTTCACATTTAAAGAAAGGAGCTTGTTATGGGCAAACAACCGGCAATTGTTGTTGACAACGTCAGTGTTCTTTTTAATATGAACAAAGAAAAGGTTGACAACATCAAAGAATATCTTATCAAACTTGTTACAAACAAACTCCATTATAATGAATTCTGGGCGCTCAAGAATGTTTCGTTCACTGTTGAAAAAGGTGAGCGTGTCGGCGTTCTGGGCTTTAACGGCGCAGGCAAATCCACCCTGCTCAAAACCATCGCAGGCGTAATCAAACCCACAGAGGGCAAGGTTGAAGCTCACGGCATCATCGCGCCTATGCTTGAGCTCGGCGCAGGCTTTGACCTTAACTATTCAGGCAGAGAAAACATCTTCCTCTATGGCGCAACAATGGGCTATTCCAGAAAATTCATTCAGTCCAAATATGATGAAATCGTTGCTTTTTCCGAGCTCGGTGAATTTATCGAATCTCCCGTTAAAAACTATTCTTCGGGTATGAGAGCAAGGCTCGGCTTTGCAATCGCAACCGCCGTTGAGCCCCAGATTCTTATTCTTGACGAGGTTCTTTCAGTCGGCGATGCAAAGTTCAGAATGAAGAGCGAAGCCAAAATCCGTTCAATGTTTGATAAAGGCATAACAGTTCTCTTTGTTTCGCATAACACCAATCAGGTGCTCAACATCTGCGACAAAGCGATTATTCTTGACCACGGCAAAATCATTGCACAGGGCGAGGCAAAAGAGGTCTGCGCAATGTATGACGAAATGATAGCTAAAAAATAAACCTGACCGAAAGGATGATTTATTATGGTTTTTGCAGCAGTATTTGCAGGCGGAATCGGCAGCCGTATGGGTAACTCCGACACGCCCAAACAGTATCTTGAGCTTGGCACCAAGCCCGTAATTATCCACACGGTTGAAAAGTTTTTCATCAATGACCGTATTGATGAAATCCTTGTCCTCTGCCCCAAAGCCTGGGTTGCGTACACCAAGGACCTTGTTGAAAAATATCTGCCTGCAGGCAAAAAGGTAACCGTTATTGCAGGCGGCGCAACACGCAACGGTACACTTGAGGCAGCCATTGATTATATCGAAAAGAATTATGAAACCGACGAGCAGACAGTGCTTGTTACGCACGATGCCGTCAGACCTTTCCTTACTCACAGAATCATCTGCGAAAACGTTGACGCCGCAATCGAATACGGCACCTGCGACACGGTTATTCCGGCAACGGACACAATCGTTGCCAGCGATGACGGCAAGATGATAAGCTCAATCCCCGAACGTAACAAGATGTTTCAGGGTCAGACTCCCCAGTCTTTCCGCCTCAAGGAGCTTGAAAGAGTTCTTGCTTCGCTCACAGAGGACGAAAAGGCAATTCTCACCGATGCCTGCAAGATTTTTTCAATCAAAAACAAACCCGTTTATATGGTTGCAGGCGAGGTTTATAACATCAAAATCACTTATCCCTATGACTTGAAGGTTGCTAAAACCCTTTTGAAAGGCAAGGATTCAGATGATTAATTCAGTTTACAGGCTCGTTGCACCCGGTCTTATTGACATTGCCTGCACAGAGCCGGATTTAAAAAACAGCGTTATAATGCGCCCCGTTTATCTTTCCGTCTGCAAGGCTGACCAGAGATATTATCTTGGCAGGCGCAGCCGTGAGGCTCTTAAAGCCAAGCTGCCTATGGCGCTTATCCACGAATGCGTTGCAAAGGTTATCTTTGACCCCACGGGCAATTTCAAGGTTGGCGAATACGTTGTTCCCGTGCCCAATATGCCCACGGAAGAAGACGACGTTATTGCAGAAAACTACCGCCTGAGCAGCCACTTCTGCTCCAGCGGCTATGACGGATTTTTGCGTGACTATATTGATATGCCTGCAGAAAGGCTCGTAAGAGTGCCCGAGGGCGTTGACCTCAAGGTTGCCTCCTTCAGCGAGCTAATCAGCGTTTGCGTTCATGCAGCAAAAAGATTTGAGAAGTTTTCACATTCCAGAAAAAACGCTCTCGGCGTTTGGGGTGACGGCAACGTGGGTTATATTATGGCTCTTGTGCTCAAGGCTCTTTACCCCGATGCAAAGCTTTATATCTTCGGCACAGTGTGGGAAAAGCTCAATTATTTTGCTTTTGCAGACGGCGTTTATCACGTTGACCACGTGCCTGCAGACCTGCGTATTGACCACGCTTTTGAATGCGTCGGCGGCGAAGCTTCGCGCCACGCAATCGCTCAGATTATTGATATGATTAACCCCGAAGGCTGCATTGGTCTTATGGGCGTGAGCGAAAGCCCCGTGGGTATCAACACCCGAATGGTGCTTGAAAGAGGCCTTTGCCTCTTTGGCTCAAGCCGAAGCGGCGTTGCGGATTTTCAGAGCACGATGGATTTGCTCAAGGCAAACCCCAGAATTGCGCAGTATCTTGAAAACCTTATCGCAGGCGTTGTTGAAATCAAAACAATTCCTGACATTCACTCTGCTTTTCAGCAGGATATCAGCCGCAACTTCGGCAAAACCGTTTTGAAGTGGGAAAAATAATATGGATTATAAATACAAAATTTCACTGATTATCCCGTGCTATAACAGCGAGGTTCTGCTTGCCGAAACACTTGATAATCTTCTCGGTCAGACTCTCAAGGATATTCAGCTTATAATCGTCAATGACGGCTCGACGGATTCCACCGCCGATATCATTGCAGATTATGCGGCAAAAAACAGCAACATTCTCTGCGTTGACCAAAAGAACGCAGGCGTTGCCGCCGCACGCAACAACGGTCTGAACTACGTTGAGGGCAAATACACAATGTTTGCCGACAGCGACGACCTTATGAGCGACGATGCGCTTGAGCAGCTTTACAATGCGCTTGAAGAAAGCGGCGCAGACGTTGCAATCTGCAGAGCCGAATATTTCGGCTACGGCGGCAAAAAGCTGCATCCGCAGGCGTGCGAGCTTGCCACAAAAAAGAAAATTGACATATATGACCGCCTGATAATCTGGAATTTTATGGTCAGCAACAAATGCTACCGTTCGGATTTCCTCAAAGCAAGCGGCGTCACCTTCCCCCTCAAGCGCTATGCGGAGGACGGCGCATTCTGTATGCAGATTTTCTATCAGGGCGCAAAGCTCATCGGCGTTGAGAATGCAACGATGTATTACCGCCGCCGCAAGCCCAAGGAAGGCTTTTCCGTTACGCAGACCATCAACTATAACCTCGTTGAGGATATGTTTGACTGCATAGGCATCGTTGCCTCTGCCGCCCAAAAATCCTTTGAACGCCCCGAATGCACCTGCGAGGATAAAGAAGGCTATCTGCAGGAGCTTTACCGCAAAGCTTATTCCGCATTTGTGCTGCAGTTTTATCCGCTTATCTGGAGTGCAGACGAAAAAACAATGGCTCTGATGAAAGAGCGTTTTGAGGGACTTGTTGCCAAAATGACTCCCGAAGCGCTTAAAATTATGGAGCCCACCCAAAAGCATCTTAACGGCATTATGCTCTCCAAAAAGGAGATGGCGGACAACCCCTATATCACCGTTATTGCAAAGAATCCGAGCAAGGAATTTGTGAACTCGCTCTATGCGCAGACAATGCCGCATTTTGAGCTTATAACAACAGATAACCTCGGCTTTGAGCACGAAAACATTGTTGTTTTGCCCGAAAAAGGCTTTGCCAAGGCTGCAAAAAAAGCAGCAAAGGGCACGCTCGTTATCACCGAATCGGGCAAAAAACCGATTGCCGATATCCGCCGCTTCAAGGTTATGGTGCTCCTTAAAAAGGGCCGCAAGTTCCGCATCTTCCCCTCGCCCGTAATCCACCTGGGCGCAAAGGTTTTGCTCAAAATAAGATAAAAGAGGAATTGATTTGAAAAAGCTTTTTTATTCCCTGTATGCCTTGTTTTTTAATATCTGCCGCATCTTTCCTTTAAAGAAAAACAAAGTTGCGTTTGTTGCTCCGCATAACGGCGGCAGCGGCGATTCGCTCTCCGTTATGCGCAGATATTTTGAAAGCAGTGGCGGATATGACCTTGTCGGCATATCCACGCAGGATTTGAAGCTTGATTTCTCCTCAATCGGCTCACTCATAAAATCCTGCCTCAAAGCGGCGGGATTTTTTACTTTGGGCGCTTATCGCCTCGCCACGGCAAAATACGTTTTCTTAAACGATAACTTTATGCCGATGGCATCGCTCAATTTCAGCAAAGAAGCGGTCATCACCCAGCTCTGGCACGCAGAGGGCGCATTCAAAAAATTCGGTCTTTCTGCTCCCGTCACCGACGATGTGCGTGAGCGTGAAAAGAAATGCTCCGAAAAGCTTACATACGTTGTCTGCTCGTCAAAGGCTGTTGCTCCGTTTTATGCAGAAGCCTTCGGCGTTGATGAAAGCAAAATCCTGCCCCTCGGCTCGGCAAGAATTGACGATTTGCTCGGCAAAAACGATGCTCTTGCCCTGCGCCGTGAATTTGATGCCGCCCACCCCGAATGCATCGGCAAGGAGCTTGTGCTCTACGCCCCGACTTTCCGTGACAGCGCAGAAAAAGATGCCGCTCTGGCAGAAAAAATCGACGTTGAAGCTTTCAACCGTGAATTTCCTCAAAAGCGTCTGCTTATAAAGCTTCATCCGCAGATTCACTCGGCAAAAGCGCCCGACGGCGCAACCAACGTTACCGATTGCGATATCGGCAGGCTGACCCTCATCTGCGAAAGCGTTATAACGGACTATTCTTCAGTCTGTATGGATTTTGCTCTGCTCTCAAAGCCCTGCATCTTCTATGCGTTTGACCTTGACGAATACGAGCACGAGCGCTCGTTCTATTTTGACTATGAAAGCGGTGTGCCGGGCGTTGTGGTTAAAGATAACGCCGCACTGCTTGAAGCAATAAAAAACCCCCGAAGCTCCGAAGAAAAGCTCCGCAGCTTCAGGGAATTCAATTTTGATTATATTGACTGCAACAATGCCGAAAGGATTTATAACGCAGTTATTTCAACCAATCTTTAATAACCTGCGCCGCTCTTTCTGCGGCGTGGCCGTCACAGGCACTTATCTGTTCGTTCCTGAATTTTTCAATTCTCTGAACGGGCAGATTTTCTTTTGCGTTGCGGATTGCTGCGAGCAGCTTTTCGGGCTCGGCAACCATTTCACCCGGCAAATCGTCGGGGAAATTCAGATAAAAGCCTCTGGTGTATTCCTTATAATCGGGGCAATAGAAAACCGTTGGCACGTCAAGCAGACAGGCATCATACATAACCGAAGAATAGTCGGTTATGAGCACCTGCGCCGCCGCAGTGAGGGCAAGGGTTGAATCCTGCGACAAATCCGTAATATTACTATATTCCTTATTAATAAGGTCATATTTCATAACGGGGTGGCGGCGGATAACAAAAACCTCGTCATCGGCAAGGGATTTGCTGAGCTTATCCCAATCAATCGCAGGGTCATAATCAACCTTCACGCCGTCTTTTTCTCTGAAAGTGGGAGCAAAAAGATAAATGCGTTTGCCTCTTAATTCAGGGTGCTTTTCATAAACGCTTTCTTTAAGCTTATCGGCATCCTTAAAAAGCAAATCCGTTCTGGGCAGACCGATAGGCAGGCAGATATCCTCGCAGATACCCATTGCTCCTGCATAGAATTTGCGGCATTTTTCGCTTGTTACGGCAACCGCACTGTATTGCGAATGCGACGCTCTCTCCTCACGCTCGTCAAGCACGGTATCCGCATCAAGGCCGAACTTTTTGAAAGCTCCGCAGGCGTGCCAAATCTGAAAAAGCTTCTGCTCCTTGCGCAGCTTTGTGTAACGCAGATAAGAAATATAGTCATCGGTCACAATAACCTTGCTTGTGAGCAGATAATATTGGATTTTGGGGCGTTGCTTTGTGGAATGGGGATACATTTTTGCAAAAACAACCTTCTGCGCATCAAGCGCATCATAGACCGCCTGCATATTGTCAAGCAGCTTGCCGTCTGACCTGATGCTGAAAAACAGCACCCTGTTTTTTATGGGCAGAAGCCTGCAGATAAAGCTTATCAAATGATGAACAAAACGTTTTAACGCCTTCATTGCCGCACCTCACACAGGTTTTTTGATGTAAAAATATTATATCACAGTTTAAAAAATACGCAAGGTATCGGGCGGCATAAAAAATATTTAAAAAAATATAAAAAAGGTGTTGACATTTTTAAAAAAGCGTGTATAATAATAACCCGTAGCCCACTTGTGAGCGTTACATTGGGGAATAGTGTAACGGTAGCACGACAGACTCTGACTCTGTTTGTTGGGGTTCAAATCCCTATTCCCCAGCCAGAAAAAAGCCACTTCTTCGGAAGTGGCTTTTTTAGTTAAGTGCACCTTTCGGTGCGTGAAGTTTGCTTCGCAAGTGAAGTTATAATATATAGTGAAGTTTTTGCAAAAGCAGGCAAACACACTTAACTTCACTTTGCATAAACACGCAAAGCAAAGTATAGTCGTTACACCAAAACCAATATATAGACAAGAGCGTGCCGAAAAAAACAGCGGTAACGCTCTCTTTTTTTGTCAATCCGCTCAATTGACAAGTTATGCCGAAGTGGTATACTTTTATTAGCAACACAATTAATCTCACGGCGGAACCGTAGGGGCGGATATTATCCGCCCGAAACGAGCGATTCACGAATCGCCCCTACAAAAACAGGTTTTGTTGATGAAAGTATACTTTTATTACAAAAAAATTGCAGCAATATTGAAATGCCAACTTAACGGAAGTGTAAAAATGAACAAAAAATATGCACTCGATATGACGAGCGCCCCGTTTCTGAAAAAAATATTTATCTTTTCAATCCCGCTTGTGCTCACAGGTCTGCTTCAGCTTGCCTATAACACGGCAGACGTGGTTGTGGTCGGCAGATTTGCAGGCAGCCAGGCTCTTGCGGCAGTCGGCTCAACAGGCTCGCTGATTAACCTCCTGCTCAACGTTTTCATAGGCCTGTCAATGGGTTCGGGCGTTATGGTTGCCCGCCACATCGGCTCGGGCGATGAAGAAAGAATCCGCAAATGCACCCACACGGCTATGCTCCTGAGCATAATCAGCGGCGTGTTTATCGGACTTATCGGCTTCTTTTTATCAGGCAAAATCCTTGTGCTTATGGGTTCGCCAAGCGACGTTTTGCCCCTTGCAACGCTCTATCTTAAAATCTATTTCACGGGCTGCCCCGGCTCAATGGTTTATAACTTCGGCTCGGCTATAGTCAGAGCCACGGGCGACACAAAAAAGCCCCTCTTTATCCTTGCGTCAACGGGTCTTGTCAACGTTGCGCTCAACCTGATTCTCGTTATCTTTTTCCATATGGGAGTCAGCGGCGTTGCAATCGCCACCATAACGGCGCAGTATCTCTCGGCAATTATGGTTGTTATCCATCTCACAAAGCTTGATAACTCCTGTAAGCTTCATTTCAGCAAGCTGCGCATTCACAAAACGGAGTTTTTCAAAATCATCGGCATCGGCTTGCCTGCAGGTATTCAGAATTCGCTTTTCTCAATTTCAAACGTTATTATTCAGTCAACGGTCAACTCCTTCGGTTCGGTTGCAATGGCAGGCATTGCCGCAGGCTCAAACTATGATTCATACATTTACACCGCCACAAACGCAATTGCCCAAACGACAATGACTTTCACCTCGCAGAATATGGGCGCAAGAAAGCACGAAAACGTGGGCAAAATCTACCGCTACTGCATCATAATCGCAAGCATAATCGGCGTTGTGATGGGCGCTTTGGGAACGGTTTTCAGCGAATTCATCGTCAGCTTTTTCTCAACCGACAAAGCGGTTATCGCAATCGGCGCAGAAAGGCTTGCTATGATAATGCCGTTTTACGTTTTCTGCTCGCTGATGGACGTTGCGGCAGGTCAGCTGCGAGGTATGGGCGAATCGTTTAAGCCGATGATAGTTTCGCTGCTCGGCGGCTGCGGAATAAGGCTTTTCTGGATTTACGCAATTCTGCCGATGAACAGAACGCTGATGTTCCTTTATTGGGCATACCCGATATCGTGGGTGGCAACGTTTGCGGTTCAGTTCTCGCTCTATTTCACTCTCAAAAACAGAATATTCAGAAAGAATTCATAAAGAGAGCAGGTGCAAAATCGCACCTGCTTTTTGTATCGGGTTTGATATCCTGTGAATTAAATAAGTGTACGAGCTTTGTATTTACCAATCAGTATTCCTCGCAATTCATGCATGCGCGATATAAAATGAAATATTCTTAAATGATCTTCATCGGTTATGTTTTCGGAACCGTTATATATTAAAGAGTCGCCGCTTGCTATATCCAAAACCACATATTCTTTGTTTGTGCTTACCAAATATGCTATGCCTTCATCTATATAGCAACATTGGATATTTTCAACATAAACTTTATTACCATTTGTTTCTTTGAAAAAATTCCACGCATCTTCTATATCTTGTGAATTATATCTTGAGTAGCCAAAGTTTGTGAAATTGTTTCCGCTGTGGTTATATAGCTTTTCGTGTTTATAAACTACACTGCTTAAAAGATAAAGAGTTAGCCAAATCACCGCAAGAATAACTAAAACTACTAGTGTTCCTTTTTTGACTTTCTTTTTAGATGTAATATGTTTCAAAAAAATCACACTCCGTTTATACGGTTCAATTAAACTTAATTTTGGTGCGTTTGCACCTGCTTTTGCTTTATAAAGCAAGAAAAAGATGCTTGCGGCAGCATCTTTTTCTGCATGGGGTTGAATTGAGGAGGGGTATTGCTTGTACTCCGTGGGTTGCGGCTCCCATCGGGTACATTCAGATGATACCCCACAAATATTAATTGAATATGAATTGTGTTTTAACAGACGTGAGATATTTTATTAAGATTTGCCGATTGCCTTTGCAAACTCCTCTTTAAGCTCGTCCCTGACAATGCCCTTGAGCAGGTTGAGCGAGAGGATTTCGTTGGTTTTCATCTTATCCTTCGTCATAAAATCGCCCACGATGATGTTGACCTTTTCAAGCCACTCCGGGTTTGCGGCGATGTCGCTCACAATCTGCGGAATAAAGGGTCTTACCATCTCATCAAGGTCATCGGGCCACTTTGTCCAGCCGTTTTCGGTGCCGGGGTTAGGCGTCTGCTGGGTCTGGAAACCAAAGAAGCCTTCGGTCTGTGTTTCGTCAAAATATTTGAGAATGGTTTTTGCAAATTTCTCGGTTTTCTGACCGTAAACATCGCTTGCCCACGGATATTCAAACGGGCATTTAACGCTGTAATCATATTCCGCATTTTCGTTGATAATTATATATTTTTTGCCCGATTTTCTGATATCGCCGATTGTCATATCCGCAATATTCTCAACGTCGGTGAGCGCATATTTTTCGGGGTTCAGGCAGGTTCTTATGAGTCTGCTCGTTTCTTCGTTGTTGCTGTTATAGCTGAGCGTTATCGGGCCGATACCCTGGTTCATATATGTACGCAGGCAGATGACCAAAAACTCATCGGTTTCGTCAATTATCCTTTTCAGGTCAAGGAATGCACGCTCTGCAGAAACGCCGTTCATCACACCGTGAGCCACAATAAGCTCACCCTTTTTGTTAACCTTGAGCCTGATATCAAACATACGCAGACCGTAAGCATACTGCTCATAGAGCGTGCCTGCCTGGCAACGGGCAAACTTATTCATTGCCATTGTTGCCGAGTTGTGGGAGCCGGGCATTGCTATGCGTGTGATTTTGGCATCGTCTTTGATATATGACATCCAGCTTTTATAGAAAGACATAGTTTACACCACCTGGAAAATATAGAATTTAAGATAATCCGTTTCGGGAACGTTCCACAAAACGGGATGGTCGCAGCTCTGCTGGCGTGCCTCAATCTGCTTGAGCTGAACGCCTGCGTCTGCGGCGGCATCGTGGAGCATCTTAACGAACAAATCGTTGCGCATAAAGTGGGAGCAGGAGCAGGTTGCAAGGTAGCCGCCACGGGGCAGAAGCTTCATTGCCCTGTAGTTAATTTCTTTATATCCCCTCTCCGCACTCTTAACGGTTTTGCGGCTTTTGGTGAATGCAGGCGGGTCAAGAATTATAAAGTCATAAGGCTTGCCGCCCTGTTTTTCAAGCTCGGGGAGCAAATCAAAAACGTCGGCGGCAAGAAAATCCATTCTGCCCTCAAGACCGTTTCTTTTGGCGTTTGTTTCTGCCATTTCAACTGCCGCTTTTGAAACGTCAACCGCCGTAACCCTTTCTGCACCGCCCATTGCGGCATTGAGCGCAAACGAGCCTGTGTGCGTAAAGCAGTCAAGCACCTTTTTGCCCTTTGCTATTTTTGCAACTGCAAGGCGGTTATATTTCTGGTCAAGGAAAAATCCCGTTTTCTGGCCGTTTTCAAAGTCAACGTTATAGGTTATTCCGTTTTCCGTGATTTCGGTAACGGTGCTCTCGGGGTGCGGTATACCCTCATACCAGCCCTTGTATTCTTCAAGCCCTTCAAGCGCTCTGATGGCAACGTCGTTGCGCTCATACACACCGTTTATTGTTTCGCCCATATCGGTGAGCGTTTCAACGATTGCGTTATAGATTATGCCCTTGATTTTATCCATACCGTAAGACAAAACCTGCGTTACGATAATATCGCTGAATCTGTCAACCGTCAGACCCGGCAGACCGTCAGCTTCGCCAAAAACAAGGCGGCAGCAGCCGAAGTCATCGCCCATAACGGTTTTGCGGTAATCAATTGCATATTTTATTCTTCTTTCCCAGAAAGCGTTTGAAAAGCTCTCGTTTGCGTTTGAAGAAATAACCCTCACTCTGATTTTGCTGTTGAGGCTCAGAAAACCCGTGCCGAGGTAAGAGCCTTTGAGCGAAACAACGTCAACAAGGCAGCCGTTTTCGGGCGTGCCGAAGGTTTCTGTTATCTCTGCATCATAGACCCAGGGGTGGCCGTTTTTGAGAGCCGCTTCCGCTTTTTTTGTGACGGTAACAATGGGAAAACTGCGTTTGGATTTCATAAAGATTTTTACCTCTTTTATTACTTCATAATCAATATAAGCATACCATATGAAACCGCCAATTGTCAACCAAACCGCCGCCAAGGCAAAAGCGCCCGCTTCAAGGTGAAAAAATATACAAAAAAACAATAAAAAACATTGATAAATCCATTAAAAAAATGTAGCATTTTTTTATATTATATGTTATAATACGTTAGAATGCAGAATTGTGGGTTTTTATACACGCAGGTGCATTTTTAAAACAGGTTTTTAAGCTACCAAAATATAAATCAGGAGGAATGGCTAATGCTTAAAAAAATCAGTAACATTCCCTTCGCAGGCACTGCCGAGCAGGAGGCTCAGCTCAAAGCAATTATGGCAGAATGCAAGGGCGACAGAAGCATGCTTATGCACGTTATGCAGGAGGCACAGAACATCTACGGCTATCTGCCCATCGAAGTTCAGAAGATGATTGCAGAAGGTATGGAAGTTCCGCTTGAAAAAGTTTACGGCGTTTCAACTTTCTATGCGCTGTTTTCGCTTTCACCCAAGGGCAAATATAACGTTTCCGTTTGCCTCGGTACTGCTTGCTACGTTAAAGGCTCACAGGAAATTCTTGATAAAATCTGCGAAGTTCTCGGCATCGCTCCCGGCGAATGCACACAGGACCTCAAATTCTCCGTTGAAGCTTGCCGCTGCATCGGCGCTTGCGGCCTTGCTCCCGTTTTCACAATCAACGAAGACGTTTACGGCAGAGTTACTCCCGACGAAATCCCTGCTATTCTCGCAAAGTATCAGTAATCAACTCTTATTAAAAAGAGGGATGTTAATATGACAATCAGCGAAATCAAAAACTTGCTCGGCGCCGAGGTGCTTTGCGGCAGCGAGAGCCTGAGCAAAGACGTTCATTCTGCCTGCGGCAGCGATATGATGAGTGACGTTCTGGCTTACGTCAAAGACCAGGCCGTTCTCCTCACGGGGCTTGTCAATGCGCAGGTAATAAGAACCGCAGAAATGATGGATATGCTCTGCATTGTTTTTGTTAGGTCAAAGCAGCCTTCAAAGGATATGCTTGAGCTTGCACAGGAGTGCGGCATAGCTGTTATGACAACGCCTATGCGTATGTATGACGCCTGCGGTGTTCTTTATTCAAACGGTCTGACAGGAAAGGCGATTCCAAATGTCTGAGGCTTTAACATTCCGTTATGACGTTGACGGCGAAAACTTCACGTCGGCAGGCCAGGCATCGGTTCAGGTCAAAAAGAATCTGCGCCAGCTCGGCTTTGACCCCGAAACCATCCGCAGAGTTTCCATCGCTATGTATGAAGGCGAGATAAATATGGTTATCCATGCGGGCGGCGGTACGGCTGACGTTACGGTTGACGACGGCTGCATCACAATAATTCTTTCAGATACCGGCCCCGGTATTGCAAACATTGAGCAGGCTATGCAGGAGGGCTTCTCCACTGCGCCCGATAATATCCGCACGCTCGGCTTCGGCGCAGGTATGGGTCTGCCTAATATGAAAAGATACACCGACTATATGCACATAGATTCGGTTGTTGGCGAGGGCACAACAATAACGATGAAAGTCAATTATTGACCTTGCCGATGAAAGGATAGTATTTGATGAATACCTATATCCACTCCGTATCGCTCGACCCGAGCAAATGCACGGGCTGCACAACCTGTATGAAGCATTGCCCCACGGAGGCAATCAGAGTGCGTAACGGCTGTGCGGAAATCGACCCCGAGCGATGCATTGACTGCGGCGAATGTATCCGCAACTGCGTTAACAGCGCAAAAAAGAGTGTTTGCAACACTTTCAGCGAAATCAATAACTACAAATATAAAATCGCACTGCCTGCCCCCGCACTTTTTGCACAGTTTGATAATCTTGATAATATCGACTACGTGCTTCAGGGACTTCTTGACATCGGCTTTGACGATGTTTTTGAGGTTTCCAAGGCGGCTGAAATAGTTTCGGCTTACACCAGAATCTATCTTCAGACAGAGGGCATCAAAAAACCCGTTATCAGCACGGCTTGTCCCGTTATAACAAGGCTGATCGGTCTGCGCTTCCCCTTCCTTAAGGATAACCTGATGCCTCTGCTTCCACCCATGGAGGTTGCCGCATCAATGGCAAGAGAGATGACTCTCAGGGCGCACCCCGAGCTTAAAAGCGAGGATATCGGCATCTGCTTCATATCCCCCTGCCCTGCAAAAGCAAGCTACGCCAAAAACGGTTTCGGCAGCTATAAGAGCGAGGTTGACCTTGTTGTTTCAATGAGCGAGGTTTACTTCCTGCTCATCAACGTTATGAACAGAGATAAGCCGCTTACCCTTTCAACCCAGGCAGGCAGAATAGGCCTGAGCTGGGCAATCTGCGGCGGCGAAGGCTCTGCACTGCTCAACGATAAAATTCTGGCAGCTGACGGAATTAACAACGTTATCTCCGTGCTTGACCAGATTGAGGACGGTAACATTCCGCCGATTGACTTTGTTGAGCTCAACGCCTGCCCCGGCGGCTGCGTGGGCGGCGTGCTTACCATTGAAAACCCCTACATTGCCAAAAACAGACTCCACACTTTAAGGCGTTATATGCCGATTTCGCTTGCCACGCCCGAGCACGAGCGTTATATCCCCGAGCAGCGCTTCTTCACCGATTATCCCAAATATCAGCCGCTTAACAGGCTGAGCGATAACATCGGCGAATCAATGCGGCTTATGGCTCAGATTCAGCAGGTGCGCAAGTCCCTGCCGGGTATTGACTGCGGCTCCTGCGGTGCTCCCACCTGCAGAGCCTTTGCAGAGGATATCGTTCTCGGCCACGCAGACAGAAATGACTGCATTATCGCTTATAAGGAACTGTTTAAAAAATATCTCAAAAAGCATCAGGAGGATGAGAGCAATGAAAGTCAGTGAGCTTGCTTTGGCTGAAGGCTTCACCGCCGTTGCAATGCCTGATGCAGAAAGAGAAATCAGCGGCGTTTACATCGGCGATTTGCTCAGCTGGGTTATGGGCAGAGCAAAGGCAGACGATGCGTGGATAACCATTATGTCCAACATAAACATCGTTGCCGTTGCTTCACTTGCCGACGTTGCCTGCATCATTCTCGCAGAGGGCGTCACGCTTGACGCCGCCGTTACGGAAACGGCAAACGCAAAGGGAATCAACGTTCTCACCTGCGCTCTGCCTGCATATGAAGCGGCAAAAACGCTTTTTGAGAAAATCTGATATGAAAGATTATTTTTATGACCTTCATATTCACTCCTGCCTGTCACCCTGCGGCGATGACGATATGACGCCAAACAACATTGCCGGTATGGGGGTGGTTGCAAAGCTTGACATTATGGCTCTGACCGACCATAACACCTGCCGCAACTGCCCTGCGTTTTTCAAAACAGCAGAAGCAAACGGCATTGTGCCCGTTGCAGGTATGGAGCTTACAACGGCGGAGGATATCCACCTTGTCTGCCTGTTTGAAAGGCTTGAGGATGCAATGAGCTTTGACGCTCTTGTGAGCGAAAAACGAATCCCATTTAAAAACAGGGTTGATATTTTCGGCGAGCAGATGATAATGAACGAAAACGACGAAGTTATCGGCGTTGAAGAAAATCTGCTCTCAAACGCAACGACGATTACCGTTGACGAAGCACCTGCCCTTGTTGAGCAATGCGGCGGCATCTGCTACCCTGCTCACATTGACAGGGAGGCAAACGGCATTGTTGCAACGCTCGGCGTTTTTCCCGAGTTTCCGTTTTTCCCCTGCGCCGAATATCACGACGGCGATAAACGGCAGGAATATGAAGCACGGTTTGAGCTGCTCAAATCAAAGCCGTTTGTTGTTTCGTCAGATGCACATTATCTGTGGGATATCAGCGGCAGGCTCAATAAGTTTGAGCTTGATTGCGGCGAAACACACGGCGAAATCCGCAAAGCACTTTTTGAAAGGCTGAAAGGCTTATGAAAGAGTTATCTCTGAACGTTCTTGACATTGCGCAGAATTCCGTTAAAGCAAAGGCAAAGAACATTCTTATAAAGCTTACCGAAACAAGCGACTGCCTCACTCTTGTGATTGAGGATGACGGCTGCGGAATGAGCAAAGAGATGGTTGAAAACGTTATCAACCCCTTTTGCACAACACGCACAACACGCAAGGTTGGCCTGGGCGTGCCGCTTTTAAAGCTGGCGGCAGAGCAGACAGGCGGCTCGGTAAGCATTGAATCCGTCAGCGAGCAGGTTGACCCTGCAAACTGCGGAACAAAGGTCACGGCGGTGTTTTATAAAAACCACCTCGACTTCACTCCCCTCGGCGATATAGTTTCAACCGTCACGGCGCTCATTCAGGGCTCGCCCGATATTGAATGGCGTTTTGAGCATCAGCTTGAAAACGGCTCGGTTGAGCTTGACACCCGTGAATTGCGTGAAATTCTGGGCGACGTGCCGCTGGACACTTACGAGGTTAAGTCGGATCGTAGCCATGTCGTTCTGTGAGCCAAGGAGTTGGTTTCAAGTGTTGTCTTCCTAAGACCGCTTGGCCTCCGACTTGCTTGAAAACGGCTCGGTTGAGCTTGACACCCGTGAATTGCGTGAAATTCTGGGCGACGTGCCGCTGGACACTTACGAGGTT
>JAZSNE010000029.1:0-17969 GCA_045536245.1 Acutalibacteraceae bacterium | reverse complement strand
GTGTTGTCTTCCTAAGACCGCTTGGCCTCCGACTTGAAATAAAAAAGGCTTGTGTGAGAACTATATCTCATACAAGCCTTTAATATATATTATTTGTTATCTGCCTGTCTTATTGCAACTCGTCTGACCTTGCCGCTGAATGTTTTGGGCAGAGCGTCAACAAATTCAATGATACGGGGATATTTATAGGGTGCGGTGTTGACCTTAACGTAAGTCTGAAGCTCTTTGACGAGTGCATCAGAGCCTTCAAAGCCGTCTCGCAGAACAACAGTTGCCTTAACAACAAAGCCTCTTACGGGGTCAGGAACGCCGGTAACGGCAACTTCGAGAACAGCAGGGTGCTCAAGCATAACGCTTTCAATCTCAAAAGGACCGATTCTGTAGCCCGATGACTTGATAACGTCGTCGTTTCTGCCGAAATAAACGAAACGTCCCTGTTCATCTCTGTATGCAAGGTCGCCCGTATGGAAGAAGCCGTTTCTGTAAGCGTGAGCTGTTTCCTCTTTATCAAAGTTATAGCTTGCAACAACGCCGCAGGGATGTTCTTCAGGTGAAGGGGACTTGATGCAGATTTCGCCGATTGTACCTCTCTGGCAGTGGTTACCGTCGTCATCAAGAATGTGAACTCTCAGACCCGGGGCAGGGAAGCCGATTGCACCGGGTACGGGCTTTGTCCACGGATAAAGTGTGCATATGCTGACGGGAGTTTCGCTCATGCCGAAGCCTTCGTGAATTTCAAGGCCTGTTGCCTCTTTCCACTTGTTGAAAATATCGGCGTTGAGCGCTTCGCCTGCAGTGCAGCAGTGAACGATTGATGAAAGGTCATATTTGCTCACGTCATTCTGGAGCATAAGGCGATACATTGTGGGCGGTACGCAGAAGGTTGTAACTTTGTATTTTTCAAGCTTTGAAAGAATATCAGCACCGTCAAACTTATCAAAGTCATAAACCATAATAACGCTTTCGCCCATCCACTGGCCGTAATATTTGCCCCAGAGGGATTTTGCCCAGCCTGTGTCTGAAACGGTGAAATGAACGCCGCCGTCAACAACGTGGTGCCAGAAAACACCTGTCATAATATGACCGAGGGGATATTTGAAATCGTGAGCGATGATTTTGGGGTAACCCGTTGTGCCCGATGAAAAGTTAATTATCATCGTATCTTTAACGGTTGTTGCCGCATCGCCCGTGGGTCTTGTCCAGCTTTCATCAGCTTTTTCAAAGCCTTCTTCAAAGTCAATCCAGCCTTCAACGTTTTTATGTTTTGTAACAAACTTTTTGAGAATGGTTTCGTACTGACCTTCGCCGCCGTCAAAATACTCCGTGCATTCATCGTCGCCCGTGATAAGGGCGTATTTGATTTCTGCTTTGTTGCAGCGGTAAACGTAGTCCTTTGCTTTGAGCATATTTGATGCAGGAACCATAATTGCACCGATTTTGTTCAGCGCAAGGGTAACAATCCAGAAAAGGTAGCTTCTTTTAAGAACAAGTAAAACAGGATCACCCTTTTTGACACCTTGCGAAACAAAGTAGTTGGCAGCCTTATCGGAAAGTCTTTTCATATCGCCAAAGGTGAAGCGCTTTTCTTCACCTTTGTTTGAGATATAAAGCAGAGCTTCTTTATCGGGTTTTTCCGTGCCCAAAACGTCAATAACGTCATAGGCATAGTTAAAACTGTCGTCACAGGTAATTTTAAAGTTCTCTTGGCAGTCCTGAAGAGAAACAAACGATTCTCTTGACCTGCCAATGAATTTTTCGTAAATTGCCATAAAATCTCTTTCTCCGTTTGGATTATTTCAGAACGAGAGCAATAAACTGAGCTGCATTCTCGCCGATAACTTTGTGTGCATGGGGGATAGTGGAATCAAAATATGCACTGTCGCCTTCATTGAGCTCATAGCAGATGTCGCCGATGTAGAGCATCATATGGCCTGAAAGCACATAGTCAAATTCCTGACCCTCGTGTTCATCCATAACGGGAGGGTTGCCGTTGGGTTCAATAGTTACAAGGAAGGGCTCTGCCTTCTTATCTTTAAAGGTATATGCAAGATGAGAAAATTCGTAGCCGGGGTTGCGGTTAACAACAAAGCCTTTGCCTTTTTTAACAACCGTGCAGGTTGAAAGACGGGGAGATTCACCGCTGATGATATCAAGTATATCAACACCGAGAATCAGTGCAACGTTGTTGAGCGTGCTGATGGCAAAGTCATATTCGCCGTGTTCAAAAGCGATGTAATCGTCCTCTGAAATTTCAAGCTTTTCAGCCATATCGTGAGCTGAAATTTCGCACATTTCACGCAGGGAAGCAACTCGCAGACCGATTTCTTTTAATTCAAGCATCTGAGTTCTCCTTAATAATTATTCAAAGTTATATCCAAGCTCAACAGCCTTGATGTTGAGTGCAAGCATTGCCTGCTTTTTGGCAGGAACAATCTTTGCCATAACCTTTTCAACGTTTTCGTAAGGCATAACGCCGGCTTTTTTAATCATATAGCCGATCATAATCATATTTGCAAGGCCGGTAAGACCTTCGTCGGAAGCCATCTTTGTTGCAGGAATGTAATAAGCTTCAACGTCATCTCTCATAACCTTGCGGTCAATGAGTGAGCTGTCAACAAAAATCTTTGCGCCGGGAACAGCTTCACCTTCAAATTTATCAAGTGAAGGCAGGTTCATTGCAATAAGAACGTCGGGGTTTGAAACGATGGGGGAGCCGATCTGCGTGTCGCTGAGGATAACGGAGCAGTTGCAGGTGCCGCCTCTCATTTCAGGACCGTAAGAAGGAAGCCAGCTGACCTGGCGGTCTTCGATAAGTCCGTCATAAGCAAGAAATTTGCCTGAAAAGAGGATACCCTGACCGCCGAAGCCTGCAAGAAGAATCTGATGTGTCATAATTATTTATCCTCCTTTTCTGCAAACTTATCTTTATAAACGCCGAGAGGATAATAGGGAAGCATATTTTCCTCAAGCCACTCAAGAGCTTTTTCGGGTGTAAGACCCCAGTTTGTGGGGCAGGTTGAAACAACTTCGATAAGGGAGAAGCCCTTGCCGTCAAGCTGATTCTGGAAAGCCTTTTTGATAGCCTTCTTTGCGTTCTTTACGTTTTTAACGTTGTTAACCGCAACTCTTTCAAGGTATGCTGCGCCGTCAACGTTTGAAAGCATTTCGCAAACCTTAACAGGGAAACCAACCTTGCTTGTATCTCTGCCGTAGGGTGAGGTCTGTGTAACCTGACCGGGAAGAGTTGTGGGAGCCATCTGACCGCCTGTCATACCGTAGATAGCGTTGTTAACAAAGATAACTGTGATGTTTTCGCCTCTTGCTGCTGCGTGAACTGTTTCTGCAGTACCGATAGCTGCAAGGTCGCCGTCACCCTGATATGTGAAAACAACGTTGTTTTCAGGGTCGGAACGTTTAACGCCGGTTGCAACTGCGGGAGCTCTGCCGTGAGCAGCCTCAATCATATCGCAGTTGAAATAGTTATAAGCAAAAACGGAGCATCCTACGGGTGCGATGCCGATTGTTCTGCCTTCAATGCCGAGTTCGTCAATAACTTCGGCAACAAGGCGGTGGATAATGCCGTGTGTGCAGCCCGGACAATAATGGAGCGGAACGTCTGCAAGGGCCTTGGGTTTTTCAAAAACAACCATTATTTGTCACCTCCGATTTTATTTGCTTCCTCAATCTTGGAAAGCACGTCGCCTGTTGTGGGAATCATACCGCCTGTTCTGTTGCAAAGAAGAACGGGCTTCTTGCAGCGGATAGCAAGTTCAATATCTTCAATCATCTGACCCATTGAAAGCTCAACGCTTACAAATGCCTTAACCTTGTCGGCTGCAGCGTTAAGAACAGCCTTGGGGAAGGGCCAGAGTGTGATGGGTCTGATCATACCAACCTTGATGCCGTTTTCTCTTGCCTTGTCGATAGCGTTCTGCGAAACTCTTGCAGCTACGCCGTAAGCAACAATGCAGATTTCAGCATCATCCATACGGTATTCGTCATACATAACTTCGTTTGCTTCAATCTGAGAATAGCGTTCAAAACGCTCAAAGTTATATTTTTCAAGCTCGTCGGGCTGAATGAAAAGGGAGTTAACAACGTTATGCTCTCTTTCGCACTTTGTGCCGCAAGCTGCCCAAGAGGATTTATCATATTCCTTAACTTCACCCATATCAAGTGAAACGGGTTCCATCATCTGACCCATTGTGCCGTCCGAAAGAAGCATTGCAGGCATTCTGTATTTGTCAGCAAGGTCAAAGCCTTTGAAAGTGAGGTCAACCATTTCCTGAACGGAAGCGGGAGCAAGAACGATGAGGTGGAAGTCACCGTGACCTGCGCTCTTTGTTGCCTGGAAGTAGTCGGACTGTGAGGGCTGGATACCGCCGAGGCCGGGGCCGCCTCTCTGAACGTTGATGATAAGAGCAGGGAGGTCAGAGCCTGCAAGGTATGAGATACCTTCGCTCTTGAGTGCGATTCCGGGGCTGGAGCTTGATGTCATAGCTCTTTTGCCTGCAGCAGCAGCGCCGTATACCATATTGATAGCAGCGATTTCGCTTTCAGCCTGAAGGAACGTGCCGCCGATGAGGGGCATTCTTTTTGCCATATAAGCGGCAATTTCAGTCTGGGGTGTAATGGGGTAACCGAAGTAATGGCGGCAGCCTGCCATAATAGCAGCTTCAGCAAGAGCTTCGTTACCTTTCATAAGTACTTTTTCAGCCATTATTCTTCTCCTCCTTACTTCTCAACGGTGATAACGCAGTCGGGGCACATTGTTGCGCAGAAAGCGCAGCCGATGCAAGCTGACTGGTCGGTGATGCCTGCGGGGTGGTAACCCTTGGCGTTGATTTCGTCTTTAAGCAGAGCCACAATCTTTTTGGGGCAGGCTCCTACACAAAGACCGCAACCTTTGCAGCGGTCAGTGTTGAATGTTACTTTTGCCATAAGTAGTTTCCTCCTGTTTAAAAATCGGTTGCTTTTGCCCACGATTGCTTAACGTAAAGCTTAATCGGGAAGCAAGCCGGAACAATATCTTTCACACTGTCGAATAAATCGTGTTTAACGGTGGTCATTTTAACCGGCAGACCGCTTGCTGCGGCAATTTCTTCAGCATATGCAAGCGAGCCGAGAATATCTTCGGCGGTTGTTTCGTCGCCGAGGTTTGAGTTGTTGACAATGCCCGTGAATTTCATTCCTGCCGCTGCTTCAATCTCACGCATAACGCCGATTGTTGAAGCGCAGTCAGGGGTGAGGGGACGGAATTTGTTGATGACAAGCAGCATTTCATAGTCATTCTGTTTGAGAATGGCAGGCGCATATCTGCCGAGCGCAAGAGCTCCTCTGTCATCACCGCCGACGTCAATAACTGCGTGAACGGATTCATCGTCAATAATCGCATAAGCTTCTGCCGGCAGAGCGGGCACGTCAACGTTTGAGTTTGCATATTCCGACGATATGAGGTGAATACCCTTGCTTTCAAGAAAAGCTTCGCTGTCCTTTGTGCGGAAGTAAGGGTTAACGATATCGAGGTCGGCTATGCTTACTCTGTCAAAGCTCTCTTTCAGATATAGAGCGTAGTTGACGGCAATGTTTGTTTTGCCGCTGCCGTAATGACCTGCGAAAAGAGTTATTCTTTTATTTTCCATATTAAAGAACTGTTACCCAGTTGAAGGGATCGGCAACCGTACCGCCCTGAATACCTGTAACTGTATCGTAGAGCTTCTGGCTGATTTCGCCGATTTCACCGCCGTTGATTGTCATAACGTCATCCTTATAGCGGAGCTTGCCGACGGGTGAAATAACAGCTGCAGTGCCCGTGCCGAAGCATTCTTCAAGAGTGCCGTTATTCTGAGCTTCAAGAAGTTCTTCAACAGAAATCTTTCTTTCTTCAACGGGCAGACCCCAGCTCTTGCAAAGCTCAATTACGGAGTTTCTTGTGATACCGGGCAGAATGCTGCCGTTAAGCATAGGTGTAACGATTGTGCCGTTGATCTTGAAGAAGATGTTCATTGCGCCGACTTCTTCGATATATTTTCTCTCAACGCCGTCAAGCCAGAGAACCTGTGAATAGCCGTCATCGTGAGCCTTAACCTGAGCTGCAAGGCTGGCAGCGTAGTTACCGCCTGTTTTTGCAAAGCCCATACCGCCCTTGACTGCTCTTACGTAGTCATCTTCAATCCAGATGCCCACGGGAGCAAGACCGCTTGAATAGTAAGCGCCTGAGGGGGAGAGGATAACGATGAAAAGATATGTCTTTGAGGGAGCAACGCCGAGGAAGTCATCTGTTGCGATGATGAAGGGGCGAATATAGAGCGATGTGCCGGGAGCGGAAGGAATCCAATCCTTATCAACTCTGACGATTTCGCTTACAGCCTGAACAAAATCCTCAACGGGAAGCTCGGGGATGCAAAGACGCTTGTTTGTGTCATTTGTTCTCTTGGCGTTCATTTCGGGTCTGAAAAGGCGAACTTCGCCGTCAGCACCCTTATAAGCTTTAAGACCTTCAAACATTTCCTGACCGTAGTGGAAAACCATACAAGCAGGAGAAAGGGAAAGGTTGCCGTAGGGAACGATTCTGGGATCGTGCCAACCCTGACCCTCTGTGTAGTTCATAACAAACATATGGTCAGTAAAGATTTTGCCGAAGCCAAGGTTGTTTTCGTCGGGCTTCTGTTTGGGAGATGTTGTTTTCTCAATTTTAATGTTTAACATATTTAACACCCTTTCGGTAGATTATTTATTATTTGAGACCGAGCTTTTCTGCAGCGGCTTCTCTCATTTTATATTTAAGAATTTTGCCTGCCGCATTCTTCGGGAAGTCTTCAACAAACTCAATGTAACGGGGAACTTTATGCCTTGCCATATGGGACATAATATATTCCTTCATTTCTTCTTCTGTCATTGATTTGCCTTCCTTGAGAATGACGCTTGCCCAGATTTCTTCGCCGTAACGTTTATCGGGCACGCCGATAACCTGAACGTCCTGAACAAACTCGTGTGTAAGGATAAATTCTTCAATCTCACGGGGATAAATGTTTTCACCGCCGCGGATTATCATATCCTTGAGTCTGCCTGTGATGAGATAATAGCCGTCGGGACGCTTGCAGGCAATATCGCCGCTGTGAAGCCAGCCGTCTTTGTCAATGGCAAGTTCTGTTGCTTTGGGCATTTTATAATAGCCCTTCATAACGTTATAGCCTCTTGCCACAAATTCACCGTTCTGACCGTCGGGCAGGTCTTCACCTGTTTCAGGGTCGATGATTTTGCATTCAACGTTCGGGAAAGCTTTACCGACGGTTTCCGTTCTGTCTGCAAGTGATTCGTTGACTTCACCCATTGTGCAGCCGGGCGAGGCTTCTGTCTGGCCGTAAACGCTGAGAATTTCGGTCATATTCATTTCAGCAGCTGCTCGTTTCATTAAATCGGGGGGACAGTTGGCGCCCGCCATAATACCTGTTCTCATATAGGAGAAATCGGTTTTTGCCATATCCTCGTGCTGGAACATTGCTATAAACATTGTGGGCACGCCGTTAAAGCAGGTGATGTGTTCCTGATTTACACAGGCGAGTGAGGATTTGGCCGAGAAATAAGGCAGGGGAGAAAGTGTTCCGCCGTGAGTCATCATTGAGGTCATTGAAAGAACCATACCGAAGCAATGGAACATCGGAACCTGAATCATCATTCTGTCGGCGGTGGAAAGGTCCATTCTGTCACCGATGCATTTGCCGTTGTTGACAATGTTATAATGTGTGAGCATAACGCCCTTGGGGAATCCTGTTGTGCCCGAGGTATACTGCATATTAGCAACGTCGTGGCAATTAACTGCCGCTGCTCTGCGGTAGACCTCTTCAATGGGAACTCTGACTGACATATCCATAGCTTCTTCCCAGGTCAGACAACCTTTCTGGCGGTAGCCGACGGTGATGATGTTACGCAGGAAGGGAAGCTTGCGGCAGTGGAGCGGCTTGCCGGGCACGGCAACCTCAAGCTCGGGGCAAAGCTCTGCAATGGATTGTGCATAATTTGAATCAAGGCAGGATTCAATCGTGATAAGAGTGTGGGTATCGGACTGTCTGAGCAGATACTCGATTTCGTGAATCTTATAAGCAGTGTTTACCGTAACAAGAACCGCACCGATTTTGGTGGTTGCCCAGAAAGCGATGAACCACTGGGGCAGGTTGGTGAGCCACACGGCAACCTTGTCGCCCGGCTTAACACCCAGAGCGATGAGCGAGCGTGCAAACGTGTCAACGTCATCTCTGAACTGGGAATATGTTCTTGTGTAGTCAAGAGTTGTGTATTTATAAGCAATCTGGTCGGGGAACTTTTCACACATTGTGTCAAGCACTTCGGAGAAGGTCTTGTTGATAAGTGAATACTTTTCCCACACAAATTTGCCTGTGCCTGCTCTGTTAGAATAAAGAAGCTCTTCTGACTTCTTCTTGTTGTCATAAACGCTGATGGCATTTACAAAGTGGGGGAAGGTGATTTCTGCAATGCCGAAGTCATCCATCTTTTCGGGCTGGCATTCGTATGAAAGGAAGCCGTCATAGTTAACTGAATCCAGGGCACGCAGCATTGTGCCTATAGGGAGGTCACCTTCGCCGATAAGGCGGTATCTGACTTCGCCGTCAACCATAATCGAATCCTTGACGTGAACGTGTTTGATGTAAGCGCCGAGGTTTGTGATTGTTGTGTCAGGGTCTTCTTCACAGAATCTGTAGGGGTGGTTAATATCCCACAGAGCTGCAAGGTTATCGCAGGCGAATACGTTGAGAAGGTCACGCAACCTCTTGGTGTCGGCGTATATGCCGACTGTTTCAACAAGCAGCGCAACGTTGTCCTGCTCCGCCTTGCCGATGAGTCTGCCTATGAGAGCGGTAACGTGTGAGTCCTCTGTCTGCTTGTCCTCGCCGACGGTGTAAGCGTGAATTCTGACGTAAGGGCATCTGACCCTCGCTGCGATTTCAATTGCGGTTGCAATTTCTTCATAGCTTTCGTCAGCGATTTTGCCGTCTGCAATGTTGCAGAAAGTGTCAATGCAGGGAATTGAAAGTGAATTTTCAAGCAGCTTGTGGAGAGTGGCTGCTGAATTTGATTTATTGAACGGTGCATCTGAGCCCGTGAATCTGTTATCTGTTATATTGTGAATCTCAATGCCGCTGAAGCCGAGTTCGTTTGCGGTGTTTACAAAGTCAGACCACGAAAGCTCCTGCCATCCGTTGGTTGAAAATGACAGTTTCATATTTCGTTCTCCTCATAAACAATTTTGTTCAGTGCATTTATATACGCTGTAATGCTTGAACCGATGATATCTGTGCTGATACCTTTGCCGGAATAAAGCTTGCCGTTTGAGCGGAGCTTAACAACGGCTTCACCCATAGCTTCTCTGCCTTCGGTAACAGACTGAATCTGGAAATCATCGAGCTCATAGTGATGGCCGATAATTTGCTCAATTGTGAGGAATGCTGCGTCAATGGGGCCGTCACCCATACAAACTGCTTTCAGAGTTCTGTTGCCTTTTTCGAGCACGATGTTTGCCGTTGAGGGGATAACGTTACCGCTGTTGATAACGTAGCTCTGAAGTCTGTACGTAGGCGGAACCTGATTTGCAACGCTCGCAATAATGGCGTCAAGCTCTTTTGTGCCAACCTGTTTTTTACCTGCAACAGCTTTGAACGCTTCAAAGACCTTTGCAGTGTCATCTTCGGTCAACTCATATCCAAGCGATACAATTGCCTTGCTTACTTTTGTAATGTCAGCTGTGTCATCAAGCAAAACACTGCCTGCGCTTGCGCCCACGCCGTAATCAAATTTGTTATCTGAATCGGCAGGTTTTGAATTGATAAGACGCAGAATCTGGTTTGCGGAATGGTTGATTGCCATTGAGTTGACGTCGTAGCTCGTGCCGAGTGTGTGACCCTTGACCTGAAGCGCTTTCATAACGCTTTCAAGGTTGGGCAAAACGTCGCATCCGATAGCGGTTTTGACTTCAAGCGCACCCTCTGCAATGCAGCTGAAAATGCAGGCGTGTGCCATATCAAGCTCGTTACTACATTCAACGCCGAGCGTAACGTTTGCTGCTTCGGGCACAGCGTCATAAAGCTCTTTGATAAGCTGGGCAAATTCCGTGGGGAGAAGCGCTCCTGCGGTGTCACAGATTGTAACGGTCTTTGCACCGCTTGCAATTGCAAGCTTAACAGCTTCAAAAAGATATTCTTTTTCTGCTCTTGTTGCGTCAACCGCAGCAAACTCAACGTCGGCGCAGATTGAAACGCAGTGTGCTGTAAGAGCTTTGATAAGTTCAAGCATCTGAGCAGGTTTCTTGTGGCATATATATTCCATCTGAACAGCTGAAACAGGGAGAGCAACAAGCAGACGGGGCTTTTTTGTGCCTGCGATTGAGCGCATTGCTCTGTCAGCTTCTTCAACAGAAAAACCTACGGGGCAGGATAGGATGCTGTTCTTAAGGAGGGGGCTGATTGTACGCAAAACAAGGGTGTCAATTTTTTCGTCAGCCACGGGTGCAGCTTCAATAACGTTGACATGGAGCTTGTCAAGCAGCTTTGCGATTTCAAGCTTCTCTTTGAAGCTGAGCGCAATGTCGCCTCTGCGTGCAAACGCTCTGAGTGTTGCGTCTGCGATGATGATTTTTTTCATAAGTAATCTCTCCTTTTTTGCCGCTTCGAGCGGCGTGATTGAACAAGCATCTTGTTTAAAAACTCTGCCTGCCCGGCAGATAAACATTAGTGCATTCTAATGTTTTTCATAATATTATATATAAAGAACACTTCAAAGTCAATAAAAATGGTGACTAAAAAGAGCAGTTTTTCAAAATCGTATACTGCAACAACTTAATTAAACAAGCACCGATAAATAATGTTGAATTTTCACAAAGATTAAACCTGCAAAAGAATAATAAAAGCTATAAAGAATTCATTGCGCAGAATTTAAATCAAATAACATTGACATTTTACAGAAAATGTTATAAAGTAATATTCGTATAAGCAGATTTATTTAAAGGCGGTTTGCATTATGACTCAGGTTGTGGCGGCGCTCATATGGAAGCAAAACAGATTTATGATTTGCCAAAGGCCAGCAAGCAAAACAAGAGCTTTTCAGTGGGAGTTTGTCGGCGGTAAGGTTGAACGCGGTGAATCTCTTGAGCAAGCGCTTGTCAGAGAATGCCGTGAAGAAATCGGCGCTGCGGTTAACGTTGGCAGCGTTTATGCCGAGGTTGATCACGTTTACCCCGATATAACAATTCATCTCACCTTGTTCAATGCTTCTTTGGCAGGTGAAGAGCCCCGAAAACTTGAGCATAACGATATCCGTTTTATTCTTCCGTCAGAAATACCGCAATATGAATTCTGCCCGGCAGATAAGGATATTTTAGAAAAGATTATTCGTGATTTCGGCTCCGGTGATTAATGCCCGATCAGAACGCACACTTTGATTTTTATTTATCAATGAAAGGATAAATACAATGTCGGATATGATTTACAAATACAAAATGTCGGTAATTATCCCTGTTTACAATTGCGAGGCATATATCAAAAAATGCGTCAAAAGCCTTTTGAAGCAGACTATGCCGTTAAAGGATTTTCAGATTATTTTTATCAACGACGGTTCTGTTGACGGTTCCGGCGCAATCTGCAGAAAATATGCATCCAAATACAGTGAAAACATCGTTTATTTTGAGAAAGAAAACGGCGGTGTTTCCACTGCCCGCAATAAGGGTCTTGAGCTTGCTCAGGGCAAATATATCCTTTTTCTTGATTCCGACGATTCTATATCCAACAACACAATCCAGGACGTTTACGATTTCTTTGAAGCACACTGCGACGAAGTTGACCTGGTAACGTATACCATTCAGTATCTTAACGAAAACGGCAGAATTTCTTCTCATAAACGTTTTGATATTCTTGACCACACGGGCGTTTATGATATTCATTGCAATTATAACCTTCTTCAGACAACGATGAACGTTTGCGTTAAAAACGTTCCTGAAGAAGAACGCATTTATTTTGATGAATCTCTTACTCTCGGTGAAGACCAGTGGTTCATATTCTCCTGGCTTCTCAGAAAAGAAAAAATCGGCTTTGTCAAGGATGCTGTTTATGTTTATTACAGACACTCCGATTCTGCGAGCTCGGTGCATAATAATCCTTATTATTGCTTTGATGAATACGTCGGCTTTATGCGCAAGGTTCTTGATGCCCGCAGAGATGAAAACGGCAAAGCTCATCCCACGGCGCAGTCAATGATTATTTATAATCTCAGCTGGAGATTATCTGCAGATATGCTCGTTTCTCACATTGATGAAGAAACGGAAAAGGCGCAGATGGCAATTATCGAAGATATCCTTTCTGAAATTGATATTGACATTATTGCAAACTCTCTTTATATCAACCCTTACCATATCGAGTTCTTCATTCATAAGAAAAACCGTAAGTTTGAGCTTGCGTTCAATAACTCCCGTATGAGCGCATACTGCGAAGACAGGCTGATGTTTTCACAGACGTTTGCAGTTTTTCTTAATAATATCACTATCAGGGATAACAAATGCCATATCATCGGTTATGTCAGAAACGGTATTGTTGATTATAAGGATTTGATTCTTTATTATCTTGACAAAGACAACAAGCTTCACGAGATACCGATGCACAAAACAACATACAGCTATCACATCAGTAAATGCGAAACCAACCGTTTCGGCGGCTTTGATTTCAGCCTTGAACTTGGCGACGTCACTTCCATTGCCTTCAGGCTTAAATTCGGTGACGAAATCGTTTCGCTTTCGCCGTTTTTCAGCTTCAAATGTATTGTTAACTCGCAGAAATCCGTTGTTGCCTGCGGTGAATATGTTGTTGAATTTCTCTCGTCATCAGGCAGCATTCTGATTTCAAAGGCTGAAGCTCCTGCTCTTGCTGCAGTCAGAAAAGCAGCCAATCTGAAGATTATGCGTTCAAACAAAAGAACCGTATTTTACAGAAAGTGCGGTGAAATGAAACGCGAAAAGAACGAAGAAGTCTGGCTTTATACCGACCGTGAAGGAGTTCTTGATAACGCATATTATCAGTTTATTCATGATTTCGGAATTAACGACGGAGTCAAGCGCTATTATATCTGCGATAAGCTTAAAAATAAGAAAAAATATTTTACCCCCGAGCAGAGAAAGAATCTTGTTAATTTCAAGAGCACAAAGCATAAAACTTTGTTTATGCAGTGCAGCAAAATTTTTACTTCTTTTGCTTCGCTCCCGATTATCAGCCCCTTCGGTGCAATGCCGCTTAAGTGGTATTCCGATATTGCAAGGTATGAGGTTATCTATCTTCAGCACGGAATTCTTCACGCCAGATTGCCCCTTATGTATTCCAAAGAGAGAGCAAACGTTGATAAGGTTGTAATCTCTTCAGAGTTCGAAAGAAAGAATTTCATTGAAATTTATAATTTCAGGGATGAAGACCTGATAATGAGCGGTATGCCCCGACTTGATGTTATTGACACGCAGTCAAAACCTCAGCGCAAAATTCTCTATTCGCCGTCCTGGCGTAAAAATCTTATCGGTGAATTCACAAATAACACAAGAGAGCTTATGCCCGAAAAGTTTGTTGAATCCGATTATTTCAGAGAAACCTGCGCTTTTCTGAATTCACCTTCGCTTGCACGTTTCCTTGAAAAATATGACCTTGAAATTGATTTCCAGAATCACCCGATTTTCAAGGATTATGAAGAATACTATGTTATCAATAACCCCAGGGTTCACATCACGTCTGACGGTGAAATGCAGGATTATTTGATGATGATAACCGACTATTCTTCAATCGTCTTTGATTTTGTCTATCTCGGCAGACCGATTGCATATTTCGTGCCGGATTACATTGAGTTCAAAGCGGGCATAACACACAGCTATCAAAAGCTGGATTTGCCGCTTGAAGAAGGCTTCGGCGAAATTGCTCTCACGGGTGACGAGTTGCTGGGAATTGTTGAAAGAATAGCCGAAAACGGCTTCAAGCCTCTTGCACCTTATGATAAGCGAATCAATGAATTCTTCGCTTCCAGAGAGAACGACCACCGTGAAAAGCTTTATAAGGCTATTAAAAACAGATAAGATAGATAGCTGCCATTCACTCGAGTGGCAGCTGTTTTTTTGTGAAAAAAATTAACAAAAATTATTCAATGAATTTTTATGCATTCAACAACGTTTGTGCTAAACTGACAAAATATGCTGTGTCAAGTTGTGCATAATAGATAAAATAATTTCAGGGTGCTGATTAAAACTATGAAGCCTAAATAATTTTAGCGCGCTAAAAACTTGTGCAAAACGCACAAAACAACGCGAGATAATTTGTGCAAAATGACTTGACTTTTTTTGAAAACTGAGTATAATAAAGACATCACAAGAAGAAAGGATGAATGAAATGAACTACGACGTTTATTCAGAAAAAATCAAAAGCGAGCTCCTTAAGGAAATTGAAAAAGAAAAGAAGTTCACATTCAGAAAGCTTCTTAAAATCCTTGAGCTCGATGCAATGCTCTCAAAATAAGAGCATAGCGGGTTTAACCCCGTAAAATATCACGCAGCTTGCTGCTGTGATTTAATATAACCGAGCGGTTTTCCGCTTCGGAAACAGAAAAACAAAGACTGCTTCCGCACAGAGAAGCTGTCAGAAAATAAGAGCTTGCACAGGCCTTTATGCCTATGCAAGCTCTTTTGTTATTCTTTATTTAATGTGAATTACTGTTTTTTCTTATTATTGAATGAGAGAATAAGCAGAATTACACCGAGAATTATAGGTATGTTGAAGCCGATAAACTCAACAATACCTGCTGCGCTGCTGGAATCTATTTCAAAACCGCTGCCGGCAAACATTCCGGCATATGCTATAACGCCTAAAACCAGAAGAATAATGCCTGCGATTCTGTATTTTGAGGCCTTGTCTTTAGCCGGTTTGTTTTGCGAAGGCTGCTGCTGATATGCAGGTTGCTGTTGATATGTGGGCTGTTGCGGAGCTCTATTTAACGGAGCACCGCATTCGTTGCAGAAACCTGCGTTGTCAGGCATTTTTTTGCCGCAATTGTTACAAAACATATTTATGTTCCTTTTTTATTAATTACTTATATAAATACGAAAATATCAGCTAAAAAACCTGTTATACTGCCTTTTTCTTCTTTAGCTGTAACGGGTATCAGATTTTCGTTTTTGTCAACTGCCATAAACTGCGGATATTGTGAATATGTATGCACCGTTATTCTTTCTTCTGAAGATGCAAAGGCGTTAAGAAATTCGTGGTATCCGGCAGGGAAAACGTTGTGATTCATACCGCTGAAAAACCACGTGTGCTCAGGAAACGCACAGGTTGAAGCGTCAATCATCATATCGGCTGAAACGTGATTGTGGCCGCATTCAACCGCCTGCTTATAACCGTCACCGAGAGTTTTGCCGAGCGGAGCGCAGGTTGCTCCGATTGACATATACTCGGTGTCAATCAGAAAATCCGAATGAACGGCAGGAGTGATACTGACGGGTATTGTAGAAATATTATAGCCTGCGCAGATGATAACGTCAGTTCCGTTATCCATAGTTTCCTGAATAATTTCTGTCAGCTTAACCTGAACGTTATCGTGATAATATAAGATTTTTTCAAGAACGGGGGAATCCTTTTTGCCTTTAAACATTGCTTCAACCGCATCGTCAAAGTATTCGTCAGGCACAAAGCTCCACGTACCGGCAAGGTTACCGAATGCAGGCTGGAGGCATTCGGTAAAAATCAGGTCAAACTGGCTTGTCAGATATTTCTGAAGGAACCCGAGCAAACCGTCTGTGAAGCCTGTAAAATTGAGTGCGCCGAGGAGAACGGAAACAATATCGGTTCCGGTGCCTTCACCCATTACCGATTCAACAAAAGTTTTAAGCTGGTCTGCTTTGCCGCTGATATCCGCTTCTTTGCGATAGAGCGAGCCGAGAATGGATATACCTTGAAAAGCAGGGGAAAGGAAGGCAACTTTTCTGATGCCCTCATTGCCGTAGAGTTCAAGATATGACGCAACAACAGTGTTGCCCTGGCTGTGGCACATAAGGATTATCTCATCGTGACCTGTAAACTCTTTTACATATTCGATATACTCTTTCAAATCCTTTGCGTGGTCAACGGGTGACAAACGCCAGTCATATCTGAAATCAAAGGTTCGGTCCATAACGTCATCCGTCACATTTTGGTGATAGTCACGTTGCGGCAATTCAAGAGGGTCAATTGATGAATTATATATCGGGTTACCGCTTTCGTCACAAGCAAGTTTTGCAAGAAGCTTGTTTGCCGCTCTTACGGCAGCTTTGCCGAAAAGTGCTTCGCTGCCCATTGCAATGCCAGCAACAGCAAGCAAAATATCGGGAACCGCAAGAAGAATATCTTTTATATCGGGCGGATATATGGCCGTTCGCTCATCGCTTTCCGGGTCAATATAAAGTGCATCGCCGAACCCCGGAACGTAAACTATCGGCAGAATGCCGCAATCACACGTGTGATCAGGCTCTGCTTGGCTTGCAAATCCAACGGTAACAAGCGAAAACGTCATTGCGAGTGCAAGTAAAAGACTGATTAATCTTTTCATTTTTTAATCTCCTTTTATGCGTCACACAAGAGGAATAGCATATTCATAAGAGGTATACCACACGTCGGATGTGTAGCTTCTTGCTCTGATAATAACTTCGTCATCATAAACCTCAAAGTTGAAGCCGTTGCCGTTAAGCACCTGACCTCTTGCGTTAAAATACGTGTAGGCGGGCAGATTGATGCTGTGGAAAGAGCCGTCGGATTCAACGGAGGTGTAACCCCAGAGAGCTTCTGTTCCGCTTTCACCGATTCCGTTGTGCAGGTGACCGCTTATCATAAACACGTTGTCGTATTTTTTAAGTATAGCTTCAACTGCGTCGGATTCATCGCCGATTCCGCCGTCATCGGGTTCGGGTTCATCGTCACCCCAGGTTTCGGGCAGACCGTGTGTTTGATTGATAGGCCAGTGAGAAACAATAAAAATCGGCAGGTCATCCTTTGCGGCAGCGCTCATTGTTTCGTCAAGCCAAGCAAGCTGCTCGGGGCTGAAATAAGCGGCGGTTCTGTCTGTTTCGCTTCCGAGCACAACAAAGGTGTAGCCGTTGATTTTGGTTGAAAAATACATTTCATCAATTTCTCTGCCGGTTATTTTGCCGGTGTAATGAATATAATTCTCTTTTGCTTTTTCAAAGCTTTCGTCAGTCCAGGTGTCATGGTTGCCGCAGGCAAGAATAAGCTCGTCGGCAGGGTCATATTTTGAGAAGCTTTCTGCAAGAGCTTCCCATTCGTCAGCTTCTCCGTGGTCGGTAAGGTCACCTGAAACCACAAGTGCATCAAGGCGCGCGTCGGATTGCTCCATACCGCTTAAACCAAGTTCAACCATAAATTGGCGGAGAAATTCGTCCTTCATATGAGTGTCAGAGATAACAGCAAAATTCAGCTTGCATTCTTCGGGGTTCACAGGCTCGGAATCTGCTTTGAAATTACCGAAAAACAAGCCGCCGAAAACAAGCAGAACGGGGGTTATGAGCGAAAGAATTTTTTGAATAACAAAAACCATATCAGCACCGCCTTATTAATTTATAAATTGATTTTAACAGATGTGTGTCAGCGTTTCAATAATAATTTCTTAAATCAGATAAAATATAGCTACATTTGTTTAATGTATGCTTTCAGTTCACTGCTTATCCGGTAACTTTCGATTGATTTGCGAATTGCCCTTTTGTGTGTAACAGGCTCAAGCACTTGGTTTTCAAAAAACGGCAGGATTGCTTCTTGCTGTTTTGCAAGTGCTGTTGCAAAATACCAGGCTCGCATCATATTTATGTAATATTCCTTAGATTTTACATCTGCAACAAGCTTTAAATACTTTTCGTCAAAGTTTTCGTCAAGGTAAAAGCTCATTAAAAGATTAAT
>JAZSNE010000048.1:0-29528 GCA_045536245.1 Acutalibacteraceae bacterium | reverse complement strand
TCTTCTTCTCGTTGTTTAATTTTCAAGGTGCGGGGCGCTGCTGTATTTCAGAGCGCTCCGATAATATACCAAATCCAAACCCATTTGTCAACACCTTTTTTTAATCTTTTTTTCACCTCTTCTCAACCGTTCCGTGTGTTTCTCAAATTGTTGGAAATGTTGCATAAAATCATTCGACATCGGGTTGGTTTTATATTAATGTTTTATATACAGGGCTTTTTCAGCGCAAACACGCTTTAAAACTTTTTTATTCTGTTCTTCTGAAATTTTCTGACTTCTCAATTTTTCCAAAAATTTGTTGACGGTTTTCTAACTGATATGCAACAATTTTTTCGCCGTTCATATTCTCTTTGTTCATATCAACTGCAACAATCTGCCTGTTATCATAGGTAGTATAGTAATATATCCCTTTATCGGTATTGCAACAACTGCTGTATAGCGTAAACTCATATTCTTTGTTTCGGACACAATTCAGACCTTTCACTTGTTCAACGGAACCGAGAATATGAAAAAACTGACTGATGCTTTCTTCTTCGGAATCACCCGAAACGGAATTGACTTTTGTGAATGCCGCCCTGACGAACCTTGAGGCTGATGACAAATCGCCCGGCAAACCGATTGCACCCATACCGAGAGAATACGGTTTAAGGTCTGTACCGAATCTGTTTTCAGGTTGCTTAACTGTAAGATTAATATAGTTAGCCATATTGTGCATATGGTAATCAAACGGCGGATTGTTCGTGAGCACACCAACAGGGTTTTCGTAAACCTTCAGCTCGTCTTTCACAGGTTCAAGAGTTACGCATCGTTTTTTATCGGCAAGAATCCAATGGAGAGGCGAAAGCGGAAGCTCCTTGCTGAACGGAATATTCCACAGATTTATATTTTCTGTTTTCGTCAGAGCTTCATCAACGGTTGAACACTGACTGAGAAGATACGGTATCAGTTCAAACGGTGCAATATTTTTCTTTGTATCGGATTCGGGATAATAAACAGCATTATCGGGAAAGTTCAGACCTGCCATGCTCAGACCTTTTTCATTTGTTGCTTCGTAATACAGCGGATATCCGTTGCTGACCGTCGCCATACCTATCATTGCGTAATGATTATCAATCACCGTACCGTTTCTGAATCTGAACGCATAGTTTCGCGGTGTGACGGTTACGGTTTCGTTATAATGATATTCAAGGTCAAGATTTCTGCCGAAATAAAAATCTTTGGTTTTATAGGTTATTGCGGTACACATAAAAACATCCCCTTTCGCGGTTATTATCTTTCCACGAAAAGGGATATATAATGTATTATAATTATTAGGAACTGTTATTCAATCCACGCCCATACCAATATTTTGCCGAACAGCCTGAATTCTGCACCGTAAACATTCTGCGTAACGTTGCCGTCTGCGTCTTCAAATTTATCTGTATAATAACCTACGGTGTAACCCAGACCCGTATAATACTTTCTGTTTTCGGATTCTGTTGAACTTACGGTTATGAACGGTGCCGTTTCGGTTTCGGCTTTTTTCAGTCTGATGCAATCCGCCGTTACAAATGAAACGTAAACAGCGAACACAATACCTATTACTATAAATATTTTTTTCATAATATCAATCCTTGTTCAATACTTTTTCTGCGCTCGGCAATGAACTTTTCGATTTTAACCTGATCCGTACGGTGTTTCCTTTATCTTTCAGCGTATACAAATTAACAAACTGTTTGTTGATTGGGGATATTGAAACCGCAGATTGTGCCAACTACACCTTTATTATATCATTTCAGCATCCGTTCTTAAGATATACAACTGCTGCAGCCATTCAGGCTGCAAAGCAATTTCTTCTTTCAGTTTAATCAGAGTATGCTTGCCGATGCGTCTGTCAAAAACCGCAAACATCCTGATTAACGGATTGATTGAATTTATGCTTTCGCTAATCTCTTGATTGCGGTATTTTTCGAGCGCTTCGCAAAACTCCTCGTCAGTATACTCGGTGCGTTCTGTTAAGGGATGTTTATTCAGCAAATCAAAAAAATCGCCACCCCAGTATTCAGATGTGCTCATCGGATTTTTGATGCTCTTATATCCTTTTTCAATAAAATATGAATTTACGGTTTCCCACGAAAAGTGTTTAAACTGTTTTCCGTCAACGCAGATTTCAAAAACGCATTTACCGTCCATGCCTGCATACGAAGTGCAGCCGTAACGTATTCTGCTTTTCAGGGAATCAGCCAGCATCACTTCCTCCAAATATTTTCGCATTCCGCTCCAGGAACCGAGGGCTTTACTCATATAAACACCACCTTTAATTTATTATAACACGACCTGAAAACAAACACAATATGTATTGGATTCGATAAAACAGGTTCCTTTTCTCCCAAAGAAAAAACAGCCCGCTTTTGCGGACTGTTGCTCATCAGACCAAGCCTTCTTGTTTGTGCAATTTCTGTCAGGCCCATCAGAAACATAGTCGCTCTGCTCGCTTGGAGCGCTTCGCATTGCTCCTTGTTTCTTCACCTCACCGCCTCGCTGTTTCCGCCGCAGGCGGCGCTTCGGCGGTTCGCCCCACGCCGGTCCCCGGCACGGGCTTCGTTTCTCCCAAAGAAAAAACAGCCCGCTTTTGCGGACTGTTTTTCTTAACTATAAGCTCTCGCACAAGTTATCATTAAGTGATATTCCGACTGTGTCGGAGTGATATTGTGCCTGACGGCACAACTATATTTCTGCTTACGCAGAAGTGATATTATATTCGCCCACCCAAACTGCCAAAAAGGCAATATCACTTGCAAAGCAAATATAACCGGCGCAGACGATATAACTCGCCGAAAAGCGAATATAACTGAAAAATGACAGATTCTGAAGGAATCTGTCATTTTTCTGGCGGAGAAGGGGAGACTCGAACTCCCGCGCCGGTTACCCGACCTACGCCCTTAGCAGGGGCGCCTCGTCACCAACTTGAGTACTTCTCCATGGTAACGTATATATAAATTTATATAGTTATTAAAATGGCGGAGAGAGTGGGATTCGAACCCACGGTACCCGTAAGGGTACGACGGTTTTCAAGACCGTTCCGTTATGACCACTTCGGTATCTCTCCGTAAATTGCTTTAATATGTTATCACAAGATTTCGGTTCTGTCAATAGTTTTTTGTTTTTTATTTTTCGCAAAATTCAGCCGCCCTTTTCAGAGCGGCTGATATTGTTTTATTACATACACTCGTTGATGTTGCTTGCGCCTGTGTAGATATCGAAAGTGAGAACCTTTTCTTTACCGTCTTCCGTGAATGAAAGGCGGATGGTTTCGTTATCAATATAATCTGCGCCTGTTACCTTGTAATCCTTGCTTGTGAAGAAATTCTTGAGGTAGCCGAGTGTTTCTTCGGAATAATCGCCTGCGTTATCGGAAACGAAAAGAACGTTGCCGCAAACAGCATTGACCTTGCCGAGAACGAGCTTCTGCTCAAGGTTGAACTTGATATTGTTGTCACGAAGGAAGAATACGTCGGGGTCATTGCAGAAAGCTCTGCCGTCAAGGTGGTTACGGAAAACGGCATTGTTGAGCGAATTCTGCGTTGAGGGAATTTCGTTGTTGATGGCAAGCTTGTTTACCCAGTCACCTTCGAACGCCTTGTTTACGTCGCAACCGATGCGGCAGGCATCAAAGACACCCATGCAGGGACCGAGCGGAATTCCGCAGCCGAGAATGAGCTTATCGCCGCAAGCTTCGCGCAGAAGGTCAACGCCTTCACACATAATCTGGCCTCTTGTTTTGCCTGCTCTGGGTCTTTCGCACTGTGTGAAAAGGAAGTCGAGCTTGACCATATCGTAACCCCACTCGTTGAGAATGGTGTGGAAGAAGCTCTTGATGTATTCTCTTGCTTCGGGATGATAGATATCGAGAGTATAAGCGCCGCCCCAGCCAACGTGGCCAAAGAGCTTTTTGCCGTTTGATTCGTCAACTATCATCCAATCAGGATGCTCCTTGAGCACCTTGGAGCTCATCTGAGCGCAGAAGGGAGCAAGCCAGATGCCTGCAAGATAGCCTTTTTCGTGGATTTTATCGGCAACGTACTTCATACCGTGGGGGAACTTCTTCTTATCTGTGCTGAGCCAGTCGCCCGTTGCAGTCTGATAACCGTCGTCAATCTGGAATATGTCAACGCATTCCTTGGCTCTGTCCATACCCTCAAGGTCACGAAGGCAGATATCCTCTGTAATCTTTGAGAAATAATTATACCATGAGGTATAGCCTGCGAGGTGCTTGATTTTGGGTTTCTTGCAACCCATAAAGTCAAAGAAATATTCGTCAAAAGCGGCATCATATTCTTTTTCGATAACGGCGATATTGAAAACCTCATACTTTTCGCCTGCACGGAGCATAAGACCTTCAATATCCTTTTTGATAACAAACTTATCATTAGCCATATCCACCTTGAAAACGGTGAATCCCTGACGCTCTGTTTTTGAGCCGTAAAGAGTTATGTTGCGGCTGTTCTTTTTTCTGAAATAGGTGTAAGTATATGAATGGAAGCAACCTGTTTTGCCGTATTCTTCAAAATCATAGTCGCTCATAATACCGCAGCAGCGTGCAGCAAAACCGCCGATTTTTTTACCTAAAGGCATAATGTCCTTTAAAAGACCGTACTTATTGAACTCACGGGACGTTGACCAGGACTGATATCCGTTAACGTAAAAAAGGTCATCGGCCTTGAATTCCCTATCTGTTTCAAGCTCAAGAGCCTGCATTCTGAGGTCTTTTTTTGCGGTAAGGCAGCCTGTGATAAGGCCGTTTTCTTCATTCAATTCAAAAAGAAAATCAGCGTTATCCATTTCGCTGTGGGTAACAACAGCAGTGCCTTTTTTAACTTTAGCAGTAAACTTATACATTTTCTTGCCCCTTTCAATGCACATTATAACATTTTATATTATATATGTTAAAAGTTTTTTCGTCAATAGAAAATCGGAGAACAAAAAGCTTTTGCTCTCCGATTTATTTATTTTTTCAGTTTTTTGGGTGTTATGTGCAGCCATTCATCAAGTTTGGCGGTTGAACGCTCAAAAATTTCTGCAAGCACAATCGTAATTGCAAAGCAGACCGCCGTAAACACGATAGGGCTGTCGTTGTATCCGAAATAGCGCAGAATCATCATCGGTATTCTCTGAAGAATATAGATGCCGAAAACTCTTGAACCGAACCAACGCAAAACAGCGTTGTTGACACTGATACGCATTGAAACCAGAACAATTCCGATTGCAAAAACAAGAGCCATCGGGATAAACACGATTCTTGAACCTCTCAAAGCGCCCAGCACCGCCTTCAGAGCCGAGAAGCAGATTGCGCTTGCGGCAACAGCGGCAAACCACCTGTCAAAGCTGCCGAGAAGCTTTTTATCAATATACGGCTTGGCAACATAATACCACATACCCAGCGGATAACACATAATAGTATCATACCACCAATAATGGTTGCCGAAAAAGTGCCACATCACAACCGTTGCAGCAACGCTGAGAACGGTTATCGCCGCTATGCCCGCAACAAGATGCTTTTTGCCGCCCGTTATTGCAAAAGCTATAAACGTGAGTATGTAAAGAATGATTATAACAAATATAAACCAATTGCTGTTTCCGACGGTTTTAAGGCCAATCAGCGACCAGAGCAATTGCTTTACGTCATACCTTATACCTATTGCACGGGAAACGAAAAAGAAAATCGTGACGGCAATCGCAAAATCAAGCCACACTTTGAGGATTCTTTTTTTGGGTATGGTTTTGACGTATCCGTCTTTTTTGGCGACGGAAACCGCAATTCCGTAGCCCGAATAAAACAGAAACATAACAACCATAAGCTGACCCAAAAACACCAGCACGTCAAAAAACAACTTGTTGACTCCGGTCTGAGGAACAGCTATATACTGCCTTACGTGCGAAAAGAAAACAATGATAACAAATATGCCTTTGATTGCCCCTGTTTTTGAAGGCGACATATAGTCCTCAAATCCGTTTTTGAACCGAAAGCTTATGCCTGCAACGCAGATGAGCTGCAGAGCCAATATAAAGACGCTCATATATACCCTCCTTATATTACATTATAAATATATGCTGTTGTATCTGGGGGCTATATCAAAGCTGCCGTCTGCGTGGATTTTGGTTACGGTTACACCCTGGTTCCATTTTTCTTCAGGGAATCCCATATTCGTGCCGAGGTTATAGAGATTGTAGCTGTGAGGAAGGCTGTAAGCAAGATGTACACCTTTATAAATGCCGCACCAATCGTTGTTATGGTCGTGGCCGCAGAAAACAGCCGTCAGACCCTTTTCGAGACCTGCTTCAAAAAATCCGCTGTTGAATTTGGCGCAGCCTGTGCTCTCATACTGTTTGCCGTAGAGAATTTCAACCTCACCGGTCTGCTTGTATTCCATATTTCCTTCGCCTTCAAAAGCAAGCGCATATTCAGGGAGCGGAATGTGGAAATAAGCCATTGAACCGAACTTGCCGTATTTCTTTTCAAGCTCGTCAACGCTGTTTTTATAAAACTCAATCTGGCTCTTTTTAAGATAATCATAGCTGTCAAAATCTGCAGGCAGACCGTGCTCGACGTTATGCTCTGCAAGAGTATCTCTGCCTGAATCAAAAAAGAACAAGCTCTGTCTGATTTTGTTTTCTTTGCCCATAATGTTGATAATATAGTTGCCGTAGCCGAAAAGCTCTTCGGGTCCGTGAACGGCAAGGCAGTGCTCATAGTCGCTGAAGCTTTTCATCATCAGATACTTATAAAAGCCCTTTTCCTCTCTCGTTTCGTGATTGCCGAAAACGATTGCCCAATAAACGCCGATTTCTTCCATCATCTTTGCAAACTGAATTGCATCAATCTGCTGATATTTTGAAAGAATAACGTCGCCCGTAAGAACAACCAGGTCAGGTTTGACATCTCTTATCTGCTTAAAAAACATTTCTGTTGTTTTCTTGTTTTTTTCGTGGTCGGTATCATAATGAAAATCCGTTGACGAAAGAATAACGAAATCATCATCGCTGACAGTTCCGTCGGGGTTGAATTTTGCGATGTTGGCGGTGTAGTCCGTTTTTTCAATAACCTTCACGTTTGTGCCGACTGCGTGCGCACCCGATCTTTTTGAAAACAGTGACTTGGGCAATTTGCCGCCGCTGACCCTGTAAACACAATTTGCGCCGGCAAGGTGAATCTTGACAAGGCTCTGCCTGACAAATGCCCAGGCGTTATAAAGCATAAAACATATCCCCTTTCAATAACTATCACAATTATATTGCCGCCGCCCCGAAATGTCAACAAGGTTAAGGTGTGTAAAACCTGTTTTACGGCAAATTTTTTCTGCAAAGTATAATAAAACCGTAAAAACAACAGCAAATCGCACAACTATCTGTCGATAATAAATCAATATATTGTGGTATATCCGTTTGACAAGCGGCATATAATGTGGTATAATATAAATAAGAAAGAAAAAGTCAAAAAATACCGAACATTTGTCTTGACAAACGAATGTTCGTCTGCTATAATAAATTCAACAGAACAAATGTTTCTTGCCAAAGGAGGTTTTACAATGGCATTTTCAAATATCTTATTATCATTCTTTGAAATGGCTGCAATCATTCTTCTTATCGTTGGTTTCATCAACGAAAAGAAAATTGCCGCTTTTGAGGCTAAGCTTGCAAGAGCAATCAGAATCCACATCCGCAATTATCGCCGCCGCAAGCAGAGAGAGCTTGCTATGGCGCAGGCGCAGGTTCAGAAACGGGCACCTGCCGATACTTATGAAAAAGCCAACGTTTTTTCAATTGCCGACGGCAAGCAGGTCAACCGTTACGTTGCATGATTTTTCATTTCGATATATTCCGCTTTGGCTTGGTAAGCTTATGCTCGCCAAGCCGTTTTTCTTTAACACTTGATTTTTGCATAACCGTATGCTAAAATTGTGTGTATGAATAATTTTAAAAGAATAAAACTCAAAAAGCTTTTAGCTTTCTTCGCGGTTGCGGTGCTTCTTTTTTGCAGCACCGGCTGCAGCAAAATCAAAAACGAACTGATTGATAAGCTGTCATCCCCCAAAAAAGAAACGGTGAGGCTAACGTTCCCCGAAGGGTCAACGGTTTCAGAAATTGCAAAAATTCTTGAAGAAGCCGGCGTCTGCCCGGCTGAGGATTTCTTGGCAAATGCAGATGACGCAAATCTTCTTGCCGAATTCGGCTTTGAGGTTGAAAATCCGCAAAACCGTGCCTTTGCGCTTGAAGGCTATCTTTTTCCCGATACCTACGATTTCTATGTCGGTGAAGGCTCAAGTATGGCAATAGGCAGGTTTCTGACCAATTCGCAGAATAAATACAACGAGCTGCTTGAAAGCTGCAAAGAAAAAGGCTATACTCTTGACGAAATTCTGATTATCGCTTCGGTTATTCAGGAAGAAGTCGGCTATCCGTCTGAAATGGATAAGGTTTCGTCTGTAATTCATAACAGGCTCGCAAGCGACCAATTTCCAAAGCTTCAATGCGATGCAACCGGCAATTACCTTAATAATCACGTGCGTGATTACGTCAGCAACGAGGAATATGAAACCTTTGTTGAAATTTACGACACCTATGAGTGCAAAGGCTTGCCCGAAGGGCCGATAACCAACCCCGGCCTTGACGCAATCAATGCCGCGCTCAACCCGGCAGACACGCCGTATTATTTCTTTATCAGCGATTCTGAAAACAAATATCATTATGCAGAAACCTATGCGGAGCATCTTGAACTCTGCTCCGAAGCAGGTCTTATCTGACAGAAAGGACTTTAAATATGAAAAAAACAATCTCTCTTATCCTGGCAACCCTTTGCATCACTCTTGTTTTTTGCTCCTGCGGCAAAAAAGGTACCGAAGCCCAGACAACCGCACCCGGAGCAACCAACGCTGCCGAAAACAACAGCGAAGTGCTTACCGAGGGTGATTACAGCTACGTAAAGCTCGAAGACGGAACCGTTAAAATTGTCAGCTATAACAAGGCTGAAAGCAACGGCGAAGTTAAAGTGCCCGAAAAGCTTGGCGGTATGAACGTTACCGTTATCGGCGCAAACACATTCACCGAGAAACAGGATGTAACAAAGGTCAGACTCCCCAGATTTGTAACCAAGGTTGAGTCATACGCTTTCAACAAGAGCCCTGTTGTTTCGGTTTTATTTAATCAGATTACCGATGACACGGCAATGACCATCGAATCCTATGCTTTCAACGAATGCCCCAACATCGTTAAGGTTGACTTCAGCAAAGCCGTTAAAAAACTCGAATCAAGCGCATTTTACCTCGGTAAAACGCCCAGACAGCTCACCTTCACAATCGACCCCGTATATATTGACACCAACGCAATTGACACCGGCAGAGGCTTTGATAACCTCAGGCTCTGCCACAGCGGCGATATCAGCAACTATAAAAACCTCAAAGCTTTTGCCGACATTTACGGTATTGAACTTGTTCTCAACACCGTAAACGCACAATAACACAAATAATCAACGGCTCCGCCTCATATATTTTGATGAGGTGGAGCTTATGTTTTACAGGTTACATTCATTAATCAGCTCCGTTATCTGGGGAACACCGATGCTTGCGGTCTTTCTGGGTACGGGGCTTTATCTTTCTGTGAAATCGGGGTTTTTTCAGGTTTTCGGAATAAAACAATGGTTCAGGCTGACTGTTGTTGATGCATATAAAAAAAGAAAAGAGCCGCCCAAAAATGACGGCTCGGTTTCGCAGTTTGCCGCACTGACCTCTGCCCTTGCCGCCTGTCTGGGCACAGGCAACATTGCAGGCGTGGCAACAGCTTTATGCGCAGGCGGACCGGGTGCGGTTTTCTGGATGTGGGTTTCAGCAATCCTTGGTATGATGACCTGCTGCTGTGAGAATATCCTGGGAATAAAATACAGAATCCGCAACTCGCTCGGTCAATGGCTCGGCGGCCCGATGCTTTATATTGAAAGGGGCCTCAAAAGCCCGAAGCTTGCAAAGATTTATGCCTTTTTGCTTGTGGGAGCTTCTCTGGGAATGGGCAATATGACGCAGGCAAACTCCGTTGCGGCAGGTCTTGAAGAATTCGGCGTTTCTCCCCTGCTGACCGCAACCGTTCTCGCTCCGCTTGTTTTTATCTGCATTTCAGGCGGCTTAAAGAGAATTTCTTCCGTTGCCGAAAAGCTTATCCCTTTTCTTTCCGCCGCTTTTCTGTTTGCCTGCCTGTTTGTGATTTTCAAAAACATAAACGCCGTTATCCCCTGTTTCAGGCTGATAATCAAAGAGGCCTTTTCAGCCAATGCGGTTTCAGGCTTCGGCTTTGCAAAGGCGGTGCGCTACGGCGTTTCAAGAGGCGTTTTTTCAAACGAAGCAGGTCTTGGCAGCAATGCGGTTATCCACGCAAGTGCCGACTGCGAAAAGCCTGCCGTTCAGGGTATGTGGGGCATTTTTGAAGTTATGTTTGACACGCTTTTTATGTGCTCCGTAACCGCAATCACCATTCTTGCAAGCGGAGTGTGGTCGCCTGACTCAAAGCTTGACGGCATAGCTCTTTGCTCCGCTGCGTTTGAAAGCGTTATGGGCAAAACCGGCGGAATTATCCTCGGCATATGCATCTGCCTTTTTGCTTTTGCAACGCTTATCGCCTGGTCTTTTTACGGCAAAAGCGGAGCTGCCTGCCTTTTCGGCGACGGTTCGGGTAAATACTATAATATAATGTATGCCGTTGCCGTTTTTGCTGGGTGCGTTATGAAGCTTGATTTTGTGTGGAGTATCTCTGACATTTTCAACGGTCTGCTCGCCATACCTAATATATACGCAGTTCTTAAGTTGTCAAAAGAAGCGGTTGAGCTTCTCAACAAAGAAAAAAGCCCCCGAAAAATTCGGAGGCTTTGATAACGATATTATTTGAAATATTCAACCGCAGACTCAAAGAGTTTAAGGTCAAATTCACCGGGAACGTTTTTATAAAGACCAAACGCAGTTCTTTCCGAGTGACCCATTTTGCCGAGAACTCTGCCGTCGGGTGAAACAATACCTTCGATAGCAAAATCGGAATTGTTGGGGTTGAAAGCAACGTCGTTTGTTGCGTTGCCGTCAAAGTCAACGTACTGGGTGATGATCTGACCGTTTGCGGCAAGCTGCTTGATAAGAGCTTCGTCAGCAATGAAGCGGCCTTCACCGTGTGAAATGGGCACTGTGTAAACCTCGCCCTGCTTTGCCTTTGAAAGCCAGGGAGAATTGTTTGAAACAAGCTTTGTTCTCACAAGCTTGGACTGGTGGCGGCTGATGGTGTTATATGTGAGAGTGGGGCAGGTTTCGTCTGTATCAATAATCTTGCCGTAAGGAACAAGGCCGAGCTTGATAAGAGCCTGGAAGCCGTTGCAGATACCGAGCATAAGACCGTCACGCTTTTCGAGAAGCTCTGTCACGGCATCCTTAACTTCAGCGTTTCTGAAGAAAGCAGTGATGAACTTACCGGAGCCGTCGGGTTCGTCGCCGCCCGAGAAGCCGCCGGGAACAAAGATAATCTGGCTCTCGCCAATCTTTGCGGCAAAATCTTCAACCGACTTTGCTATGCCTGCAGCCGTAAGGTTGTTGATAACAAAAATCTCTGCCTGTGCGCCTGCTCTTTCGGCATACTTTGCGGAATCGAATTCGCAGTTCGTGCCGGGGAATACGGGAATAAGAACCTTGGGTTTAGCGGTTCTGATTGCGGGCTTTGCAAACTCTGTTGCCTTGAAATCAAAGGTTTCAATCTTCTTTTCAGGCATCTTGATGTTGCAGGAATAGATTTCTTCAAGCTTATCTTCATAAACGCCAAAGAGCTGTGTGCAGTCAAGCTTTTCGCCAGCGTAAGAAATTGACTTTTCTTCTGTTGTGTAACCGAGAAGAACGCCGCAATCGGTATCGTCAGTCAGCTCAACGATGAATGAACCGTAGGAATAGCCGAAGATGTCGGCAAGCGAAAGAGCCTTGTCAAACTCAAAGCCGATGCCGTTACCCATTGCCATTTTGAGAACTGCTTCAGCTGCGCCGCCCATGCAGGGTGTGTAAACAGCGGCAGCCTTGCCTGCCTCAACAAGAGCGTGAACTTCGTCATAAACCTTGAGAAGTGATGCGGTTTCGGGAAGCTTATCTGCAGTGTATTCAGGCTTGATGATAACAACCTTGCTGCCTGCCTTTTTGAATTCGGGAGAAACGATATTCTTAAGCTTTTCTGTTGTGACCGCAAAGGAAACAAGTGTGGGAGGAACGTCGATATCTTCAAACGTACCGCTCATTGAGTCCTTACCGCCGATAGCGGCAACCTTGAGGTCTGTCTGTGCCTTGAAAGCACCGAGAAGAGCAGCAAGAGGCTTGCCCCATCTTGCAGGGTCTTTCTTGGGTTTCTCGAAGTATTCCTGGAAAGTAAGATAAACATCCTCAAACTTTGCGCCTGCAGCAATAAGCTTTGAAACGGATTCAACAACTGCAAGATATGCGCCGTGATAAGGGCTCTTTTCGGTAATGAAGGGGTTATAGCCCCATGACATTACGGAGCAGGTGTCGGTTTCTTTCTTTTCAACCGCAACCTTGTGAACCATTGCCTGAATAGGTGTAAGCTGATACTTGCCGCCGAAGGGCATAAGAACGGTGTTTGCACCGATGGTTGAGTCGAAACGCTCTGAAAGACCTCTCTTTGAGCAGATGTTGAGGTCGGAAGCCATTTCAGTATACATATCGGCAAACGAAGTGCCGATTTCTTTTGAATAATCTTCAAGCTTTGCAGGAGCAACGTCGATATGCTTCTCTGCACCGTTTGAGTTAAGGAACTCACGGCTGATGTTAACAATAGCCTTGCCGTTCCAATACATTACAAGATAGGGCTTTTCTTTAACCTCTGCAACAACGGTTGCTTCAAGGTTTTCGCTCTCTGCAAGTTCGCAGAATCTTGCAACATCCTTTGCTTCAACAACAACAGCCATTCTTTCCTGGCTTTCTGAAATTGCAAGCTCTGTGCCGTCAAGACCCTCATACTTTTTGGGAACTGCGTTGAGGTTTATTCCAAGACCGTCTGCAAGCTCCCCGATGGCAACGGAAACGCCGCCTGCGCCAAAGTCATTGCAGCGCTTGATAAGTCTTGATGCTTCTTTATTTCTGAACAGACGCTGAAGCTTTCTTTCTTCGGGAGCATTACCCTTCTGAACTTCTGCGCCGCAGCTTTCAAGTGACTTGAGGTTGTGGCTCTTTGAAGAACCTGTTGCACCCCCGCAGCCGTCACGGCCTGTTCTGCCGCCGAGAAGGATAACTCTGTCACCGTCAACAGGGCATTCACGGCGAACGTTTTCTTCGGGAGCAGCAGCGATAACTGCGCCGATTTCCATTCTCTTTGCAACGTAACCGGGGTGATAAAGCTCGTCAACAATACCTGTTGCAAGACCGATCTGGTTGCCGTATGAGCTGTAGCCTGCAGCTGCAGTGGTAACGATTTTTCTCTGGGGAAGCTTGCCTTCGATAGTTTCGCTTACGGGCACCGTGGGGTCACCTGCGCCTGTAACACGCATTGCGGCGTAAACGTAGCTTCTGCCTGAAAGCGGATCTCTGATGGCGCCGCCGATGCAGGTTGCAGCACCGCCGAAGGGCTCAATCTCTGTGGGATGGTTGTGTGTTTCGTTCTTGAAGAGAAGAAGCCATTTTTCCGGCTTGCCGTCGATTTCAACGTCAATCTTAACTGTGCAGGCGTAGATTTCTTCGCTCTCGTCAAGCTTTGCAAGCAGACCCTTGCTCTTGAGGTAGCGGCCTGCGATTGTGCCGATATCCATAAGGTTAACGGGCTTTGTTCTGCCGATTTCTTTTCTGACTGCAATATAATCGTCATAAGCCTTCTGCAGAAGCTCGTCCTCAAACTTAACGGAATCAATGTTTGTGAGGAAAGTTGTGTGGCGGCAGTGGTCTGACCAATATGTATCAATCATTCTGATTTCAGTGATTGTGGGGTCTCTCTGCTCGCTGATAAAATAATTCTGGCAGAACTTGATGTCATCAAGGTCCATTGCAAGGCCGTATTCGTCAACAAAAGCTGCAAGACCCGCTTCGTCAAGCTTGATGAAGCCGTCAAGTGTCTTTACGCTTTCGGGAATATCGTATTCTGTAACAAGAGTTTCGGGCTTTTCAAGAGAAGCTTCTCTTGCTTCAACAGGGTTGATAACGTACTTTTTGATCTGCTCAAGCTGAGCATCGTCAATGTTGCCGTAAAGGCAATAAACCTTTGCACTCTTAACAAGAGGTCTTTCTGCCTTTGAGATCATCTGAATGCACTCTGCGCAGGAATTTGCTCTCTGATCGAACTGACCGGGAAGAAACTCCGTTGCAAAAAGTCTGTCACATTCAAGGTTGGGTTCTTCTGAAATAATATCGAGCTGAGGCTCGGAAAGAACGGTTGATTTTGCATAATCAAAAAGTGACTTTTCAAGACCTTCAAGGTCATAGCGGTTGAGAACTCTTACGTTCTCAAGGCTTGTGATGCCGAGAAGCGAAACAAGCTCGTTTTTGAGTGCCTGAGCTTCATTATCAAGTCCGTTTTTCTTTTCAACATAGGCTCTGTAAACCATAAAAATCAGACCTCCATTGCTTTCTTGCCGATATCCTTGCGGTAAAAGGCATTTTCAAAATTAACTGTTTTAACTGTTTCGTAGGCTTTTTCAATTGCTTCGCCGAGAGTTGCAGCCGTTTCGGTTACGCCCAGAACTCTGCCGCCGCCCGTGAGAAGCTTGCCGTCGGCAAGCTTTGCGCCTGCGATATAAATATTCTTATCGGCAGGCATAGTGATTTCAAAGCCTGTCTGATATTTCTGCGGATAACCCTCCGACGCCATAACAACGCAGCAAGCGCTCTTGTTGCTGAACTTAACCTCGGCATCTGCAAGAGTGCCTGCAGCAACGTGCTGCATAATCTCAAAAAGGTCACTCTCAAGCAGAGGAAGAACAACCTGTGTTTCGGGGTCACCGAAACGGCAGTTATACTCAATAACCTTGGGGCCGTTCTTTGTAATCATAAGACCGAAGTAAAGGCAACCCTTGAAGGTTCTGCCCTCTGCGTTCATTGCGTTGATTGTGGGCAGGAAGATTTCTTCCATACATCTTTCCGCAACGTCTGCTGTGTAATAGGGGTTGGGAGCAATTGTGCCCATACCGCCCGTGTTAAGACCCTTATCGCCGTCAAGCGCACGCTTGTGGTCCATTGAGGAAATCATCGGCACAACGGTTTTGCCGTCCGTGAACGAAAGAACGGAAACCTCGGGACCTTCAAGGAATTCTTCAATAACAATCTGGTTGCCGCTGTCGCCGAACTGCTTATCCTCCATAATGCTCTTAACCGCATCTGCAGCTTCCTCACGGGTCATGGCAATAATAACACCCTTGCCGAGTGCAAGACCGTCAGCTTTAATAACGGTGGGAATGGGAGCCGTTTCGATGTAAGCAAGAGCCTTTTCAGCATCGTCAAACACTTCATATGTTGCGGTGGGAATGCCGTATTTCTTCATAAGGTTTTTTGAGAAAACCTTACTGCCTTCGATAATAGCGGCTTTCTTTTCAGGGCCGAAGCAGGGAATGCCGAGCTTCTGAAGCTCATCAACCGCACCGAGAACAAGCGGATCATCGGGTGCAACAACAGCAAAGCCGATATCGTTATTTTTTGCAAAATCAACAATGCCGTCAATATCCTTTGCGCCGATTGCAACGCACTCAGCATCAGCGGCAATACCGCCGTTACCGGGGAGTGCATAAATTTTTTCTATATTTTTGTTTTCTTTAAGCTTTTTAATGATGGCGTGCTCACGTCCGCCGCCGCCAACAACAAGTACCTTCATATTAATCAGCCCTCCGTAATTTCTTTGCAGACCTTTTCAACCGAAAGAGGAAGAATTATCCATTCTGCCTGCTCCATAACCCTTCTCTGCAGGGTTTCGGGAGTATCATCGGGCTGAATTTCAACTGCCTTCTGCATAATAATCTTGCCGCCGTCGGGTATTTCGTTAACAAAATGAACGGTAGCACCCGTCACCTTAACGCCGTAATCAAGCGCAGCCTGATGAACACGAAGGCCGTAAAAGCCTTCGCCGCAGAACGAGGGGATAAGTGAGGGGTGAACGTTGAGAATTCTGTTTTCAAAATGTGAAGTGAATCTTTCGCTCAGAATACTCATAAATCCTGCCAGCACGATAACGTCAATGCCGTTTTCTTCAAGCAAAGAAATGATTTTGCCCTCAAAATCGGGTGTTTCGGTTTTAAGAACTGTTTCAGTCTTGATTCCTGCGTTTGCAGCTCTTTCAAGAGCATAGGCACCCGCTTTGTTTGAAATAACCAGCTCGATTCCGCCGTTTGCTATTATTCCGCTTTTCTGCGCATCAATAAGAGCCTGCAAATTTGTTCCGCCGCCCGAAACAAGAACGGCTATTTTTGCTTTGTTTTTCACTGTTGACACCTCAGCAGATAACAACTTTTTCGTCAGACTCGATGATTTCGCCCATTACGTAAGCATCTTCACCGTTTGCCTTGAGCACTTCAAGTGTCTTTTCAGCATCTTCTGCAGCAACAACAATGCTCATACCAACGCCCATATTAAATGTGTTGAACATATCTCTTTCAGGGATATTGCCTGTTTTTGCAATAAGGTCAAAGATAGGAAGAATGCGCAGAGCAGACTTATCAATCTTTGCGCCGAAGCCGTCGGGAAGGCTTCTGGGAATATTCTCATAGAAGCCGCCGCCTGTGATATGAGATACAGCCTTAACCGTAACCTCTTCAAAGAGAGCTGTCATAGGCTTAACGTAAATCTTTGTGGGAGTGAGCAGAGTTTCGCCGACGGATTTGCCGCCAAGCTCTGCAACGGGAGTTTTGATGTCAGCGTTTTCAACGTCAAACACCTTGCGGACAAGCGAGAAACCGTTTGAATGAACACCGCTTGAGGGAAGAGCAATAACAACGTCGCCTGCCTTGATTTTGGTGTTATCAAGAACCTTATCCTTATCAACAACGCCTACGCAGAAGCCTGCAAGGTCATATTCGTCAACGGGATAGAAGCCGGGCATTTCAGCTGTTTCGCCGCCGATGAGAGCCGCATTTGACTGAACGCAGCCTTCAGCAATGCCCGAAACAATTTCAGCGATTCTTTCTGGAACGTTTTTGCCGCAAGCAATATAGTCAAGGAAAAGCAGGGGCTTTGCACCGCAGCAGATAATATCGTTTGCGCACATTGCAACGCAGTCGATGCCGACTGTGTCGTGCTTGTCCATAATGAAAGCGAGCTTTAACTTTGTGCCTACACCGTCTGTGCCGCTGACAAGAACAGGCTTTGAAATACCTGTGAGGTCAAGCTCAAAAAGGCCGCCGAAGCCGCCGATATCCGACATAGCGCCCGCAGTGAGAGTTCTTTTGATGTGGGTTTTCATAAGTTCAACCGCTTTGTAGCCGGCGGTAATGTCAACGCCTGCTGCTGCGTAGCTTTCGCTGAAGCTTTTTTCCATAATCTATTCCTCCTGTGATGATTCACATTATTTATTATTTTATTCTTTGCCTGTCCAGCAATATGTGCAAACACATTCTTCAGGCAAGCCGATTGCTTCAATAAGACCCTTCACGCTCTGATAGCCGAGAGAAGCAAATTTGAATTTTTCGCAGATTGTTGCAAGCAGCTTCTTGCCTCTTTCGGTTGAAGCGTCTGCATATTCATCAATATACTTGTCACCCTCCGGACCTTCAAGCTCGTGAATAATCCTTCTTGCTATAAGGTCATCATCAGATGTGTTTCTTGAGAAGTTAAGATATTTGCAGCCATACATTATCGGCGGGCAGGCAGAACGCATATGAACAGCCTTTGCGCCGTTGCTGTAAAGAAAATCAACCGTTCCCTGAAGCTGTGTTCCTCTTACAATGCTGTCATCAACCAACAGCATACTCTTGCCCTGAATATTATCGTGAACGGGAACAAGCTTCATTTTAGCAACCTTGTTGCGTTCAAGCTGATTTGTGGGCATAAAGCTTCTGGGCCAGGTAGGAGTATATTTAACAAACGGTCTTGCATAATTTATGCGGCTGCCGTTTGAATAGCCGAGTGCGTGAGCAACCCCCGAATCGGGAACACCGCTGACAAGGTCAATGCCTTCAGGGCGTGTTGCCGCTTCGTCCCTTGCCATTATCTCACCGTTTCTGTTACGCATAACCTCAACGTTAACGCCTTCATAGGTTGAATTGGGGTAGCCGTAATAAGTCCAGAGAAAAGCGCAGATACGCATTTTTTTGTGAGGCTTTGAAAGTGTTTCAATACCGTCAGGGGTTAGCCTTACTATTTCGCCGGGGCCAAGCTCCTTTGTGAACTCATAGCCGAGCTTTTCAAAAGCGAACGATTCAAACGATACGCTGTGACCGTTTTCGTCTTTACCGATAATGACAGGCAGACGTCCGAACTTATCTCTTGCAGCCAGCAGCGAGCCGTCCTCTTTGAGAATAAGAACCGAAAGCGAGCCTTCAACCTTATCCTGGGCAAACTTGATGCCTTCAACAAAATCGCTCTTCTGGTTGATAAGAGCAGCCACAAGCTCTGTTGCGTTGATTTTGCCCGAGGTCATTGCGTTGAAATGACCTCCGCTGAACGAAAGGAACTGCTGAACCAGCTCGTCTGCGTTATTAATACAGCCGATGGTTGAGATTGCATAAACGCCGAGGCTGGAGCGAATGATAAGCGGCTGAGGGTCGCTGTCACTGATACAGCCGATGCAGGCGTTGCCGTGCATTTCGTCAACTATACCTGCAAACTTTGTGCGGAACGGTGCGTTCTCAATATTGTGGATATCTCTCTGAAAACCTTTGTTTTCATCAACTGCGGCCATACCGCCGCGGCGTGTGCCGAGGTGAGAATGGTAATCGACACCGAAAAATACGTCCAGAACAACATCACGCTTTGATGTTGCGCCGAAAAAACCTCCCATAGGGGTACCTCCCGAAAATTAGTTATTGAACTGTTCTTCTATTCTTTTGTTTGCGGCAAGAACCTTTTCGGTTGCGGCTGCTCTTGCATCAGCAAGCTTCTTTGCAAGCTCTGCATCTGAAACCGCAAGGATTTGTATTGCTAAAAGAGCGGCATTGACTGCGCCGTCAATTGCAACCGTTGCAACGGGAATGCCTGCAGGCATCTGAACGGTTGAAAGAAGAGCGTCAAGGCCGTCAAGTGTTGATGCTTTGACGGGGATACCGATAACGGGCAGAGTTGTGTTTGCAGCAACCGCACCTGCAAGGTGGGCAGCTTTGCCTGCAGCGGCGATGATTGCGCCGAATCCGTTATCAATTGCGTTCTGCGAAAAGGCCTTTGACTGCTCGGGCGTTCTGTGAGCCGAATAAACGTGAACCTCATAAGGCACACCGTATTCCTTGAGCGTTGCAATAGCCTTTTCAACAACAGGCAGGTCGCTGTCACTGCCCATTATGATTCCGACTTTTTTCATAAAATCTTCCTCCTTAGCACTTATATGAAAACATAAGTCTGTTTATAAAAACTAACCTTTGATATTATACTATATAATATATTTTTATTGCAATACTTTTGGCCGTAAAATTTGTTAGAAATTTGTCTTTTAATTTTGTAACTAACAACAAAACAATTCATTATACCCCGTTGCTATTGACAACACCTCTGCTTTTATGGTAAAATTGCAAAAACCAATAAAACGCTTTGCTCGGGTACAGGCTTGTATCCGATTTTTTTACGTTCTGAAGAGGAGCTGTGTTATGGCACTTACCGAATTGCTGATAATCGCCGTGGGGCTTTCAATGGATGCTTTTGCCGTGGCTGTATGCAAAGGTCTTGCAGTCAGAAAAGCCGGCATAAAGGAAATGGCAACCGCAGGCCTGTGGTTTGGCGGATTTCAGGGTCTTATGCCGCTTGCCGGCTATCTGCTCGGCTCCGCTTTTTCAAGCTATATCACCAAAATTGACCATTGGGTTGCCTTTGTGCTGCTCGGCATAATCGGCATCAATATGATAAAAGAGTCCTTCGAAAAAGACGAAGAAAAGTCCTGCGGTTCAATGGCTTTTAAGGAAATGCTTACAATGGCAATAGCCACAAGCATTGATGCTCTTGCCGTCGGAATAACCTTTGCTTTGTTGCCCGAGGTCAACATCGGAGCCGCCGTGGGCTTCATAGGTGCAATCACCTTTGTTTTATCTGCAATCGGCATAAAAATCGGCAACATCTTTGGTGCAAAGTTCAAATCAAAAGCTGAGCTTTCGGGCGGAGTTATCCTTATCCTGATGGGGCTTAAGATTCTGCTCGAGCACCTCGGGTATATCAATTTCTGATTGATTTTATAATGCGAGTATGTTATAATTACAAATATAAACACGAAAGGCGGTGAACTCCGTGCCGAGAAAAGATTCAAGAAACACAAGAATGAAAATCATTAACGCCGCTTGGGAATTATTCTATGAAAACGGCTATGAAAGCACAACGATTGAAGATATCGTTGAGCGCTCCGAAACGTCAAAAGGCACGTTCTACCACCATTTCAACGGCAAGGATGCGCTGCTCTCAACCCTTTCATATCTTTTTGACGACAAGTATGAATCGCTTGAAAACGAAATTGATCTGAACGGTGACGCCTATCAGACCCTTCTGATGCTCAACCGTGAGCTGTTTTTTATGATTGAAAACCGCATTTCGCTCGACCTGCTTGCAAGAATGTATTCAACCCAGCTCGTAACAACAGGCGACAAGCACCTGCTTGATAATAACAGAACATATTTCAAGCTTCTTCGCAAAGTCATCATTCACGGTCAGCAAAACGGTCAGCTGCGTGCAGACGTTTCAACAAACGAAATTCTCAAAGCATATGCCCTTTTTGAAAGAGCACTCCTTTATGACTGGTGCATCTGCAACGGCAATTATTCGCTTTGTAACTATTCGCAGTTCCTGCTGCCGATGTTTCTCAACGGCTTTAAAACAAAATTCGAATAAAAGTCTTTTTTTGATGAAAATATAAGTATAATGTAGATTTTTGCAAAAACGCCTTGATTTTTAAGGCGTTTTTTAATTTTATCTGTTTGTAGTATAATTTTCGTTCTATAATTCAGTCGGTATTGCATATACGTTTGTAATCTGTTAATATGTTTTTACTTTTGAATATTTTGGAGGAAATAATATGACTTTACAACTCGCAGCATTCATATGCTATTTCGTTGTAGTCCTCGGCATCGGCCTTATCTTCTTCTTTAAGTCGAAGGGCTCGGGCGAAAAGGATTACTTTCTCGGCGGCCGTTCAATGGGGCCCTGGGTTACGGCGCTGAGCGCTCAGGCATCAGATATGAGCGGCTGGCTTCTTATGGGCTTCCCCGGCAGCATTCTTGCCCTTGGCATGGGTCAGGTCTGGATTGGCATCGGTCTTGGTCTGGGCACCGCAGCCAACTGGATTTTTGTTGCACGCAGACTCCGCAAGTTTTCTCAGGCGGCCAATGACTCAATTACGGTTCCCCAGTATCTTTCAAACCGTTTTCTTACAAAGAACCCTGCTTTGCAGATAATCTGTGCCGTGGTTTTTCTTGTGTTCTTCACAATCTATGTTGCATCCAGCTTCGTTGCAGGTCAGAAGGTTTTCGTGCAGGTTGTTCCTCAGCTTGCCGATAAACCCGAAATTGCACTTCTTATCTTTGCGGCAATTATTATTGTTTACACCTTCCTCGGCGGATTCAAGGCTGTTTGCTGGACAGACTTCTTCCAGGGTCTTATGATGCTTGCGGCATTGCTTGCAGTTCCCTTTATGCTTGCTTTTGTTCAGGAGCTTGATTTCTCCGTCTTTGAAGCAGTTGACGGCGGCTCAAATCCCCTTAATCCTTTCGCCGCAAAGCCCCAGGAAATCATTTCCGGCCTTGCATGGGGTCTCGGTTACTTCGGTATGCCCCACATTATCGTAAGATTTATGTCTACCAAGAATGCAAAAGTTCTCAAAAAATCAGCAACAATCGGCATTGTCTGGGTTGTTCTTACTCTTGGTGCAGCCATCGCAATGGCTATTCTCGGCAGAGCATTTGCCCCCACACAGGCACTTGTTGAAGCAGGCAATCAGGAGCTTATTTTCGTTACTCTTGCCCAAAAACTCTTCCCCGGATTTATTGCAGGCCTTCTTCTTTCGGCTATCGTTGCTGCTGCAATGAGTACGGCTGACTCTCAGCTTCTTGTTGCATCATCATCATTCACAAGTGATATTTATAAGCCTGTTTTCAGAAAGCAAGCTTCCGATAAAGAGGTTCTCTGGGTCGGCAGAATTGTTGTTCTTATCATTGCCGTTGTTGCATATTTCATTGCAAGCAGCAAGTCCGAAGGCGCAGCAAGCATTATGACTCTTGTTGACAATGCCTGGGGCGGCTTTGGTTCAGCTTTCGGTCCTGTAATTATTCTTTCCCTTTTCTGGAAACGCTTTACATACAAAGGCGCAATCGCAGGTGTTCTCGGCGGTGCTGCGGTTGACGTTCTCTGGATGCAGTTCCTCACAGAAAAAACCGGCATCTACGAGCTTTTCCCCGGCTTTATTGCGGGCGCAGTTCTTGCTGTTGCGGTTTCGCTTATTGATAAAAAGCCCTCAAAAGAAGTTGAGGCTCTCTTTGACAGAGCAGTAAGTAACGAAATCGAATAATCCAAATCAAAACTCATCCCCGATGTTCAAAATGAACATCGGGGGATTTTTTTATAACAAAAAGCAGCCTGCCGAAGCAAGCTGCCCTCTGGAGCTGATAGTCGGACTCGAACCGACGACCTGCGCATTACGAATGCGCTGCTCTACCAACTGAGCCATATCAGCAAATATTAAATATTGTAAAGTACGCAAAACATTATATGATATTAATCGGAATTTTGCAAGATGTTTTTTAAAAAAATTAAATTTATTTGCCAAAGTCACAATTTAGCCATAATTCTTTAACAATTAGTATACTATAAATTATTAAACAATACTTGATTTTATCCGCTCAATCCGTTATTCTATATATTGTGAGCTGTGCTCAATTCAACACAGAAGCCGCCTGTGCGGCTTTACACGGAGGAAATATAATTATGATTAAAAAGACTATTGCAATCATTTCGGTTTTTGCAACTGTGTTTGCTTTTGCCGCTTGCGGCAAGGTTGGCTCTCTTGATAAAGGTGAAGCTCCCGTTACAACCGCCACAGAGCCCGAAAACCATTACACCCTGCCCATTGATATAAACGCAACCCAGCTCTTTATCGAAGAAGAAAACGGCGTAACCATCCCCGTTGTTACAAGGGTTGATGACAGCGGTGACGTTTATTATGAATACACCGACAATTCCGGTAACACCGTTACACAAAGCAATTCCGAAAACATAATCGGTGTTACAAAGTATTCGGAAGAAGATATCAAGGATTTGGAAAACCAGATTCAGGATTTCGAAAAGAATCCCGATAAGTATGCAGAAGAAGAAATTGACTTTGTTCTCAGCGACGGTCTTATCCCCGAAGATAAGTTCACCGAAACAACCGTTGAGCTCGGTCCTGACGGCAAGCCTGTCCGTGACGAATCAAAGCAGTATGAGCAGGCCTTCCAGAAGGATAAATTCACGTTCAAAGTAAACGCAACTTCAATTATCGACGGTATCGAAACCAACACACCCATGGCTTGGTATAAAGACGGCACCAATATGCTTATCGAAGTTGTTGCTCCCTTTGACGAATCGGGCACACCTATGAAGGGCAGCATCCTTTATAAAGGCGGCAAATGCTATATGATTATGCCCTCAATGAAGATGTATTATCAGGTTCCCGACGAAATGGCAGGCGAGATGTTTAATCCCGATATGTTCGACCAGGTTCTTGAAGATGCCGAAGCTGATAACAGCAGCACATACGTAGGCTCTTACAACGTTACTCTTAACGGCAAGACCTATGTGTGCGACGTTTTCGAAAACGAAACGGGCACAACCAGCAAAAACTATTTTGACGCCAACGGCGCTATTGTCAGAACCGAAATCATTGACGGCGAAGATATCACCATCTGGGAAATCGTTGAGCTTTCAGACACCTGCGATTCCTCTCTCTTTGTTATCCCCAGCAAATTCATTGATATGTCCGCCTTCCTTGAAATGTAACCGAAATTATGAATAAATGCGCTTTAATCACCGGCGCTTCCGGCGGAATAGGCAGAGCTGTTGCTCTTCGCCTTGCGGCAGACGGCTTTGACATAGCTGCCTGCTACAATTCCGACCTTGAGAGTGCCGCACAGCTCGGCAAAGAGCTTGAAAAGCTTGGTGTTAAATACAAGCTGTATAAAGCTGACGTTGCCGATTATAAACAGGTTGAGAATATTTTTGCAGACGCCGCCGAGTTTTTCGGGGGCGTTTGTGTGCTTGTCAACAACGCAGGTATGGCTCAGCAAAAGCTTTTCACGGATATAAGCGAAGCTGAATTTGACCGCATCTGCTCGGTTAACTTCAAAAGCGTTTACAATTGCTGCAAATTTGCCGTACCTTATATGGTCAGCAAAAAAGAAGGCAAAATCATCAACGTTTCTTCAATGTGGGGCGTTTGCGGCGCTTCATGCGAAACGGTTTATTCCGCAACAAAAGCTGCCGTTATCGGCTTCACAAAAGCTCTTGCCAAAGAGCTTGCGCCGAGTAACGTTCAAGTCAATTGCGTTGCGCCCGGAGCAATCGAAACAAAAATGAACGCCAACCTTTCGCCTGAAGATAAGGCGGCTTTCGCTGAAGAAATCCCCATGGGCAGATTCGGCTTGCCCGAAGAAATTGCCGGCGTTGTTTCTTTCCTTGCCGGCAAAGACTCAGCTTACGTTACCGCACAGGTCATCACGGCTGACGGCGGTCTGATATAAAAGAATCAATGGGCATTATGCCCGAAATCAGCCCTTTCTTTTTAGTTATTCTTCACTATTGATTTAGTATCTTTATTATGTTAAAATTTAATATAATGTAAAAACTCTGTATTGGAGGAGAGCATATGGCAAATTGTCCCAAATGCGGTCGCAAACTCACATTATTTGATTGGCGTCCCAACTGCCCCGCTTGCGGCGTAAACCTTGTTTATTACGGTCTTGAGGAAAAACTTCTTGACGAAGCTGACGTTGCAGAAGCAGAGCACGCCAGACTTCAGAAAAGAATAGACAGACTCAAAGCCTCATTCATAGGTTCAAAGCTCACAATAGCAAGAATTTTCCTTTCCCTTCTTCCTGTTGTTGCGCTTCTTATCCCCCTTTGTGAGGTTACCTTCAAAGCTCCCTTTATGGGTGAAAAAACAACAGCGGTCAACTTGATTGCTCTTATTGACGTTTTCTCGAACCTTGATTTTGACGGTCTGTTTGCAACACTTGGCAGCAGCACACTGAGCTCCACATTCATCGGCTATGCAGGTGCTCTTCTTTGCCTTGCGCTTTCCGCTGTGTTTGTGCTTGTCAGCCTCTTTGCTCTCACAGCCGCCTGCGGCCCCAAAGGCAACGTCAGAAACATCATACTTAACAGCATTGCAATTGTTTTCTCAGTTGCCTCAATTTTCTTCTTCATGAGCTTTACGTCAAACGCAGCAAAGGTATTCCCCGGTTACCTTTCGGGTAAAGTCGGCGTTGGTATCTTTGTTTATATTGCAGCTCTCGTTGCACTTCTTGTTCTTAATGTTGTTATCAGCCGCAAGGGCACTCCCGTTAAATATAAGCAGTGCTATGTTGGCGGTATTCCTTCAGAAGAATACTTTGAGCTTGTTGAAAAAGGAACTTCAAAAGAAGAAATCCGCAAGCTGATGAACGATGCTCTTGATGCAATCGACGCAAAGAAGCTTGAAGAAAAGACTGAAGAAGAAAAAGAAAAAGCTGCCGCTGAAAAATAAAACCAGACAAAAAGCCGGGAGGTCTTCAATTGAAGCCCTCCCGGTTATTGCGATAAAAACTAAAAAGGTTGTGTTTAAAATGACGTTTATCAATCAGATTATTTCAAGCATTCTTGTGCCCGTTTTTATGTGCCCGTTTCTCCCCTTCGTGCACATTGCAAAGATTTTTAATCAGCCCAAGGAGCTGATTTCTCTCAGCGCAAACAACGTTGGCACAGCTGATGACCCCATCTATCTTACCGCCCACAGAGGCATCACCGCAGTTGCCCCCGAAAACTCACTGCCCGCTTATCAAAAAGCTGTTGAGCTCGGTTTTTATTCAGCTGAATGCGATATAAGGCTCACAAAGGATAACCACTGGGTTCTTCTTCATAACGGTGACGTCAACGGCAGATTTTGCCAGATGGGTGCGGTTGAAGATATGACTCTTGAGGAGGTAAGACAGCTCCGTTTTAAGAACGGCGCAAACTTCTGGGCTTATGAAAACCTGGGTATGCCCACACTTGAAGAATATCTCGACGTTTTTGTCGGTTCAAAAACGAGACCGCAGATTGAGATTAAATCAGAAAACTTCGATAAACTCTATCTGATTATTGAGGCTCTTGAAAAGAAAAACCTCAAAGAGCAGTCAATCATTATCTCATTTGACCTTGAACAGCTCAAGGCAATCAGAGAGCTTGACAGCGAAATCGAGCTGTGGTATCTGATTGACGGTATCAACGAAAAAAACATTGCCGAGGCAAAAGAGCTTGGCAACACCTGGCTTTCACCCAATCTTGCAGCAAACGATACAGCGAGCATCAAACTTGCTGTTGATAACGGCATCGGTCTTTCGTTCTGGACAGTCAACACAATCGAAGAAGCAAAGATGCTCTATGATATGGGCGTTCGCTATATGGAAACAGACACCCTCTGCTATTAATCGGATATTGCAAATAAAAGAGCGCAGCGGTTAAGTTAAGCCGCTGCGCTTATTTTTATTGTTGGAATCTGCTTAAAAACGCCTTTGTTCTCTCGTGCTTCGGGTTCACTATTACTTCTTCCGGCGTGCCGTGCTCAACAATTACGCCGCCGTCCATAAAGATAATTTCGTCCGAAACGTCTCTTGCAAACGCCATTTCGTGGGTAACGATGACCATTGTCATATTATCCGCCGCAAGACCCTTGATAACCTTGAGAATCTCGCCCGTAAGCTCGGGGTCAAGGGCAGACGTAGGTTCATCAAAGAAAAGAATATCGGGCTTCATTGCAAGGGCTCTGGCAATTGAAACACGCTGCTGCTGACCGGCCGAAAGCTCGCAGGGATATGCATCTCTTTTGCTTTCAAGGCCAACCTTACGCAGAAGCTCCATACCCTGCTCTTCAATCTCTGCAAGAATCTGCTTCTTGTTTGCCTTGTAATCTTCTCTGTTCTTCGCTTGAAGCTTAACCGCAAGAGTTACGTTGTCAATAACACTGTATTGCGGAAAGAGATTGAAGGACTGAAAAACAAGGCCGACTGCAAGACGGTTTCTGCGAATTTCTTCCTTTGTGAACTTATGTTGATTTTTGCTGTCAAAAACAACGTTGCCGTTAACGATGATTTCACCTTCGTCAGCGGTTTCAAGCGAGGTTATGCAGCGCAGAAGCGTTGTTTTGCCGCTGCCCGATGAGCCGATAACAGAGAGTACGCCGCCCTCTTCAAGCGAAAAGCTGATGCCGTTAAGAACAAGGTTCTTGCCGAAGCTTTTATGTAAATTTTTAACTTCAAGTATTGCCATGGCCGCACCTTAACCTTTATAATAATCGAGCTTCTTTTCAATATAGCCGAACAAAAGAGTAAGGAGTCCGCAGAAAAGAAGGAAATAAACGCCCGTATAGAACAGAGGCCAGATAATGCCTCTTGCCGAGAATCTTCCTGCCGCATCAATGATTTCGGGAACGGAAATGATTCTTGCCAGCGACGTATCTTTAACAAGCGTGATTATTTCATTGCTCATCGAAGGAACAATGCGTTTGACAACCTGCATCAGGATAACCTTAAAGAAAGTCTGCGTTTTGCTCATGCCGAGAACCTGGCAGGCTTCATACTGTCCCTTGGGAATGCTTTCTATGCCGCCTCTGAATATCTCGGAAAAATACGCCGCATAGTTGATAACAAACGCAACCATTGCCGATTCCATTCTGTCAAGCGCAGTGAAATTGAACAGCAGCGCAGGCGCAAAATAAACTATCATCAGCTGAAGCATAAGGGGCGTGCCTCTTATAACCCAGACAAAGAAGCGAGTGAGAAGTTTAATCGGCTTGAATTTCGTCATTGAGCCGAAAGATATTATCAATCCAAGCGGTATGGCAAACGCAAGCGTGGTTGCAAACAGCTTGATGTTTTCAAGCAAGCCTTCAGCCAAAGCAAGCGAAACTCTGACGAATTCGCTGTTTGATGAAACGCTTTGTGATATGTTAAGTAATAATTCAGTCATTTAATCAAAAATTATTTGCCGACAATAATCTGGTTTTCAAGCTTATATTTCTTTGCGATTTCAAGGAGAGTGCCGTCTGCAGCAAGCTCTTCGATAGCCTTGTTGATATCGTCTGTGTAGTCACTGCCCTTGCGAAGAGCGATACCGTACTGCTCGTCAGCAAATGCAAGTGAATCAACAACAACAAGGTTTTCGTAGTCTGTGCCTTCGCCAATCATACCGATGCTGCAAACATAGTCAACAACGCAGCCGTCAGCTCTGTTTGTGCTTACGTTCATAAGAGCATCTGCCTGTGTGGCAACGGGAGTGTAGTTTGCGTTCTTGAAGTATTCGTCAGTTGTTGCAACTTTTTCGCCTGCAGATTCTTTTTCTGCAACGATGTCAAGACCGTCAGCACTTGTGAAGTTTGCAAGAGCATCTGCTCTGATAACAAGAACCTGCTTGTTAGCCATATAGGGAATTGAGATTGACATTTCTGCTTCTCTTTCGGGAGTGATTGTCATACCGTTCCAGATGCAGTCAATCTTTTTGCTCTTGAGCTCAACTTCTTTTGTTTCCCAGTCAATCTTCTGGAAATCATACTTAACGCCGAGCTTATCGCAAACAGCTTTGGCAAAATCTGTTTCAAAGCCGGTGAGCTCGCCGTTATCGTCTTCAAAGTTCATGGGAGCAAAAAGGGTGTAACCGATAACAAGTGTGCCTTTTTCTTTGATATACTCGGAGTCGGGCTTCTCTTTGCAAGCGCCGAGCACGAATAACATTGAGAGTGCGAGGAGAGCAGCAAGTATTTTCTTCATAAATATTACTCCTTTTCAGCCGATAAACGGCTATTATTGTGTTAATACATTATCATATTAAAGCAAAAAAGTCAACCATAAACGCTCTTTTCGTCATTTTTATATATATTTAATAGAATAATAGAAATATTTTATTAAAACCGTTATTTAAAAACCGATTGACAACCGTCTCAAAATCTGCTAAAATAGCAGAGCTGTTAAAAAGAATATACGGAGAGTTGTCCGAGAGGTCGAAGGTGCAGCACTCGAAATGCTGTGTGGGGAAACTCACCTAGGGTTCGAATCCCTAACTCTCCGCCAGAAAAAGTCATTACAGCGTCAGCTGTGATGGCTTTTTGTTTTGAACGGGATTCGAAGGACGAGCGGCACAGAGCAACAGTCCGGTGGACTGTTGTGACCGCGA